>JBHLQM010000069.1:7812-16361 GCA_048884785.1 Candidatus Thorarchaeota archaeon | reverse complement strand
GAGTTCAAGGATGTTCTTACTCAATTCAAAATCAAGACAGAACGTCTGGAATTAGAAGCTGTATACAACCTCTGCAGAGCTTGGGAAAGCATGGAGCTTGCAGAGAACTACGATGACGCAGACAAGTTCGCAGAAGCAGCAAGCCTATTCACCAAAGCCAGCAAGCTTTTCACTGATACCAAGCTGAAACTGCTCGCTACAGGCAACTCAGCCTTTTGTAAGGCTTTAGAACACGGATGTAAATTTGACGAGCCAACTGAAACAGATGTCAAAGATTTTCTCTATCCAAAGATCAAGACGATGCTACGAAAGGCTGCGTTATCCTATCGGAAGGGTGGTTACGATGGAGGAGCTGATTGGGCTCTTGCAACATCGTCCTATTTCGATGCGACATGGCACTTGATTAAAACGGACGAGGAGTTGGATATTGACAAAAGGAAGAAACTCCTAGGAATCGCGACTAAGTATCTGAAGTCAGCGGCTGAACTCTTCAGTAAGTCAGGTCACAAGCACAAGGAGAGTGAGGTTCTAGGTCGTATAGACATGGTCGAAAAGGAAGAGAGTATTCTAGTTTCAGCCTTAGATACAATAACAGAACCATCTATCTCTAGAAGCACATTAGGCATTGTCGCCCCTTCATGTCCTACAGAAACCAGCTCCTCTCCAAGAATAGGGGAAGTTCGTCAGTTCACCGAAAGAGCATCACAGGTCAGAATAGAAACGAGTCAGAGAAAATACGAACTAATCTACGAGAACCTACTTGAAGAAAGCGCAAGTATTCAAAGAAAGGAATGCAGGGTTGGCATCGCCCAGATAGGAGTTTCCAAGTCAAGCGATATCCTAAACGAATTCTATGAGATGAAGGCTGATGGCTTTCTAGGTCTTAGGCAGGATAAAGTCGAAGCTGTAAAATCCAAAGTCATAAGCATGATAGAATTCGCCTACAGAGAAGGTGTGAACATCCTACTATTCCCTGAAATGACCATCGACCTCAATTACAACGAAATACTAGAAGACATAATCCGCCTAGCTAAGGAATACCATATGTACATCGTCCCAGGTTCATATCATGACGATAAAACAAAACAGAACCTCTGTACGGTTATAGGACCAGAAGGAATCCTTTGGAAACAGGAGAAGCACATTCCAGCTACTATTCACTATAAAGGTGAAAGGTTCACTGAGGAATTAGGAACCGGAACACTCCCGAGGAGAACTTTCATTTGCGACACAGAGTTTGGAAGGATTGCAATTGTCATATGTCGGGACTTTCTGGACATGGATCTGAGGGTTGAGCTAAAGAACTTTGAACCTCCAGTGGACCTAGTGTTCAACCCAGCCTTCACACCGGTTACGGCTGACTTCAAAGCAGCCCACTTTGACGCTCGCAGATCCATCTACGCATATTGTTTCTTCGCTAATGTTGCGGAATTTGGCGATTCTATGATCTACACACCAGAGAAGGAACGCGTCGAAAGAAGTCTACCACCAAAAGAGGAAGGTCTGATTTACAAGGATGTACAACTTTTTCAGTTGCGTTCAGAACGTAAGAGGTGGGAAAAGCAGCAGGAGAAGCAAAGGTCGTTTATACAAAGTACAAGATGAATGATTTGCCAGAACCTCCTGGGTCGAGAATGTATGTATCTTGCAAAGAAGCAAGAGTTCCTTGATAGACATAGATACGCCTTATGAGGTCTTCAATTATGAAACACCTCTGATAATCCCTATGAGATTCCCAAGTGTATTGAAATTAAAGAATGCAATAACCATCATTGATGTTAGAATATCTCGAAGAAGGTTCAAATTTGATGGATTCTCGAAATACGCGATATTGAAAAACATGAAGAATACTATGTTAACAAGGAATAGTAATCCCGTGTAAATTAGTGGCCCATCGAATCGCTCAGATGTGCTTTCAAATTTGGAATAATATCCCATGACAAAGAATGCGAAAATGAAGAGGGGATAGACCCAATATCCAAAGGGTTTCAAAAGAATAAGCAGAATGATTTGGATGAGAGCACATACTGTGTTCAAAGCAACAAATATGTATTGCAGAGTCCTTATTATACAGACCTCCCAAATTCCACCAATCAGTCTATTAGATAGGTGTAGTGATTTTAGTCTAATGGTTTAGCTTCCAGTTTCTCATTTCATTTAATCCTGCTGAGGTAGGGTAGTGTATAGTGGGTTCTTAATTTTTGACCATCTTTTCCAAATCAATGTACATATCTGGTCATCTGATGTACACAAGTGGCGTATAGTGTACTAATCTGCGTAATGTTTAAAAGGAACAGTAACAGCACTGCAATAACCACTCCCGAGGAAAAAGGAAATGAAGCTGGTGTCCCTTCGCCAATGGCACTTGCGTCCACACGGACGCGTTCAGCTCGTTCTATATTTGGTGCTTCATTGACTTGCCAAGTCCTCATCTTGACATGTGTTCTGCGTGATGGGAGTGGTGCCTTCTTATTCAGGGAGAGAACCCCATGACCAGACAACATACTAGAATTCTACTAGACATTGAAGAGATGCCCCGGTATTATGTCAATATACTGCCGCATCTGAGAGAGCCATTATCACCGCCAATTAATCCTGCGACAGAAGAGCCAGTACCACCTCAAGCCCTGGAGGCAATCTTCACTAAGGAATGTGTGCGGCAAGAGATGGCCGCTGAGAAACGCATTCCAATCCCAGACGAGATTCGAGAAGGGCTCATCAGATATGGAAGACCTTCACCTCTGCAAAGAGCAACGGGATTAGAAGATGCCCTAAAGACTCCCGCGAGAATCTACTATAAGCGGGAGGATGTGAGTCCCACTGGCAGCCACAAACTCAACACCGCGCTTGCACAAGCATACTACGCAAGAGAAGAAGGGATTGAACGGCTAGCTACAGAGACCGGTGCAGGTCAATGGGGCTCGGCCGTGAGCATATCATGCGCACACTTTGGGATCGATGCCATGGTCTACATGGTGAGAATCAGCTATCAGCAGAAACCCTATCGCAGTATTCTCATGAGGTCCTACGGAGCCAAGGTCGTTCCAAGTCCCTCCAATTTGACCGAGTTTGGAAGGCGATTGACTGCTGATAATCCAGACCATCCGGGCTCACTTGGCATCGCTATTAGTGAAGCGCTGGAAGATACTCTTGCAAATGAGAATACAAAGTATACTCTGGGCTCGGTACTGAATCATGTATTGCTGCACCAATCAGTGATTGGACAGGAGGTCATGATGCAACTTGATTCAATCGACGAATCGCCAGATGTCATCATTGGCTGTGTTGGCGGAGGAAGCAACTTTGCTGGAATAACGATACCATTCCTAGCTGATGATAGATTTAGGGATGTGGAATACATAGCAGCTGAACCGACTGCGTGTCCCACCCTCACAAAGGGTGAATACTGCTATGACTTTGGTGATACTGCGGGACTAACACCCAAGATCAAGATGCACACCCTTGGTGCAGATTTCGTCCCTCCAAAGATACATGCCGGAGGACTGAGATATCATGGTGTTGCACCCATTGTCAGTGCCCTGAAGAATGAGGGGCGAATCACACCAAAAGCCTTTGATCAGACCGAAGTGCTCATTGCAGGTCTCTTGTTTGCCCGAACTGAGGGAATCATCCCGGCTCCAGAGTCAGCTCATGCAATAAAAGCTGCAATAGATTACGCTCTCGAGGCAAAGAAGAAACGAGAGAAGACAGTGATAGTGTTCAATCTATCAGGCCATGGTCACTTTGATATGGAGGCCTACGGGGCGCTCATGGATGGACAACTCGGAGATTTTCCAATTCTTGGCAGTACAATCCCCAGTGTAAGTGAAGCCGCGAGCGCCGAGCTAGGGGGCCAATATATTGAACGCGCCTGATAGCAAAAAAGGCGTATTGTACACAAGCCGATGAAACAATCTCAATGGGCAGGTTCCAGCCTGCCCTTCAATTTCCTTTGGAACTGTAACTTGCTTCTTAGGGTATATTAAATAAACTCTCAAGCAAGTCATGCCTATGAAAGATAGAAGGGAATTCCTGTATTTTTTTGACTCTGAGGATTATGAACAGGTTGTTCCAGAATCTGATGAGAAGAAGAAAGTTCCGCCTCCTCCTTTTCAACAACCCTTCCCTGAAGATGCCCATCTCATCGATCTAATCCCTCCAAATGAATTGGCAATCGGCAGGGCTGCTTTTCTGGACATAATTCAGAGCAGACAAAGTAGAAGAAAATACACTCCGGATGCCCTTACTCTGGAAGAGTTATCTTTTCTACTCTGGAGCACCCAAGGAGTAAAGCAAGTCCTGAAATCCGGACGCGGAGTCAAGCGTACTGTCCCCTCTGCAGGAGCCAAAAGCCCTCTTGAAACATACTTGGTGATCAATAATGTAGAGAGGATTGAACCAGGCCTCTATCGCTATATTTCATTTAGTCATCAATTACTATTTATCAAGAAAATTGAAAACGCTGTGGAAAAAATGGGTGAACTGGCCTATGACCAGAAATTTGTTGGTGCGGCTCCGGTCATTTTCTGCTGGACAGCTGTACCCTATCGTACTGAATGGCGTTATACTATCCTCTCTCACAAATTCATTGCTATAGATTTGGGAATCGTGTGCCAGACTCTCTATATGGCTTGTGAAGCAATCAACTTGGGAACTGTAGCCATAGGGTACTATGAACAGAATAAGTTGGATAGACTCTTTGATCTCAACACAGAAGAAGAGTTCGTGGTCTTAATAGCTCCTGTAGGAAAGTACAAGAAAGAAAAGAAGCTCGAGCATTTTTTCAAATATCCGAAGCAAGAAGTGACTCCAGAAAGTCTGCATAAACTGGTTGGCAAGTACAAGCGGAAGAATGTTGTTGAATTCATCATCAAGAATGATAGGTTAGTAATCAAGATAGGGGAATTCGAAGAAGTCCTTGATCCCTACAATGAGATGGAGTTCATTGCAGAAGCAAGTGCAAGAGCACTTAGGTTTGAGTTTTCGAAGGAGGGAAGACCTCTAAAAGTAATCGCATTAACCGCTGATGATGAGGAAATAGAATTGGAATATATTGAATCGATATAATCAGCACTGGAGTGATTATGCATCTGCATAATGAATACACAAACGCTAGCCAGTCCCGTCAACACTGTCAACCATCGGTGGTGACCAAGGCGTTCTTCTTGGCAGCCACCGAGGCACATTCTCCTTGTACAGCAGATACGAATCACCGAACCGTTTGACCAGACCGGGTTCCTCAGACTTAATGAAGTAGACATGGTTCAGAAGAAAGGCAGAGAGGAACCATGCGAATAAAAACAGGGATTCAGCTATCAAGGCTTCACCTATGATAACAAGCAGGACCCCAATTATCATAGGATTTCTGACATAACGATACACTCCGGCAACCACTAGGTTTCTTGTTGGGCTCCATGGCGCCAGAGTTCCTTTGCCAATTTTATCAAACATCCATATCGTGCTCGCCAATAGTAGGATGCCAAAACTGATGAAACCTGCACCAATCTGCAACATCAGAACTTTTACTAGCACCGGGATTGCCAGTACTCGATTCATCCCACTCTCTGCAGATAGCAAGAGGGCAGGAATGATGAGTAGTACAGTGATTGGCAAGATGAAGGACACTGCGTGCCTTCTATAACTCATTGTATCACCCTATTGCTGAAGAACCACTGGAGAATATCCCTTTTTGAGAATTGTATCAACTTGATAGTCCCAAGCATCAGGAAAGTCTTTGTTATAATGAGCACCGCGAGATTCTTTTCGCATCCTCGCCATCTTAACGATTAGCTCCGCCACCATCACAATATTACGGAGTTCTACCAAGTCGGCGGTGATACGAAAATCCCAATAGAACTGGTTAATTTCTCTTGCAATGAACTCAATTCTATTCAATGCTCGAATGAGTCTCTTCTGTGAGCGCACGATTCCAACGTAATTCGCCATTAGCCGACGTATCTCATCCCACAGGTGTGAGATCACCACCAATTCGTCTACGTCAGTTGCCTCTCCCGGGTCCCAAGGAGGTATTTCACTGATAGGTCGCTCAGATTCAATATCCTGAGATGCAGTTTCTGCTGCGTTTGCTGCCAGAACAGCTGCTTCAAGCAATGAATTAGAAGCCATACGGTTCCCGCCATGAAAACCAGTGCAGGAGCTCTCGCCAATCACATAGAGCCCCTTAACATCTGTTCTTCCATAGATATCCGCCTTAACTCCACCCATGATATAATGGGCTGCTGGTACTACAGGAATTGGCTCCTTCGTCATATCGATACCTGCTCTGAGGCAGGTCGCATAGATCGCAGGAAATCGGCTCTTAATGAACTCAGAATCCTTGAAGGAGATATCAAGCCAGACATGGTCTGCGCCAGTCTTCTTTAGTTCGTTGTCTATCGCCCGGGCAACAACATCCCTTGGTGCTAATTCGCCATCAGGATGGTAATTTGGCATAAACCGGATTCCATCTATACCTAGCAGGACAGCACCCTCTCCTCTAAGAGCCTCTGATATTAGTTCTGAACGGACTTTGGGGTGAAACAAAAGAGTTGGATGGAATTGAACCATCTCCATATTCATTACGGTTGCGCCTGCTCGATAGGCCATAGCTATTCCATCCCCTGTGGCCACATCTGGATTACTTGTATACAGAAACACTCGGCCTGCGCCTCCCGTAGCTAGGATTGTGACCTTCGCTGCAAACCTCTCAACTTCTCCCGTATTTATGTCGAGAATATATGCGCCTTCCACTTGATTGTTCTTTACAAAGAGATTCACGGCAATATGATTCTCAAAGATTGTTATGTTCTTGTTTTTACGGACTCGGTTCGAGAGGGATAACTCAATGTCTCTACCGGTATGGTCCTTTACATGTAGAACCCGTCTCTCGCTATGCCCTCCTTCAAGTCCCAGATCGTAGTCATCACAAGTTTCTTCTCTGCAGAATTGAACACCTACACTCTCCAAGTCCTTGATTGCCTTTGGACCGCTTTTGATTACATCAGCGACTACTTCTCGGTGACATAGACCTGCACCAACTCGGATTGTATCTTGCATATGTTTCTCAAACGAATCTTCTTCTGATACAACAGCTGCAATTCCTCCTTGCGCCCTCATAGTTGAAGATTCAGTGAGCTCCCCTTTTGTCACAAGATTTACTGACCCCCTGTTGGCCACCTTTAGTGAAAACATTTGACCAGAGAGACCACTTCCAATGACAAGAAAATCGGAGTTGTAGATCTTGTTCGCCATGGCTAGACCCGTTCATTCTTTTAAGAAGGGCAGCATATACAGGTTGTGAAAGAGGTTACGAAAGAAATAATCGGAAGTGTATCATATCATGTAGAGAGGGTTCCTAATGAGTGAGTGTCCAGAGTGCGATATTATGAGAAGGAAACGGACAGAGGAGGAACTCTATTCCTGCGTTCTATGTGGCGAGAAGAGATGTTTTGACCACACTGTATGGGTACCTGCACATGTTTTAGACAGCCGTGATGAACAGATAGTGAAGGTTGCTGGATACATCAGAGATGAACCCTATTCTGGTTGGTATTCATTCTGCGGACAAGGCGCACATGTACCAAGGGGCGTACCAATACGTCATGGAAAAGATAGGCAGGGAGGAAAGCTGATTGAGTTGGTCCCTGATGCATACAAAAAAGCTGGTTTAGAATTCTTTAGAATGTGGGAAGTTGGATTGGTTGAGAATTCTTTCGAAAAGAGATGGAATGAGGAGTTCTACACACTCTCATGTTCCCTTGCCGCCGTCTTGGAGGAAGTGGCGCTACAGGTTCAATCCGGCGGCATGGCAGAGCGTATCAGAGAACAAGTCTATGAAAAGGCAGTTGTGCAAATTGCATCAGGCAAACTTTCTTTTGCTACACCTACTAGAGATGAGTTCTACTCACAGATGAAATCAGCTTCAACAACAAAGGATTTTGTGGGATACATTTGCTCGCGATGCAAGATCGTGCCATGCATCAATAGGCAGAGAGAATTTCATGATTCGAAGATTTTTAGAAAGTTGATCAAGGAGCCAGCTTTGGAGTCTGGAAAGTGATCCATTTCAAATGAACGACTTCTTTGATTGTACAAAATTGATTTAATAGGAGCAAGTAGTGGCTGCTATTTACTCACACTAGGGGACACACGAGAATGGACATTGAAGGAGTCGTTATTTTCGACTCGAAATCAGGAATACCTCTCTTCTCAAGATTACGGAAAGGACTTGATCCCTCTTTGTTCTCCAGCTTTGTAACCGCAATTACCCATTTTTCACGCGAATTAAAACTGGGAGGCTTGTCATCATTCACCACAGAGGAGAAAAGAATCATTTTGGCAGATAGAGAGAATACTATAACAGCTCTCATTACACCAACTCAAAAGGAGTTTCAAGAGGCGCATTCATTAGCATTGGAACTCGGTAGACAGTTTGAAGACATGTATATGCGCGCTAAAATCACTCAAGATACGGACTATTCAGACTTCCAACCTATAGCGGATGAATTTCTCAAGAAGATCAAGAATCCGTTCATCAGTATGGTAGCACG
>JBHLQM010000069.1:0-7712 GCA_048884785.1 Candidatus Thorarchaeota archaeon | reverse complement strand
ACTGCATCCATTCCCAAGAGTGCCCCCTTTTGTCTTTGTATTCACCCAGTCAGGAAGATGATGGAAATCAGAGAAATACTCGTGAAGACGCTCAAGTGATGTTTCAACTTCTTCACGGTCACCAAGCATAAGAAGTGCATTTGCCAGTCGAAGTCTGAGATGGCTAGATACCTTTTGAGTGGACAAAGGATATCGTACCAATCCTCTGAATGAGAGGTTTTCTTTTACATCGTCCACAATCCTTTGTATGAATTCATGAGGAAGATAACATCCCTTTAGGATTGAAAAAGCTCCTACAATATCAAAAATGAGATCAACATCGCTGATAGAGTTGATGGACCAACTAGGCTTGTCAATTAATGAAATACAAGCTCTATTCAGTTCATCTTGATAATTCTGAATCAGCTGAGGTTCATTTGTCAGTTCGCCAATAATATTCGCAGCTGCCAATATCCATAGCCTATTCAGAATTTCATCAAGCGTTGCAAGACGGGGGGGTACAATCGGTTCCTTCAGAATTTTTTCAGTACTCGGACTAGCAGTGGTGTCATCAGGATTCTGGAATCTTGCTTCATTAGAATTCTCTGAACTGTGTTCTGGCCTGAATTCAGATGATGATTCGGCTCCAGCATCCTCCAATTGCTTCTGGTCGTTGGTTCTAATGACATCGATAACTGAAGCACTAATCTTCTTGGTAAAACTAGAAACAACTTCAGAGGTAGAAAGCTTTGGGTGAAGTCGCCTCATTTCAAAGAATGCCCAGAAAAGAGAAGCCAGAGTGGATGAGTCCATTTCCGTATCTATGAATTTCTGTGAAATGTCCTCTGCAAATGCATTTGCAGTGTTTTCGCAGACGCCCCTAGAAAGAGCAACATGAATGCGCGTCAGGGTATTCACTTGTTTTACCAAGTCGTCAAAGGTCGTCCCTGACACATAGTTTCTTGCCTGAATGACCAGCGATGCTTTTGCCTGTCCCGTTGCCTTCATTATCTCTTCATCTGGATAATGTCCTGCGGGGCTATCATCAGAGAAATCAAACCATCTAGCGACAGCTTCATCACGCAATCGTGGACTTAGATTAACACGAATGGATTCCTCATCCTCGCCAAATCTAAATAGGGGCGAAGCGAAGACCAAGGTTTCATGTCCAGCAGGCTGCATATTAATCGAATATCTCAGAATACAAGTTCCATTTCCTCGTGCAGCTGAGAAATTCTTGTCAAATCTTGAACGATCACTTTGTACGGCATTAATTAGATCTGGATTATCAAAGACGTCCATGATTATGCTAGACGGTCCGCGATCGGCTACCAATGCAAGAAGACCGTTGGCATATAACGAATTCTTGGAAGTGTCGAAAGCTAGAGTTTCAATTGGCTCTACGCCACGGATAGAGAAGGGTCTTAAAACAACGAAGAAAGTGAAACTCGCATCTTCAAGAGAAACATTCCGAAGAGAAATCTCATTAATTATGTATTCCTTGCTGTCGTCTTCAGCATGATAAATGAGTCTGTCAAGTTCGATGGCTCTTTTTTCTGCCTTCCATTCGTATATCTGGTCATCAATTGAAACTAGGTTGAGCTTGGAGCCATTATTATCTTGAAGGGCCGGAAACTCTGGCGTTTCATTCATAATCCAGAGTTCAACAGATCCACATTCATGTTGCACGGTGGTCAACCCGGAATCATCTGAGATAGCAAATGAACTGGCACCGGGACTTCCTATGACCACCCAGTTCCTGTGTGAATCATTATTGAGCTGTTCAGAAACTTCCTGACGTCTTCCACCAACCCAAATTTTAGATATCGCCCATTTAGGAAGCATCCATTTTTCAGCGTTCTTAAAGAATGCTGAATTCAGTCGACCTCGAATGACTTCGACCTTAGTATTGATACTTTGCTCAGAATCAATGGCTACGTCTACCCTATTGCGTTGGGCAACTCTCTGCAGCCTCTCAAGGAGTTCTGTATCAATAGTCATCCGTCACAGGTCTCACAGAATTTTAATTCAGGTTGCTTTGAATTACTCTGACATCCTGTTGCTATTTATGTTTCATGCGCATATCATTCCATTCCTAATTAGAATTCGACGAAATGAAAAATACTAGCTAAACCTTAATAATCGAAGTATGGCCGATTCATTAGATATTCGAATATCCGCGAGTATGGAGTAACGCAAGCCGTACACTGATGAGGAATGAAAATTGGCAGAGAGCTTCAGAAAGCCATCTCGGCGAATTGCAAACATGGTAGCAAAAGAGCTGAGACTCATTGTGAAGGATAAGGTCGCCCTCCTATTGATCTTCCTCTTGCCTGCAGCCCTTATTGGCATGCTTTACTGGGTTATAGATGAAAGCAGTATGGGAAGTATGTCTCTTGGTGGCGGTGGTGGCGGCGGCAGTGACACCACGAATACTACAGATACATCAGGCTTGACCGGAACAGAGATGTCATTGGGGCTTGTGGATCTTGATACAACGCGCACATATGATGGTGAGGACCTCTCCGAGAATTTCACGGAATATCTGCGGCAGGTTGTAACAGACCTTCGTATCTATAATACAACAGAAGAAGCATGGCAGGCCCTCTATGAAGGTGAAATTTTAGGGTATATTGTTATCCCTGATGGATTTGAGCAGAACCTCACTCTCAATGAACCAACCTATCTCGAAGTACATGTTGATGCCACAGATTTCCTGGCAGAATCACAGATTCAGGGAGTTGTTCAAGCAGCAACCATCTTCTTCCGAGTCAGCAAGCTTTGGATTCGTTCGGAAGTGTTCCCTGGTATGATTATCGAATTCACACCTGATGGAGGATATCTCGAGAGTGTGTTTGGCGGGTTTATTATCATATTCTCATCGTATCTCGGGATCGCCATGACAGCCGCTCAGTCCATTGTAGGAGATACGCCATTGAGACGAATGCTGCTAACGCCAACAAATCGGCTTGAGGTCATCGTTGCTAAGGTTATTGGCTATCTGATTATTGGCTTTTTCCAGTCACTTTTGCTCATCACTCTCTGGATCATAGTCTTCGACTTGAACCTCAATACGAGCTTCTTTACGCTTGTTATCATCATGTCTCTAGTAGCTCTCACAGGATCAACAACAGGGCTTTTGATATCATCTGTCGCCGGCACTAGACTTCAGGCAAATCAGATGTTTCTCTTCATACTATTTGCATCGATAATTCTCTCAGGCTTCTTCATAGATGTAGGATTTATCGATGAAATTATGCCCCTCAACCAGGGATTGAAATTATTGATTGATACTGGATTTAAGGGATTGACATTGTTTGATGTCTGGCTTCCTATTATCAAGTTAGCAGCTTTTTCAGTGATTGCCGTTTTGGTTGGAACATTCGTATTTAGTAAGAAACCGACATTAGGATAAAACTGTGGGTGAGAGCGATATGGAACAAAGATTTGAAGATTCAGCAACCAAGGAGGAAGAAACTCCCAGCTTCGTAGAGGAAGCATACTACTCAGGTGCCAGAATTACCGATGCCGTTGATTGGTGTATCCAGAGAAATGACAGAGACCTTCACTGTGAGGTAGAAGGTACTCTCAGGTCTACAGGAGAAGATGTTAAGTTCCGCGGCAGAATTCTGGGTTTCAAGAAAGGACTTCTTCTGCGAAGAATCGCTGTGCTTGTTGAAGAAGACCTGCGAAAGAAGCGCAAGTCAGATTTGGATATGGTTCTTACCGTGGGGGGAAGGGAAACTACAGGAGAGGATGTGGCAGCAAGTCAAATCACTGTACAGAACTATCTCAAAAGGAATATGTCAGATGACCTCTTTTATGATGGAAGGGAGCTTCAGCAGGCCGTAAAGGATCTTGTCAAATTGAAGGAGAATAGGCAGATATCATGTACAGTGTGGGGAAAACGCGCATCTGACAAGCTCGCTATTATGATTAAGGGACAGATTGTTGGCTCTACAATAAGTGTCCTAGAACCAATTCTGCCTGAGGGCTTCTTGGAAATTCGTGTTGCACCCGAAGAGGGTGTGGGAGATCCAAGAATCTATACCATTGCACAACCTCAGCTTCTCATTGGCCCGAGGTCTGATCCCAATCTTACGATATTTGCGGATAAGGTGTATATTCAGCCATCGTCATGGATGGAGGCTGCAGCCTATAGGGATGTTCTAGAAACAAGAAACCTTACAGTGAAGATTCCAAGTGGCAAGAAACTCATTGAGAATGTGTCATTCTCAATAAAGGAAGGAGAAATGCTGGCAATAATTGGAGAATCAGGGGCCGGAAAATCCACCACTATCAAGGCATTGATAGGAGACATTCCAAGCACTGGTGTGGCTCGAATAGCAGGGATTGATTCTAGAAACGCCCAGAAAGTACGTTATTTCTTTGGCTATTGCCCTCAAGATTTGAACTACATGTATGACACATTTACTCCTCTAGAGAACATCATTGCATTCGGGAAGCAATATGACATTCCTGAATGGCAACTAGTGAAGGAAGGTAAGACGCTTCTTCGGGACTTCAATATCCTTGAGAAGGGGAATAATATGACTCGTGAACTCAGCGGTGGACAGCAACGAAGAGTGTCAATTGCCATTGCCCTTGTTCACAGACCCAAGGTCCTGCTTATGGATGAGCCTACCAGCGGGCTCGACCCGGATAATAGAAATGAACTCTGGCATTTTCTGGACTATGTTAATCAGGAGTATGGAACATCAATAGTTGTTGTCACTCACTATCCAATTGAAGCTGAGTTTTGCGACAAGGTCGCCGTATTCATGAGAGGGAAAAGTCTCGTTGCATTTGGGTCCCCTGCAAAACTGAAGGAATCAATGCCAGCAAGGGGATTTGCAGTAGGTATTGTCCTAGAAGAAGTGGATCCAAGAGCAAGAAAGACACTGGAGGCTGTTCCAGGGGTTCAATTCGTTCTGCAGAGAGGCGAACTACTCAAAGTGTTTACCGAAGAACCACTTGAAGTCATTGCGGAACGCTGTGCAACTGCACTGAATGAACGAGAAATCCCGGTTAAAATAGTAAAAACAAAAGCAGTCGCAGATATGGTTGATTACTATATAGCTATTACAAGAGGGCTCATAACAGGTATCATAGAGGGTTAGTTCGGGTTTAATCGGAGGAGAGAGAATGAGAACACTACAGATGGCAGCGCTTTTCATTACACTCCTGATGATTACAAGCTCGATCTCCGTTATGATTCCAGTTCCTGATGATAATAAGAAACCGGCAAATCCGGAGGATAAACTGGACAATTCAATACTGAATATGACCACAAGTTCTGAAGAGATTGATACACTTGTTAGCTATGAGGATGATGTCATTAATTTGAAGCAGTCAGAAGCATTGGCATTTGCAGAACAGCTCGGAAACGTGGTCGAGGTCTATGAGGACCTCAACATGATTCGAATCAAAATTATCGGTCGGCATCTTTTAGATCTGGCAAGGCATGAGCTTGTTCAGTACATTTGGCCCAATGATGTACTCAGGATTAAGCCATCTGAATCAACTACTCTAAGTAATGATAACGAAACCCAGTATGAATCAATGGCTGAGCTGATTGGCGCACGCAATCTCTGGGATAGAGGTTATAATGGAAGTGGGGTAGTCATGGCTGTACTTGATACAGGTATTGACACCTCCCATCCTGACCTAGATGATTTTGATGACGACTCTAACACAACTGACACCAAGATTGCAGCATATGCATCATTTGCGGAGGTAGATTCTCTACCCACAGATATCTTAGGTCCGGGAACGTATGCTGCGTCAATTGCGGCAGGGACAGGGAATGCGTCTGATGGACGTTATTCTGGAATAGCGCCAGGAGCAACTCTTCTTGCAGGAAAGGTGACTCTTGGAGGACTCCTTGCCTTGCCCAGTTGGATTGTTTCAGGAATCGAATGGGCATCTAGCAATGGAGCAGACATAATTCTCTTGCCTTTCAACACCTTTGGAGCACCGAATGACGCTGTCGCTCAGGCAGTGAAAGCGGCTGTAGAGAAGGGAATATTCGTCATTGCAGCCGCAGGAGATGATGGGCCAGACTATCTAACAATCATGTCTCCTGGGGGAGGCCTAGAGTGTTTTACTGTCGGAGCATATGATACCTCGAAAAATGAAGTTCCAGCATTCTCTGGAAGAGGTCCCTCGCTCTCTCTCAACACTAAACCGGATCTAGTGGCGCCAGGAGTCGGTGTTGTGGGAGCCAGAATTGGAGGAGGTCTTGGTGGCTTTGGACTAGGAGGCGTTGATCTTGGTGGACTGGGTGGCATCTCGGGACTCCTAGGCGGATCCACAGGCGAAAATATTGATGATTACTACAAGGTTGCAGATACAACTTCTGCTGCAGCCTCGATTGTTGCTGGAGCCGCAGCTATTCTTATGGGAGCTTTTGATAGGGCTACGCCCATTGTCATAGGGAATGTTCTTCGGGATACCGCACATATCTTGCCATACGGTGCAAATGACGCTGGAGCAGGCTTTCTGAACCTTCCTGGCGCCTTTGAGTACCTAAGTAGGAGACAGACTCCAATCGACCCTCTAAATAGAACTACTGGGTCAGCTCTGATAGCTCTAGGCTTTCTGTCAGCATCCGGTAATAATGCTTCATCAACTCTCATGATGAGCAGCTATGGTACATCGACTCTTGTTATAGACTCACGGGGAGGGTCTTTTGATATACATCTGCTAATGGGCAGCCTCTATATGAAGTGGAACGACATGGATCCCACTGGTCTGATGAATTTCAATGTGGAACGTGAATTGCATGCAATAACCCTCGAGAGTCTTACTGGACTTCTAGGAGGGCTCGGAGGGCTAGGAGAAGCAGACCTAGGAGGACTGCCAGGGGGCTTAGGAGACCTAGGTGCTCTAGGTGGCGGAGATCAGAGCGGCTATGGAAGGTGGGTTGGTATATTGTCATATGAGGAGGTGTTCGTGACTCTTGTAATTGAGTCGTATAATTTCACAGTAAATAGCACCTTGCCTCTAACGGCATTCAAGATCACACCATTCATCCTCAACATGGGTCACGATCCGATTGATAATGTGAGCCTCTTTCTCTCCTACTCACTTGATATCTTTGGAGATAGTGTTGATGACCATGGTAAGTATGATCTAACAGACCAGATGCTGTTTGCGTATGGTATATCGGATGACTACCGTGATTTCTATGTTGGAGTGAATTCAAGCCGGGAACTTGATAGTTTTCAGGTAGGTAATTCTTCGGAGATTTCAACTCATATTACAGATGACAATCTTACTGGGTCGACATCATTCGATGGGTCAGTAGGACTTGGAATGAAGTGGGACTTTGGAAGAGTCTATTATGCGAATCCCGTGAACGTGAGCATTGTAATGGGATTTGGTGAGAATCGAACAGTTCTCGATGCATCAATGGATGCAATATGGAGAGCAAGGCCACCTTCAAGCTTTAGTGAGAATGGGGACTTCATAGTTGTAGCGGCAGATATCCCTAGAACTGCAAAGGAAACCCTGACATACGAATCGCAAGCTATGATTATGAATATTGGAAACGTGCCCTCAGATGCCATTGCTGCCTTCGGGATTCTAAAGAGCAACAATGGTCAAGGTAGGCTATTTGCAGAATACTTCACATTTGATGAAATCAAACCTTTCCATGCGGAAGTGATAGCTGCCGACTGGAATCCTGAAGAAAGGGGTATTCATACTGGGATATGGGTCGCTTCAGTAGG
>JBHLQM010000068.1:0-16928 GCA_048884785.1 Candidatus Thorarchaeota archaeon | reverse complement strand
GCTCAGGAGTCTTCATGGGCGTGGATTGATTGGGCAATAAACTCAGGATTTTCAGACCTCTTTGGACCTTACCAGAGGGCATACATTCCAGAGATGAAAAATGGAGCTACACTTTTTGTCAACTTCTCAATATAGTTGCCCGATGAGGAAACCCGTTTGCTTCGAAAGGCTACTGATGCTCAGATAGGAGTTTCCCGAGTCGTTCAATCCCCTCAGAAATAACTTCTGGAGATCGATATGAGAATCCAAGTCGCATAGTGTTAAGCTCTGGTTTGCTTGGGATGAGATCATTTCCATTTGCGCTTAAATTGTATCCAACTATAGGATAAAATGGCCCTCCAGGGACATAGAGTACATCATTAGGGATAGCATATTCCTGCATGAATTTTGCACTATCAAAATTCTTGTTTGCACTCTCCCACCAGATGAAAAATCCACCTGTCGGATCAGTTCTAGTACCATCCGGAAATGAAGCATCAATTGCCTTGGCCATTGCCTCATATCTTTGTTTGTAGAGAGGAATAGCTTTTCGCATGGCTTCATCGATATATTCTCTGTAGTAGATATCTAGAATGCGTTGAACAAGCGATGCAGTGCAGAGATCCAGATACCCTTTATCCTTCAGAACCTGCTCTCTCACATGGTCGGGCATGACAGAGTAGCCGACTCTCAGTACGGCCGCCTCTTTGCTGGTGGTGCCAAGATAGGCAACTCGTTGATTCTCCTTGTCAAGAACCTTGATTGGTTTAGGATTCTTCTTGAATTGTATCTCAGCATATGCAGAGTCTTCGATTAGCAAAATATTATGATTCTCACAAAGATCAAAGAGAGCCTGTCTTCTCTTCTGTGGTATCGTTGTGCCTTTGGGATTGTCAGAATCAGGTACAGCATATAGAATATCTGGACTCTTGCCAAATTTCACCTTTGATGCAAATATTGCCTTTTCGACATATTCAGGAATCATCCCTTCAAGATCTGTTGGGATTGTGATAACTCGGGCACCCAGTTTAACAGCTGGAACCAAAAAGCCAAGATATGCAGGTGAAGGAGTTATTATCACATCACCGGGGTCTATGAGAGTATCAAGAAGTGCATAGAGCGCCTGCTGGGAACCATTGGTTATAGAAACACGTTCCCATTCATCCTCGCAATCAATTGGGATAGATCGAACATCGCAGAGTCTCTTTGCAAGCGTCTTAAGAAAATAGGGCTGTCCGCCTGTGGGGCCATAGTTCAAATCCTCAAGTGCCATTTGAGGATCTTCTCGATATAGACCACCAATCTGTTCAAGAATTGTTGCAAAAATATCAGTGGGCATTATGCCAGGCTTGCCACCTGCGAAGTAGTAATGTACTTTGTATTTCAAAAGAGCACGAATCTGAGACTCCTCAATGAAGGAGGTCCAGCTAGAGAAGGTATATCCATTATCATTCGCCATCTGGAACGACTCCAAAATCCCCATGTACAACTCTGTACATTTCGTGAGAAAATCTCTTGGAATGCCTTTATCTGTTTCTAACTTGGCATCGGTTATAACGTTCTAATCCGAGCCACGATGTTCATTTTTGTACTTCTGAAGTCTCGTGTCATTCCATTTCTTCTACCAAGCTCTTTGCAGTGTGAGCGGGATCTTCGGCATTAGTAATTGATCTTGCCGCAATGATATAAGAAGCGCCGGCATCAATTGCCTCACGTGCACTTGCACCCTGAGCACCAACTCCTGGACTAATGATAGGAACAGCATCTCCAAGTATTGATTTGACTTCCCTAATGATTTTGGGATAAGTTGCACCTACGATTACTCCGTCGGTATCCCAATTTCTTGCTCGTCGTGCAAACATCCTGTAAACGGGTTCCATATTCTTCCCCTTTTCATTGTCGGTTGCATAGAGTCCATAGCCCTCATGTGAAGCGGGATGTGACATATAGCATAATGTAATGACTCCCCGATGTTCAGCCTGTGCAATCTCAAATATGGAATCGAGACCGCCCTCCAAGCCAACAAAAGGATTAGCGATCAAGGCATCAAATCCTGCATCAAAGTAGTGTCGAGCAATCTGCCTGTTTGTATCTCCTATATCATTAGCCTTGCAGTCCATAATTGCAGTTAGTCCAGCATTGTGTATCGCCTCAAGAATTCGAGGAACTCCATCGAATAGACCGAGAGGCAGGACAAGATGGTGATTAATCTTGAATGCTGCGGCATAATCCGCTGTCTTCTCAATTATGCTGAGCGCCTTCTGCTGAATTCTATCGCTTTCTCCTTGAATCATTTTTGGATTTGATGTATTCGCAACCAAATCAAGGCCGATAATCAACTTGCTCTTCCTTACGAAGCTTGCAGCCGCTAATTTCCGTTTGTACATCATCCTCAGCTCCTAGAATACCATCACTGATAATGTCGAGAGAACTTATATGAGATGTGATTGAGAACTTGAATAGGCGAGGATACAGTGAGTCCAGACTGGTTAGTGACCCGCGTGGCCGTTGTGCTTCTCTCAATTGTGGGTCCAATCTACTTCTTCCTATTGATGTGGATGCTTCCATTTCAGATGGTGCCTTTTGGAGATCCCTTCTACGATTTTCTATTCCACTTCATTGCTGCACCAACTATTTTCTCACTGACTTGGGTTGGATACATCTACTACGCCCGATTCAGACTGGCGAATACGGTGCAACTCTTCGGTGAAACCACGACTACCGTGCCTCTCCGATGGCGAATCTTCTATGGCACAAACGCTGCATTTGTTATTGGATTCTTTATCCTACCCATGATTATTGCGCCGCTAGCAATACTCTCAGGACTGATTGTTGCGGGACATGTGTTCTACCGTGTTGGAGTCGGAAAACTTGGCGGCGGAAAAGCAGCCTCTGCAATTGGTGTATTAGTTGCACTTGCATTGTGCATATTGCCTGCTCTGGTCATGCTGCAATTCACGCCAGGTTATCTTCAAGTGTGGGATGTCATTCTTGAAAGCTGGAGCACATTCTGGTTTCAGGTAGTTTATGGTTTTGCTCAATGTCTAGTGAATGCACTTAGCTTTGCTGCACCAATCCATTTCATCTATTTTGGGGCACAACAATATGATAGAGGTGTCTATGGGAGAGTTTACACAAATGTTCCTACTACATGGATACGAATAGGACAGATTATCCTATTCTTAGTCTTTCTAACCCTCTACCTACCTGACATTCCGCTGCCGGGAGGGATGATCATTGACTTGCCTAATCTATCGGTCATCTTTACCAGTTTCATCAACTATATCTCTCTGGCAATAGTTGTGATTCTCATTCTTCTTAAGCAGTATCTAGGAGTGCGGGATGACAGTACACTTGGCAGCCCTGTGAATATAGTAATAGTAGGTTTGTTCCTCATCGTTGAGATTTTCTTCAAGTTCGATGTCATTATTGTCACAGTTGCTATTTGGTTGGCATTCTTGCTCTTTGCGAGCCTCTTTGCTGTGAACTATATGCGGGCGTCTTCGCGGGAGATGTACTAGGTTGTACAGGAATCCTAAACCCACAACGGATGTAGCCGTTTTGAAAGATCGACGAGTTGTTCTTGTACGTCGAGGACGAGAACCATACATGGGAAAATGGGCGTTCCCAGGCGGCTTTGTGGAGCATGGAGAAACAGTGGAAAATACTGCTGTGCGAGAGGTATTGGAAGAAACTAGCATCAAAACAAAATTGATTGGTATTCTTGGAGTATATTCAGATCCCTCAAGAGACCCTAGAGACCACTTGGTTTCGATTGTATTTGTGGGCAGTCTAGTAGACGGTGAGCCAAAAGGCGGCGATGATGCGGCTGAAGCAAGATGGTTTGATATCGATTCCATAAATCCTGACGACTTGGCATTCGATCATGCAACTATCTTAGCCGATTTAAAACACTGGCTAAATAATGAAGGACGGACATTCTGGTCGACAAAATCCCGATGATATATTGTAGCCTCACATTTCCAAGATTTCCAGAGGGTCGGCAAGACGAATGATAGGAAGATGTACTGTCATTGGCTCAGATTCAACTGTATCAACGAAAGTTACCGATTCCTTTGGTCTAGCACTATATGCCAAGAAATTCCCTGGAGGTTCTCTATCACTCTCTGTGTAAATCCAAAGGGGAAGACCATACATCTCATAGTAGCCATGATTTGAGATTAGAGTTCCGTAGATATGGCGGCCACCGTGCTTAAAGTATAACATACTTGCAGGTCTGTCTCGTTGAGACCATGATACTAGCATCCTCGCTAGGTCAGCCATGCTCGCAATCTTTAGATTTACGGGAGGACGTATGTCTTTCTTGCTCATTTTGCACCAAGTCGGGACTGTAGATTTGGCCTTATAAGGCCATTTGTGCAGTAGATTTGCACAGCTCTCAACTATCGGCCTTGTGCTGTGCGCAGCTTGTCAGCTATAGATGTCACCTTCTTCTGATTGTCACCAACAATGACAACAGGAATGCTGACTGCATCAACACTGACACCGGCTGAAACAGAAGCTCTAATGCCATCCGCTCTCAGAAAGGCAAAGGAGAATCCATCCTCTTCGATTGTGTCCACTAGCTTCAAACCAGAAGCAACTAGGACAGCCAATACACGTTTCAACAGATTCAATGGATCTGCCCCGACACTCTCAACGGATTCTGTTTCTCTGTGTTTCACTTGCGATCCAAAAAGAAACTCGTGCGATTCAGGAGAATAGAGAACTTTCCTTGTCATTGCCTTGTTCAGAAGTTGGCGCTGGAGTGGTGCGAAGTCGCGAATTATGAAATGCTCAAAATCCAACTCAATGTCCACATCTACTTCATCAGAGGAAAAGGGCTCCTTTGGTATAGGTTCGGATTCATGACCAACATCCACACGTGGAGCAGGGTCAGATGTTATTCGAAACTCCTGCATGCGTTCTGTAAATAGAGCTTCTACATATTGCTGCATCCAATCATCAAGCACTTTCCAGTCCTCTTCACTCAGATTCAAGGGAGGACGAGGAACCTCTGGAAGATCAACCTCTTCTTGAGATTCATCTAAGATCTCGTCTTCAGGTAGCTCTTCTACGTCTTCATGTTCTTGAGGTACTCGAAGACGCGCCGCTTCAAATAGTCCTGACAATCTATCCGATCCACCATGTTGAGATGCTCTTGGACGAACATGCATGATGAATCCGCGCTTGTTCTCCGTAGCTTGATCAAAGACAATTGCTACTCCCCGTGGAAGACTGCTAATGAACACTTTATCCCTGAATTGCTCAGGCATCACAGCTGGAGCTCTCTGTTGCAGAGCCCGAATGTCATTATCATGAGACAGTGAATGTGAGATTATCAGATCAGCTTGTGAGATAGCATCATCTGAAACTGCAGAGGGCTGCTGAGTACAGAGAACAAGACTGCACCCAAAGCGCCTACCAAGTTTGGCGTATCCAATTATCGCATCCTTGGCGGGTGTACTGCCGGACCTAGGAACAAGAGTATGCGCCTCATCGATTATCAGCCATGTCGGAGGTAGTTCTTCTCTTGCGCTTGTGCCTTCGTCCGTCCAAGCCATCCGATAAGTCAAGACTTGTCTACAGAGCATATTTGTGAGAATCGCCAGAACTGCTTCTGCATCGGACCCAAGAGGTGCGACATCAATAATCGTGATCTGCCCTCCAACCGCTAGATCCTGTGCACTGGTTCCACCAGTGTGAAATACACCTAATCGGTCCGCTCGTCTAAGACGCTGAACCAACGCAGTTCTAGTAGAGAGTTGATACAGCTCAGTTATGCGGGGATTGGATTCAATGCAGGTTATCATATCTCGAATACTGAAATCACGTTTCTCTTTCAACTTTGCACCAGACTCAAGGACATAGCCTTGTCTGACACCCTCAAGGACATCACCAATCAGATTGTCCATAGTTGTACTCAGCTGGCCGCCTTTCTCCAAGATATAACCCCAATCGCTGGATGTCAATTCCCGCGGACTAATAGCTAGTGGATAGAGATGTGCCTTCTTCTTGACTTCATCGGGGAGGCTATTGTAGGTAGTCTTAGGAATGTACACTGCGGCGGGAAACCCTCTAGGCTTGAGATTCCATTTTGCGAGGAGTTCCGATTGCTCATCATTGGCATCAATCATCTGCCTGAATACATCAACTGTATCTATGACAACAGCCGCAACTTCAATCTCTTGACGCTCCATGGCAAGCGCTAATTCCTCAGCGATTGTACCGAGAGTATAACTCTTGCCAGAGCCCCGCTTTCCGGCAACAAATAGAACATGGGGGCTCATTAGGTCAAGACTAACAGGCATTCCAAAGTATGAGGTGAGCACGTCATCTGTTGTTTCGGAGACTGCCCCCAGCATACCAAGACCGCTTTCTGAATACTTACTGTGAAAAGATTTGGAGCGACCGAGAACAACTCCTAATTCCTCATCAGTCAGCAACTCCAGATGCTCAGACACACGAGGGTGATAAGTCAGCACACTCTTTGGGATTAGCTTGACTGGTTCTTTAACGGGTGGCGTGGGTTCGTGGGGTCCTTCTTCTTCATCGTCACCTAGTGGTTCTGTGGTTTCTGAATCATCGTGCTCTTCCAATAGGCTCCCTCCTATGCCTGAATTGTTGAAATCGAATAAAGCTTTGTAGCGTAGCGCGCAACAAGAAATCGGGACACTCAGCAAGACTCAAAACGGATTCATATGAAAATCTCACAGTATGCCAGAGCAGATTGAAGATGGAAGCATCGTCTACATATTTCTTGATGCCAAAAGAAATTGGATTAGAAGAGTAAAAGCTGGTGAAAAATTCCATTCAAATAAGGGAATCATCTCGTATGATGATATAATTGGCCAGCCGTTTGGGGTCAGAGTTGAGAGCCATTCTGGCATTATCTTTCAGATACACAAACCGAGTCAGAATGACATCCAGATATCTTTGGGGAGAAATACACAGATAATCTATCCAAAGGATGCTGCAATAATTATCAGCGAAACGGGAATCTGTGCCGGATCAAGAGTTATAGAATCTGGGACGGGATCCGGATCTTTGACGTGGGTGCTATCAAGAGCTGTAGGACCCAGTGGCCATGTCTACACATATGAGATACGAGAAGATATGTTTGAGGGTGCAAAGAAGAATCTTGAACGCTATGCCGATATGGAACGTATAACAATGTATCACAAGGATATCTTAGAGGGCATTCATGAAAGTGATATTGACGCAGTAATCCTTGACCTTGCCACACCATGGCTAGCCGTTGATGAAGCACATAGGGTTCTCAAACCCAGTCACTTCATTGCCAGTTATAGCCCCACCATGGAGCAAGTTATGAAGACTTGTCAAGCAATGGGCGAGAGTGGCAAATGGGGAATGATCAAGACATTGGAAGTAATGCAGAGGGAGATTATGGTACGGGAGGGAAAAACACGTCCAACAACATGGATGGTTGGACACACAGGGTACATGACCTTTGCACGAGCTATGGCCACCTCGGAGAAATAATCGATTTGCAAAAGCTTATATTCAGATTGTCGATTATTGTTGGCTGTTGATTGTTGTCGATTACTGTCGATTTCTGACGGCGGGTATGAGATCCATGACATACAGACATAAGCGGGAAAAGTGCTGCCCAGAAACAAAAGAAATTCTTGAAGAAGTTTTGAAGAACAAGAAGGAAGAATATGGGTGTATAGACTGTGCAGAAACAGTGCGTGTGAAAAACGCAATGGAAGCCATTCTAGCTGAGGAGGCATCAGAGGTGGAAATAAAGAGTTCAGCCGAAACAATCGTGATTGAGGCTGAAATGGACGTTCCCTCCCATAAACCAGAGATTAGAGAAGTTATGGAGGAGTATTCTCCACCGGATGACTTAGGACTTCAAGACAAGAAGGACACTCTAAAAACACTCAAAAACAGGAAAAATGGTGCATATTTGGAGTCAAAGAAGAACTATAGAGGATAGAGGGATATCCGATGGAGAAAGAGCAGGAACTCGAGAAACTCAGAAGGGAAATTCGAGTCTTACGTGACACCGTATACGATCTTACAAAGACCATTGATGACCTCAAATCACAGGTCGCGACAAAATCCTCCATTCAAGTTCAGGACATTGAGAGTGAATACCGCATCTTTGCGGAGGACAGCGCTCTGAGCCAAGATGCCAGCTGGATACGGCTCATGAGCCTCCTTCAAAGAACTGGATCAGGGCTCACAGCTACTGAAGCTGCTGAGCAATGGGGTAAGTCCAGATCGCGCACCAGCGAAGTTCTGAACAAACTCGTTGAACATGGAAAACTCGTCAAATATCGTGACGGGAGAGAAGTTAAGTTCAGAACAGCTGATGAGTAAACGATTTTTACTGAAAGTCCTACTTTCGTACCAGTTCAGCTATTCTTAAGTAGAACGTTGAGCACCTTCACCTGAGAATATCGCTGGGGGTGCCACCATGAGCAATTCGGGTAAAAAGGGTCGTTCGGAAACTAAGGATAGCAAAGCTACTGTGTACACAAGCAAATTATATGATTTAAACAGAACAGCCCAAGATGCAGTAAGGGAATTTGCACTCCACGATATTGACGATAAGGATGGGCTTGAGCAGAAACGAATTGCCCTTCATGATGCATTTACCAAACTCTATGATGAAGTGGCAAACTTCTCAGAGGAAATCATGGGCGAGGATTTCGACCTTGCATACCTCAGAAATAGGCTTGCAACAGCTGATGGTGAAACACGAGAGCAATTAGAAGAGGCAATGAAGGAGATCCAGGCTCAGGCACAGACGAATCTTGCAGATGTTTGGATGGCCAAGGTGCTTGCATGGCTGCATCAAGCCGCCGCCGCAAGTGGTCCTTTCATTGAGCAAGAACATGAAGACAAGCAAAGAAGCGCATCAAGACACCTAGCTGCGGTCTACACCATGCTAGAGAAGCCTTTCTCAGCTGTTCCGGAATCTGTGGATGGAACTCAAAAACTTCGAAGGGTAGCTCTGGGATTCAAGGCATATGGACTGGTTGAGGAAGCTGCAGAAAAAGATGGTCATGAACTCTCAGAGATTCTCGGTAAGAACAAGGCGGCAGAAGCCGAATTCTATGATGAGTTTGTCAATGAATTAATTGGGCAAGAGAGTGTCTTTAGGCAAGCATTCAATCCCTTTGATGAACTCATTTGGCGAGACATTCTTAGCTCATTCATATTTGAGCAGGCAACAGACCTCTATAATGAGGCGATTCCCCATTTCAAGAAATCCAAATCACTCGATAAACAAAAGCTAACTACCCTAAAGGCATGGAAGAACAACACTGCAGGACTCAGCGAAGTGTATCTTGGCATGACCTACAATGACATTGCAGAGGCGCAAATGCGTGCTGGAAATTTAGAAGATGCTTCGAAACTATATCAGACATCTTCTGACGCATTTGGCAGGGCCGAGAAGCTATTTACAGAAATCGTGACATTGCAGGGAAATGCAGAACAGTCACGGATTGATAAAGAACAAAACAGGGCACAGGCTTTCTTCTGCAAAGCAGAGGCTTCGGTCCGGACACTCTCAGAACTTCTTGTAGTGAATAATATTGATGAAGCTTTCAAAGTATTAGATGAGATCTTCAAGGACCTAAAGAAAGCAGAGAACCTATCTAAGACGAGAGCACTAACTGCCGCAATTCGTGAGAACCTAAGGATTTTCTCCTTCGTTGAAGAACTTCTAAAGAAGAAGCCAAAGGATGCAACAGGCATTGCTCAACAGATAGATTTCGCGAAGGATCTTAGGAAGGAGGGTCTCATTCAGGATGTTAGCAAGGCGTTGGACTCAGCACGAGCAAGTATGAATGAAGACCCTTCGGAGTCGCTAGAGGGTATACGTGAAGCACTCACCAGTTTGGGAATTCTATTAAGCCTTGAAGTGGATGATGACGATGTTGGAAAGCTCAGAAACCAAACTCTTGCAATACTCAACAATGTAAAATACGTCATTCAATTCAGACTTAGCGCCAATCTTCAGCACGGTGTCAAGTTCATCATGTCGCGAATACTTGAGAATCTCCACGCAGCAGAGTCTGCGGCATTCTATCGAGTGATTGGAAGTCAAGACGTTGCCAATGAGCTCACAGATTTAGGGAAACTCGCCTTGGCAACAGCCTATGCATCGGAGGCACAGGTCTTCTCAAGGCAATCCGAGCAATGGGCGTTTCGGGCGCAGATTGAGCGAGCAAATGCGTTCACCCGATTGGAGGATGAACTGGCAATTTTCGATGATGATAATGAAAACATTGAGGTTGCTCTCAAGGCCCATGATTCAACCATTTCAAGAATTATGCACGCAGTTGCGGCATTCGAGCGAGCTGCAGATGAGTTGGATAGTGTTGCTGGAGAGATGATCAGGAAAAAGAACAATGTTGAGTCTCAGGTACAGCAACTACGAGGCGTGGTAATGAAATTCAAGGGAGACCAGCATCGTCTTGAAGGGGCAAAAAGTGACTTCATGGGCGAATATCTCTCGAAAAAGGGCGAGAAGAACAAGGCAAGCAGATATTTCGACGAGGCAAAGGATCAATTGAGAGAAGCAGTTGGCAACTATACAGTAGCAGCCCAGGTCTTCCAACAAGTAGGAGATATGCAAGCAGCTCAGAATGTTGATGGAAAGGCAAGAACTGCAGATCTTCTTGCAAGAAGTATCTGGGATAATCGCCAGCGTATCAGTATGGACAAAGAGCCGACCTATAAGGGTGAACCTGAGCTTATTGCTCTATACCTTGGAGGTTCGGGCCAATAGAGCCCGAACCCGTCATTGCTGTGCAAGTGCAATCGTAGCGGCGACCGGCGTAGAAGCAGCGGTGAAGATTCTTCTTGCAGTGAATGGCGCGAACGCGATGCCTCCAGCATGGTAAAACTTGCTAAACCACTCTACAAAGTGAAGCCTCAGGGTGTGCATGAATGCCAGTAGTCCCTCTAGAATTCCAACTATGAATGTTCCAACAAGTGCGCCAACAAGGGACATTCCGGGCGCAGAGATCACACCGTGATGGTTAAAGCTCTCAGGAATAATCTCTAATCCGCCAATACTGAGTGGCATAAACTCAATCACCAGTAGACCAGCGGTGAAGGAGAAGAATACTCCACTGAGAATCACATGCACAGTGTTCAGAGCGAATATACGAGCATAGCTTACAGTATGACTAATCATACCAAGTGCAGATTCAAGGAAATGCACTGCACCGTCCATCCCGTGCTTAAAGGATAGTAATGCCATAATCACAAGTGGAACGACAAATGTTGCCAGCGTGAATGTCATTGGCGCAATTGGTAGCAGCGGGTAGACACCATTGTTTCCAACACCTGATCCAATGCCAACAATGGGTAGCCAAAGGTTGACAGTTCCTTCGCCACTAAACCAGCTATTGATGTCGTTGTAACTTACACCAAAGAGCAGATTTACAAATCCAAGGTATAACCACATGTAGGCAATGCTAACAAGCGATTCCTCAAATTCCCTGTGTTTCAATTTGTTGTAGATATCAAGCAAGATTCCAATGGATATCTGAATAACTCCAACCTCGATTGAGAGCTTCAGCATATGGGAGGCTCTATACGGGTTTGGCTCTCCGTTGATGTAATGGGCAAATATTGGCCAGATGGGTTCGATGACTGTTTCAGACCCAAAGAAGCTACCAAAGAGAAAGCCACCTATAATTGCGAAGATTCCCATCATTACTAGGCCTGTGCCACCATTCTGTACATAGCCCATAATCTGTCCCCAATCGTCCCCTCTTCTTGTAGCTCTTATTGCAGCTAAACCGATTAGTAAAATCAATAGACCTTGTCCCACATCCGCGAACACCAGCCCGAAAATCAACGGGAAGGAAAGCCACATTATCTTAGTGGGATCCAGGTCGTGCTTTGATGGAATTCCATAGGCTGAAACTACATCTTGTGTTGGTTTCATGACAGATGGGTTATCCAGATAGGTTGGAGAGTCATGTTCGGCAAAATCAGGCTCATCAAACGCAAGATCATGAGCAGGACCTACAACCTCATTCAGAAGCTTCTCGAGTTTCTCCTGTGTCCCTTCTGGGACCCAGCCCCATGCTTTTACGGATGACTCCGTGTAGACAAAATATGATTTGACTGACACTCTTGCCTTCTCAATCTCTGCGATTTCCCAAATGGCAAGTATCTGGGGACCCCACTCTTTTGCCACCGATTCCTTCCGGTTATAGAGCTGTTCAAGAGTTTTCTCAAGTTTGGTGATCTCCTCCTCTGCATTAGATGCGATTTCTTCTGGAGATCCTTTGTAATCCTCAGGAACAATGAAGGTTTCATACCCGATTGCGGTGAAGATTCGTTCCGCGGCATCCTTGCGCTCAATTGGGATGCTGACACTGGCTATTCGGGTTTCTTTGCCCTTCGGTGCCGGTACAGCTCTAAAGACATAAGCACCCTCTGTAAGCTCATTCAGACTCCATTCAAGCTTGCTGAGTCGACCACTCTCAATCTTGCCGGCTGTAGTGAATGTATATTCAGTAGCTCCTATCATTCCGAGGTCCAAGCCTAATGGCTTGAGTGAGAGGGCAATGTCTCTAATCCCCTTCTGTCGGTCAAGCTCAAGAGAGAGTGCAGCAATCTCCTTGTCGCTGTCAATGACTTCTGCTTCAACAGATTGGATTACATCGGACACGTGAGCAAGAGAATCAGAGAGCTCACGATCATCTACTTCAGTCCGTATGCCAATACCTCGGGAAGGATTCAATCCCAATGATTCGATAATGTTGGATATTCTATCGCTGACTGCGAATACTGTTTCTTCTTCGCGTGTTCTCTTTACCTCAAGGATGCCTGCCTGATGACGCACATCTATTGGTTCGAATAATCCGAACTCTTCCAAGGCGAGAATCAGCTTCCTCTCAAGGTCTTTGTGGGAAACCACCTTGGCTACCAGCATTTTTGAGGGACTCATTCTAAGACCCATAGTTTTTATCACCGCTTTTCAACAGCACTAATGAACTTCAAGGCATTCAAATCGCAAACTAGGCGCTTATCAGTCAGCCTAGCTAACCCTAGATAAGCATTATGACATGCCTTAATCTTTATCAAGGGTTAGCTATTGAATGCCAAACCTCGGAAATTGAGGTATGAAATATGGAATCTACCCAAGACGGCGTTGAACAGATACATGAGGCTGAGGACGCAGCTCGTAAGCGAATTGAAGAGGCCGAGAAGCAAGCTCGGGAGATGAGAGAAGAAGCTGATCGAGAGGCTCGTCAAATCCTTCAGCGTGCTGAAGAGGATGCTTCAAGAGAAGCAACCAGGCTTCTTGAAAGCATCTCGAAAGACTCTAGCAAACTAGAAGGTAAAATTAAGAAGGACACTGATGCGCGTGTGGAGAACCTAGTTGCCGCTGCTGAAAAGAAGAAACGTGATGCAATTGCTGCAGCTATGAAGCTGTTGCTGGAGGAATGAGAAATGAGCGGTATATCACATATCGTGGAGATAATAGACTCCAAGACGCAGAAGAAGATTAACGATATTATCAAAGAGGCCGAGAAGTACAAGAAACAGACTCTTGAAGATGCACGCAAGAAAGCTGAAACAGTGCAATCCTCTAAAATCCAGAAGGCAGAGCTTGACAGCAAGGCAGAACTCTCGAGATATGAGGCGAGCGCCAAATTGCAGTCTAAATACAAGGTGCTGGAAGCAAAGGAAGCATTGCTAAAAGAAATACTTCAGACTGCTGAAGAGAACCTCAGAAAAGAAACAAAGAGTAAGAATTATGGTAGTGTTTTGAATTCCCTCGCCGTATCAGGAGGAATCGCATTGGGCCAGGACAGTTTGGAGATTATTACTCCGAAAGGTCATGAGAGTCATGTTGATACGGCCGTCATTGCTAGGGGAATCTCTGACGCCATCGGAAAGAAAGTCACGGTCAAAATGGCGAAAGACACGATTCGAGCCTCCGGAGGACTGATTGTGAGAAATCAGGATAGAACGAAATGGGTAGATAATACATTTGAAGCCCGAATGGAACGTCTTGAAAAGAAGATCCGAGATGAAATAGCTACAATTCTTTTTGAATAGAAATGGAAGCCAGAACAAGAGAAGGAGGGAGGGATAACCCATCCTCTTCTTCTCTAAGCGATCCGCAATTCTTAGTGAACTGGTATCAGCGATGGAATGTATCCTACTAAGAGAAACGCAATTACGAAGCCGTAAATTGCGATGGCCTCTATAAACACAACATAGAGGATTGACTTGCCAAAGGTCTCTGGCTTTTCAGTAATTGCACCAAGTGCGGCTGCTGATGCGGTACCCATGCCAAGGCCACCGCCAATTCCAGCTAAACCAATGGCGAGACCTGCACCAATTGCAAGTCCCATTATCGCATAGCCATATGTGTCGGCAGCTTCTTGAAGCGACGCAAAACCGGCACCATTTGAAACATCAACTGCAGAAGCAGGGATGGTCAGAATGGACAATACCGCTGCGAATAGGACCGCTCCTAGTATGAACAACATGAAACTGCTTGTCCGTGTATCTATTTTCATTGGGTTATCTCCTTCTTTATCACCATAGTGTGATCATTTGTCTGATGTTTTCGGCAGACTCGCCTCGTTCAACGCCCACAGCTATCGACCGAATATTTCGAGTTTCGTAAAACTTCAGGTTAAAAAACCCTATGACAGTGCCTAAATGAAACGGGTACGCTGTCAGCTGCTGTCGAACTCTCTGAGCTATATAGTCCTCAATTGCGAGTTCAGCAGTGACCAAGCTCTGTGATTCCTCGTACATTCGGGCAATTCTTCCTGCCAGCTCTCCATATCTGGTGCCATCTAGAGCAGCCAAGACCTCTCGCCACGTTGGTTTTGCACGGATGGTTTCCAGTATCGCCTTCGACCGTCCGGTAAACTCTACTAACGAGAAATCTATCGCTCGAGAGTCCAGCTGAAGAGCCAGAGCTCTCAACATTGTCAATACGTTTCTAAGATCAACTCGTGCCTCTACTATGTCCAGTACTCTCTTCTGGTCATCCTCTGGAAATCCATTGAGAACTTTCATCAGGTTTCGTAGATACCATGTCTCAATTGCCACCTCAAGAGGGGCAGTGGATTCCAGCTCATCATAGGCAGGCATCTTTGTTAAGAGTGACACCTTCAGGTCCCAGTAGGGAAGTTCCTCAATGAAGCTCTGTACTGATCGTGCGTCTGCGAAGCGTTCAAACTCATTTGCCTCCTCTGGAGAGGTTGGTACCGCAAAACGTAGAATCTCTGACTTCTCTAATCCAACATGTATGCCCCGAATCATGGATTTGACACTCTCGGCCAAAAACATCTTCATGTATGCTGAGGCAAATTCGCTCACTTTACCAGAGAGAGATTTTGTCAGATTATGACTCACTTCAGCGAAATCACCAGATAGAATAAGCGCCAGCTCATCAGGGGTTGGAATTCCTGAGGGATGAGCCCTGCTTATTATCGGACCGTAGTAGGTTCCAGCAAGCATCCTGATGAACTCATCGTAGGATTTGGACTGCAGCAGATTCTCATACATATCAATGCGCAGAAATCGTGACATCATGCCACGTATTCGGGCATTGACAAAGCCAAACTGGTTAGCAGCTCTTGAACCCATATTCATTCACCAAGCGCGTCTCGTTGTGGACGTTGATGCTGTGATGTACGACCAAATACACACGTGATATAAGGTTGACGAACTAGCAGTAAGCGTCCGATTTTTCTCCAAAGAACGAAGATTCATATGGTTCAACTGCTTCAACCTGATTTGGTTGGGAATAATGTCTGACAGTGAAGTGAATGATAGCTTTGCGGAAAATTTGTTTGATATTGGCAGCCTCTTCAGAAGCTCAGCAACGATTACTTTCATCATTCAAATCATCTCGATCATTATCATGATGGGAGCTCTTGCTGGATTCTATATTGGAGACCTCCTGCCAGGATTGAACGATGACCTGAAGGTCTTACTATTTCTAGGCGGCAGTGTCATCACACTAATTGTATTTCTAGGTGCCTTTAGTGTCTTCACGCGCTTCTCACGGAAAATTAGCAATGTGGTGATAGGGCCGGGTATCGAGAAGGTACGGTTGGACAGTCCTCGGGTAAAGACTGTGGTATATACATATGGAATTCTGGTTGCCCTCATGGGAGTGACTGGCATCTACATCTGGTATCTAATACACAAGTACTTCCTTAATCCTTGGGCTGTTGCAAACCAGTCAATTCTCCTACTGATATTCTCATACGCCCTCGGGGCTTTCTTCATCGCCCTTTTAATTCAGGTAATCATTGCAGGTGTCGGAAGAAGTGCAACCAAGGTCATAATCGAAGTTCTAGATTCAGACGACTCAGAGTTCTTGTAGAGTCTTATTCCTTGTCGGGGATGTCGAATTTGACATCCTCGAGTATTTCCTCTTCAGGAGGCATGTAAGTTCGTTTCACTTTCGATTTATGTTCAATTTTGTCATAATACTGAATTGTGGCATAGACACCATAGATGCCAAGAAAGAACCCCATAACTGCACCTAGAAGCGCACCTAGAGTTGCACCAGATAGGCCACCAATGGATTGTCCAATAATCTGACCAACCAAAAGCAATGCAATAACTGAACAAGGAAGCTCTGTCCCGATAGCAAGCCATCTACCCATTCCGGAGAAACCTTGTCTATCATCTTGTGGGTTCATGCCATAGAAGGCTGACAGAATCAGTTATCAGTCTTCTCCAAGCACCTATGATCACTGTGCACCATAGTCAATCCTTTTCTGATATTGATGCCACTCGTAAAGTGAGGTCAGAAGATGAAGATCGACATTACCTATGGTGATGGCAAGGTATCTATTGATATTCCCAAAAAGAACCTCGCTTCAGTGATCGTTCCCAAGCAGGTCAAGCCAATTACCAACATGCAGGAGGAATTGAATCGCGTTCTAGACAACCCTCATGGA
>JBHLQM010000067.1:0-17363 GCA_048884785.1 Candidatus Thorarchaeota archaeon | reverse complement strand
GACGCCCTTCTTCACCGCACTTATCCGGCACTTAGGGACCTTAACCATACTCTCGGTTCTCCCCATCTCGGCCTGCCTGGCTTACCCCGGGCACCCGTCTCCCACCTTCTACAGTTCATGCAGCTTCGGAGTTTTTGGGATGGTGAAGGGCTTGACGCCCCCCGCGCCGATCCAAAAGTGCTCTACACCACATGATACCTCCAGTGGAGCTTGGCTGCGACCAACTTCGCGGAGAACGAGCAATCACCAGTCTAGATAAGCCTTTTACCCCTACGCCCAGCTCAACGGAAAGAGTTGCACGTCATAACCCTATCGGGCCTCCACCGAGCTTTCGCCCGGCTTCACCCTGGCCAGGCCTAGATCGACTGGCTTCTCGTATCACGGCTGTGACTTCACGCGCTTTCACACGTAGCCCCTCACCCGAAGGCTGCGGGCTTTTCGGTTTCCCTTCGCTTACGGTTTTTACCTTATTCTCGCCACGTCCGTAAACTCCCTGGCCCGTGTTTCAAGACGGATGACGCCGATTCGATCACCTCGATTCCTACACGTGGATCACTCCACTTTCGTTCATCGAGAGTCTTCTCTTTTAATCGGCATCCTTTGTTTAGATCGCTGGTTTCAGGTGCTTTTCACCCCGCTCCCGCGGCACTTTTCAACTTTCGCTCGCGCTACATAGTTTACTATCGGTTTGGCGTAGTATTTAGGCTTCCCAGATTGCGACTGGGACGTTCACGCGAGATCACCAACCCGCGCTACTCTGGATCCAATTGCATGCCCGCACTTTACAACTACGGGGGTTTCACCCTCTTCGCCGCCTCGTCCCAGAGGACTTTGTCTTAGGTGCGTCGGCAATTGCATTGGCCCGTACACCACATCTCCCAGCACTCTTCGCGCTGGGATTCAGTTTGGCCTTTTCCGCGTTCTTTCGCCAGTACTAGCGGAATCGAATTTTCTTTCTTTTCCTGCCCCTACTAAGATGCTTCAATTCGGAGCGTACCCTCTCCAACTTTGACATTGGAGTAATGCAGGGTATTAGCCTACATTAGGAAGTCCAATTCGGGGACCCATGGATCAACGTCTTCATGCGACTACCCACGGCATATCGCTGCTTGTCACGCCCTTCATCGGCTCGCCAACCAAGTCATCCACCAGCGACCGTACAGCATTTGTAGTCCTACTCATACAGCCGGCATAATATTGCCTGTTGTATAGTCGAAACTATCACCAAGGATTGTAACAATAATTCATGTATACGGTCTAATTACTAAGTGTATGTAATTTGTTTGCCATTAATCATCCTCTGCAGCCTCAGCATTCAACTCCTCCTGTCGATGACAGGCGGGACACAGTCCCGGAGCGTAATGCGATGACTTGTCCTCCATTGCGAATGACTTCTTGGAGTCTTGTCCCAATGGATCCCCTCATTGAAGACACGCGATGTGTCCTTCTCGGCGGAGCCTCTCACGAGGTCTTACGGACGGTGCACACCCTTTTACAGGTGCGTGCTTCCGCAGCCTAATTGGCACGGAATTTAAAGCTTACTATGCGTTGAGGTTCACCAGAACAGCCCCGCATCTTAAGACGCAAGAGACCTTCTCTACTCAACGAGAGCAAATTAATTTCGTATCATTCTCAATTAAAGCTTACGCAATGTGCCAATGCCCTATGACCTCGGTAGAACGCAGTTCTATGGGATTCTGAGCCTTAGGAGATGAACCGGCTAGAAGTACATGAAATTCTAGTCCATGACAGGTAGATTTCTGTGTTGAGATGTGGTAGTTTTGAGTCGCAGTTGGAAATGGTTATCATTGTTCATGCATATTGTTCTTTGAAACAAGTAAATAGGAGTGATGGGACGAGTGGTCATTCCAACAATTATTCACGTGAAGGGAGTACCTCTTGAGAAATTGATAACAGGCATCGACAGGATAGAGGGCGTCGTGAGGGATGTGAAAATTGATGATAAATCGGGCCGAATGATTGCTTTTAGACTATTTCCAAAACTTACGGTATTAGAAAACCAGCTGGCTATCTGGACATGGGCAGAGATTCTTCTCTCATGTCATGAGAGAGGACCTGTATACAGGATTACTATTACACCCAATGATTTGCAAGCAGGATTGGAGAATCCGGATACTAGGGATTTTTTGGGTGCGGCACTTGATGGTATCAGTACCTACACATCGCAGATGAAGAGCATAGGCAAACTCACTAAGGAAATAATCCGCGCGGTTCAAATCTTGGGAGGGGTGGCGGAGATTGCAGACTCCAGTTCTCCAGGCGACAGATGTCCTCATTGCGGATCAATCCATGTCTATGGAAAAGATGATTATATTGATGGTAATACAGTGAGATGCAAGAACTGCTCGAGTGTGTTTGAGATCTTAATGGAGTTTGCGAGCTCTCAAAGTGAGATGTTGACCTTGAGTCGCATTCGCTGTCCCTACTGCAAGGCAACGTATACCTACAAGCAATCCCACTTGATATCTGAAAATTCAGTACGCTGTCAGAATTGCAATGAGGCTCTCATGATAGAGGTAGGATGATCAGACAACTCCCTCGGATAGGTGAACCGCGAATTTGCACTTCTTTCCTTGGTCTACAACAGTCTCAAGTATATCGACCTTGACCACTGGTTTGCCAGTGACGCAATGAGCCAAAAATTTCTTCGTTGAGAGTTGAGCTAGTAGGTGCTATATCATCGTTTTAGCATCAAGATTGTCTCATTTCCCATTGTGATTGCTTACTGTCCGCTTTCATCAGGTATTACTTTGTTAGGAAAAATCAACCTTGGATTTCTTCGATAATCACGCAATAACTGACGGTTATTTCCCCAGTTTACCCAGATTCGAATGAGAAGCCATGTCGGTAAAGCACACAATGAGAGGACTAGTCCTAGACCAATATTCCAAGAAAACACTGGTGCATAAAGTATTGCCCAAGCAGAAATTAGCGTTGATGCGAGTAGTACTATTAAACAGCTGAAGTTGTGGCGGATGAATCTTGTTCCAAGAATCGGCACCCAATAGATGATTCCGATTATGGTAATAGCAGTAGCTAGAAGCAGGGAAAGGTACGAGTTGATGTAGGACAACATAATCGTACTTCCAGAGGTCTGATGGAAAACAGTTAGAAATGCAGGGAATATTGAATGCGTAATAGCTAAGCTGTCTTTGTATTGGTACCAAGGAAGGAAACTACTCAGGATTAACAACATCATAGGAAGACTATGTGAGCGTTTCTCCAATCCTTCTCTCCAGTTGGGAATTAATAAACGAGCGAATTCCATGAAGATTAAAGACACAAAGAATATCCAAGTTCCTAGTACCAGGACATCACCTGGAGTTATGATTAGACCGAAGTAGGTGAATGCAGGAATCTCAATGCCAAGTGTGAAATCGGTACTTCCTGAAAAGTCCACTCTTTCCTGAAAAATCCAACTCTTGTAATAGATATCGGTTCTGTACCTCTCAACTATAATTGAGAGGCTCAGCTCTAGATGGACAGGTGGAAGATATAGAAAATCTAAATGTGGTGCAGCCATAGTTACCCAATATGGGTCGTGATATTCTTCATTATTCAGGCTTCTAAGAATGATTGTTATTTTTGGAACATTTGGTTGAACATTGATGAATAAGCGAGGCATCCGGTGCTCGAAACCTAGCCATGCTCCTTCACTGCCATGTAACTCAACATCAGATACCCAGAATTGTACGAAATCATCTTCATCCAACCAATCAAGAAACCAACCTTCGATAATTCGGTAGCTTCCAGGACTTACATAAAGAGTATCATTAGTTGTATTTGGAATAAAGAGGACCGATCTGTTATTAGATGTGATATTCAGGGCAGGAAATTGTCTAAGAAGCGACGTAGAAGGATGTTGGAAAAGACTAGTTCCTTCAGAGTCGCGTATATCTACTGTAAGCGGACAAAGCGGACTTGTTGAAGTTCCGTCAACCTCTACACTATGAAAGATTGCTTCTGAATCTTCTAGCGGATCAAACCTTACGAAGATATACACATACCTAATCCAGTAGGAATCATTGGCTAGGATTTCACTAATAGGAGAATCAATTGTAAGGGATGTTTTTGAACTTGCTCCATTGAGTTCCAACGATACAAATTGTGTTTGGGTTTCATAGTAATTAATATGATGCTCTGTTCCGGTATACCATACCCTTAGACTGACATTAACTCGACCCTGTACTAATTCAAAAAACGTTCGAATCTGTAAACTGGCGTACTCCTGAATTGCAATAACAACACGATATCCAAATTCCTTCGATTCATATTGCATAGGAGATGGAATATGGAATCTAAAAGGTCCAGGTTGCTCAGGTTCACTATTAGGACTATAGGTTAATGGCCAGGTTAATTCCCTGACTGCATCAAAGGCTGTTGAGTTTAGAAGAAGTATATTCTCGTCAGACACCCACTCCTTGACTGATGATGTATGCTCTGCAGTTGTTTCGATTGGATTTGCTTCTGAAACATCAACAGACAAATTGGCATCGGGAATAACACATGAGAAGGGAAGGATTATCAGAAAAACAAGAAAGACAGATACAGTGACTCGTGTAAGTGTAATCTCCGATTTGTATTTGCCCCACAAAACTTCGCACCATATGGAGTTAGTGCATTGTAATATAAAAATCTCATCGATGAAGTCGTATCAAGTAGCCCCAACTGGAAGATGAACCGCAAACTTGCACTTCTTTCCTTGGTCTACAACAGTCTCAAGTATATCGACCTTGACCACGGGTTTACCAGTGACACCTTGCCAGAATTGCCGAGCCCATCCTGCACCACAATAGCAGAATGTACGCGGCATTGTTTCTAGAGCAGCTTTGACTACTGGACAGAAACAGTACGCCTTGATGATCTCTTCTTGAGTCGTGGCATCCTTGTAGGCATCAGGATTTGCCGGAGGCTTGCTTGTGTAGATGATGTTACCCTCACGGTATGGTTCCTCAACAAAGGGAAGGTCAGTTCTGAGAAACTTGATTACCTCATCGAGATCGCCCGTCTTCTCATATATTACTCTGAAGCGGTCTATATTCTCCTGAGGATGAACATGAGCGCATCGCGCTATTACCTCATATTTCTCTGGTTCGTCAGCAATCGAATCTAGACGTTTTACCGCTCCGGAGAGCCAACAAGCCCGTTCTTCAGCAGTTGAATAGGGTGATATACTCTCATATCCCTGAAGAATTTCCTTTTTCTTCTCTTCACCTAGGATGTCATCAAGACTCCGAAGAAACCTCCTTTCCCAATCATGGATACCTACTTGTATCTCAGTAACATTATCCTCCGGGTTGTCCATAAATGGTCCTTGAAGATATACCTCTCTCGGACTGAGCCATGCAGCAAGACCTCGTGAATTTCTGTATTGGTGAACATCCGTGGAAACTGGAGCCATCTTGTCATAAGGACCGTGATAGGTATGAACGAAGGCATCAATGCATTCAAGAACTCTGCTCTTGATGTTGCCGGATTCAAATGGCTCAGAAACAGGATATGCTACCTCAGCATCAAATCCCTCTTTGACCCCCGTGTCATAATGAAATATGGTCATGCCCGGGCCTATAATTCGACTACCAAGCTCCGACTTCAGCATCTGAAATGGTTGTTTTAAGTCGACTCGACTCTTGGCAACAATTCGGATATATGATATGAGCGTTTCATTGATTTTCTTGACCTCATATTGGTGAACTTCGTTTTCCAGCAAGTCGGCCACCTTGACACGTTAGTATGTGGACCACTGCATCAGTATCTATTAAGCCGGAAGTTCAACGTAAGATTCATTGCATGTATAATTGGATTATCACACCCACAGCTCTTCATCAAGACATAATGCTCTCACTTCATGAGTGATGCGTTCTGCATCGCGATGAGCTCTTCAATACCATTCTTGGCGAGGCCAAGAAGCTCATCAAGAGTGGCTCTGTCAAAAGTTGAGCTTTCACCTGTGCCTTGGATCTCAACATACTCATCTTCTAGCATGACTATGTTCATATCCACTTGAGCATCTACGTCTTCAATATAGGATAGGTCTAGAAGACACTCATCATTCACAAGACCCACACTGACTGCAGCTACATTTCCACGTAGGGGAAGATCAGGTATCAGGTCCATATCAACCATATAATTCAGAGCATCAACCAAGGCAACATACGCCCCAGTGATCGACGCTGTTCGTGTACCACCATCCGCCTGAATCACATCGCAATCAATCTTGATTGTATTCTCGCCCATACGTTCCAGGTAGACAGCAGCACGAAGAGACCTTCCTATTAATCGCTGAATTTCCTGACTTCGTCCAGAAACGCGGTTGCGACCAGTTCTTTCATTTGTCGAACGTGGAAGCATACCATACTCTGCTGTGACCCAGCCTTTTCCGGAGCCATTGAGCCATCCCGGCACGCTCTCCTCTACCGTAGCAGTACAGATTACTTTTGTATCTCCGGTTGAAATCAGCACTGATCCCTCAGGATGCTTCAGATAGTTTCTGGTTATCTGTACTGGTCTCAATTGATTGTTTGCTCTTCCATCGTTTCGTGCCATGAGGGACACCTGATTGGTGGAAGGATTTCGGGTATTAATGGATGTCGGGTGAAAAAAAGACCATGAAGATCCCTATAATTTGAAGACTGAATAAAAATGAAGTAGTTTAGGGGGATTCCACTCCCTTGCGGAGTAGAAGAGAGTAGAACCCCCGTTATTTGACTCGGTTAGATGGGATAGAGAGATTGTCTTAGATTATCGTACAAAGGATCCGACGTGGCGGACATAAGTGTCAGCGACATGTACTTCGCGACTCTTTGATTCGACGCACTCCCAACGACCCTGATTCTTTCGTTTTGATATACTTAATGCCATTTTGTTTACCTCGTAGGATGCGCGTCAACTACACCTCTTGGTGTACGACTCGCATTGTTTCTTACAATTAGTGTAAAGTTTACACTTACTTATAAAGTTTTTTATGACCGTCAGAATATTTTACACTTTGTTGGTTATTGGTTTAAATGGTAAACTTAATAGGCCATTAAGTAAATATTTCTAAAGTAGAATAGACATGACAGAGGCCGTTCCTGACCTGCCAGCGACCAAAATTCGCAGTTATATGTCGATAACAAATCCGGAAATAGTAGACTCGTTCTTAGACCCTGTAAGACGTGCAATTCTGGTTGCACTAAGACACGGGTCCGATGATACTAAGCAGATTATAGAAGCAACTGTTGATAAGGACGGAAAGATTGTTGCCAGCAAGGTTGTTGGGGAAAAGGTAGAGAAACGGTTTTGGATGACGGTACCTGAAATAGTCAAGTATGTCAAGGAATTCATTGCCGAAATAGATGGAGAGGAGGTAGATGAGAGGAAGTTCAAATACAATTGTTACTACCACCTCCCAAAACTACTTGAACAGGGCCTTATTGAGCAATATCCTGAACGTGAGATTGACGCTGAAGGAAAAGAGCTTTCAAGCAAGCGTGGTGTCTATTATCGACGGGCCGCAAAGGTGTTTGTTGTTTCAGGTTCAAAATTGAGTGGTGAAATCATAGACCAGTATCTGACCTTGTTTGGAAAGGGCTTCGAAGTTGGCATGACTGCTGAAAAAGAAAATGAGTTCAAAACTCTAATTTCAAATCAGATAGAAATGCTTGACAACGCAACGGAGTACCTTGCTGCACATCTCAAAGAGGTCAATCTTGATGCTACTGCATTAAGTGATCTACTCACAGGAATGTCATACATCTTTCTATCAGATAATGAAGAATTTCTGGAAATTCAGCGTAACCTAAAGAAAATGGTTCTGACTCCGTGTTGTGGATCAGACGCGGACATGAGATTTGTATGTTCTTTCTGCGGAGACCCTCTCAATTTGGATTCTGCACTTACAAAGATAATTCAAGGCAAAGCCTACACATTTTGTGATGAAGGTTGCGCAACTAGCTACACAGCTAAGTGCATTGATGAAACCTGCAAAACCTAGGAATAATAGATCCAGATTTCGTGGATTGAAACAAAATTTCATTTATTGCTCCCTACCCGCTGGTATTGAAAGGGTAAATAAGGTGTAGATTCTTATTCTCAGGAGTATCTCATAGCAGACATTACACAGCGGAATTTGATTTGGAAGTGCTCACTGAAGATGATGGATCTCCACCGGAAGTTTGACAATGCACTAAAGGACACAGTGAATGAGTGGAAGAAGCGAAGCGAAGTCAAGGGGATATTCACCTATGGGTCAGTTGTAAAAGGGACAGCCACTACCAACTCGGATTTAGATCTAGTCATAATCTGGGCTGGCGATGAGGCTCCTGCACGATTGCTTGCTGAACATAGGGGAGTTGTCGTTGACATGGATTTTCTAACTCCAGCAAAAATCGAGGAGATATTCGATGATAAAGAAGACCATCCCTTCACCGTGGCAGGAGTGATTAGTAGACTCAAGGACGCGCGCGTGGAATTCGATAGAGAAGGGATTGTGAAAGCATGGCTCCAGAAGGCGGCGACATACAGATGGACTGAGAGAAACATGGAGAATGTGAAGCATAAGGCACTGAATGGCCTAAAACGTTCTGATGAACTACTTGCATCTGGTGATGTTGTGAGTGCCGTCCATGAGATGAGAAGAGGAATTTTTGATTTAGGAAGGCTTGTCCTTATGAGAAACAATGTATTTAGCATAATCAAGCCTTCAGAAGTACTATCAGATGTAAGAATGCTGGACCCAACTGTATACAAACTATTTCTTCGGACATTCAGGTTGAAAGGACTGGACGAGGGAAAGCTCCTTGCAATACTTGAAGATGTGAGAGGGTGGCTAGAGAAGTCTATAGATTTGTTCGAACGGAGTGAAGATATCACTCCTGAGTCACCAGTTGGTGCACACCTTACTCAAGCACAGAGATATTACTATGGAGCTCAGTCTCAGACGCTGAATGGGGATTTCGAACTGGCGATTCTAGAGATGCGTCGAGCAATCTCTATGATCGGCATGGCACTACTTGCACTTCATGGGAATCCAGTTGAGGAGAATGAGGCGCTAATGGCCAAGCTCAGAGAACTCGAACCAGAATTCTATGAACAAGTGATGCTCCAATATGGCGCTTTCGACCTATTGCCTGAGGGAGTACAGCGAGGGATTGGAGAAGCACGCTTCATTGCTCAGCAACTCTGAGTAGTTCTTGAAACGATTAGATTGATTAAGTGTTCAGGTCTCTTTGAACATCTGTGAAGAAAATGCCTGAGGCATCTGTTGACATCCTGAAGCTTGCAAGCGTAACACTGACCAGAGAGAAGCAGGATATCATGACACAGGAGCTTCGGAGGTATTTTGAAGCGACAAATTTTGCACTGAAAACAATTGTCAAGAATCACTTAACGAGCAGAAAGAGAGCTTCTGAATTGCTTCTCGATGATATTGTAAGTAAGTTCGTTTTTGTGACTCAGAGTGGAGAATCTAGGCAGGCTCTTGATTTTGGGCGCAGATTTAACTTTGCTATTGTGACTAAGTTTGCCAGGACTACCACTGAGGCGAAAGAGGAAGCTGGAAACCTGAAGATGAACCCAGAGGAGATGCGGGAGGAGTTTGCGACTCGATTCGCCACACAGTATGTTGATGATTTGATTAGGACTGCTTTTGCTGAGGTGGCGAGGTATAGAAAGCTGGCAAATATCATTGTTAGTATGCGAGAAAAACCTCCATACTTCAAATATGGCACAATGATAGTTTCAGGGATGTTTGTTGATATTGATGACAGAGGCATTAGTCTTCTAACAGCACAAGGAAATGAGTTGTCAATACCCTTCGACAAAAGAAGCAGGAATAAGGATGCCGATGTTCTGCAACAGATTGTAGATAATAAACAGAAGTACACTAGAGTGCGACTGAAGTGGAATCTAGAAGGCTTTCTCAATATTGATGTTCGGCTTTTGAAAAGCTAGTTGCTCATGCTCCATTCGATGAGTGATCCAGAAAAATCTGTAGAGTATATGTATCTCTGTTTCGGATTCCAGGCAAGATCGGAAACACCAGTACCAAGTTTCTGCATGATAATCTCTTTTCCATCATCGAGATTCCAGATTCTTAGAGTTCGGTCCCAGCTGCCGGAGGCAAGATACATTCCTGAGGGATCTATCGCTAAAGCACTCACTATATCCTTGTGGCCATGAAGGTCGCTCTTATCTCGTGCATTACTCAGCGATACCGTTCTGATGACACCATTGTGAAGCCCAAGATAGACTCGTGCATTGTCTGGGGACAGGACCATTGATCTAATGCGCTCTTTTTGTCTCATAACATTCTTCAAAATCTCGTAGCTGCTCATGTCCCAGAGTTTCACCCAGCCATCCCAAGATGCCGTAACGAGCTGAGATCCATCAGTCGTGAATGTTAAATTTGAAACATCCTTTTGATGAGCTAATAGATTTCGTATGCATTTTAGACTATCAAGCGAAAACACTTTCACAAGCCCATCTCGGGTCCCCGCAGCACCTCTACTTGTTTCAGTATGAACAGCAAGTGCCTTGATCTCTGCTGTATGGCTGAGTGTGTTTTCGCCTTGGATTCCTTTCGTACTACTCCATGTGCGTGCAGTAGTGTCCCAACTTGAGGAGAGTATATGACTTCCGCCTTGGATAAACATCAATGCAGAAATAATTGATTCATGTCCGGTCAGCGCTCTAATCGGTTTTCCAGTCTTGGAGTTGATGATAAGGATGTTCGCATCTGCTGTTCCACATGCGATTCGATTTCCGTTTGGACTAACTGCCACATTTGTGAGGGGCGGAGGATGTCTGCCAGTTGGTCGGTATATCACATTCTTTTCCAAGACATATCACCGTAGCTTCACATTGAATATGCGTTTGCAGGTTAAAAAGTGTGTAACATCTATTTTCGTTTGAGGAATACCACCAGAACCAATAGAAGAATTGGAACAACTATGAGTATTATGGGAATATAGTCTGGGGGAGGTTCTGTTGTGAAAGTTGTTTCAACACCTGTCGTTTCCACTATGAAAGCCTCCACCACTCTTCCTACAGCTTGAAGGCTATCTGAACTACATTGCTCAGGAGTGTCAGATAGAGTATGCCAAGTCCAAGGAAAGGGCGTGTGGATAAGATCTACTGCTGGGATGCCAGCCAAGAGGAATGGTCTATGGTCATCGAGAATAGAGGCTCCCGGAGTATCCAAGAAGATGTCATCGTGACCAAGTTCTGATGCAATTATCCAAATAGCATCCTGTAGACTGCGTGTGGAATATCCTTCTCTAGGAATTCGTAGGTTGATGTCTCCAACCATATCGAGAAGAATCATACCTGTTACATCCTCTCGTTTCGAAGATGACATTTGGTCGACATAGTATGTGGAGCCAACAATCCAGTTCCATCCATTGATATTTCCAGAGTCCTCTGCATCAAACAGTACAATCTCAATGAATGGGCGAGACTCTTCTGGCAGAATACGAGCGAGCTCAAGTAGCACTGCAACCCCACTGGCAGCATCATTTGCACCAAGTACTGGCATCATCCTATTGGTAGGGTCAGACTCCTGATCTGCCCTAGGGCGAGTGTCATAGTGGGCACCTAGGATTAATGTGGATGTGTTTCGCTCGGGCCATACAGCAACAATATTGGCACATTCGACTTCTTGGTAGGTAAAGTTCTGTAGAAACACAACCCATCCTTGAGCGCTGAGAATGTCAGATATATATCCCCGAACCAACGAGATATTCTCTGATCCTGGCGGTCTGGGTCCGAATTCACACTGTGCTGTGAGATAGCTGAATGCATTCTCACCATCAAACATAGGAGAATATGGAGTCTGCGAGGGAATCATAGGAATCGGTGATAGTAGTATGATTAGTAGGGTGAGAAATGCGGCTCTCATGGTTTCACAACACTTCGTTTACTTCTAGCGCCCTATGAACCTTTTCAGGAGCCATTAATCATCCGAGCTTGGACCACTCGGCGTATTATGTTGGGCAGTTCACGCGGTAGCTTTCTGAAAATAGTAGCAGGAATGTCAGAGTACCCTAGCTCACCTCGGGCCAAACCAGCCATAATATCAGAGGCCAATTTGTGACCACTGACCCGCGGTAGCATTGATGCTGCTAATGATGTGCCTTTGATACCTGCCCATGCAGCCAATGCAAAGTTTGATGCAAATTCATCATTGCAGAGTCTTTGATAATTCATTAGTATCTTCTCATCAAACCGATTCTCTTTCAGACATCGGTCAATAACATGAGCTGCAAATTGTCCTGACCTCATGGCATACGCTATTCCCTCACCCATCAGAGGATCTACAAAACCCGCTGCGTCACCAATCAGAAGTGCACGACTCACAACGTTCTGACTCCCCAGTCCGTCGCCCCCTAGGAAGTAGGTTCGTCTTCTTTCAGGTTTCAGGGAGAGACCTAGACGCGTTTCCATTTGCTTCAGAAAAGACTCGAATTGCGGTCTTAGGGGATGCATATGCACACTGGAACCAGCAATGCCAATCGCAAGGTGCTCTCGCTTTGGAAACACCCATCCATAGCTGACTCGGCCATCCACAGGAATGATCTCAAGAATACCCGGATTGCCATTCATGGCTTTCATGACACCATCAGCACCAACGTAGAAATCCGATTCCATTCCAAGTCCTACTTTGTACGGATCCTTTCTTTCGGGACGCAGACCCAAAGCACGGCTCACAACTGAGTTCACACCGTCCGCCCCAACAATAATCTTTGATGTAAACTCCTGGTCATCTTGTGTTTTCACTCTTGCATAATCTGCACTCGTAGATACATCCACAACACGAGCCCCTTCAAGCAGTTCTGCGCCAGCAGCTTCAGCTCGTCTTGCCAGATATTCGTCAAACTTGCTTCGACAAACAGTTATCCCGATAAGTTTCTCAGAAACAAACTCTGGCTCATCTCCTGAAGGGAGCACGAAACGCATCCCGTAGATTGGTCGCTCTATAAGATTGAATGGTATTTCACCATGTATTATTTGCAGTCCTCGATACATGACTGCACCGCCACAAGGCTTCTCTCGTGGCAGATTGAATTTCTCTAGAAGGAGCGTATTATGACCTGCTCTTGCCGTTTCATATGCAGCTATCGATCCAGCGGGACCGGCTCCGACTACAACTATGTCGTAATCCAACGCAGAATGCATCCTCCATACTCCAGCTGCAAAGTGAGTACCACTATTCGGCCATCTCAGGACTAGATATATGTTTAATGTTAAAGGACCATTAATTTAGGACCTTATCACTTCTCATTCCTGGAATACTCCAAGGATACGAACTATGTCTTCGATTCTTGGTAGCTGACTCGTTTGGGATTGACCCTATTTGTTGTATATTCTGTCAATAGCTTTTACAGTTGCCTCGATTTCTTTCTCTACAGCTTCAACAAGCAAGGGGTCTTGCTCACCGCTCTTCTCGGACTCATCTGTCTGTTCAGCTTTTTGCCCAGTGTGCAGATTACCGTCGCATGCTACAATTGTAGCAGCATGTAATCCCTTCGTTTGGGCAAAGATGAAGAGTAATGAGCTCTCCATCTCTACACATTTCACCTTGGCACGTGTCCAGATATCCAGTTGGCTCTTTTCTTCCGGTACGTAGTAGACATCACTAGTCCAACAAATCCCAGTATGTACACGATTTGGAGGAAGGAGTTTCTGTATCTCTTCATAGATGGCATTATACCAGATTGGAGATACAACTGCAGGGTATTCCATTGGAGCATAATTCAAACTGGTTCGTTCATCTCTCACACAACCTGTTGGAACAACAACGTCCCCAGTCTTTAATGATGGGTCGATTCCGCCGCAGGTGCCAATACGAATGAATACCTTAGCATCAAGATTTGCAAACTCTTCGATGCAGATGTGAGTCGACGGAGTTCCTATACCGGTTCCAGAGATGGTAACTGGTATCCCACCAGGAGTATAGGCCCGATATGTAAGAAACCCTCGATATCTTGCAACCTCTTCCCCATCTTTCATTTTCGATGCAATTATGGGCACCCGATCGGGATTTCCTGCAATGAGAACAATCTCATGAACGTCGCCTTCTCCAACTCTAATATGAGGCTGAATTCTCCGTTTCAGAGTAATCACCAAAAAGTGATGTGCATAACCTGCTTTTCACTGTTGGGCTTTGTATCTGAATGATTCATTCCAATCCATTGATACGTCTAATAACACAATCGACACATATCCATTTGTGGCAAATCAAGAATACTTTGCCAAACTGGGGAGTGCTCGTTTCGCACGAACTGCATGATCCTACCCTATTCTCATAGTTCTCTGATAGGAAGACTAGCAGGAGTGATACGAGATTGATTCTGGAAGATTGGACCTGCATTATTCTATCATACCCAAGAGAATCTCAGTATGGTGCCTTATTAGCACCTTAGAAACTCAGAGTCCGCAGTACTAGACACCCTTTTCAATGGAGGGTAAGGTTATTTGGGAGCAATGTCTGCAGAATCATTACCTGCCAGATGAACATAAGGATGAAAGAAGCATGGTTGATTTCACATATTTCTGTTATCGGTGCGGTGCAGAAAACAGGCTTGAACTTCCTGCGCCAAATGCTCCTGACTATCATCACACTGATTTGACCTGTAATTCGTGCGGGGATGGCACAAGGGTTCTACTTGCATCGTGCCCAAATCCTGATTGCAGCCATTATGTCTATTGGATTAATGACATATCAATACCTGATGTTGTGACTGGCTTTGCCAAGTATATGGTTCATAACATGCAGACAATGATTGACAAGGCTGCCATGCAGGGAGCGTCAATTACGATTGACACACCAGAAAAATACCCAATAAATGCGAAGTGTCCGTGTGGCACCGAGTTTTCTGTGGACATCAACATACCTGATTTGGACTAAGCTAAGACTAGGAAAGAATAGGGTTCAATGGTTTCTCGAACTCTCGTCTTGCTCTCAAACTCGACCAGACGGCTCTATTGAGAATTATCAATTCTGGTTCTGCCTTTAAAGAATGAGCAATAACGATGTACTGGACACTGTGTACACCGTGGATTTTTTCTTAGACATCTGAGAGCGACAAGATCAATCATACCCCAGTAGAACTGCTTGTCTTGCTGCTGGCCACCAAGGACTCTGACAAATTGCCAAGCTTGCATGTCTTCAGCTCCAGATAACTGGAGTCCGAAGAGTCTGTTGATTAGGTGGACAATATTCCCATCGACCATATGCTCAGGTTGACCAAAAGCAAAGTTTCGAATTGCTGCAGCTAAATATCTACCTATCCCAGGGAGCGCTAGTAGGCTCTCCTTGTTAGTTGGAACAACTCCGTCAAAGTCGTTCACAATTTTCGTTGCCAACTCGTGAAGATGCTTAGACCGCTGAGCTTGCAGTCCTAGTGCTTCAACATACTTACGAATTTCACTGATACTTGCCTCGGATAATGTATGGGCATCAGGAAATCTTTCAAGAAAATCAGGATAGGCACGCATGACTGCGGCAGCAGTTGTTCTACGCAAAAACACTTCAGCAACAAGAATATGGAAGGGATTCGATGTTGCTCTCCAAGGATATTCCCTTCCAGATGAACGATGCCATCTAATGATGGCTTGCCTGACAGCTCTCATGATGCTTCTTTCGGGATCTACTGACATGGTTGCAGGCCAGCCTACTCAAGGTCAAGCAAGTCAGAAATCACCCTAGGAATATCTTCTGGAGAAGATACAACATGGAGTCCCTCCATCTCCCGAAGAATCTGAGCGTTGTTAAGGTCAACTTTCCTAGTTCGAATTCTATATTTCACGCCATCTGGGGCAAGAGTTTCGACCTCACCAGGGTTCTGATCGACTGGAAATACAATGACTGGTGTTGACCCTTTCAAGGTCTGGGCAACTGCATTGGTGACAAGCGTATCAGCAATACCATGAGCTATTTTTGCTGTCGAATTGGCTGTTAGTGGTGCGACCACAAATGCATCATAGTGCCCAATTTGAAGGGCCCCCGCTACAAAGGGCACGTTTGAATTGATCTCTTTTTCCACTTTCTTAAACTTTGCATTCAATTCATCCCAGAGATTGTATCTTCTTAACATCTGTTCTGCGGCCTTTGATACTATGACATAGACTTTGGAATCTTGTCGCTCTTGGAAACTCATCATGATTTGCAGGACCTCATTGATCCTGTCACCAGATCCAGTTATGCCCCAAAGAATACGTTTCAATGTTCCTCATTAATTGTATTGCAATTGAAGTTGAAATATCTAATCCTTGGGAGTTTTTAGCCATTTGAAATCATTCTTTAGTCTGAAGGATTTATCCTACCAAGAATAAGATGACGTACAAGGCGAGCGTTGGGATTACTACAAACATGAAACATTCAGCGACCTCATGGATAGCCCAGCATGCTGATGACCTAGGTGTCAATAGCATTTGGATAGGAGAGGATATTGGTATAGGTCAAGAAGTCTTTGTACTTGCTGCATCCACACTGCTGAATTCATCAAATGTACGAGTGGCAACGGGAATCGTGCCGATGAGTGTCCACAATATTGCAACACTTGCACGGGCTGCATTGAGTCTTCAAGAGATTGCCAAAGGACGTTTTATACTTGGAACTGGTGTTGGGGGTCTTCAGGATCTTAAGAAGCTCGGTATAAATCTGAAAAGACCCGTTACTACGCTTCGACAGACAATTGACGTCCTAAGGTCTTTATGGGCAGGAGAAGAGGTAACTGCCAGTAACGAACTGTTTCAACTGAATCGGTATCAATTGCGTATTCCAGAAAAAATCATTATTCCAATCTTCCTTGGGGTTAGGGGACCTCAGATGCTGAGGTTATCTGGAGAGGCTGCAGATGGAGTGATTCTCTCCGGACCACCTGACTATCTACGATATGCAGTCAAAGAGATCGATCAAGCAGCAGAGAGTGTTGGACGTAAACGACAAGACATTGAGAAAGTTGCATGGCTCCCCACCATACCGACCTTTAAGGGAGGAAAAGAGAAACTCGCCAAGAAAGTGGTAGCCATTGTGGTTGCCGATATGCCTCAGCAAGTACTTGATATGCTAAGTGTAAATCAAGAGATGATTGCGCTATTGAAAAAGGCAGTTGCAAAGAATGGTCCAGATGCAGGTATACCTTATGTGGACACGGAGATGATTGATACATTTGCTATAAGCGGTAGTCTCAATCATATGGTGGACATGTTTGAGCAGATAGTTGGCTCTGGAATCACTGAAGTTGTTCTGGGACCACCATTCTCAGGAGATTGGAGAGGAGCCATGATAGACATATTCAATGAAATCATGGCAAGGAGGGACAGGAAATGAATCTAGGTCTTTCAGTGAATGTTCATGA
>JBHLQM010000066.1:0-17476 GCA_048884785.1 Candidatus Thorarchaeota archaeon | reverse complement strand
AACGCTCCGTTATACAGTGCATGGCTTTGGAGTGTCTATCCAAGTGATACTGTCTTCAGCTATCGGATGTATATACAACAATTGATAGATACCTTTGACTGGGGAGCAAGTTTTGGAAAAATGGTCTTCACCATGAGTTTTCTTGCAACTGTCTATCAGCTCGAGGATGATGATGCGAAGCTAGTCGAACTTCGAGACAAGGTCTCAGACCTTTATGAGAGCGGGGAAGCTCTCTTCTTTGCAGGGATTGATAATGTCCTATGTCCTCTTCATCCAAAGGATGTCCCTCAATCCCTACCATATGTTCGTGCAATAGGTAGATTCGATAGTAGTGGCACATTTCTCGAAGGAGGCTATGGAGAGCCGCTGTTCTTGGTTGCACCAACAGGAGTTCCAGCTTATATGCAGGCATCAAATAGCTACGGCAGCTTTGGAGGGTCTTCGTGTGCAACACCAATAGCCGCAGCTGCAGCAGTCCTTCTCTGGAATCAGTTCCCGTGGGCAATGAACGCTCAAATTGAGGACGCCTTGTGTTGGGGTGCAACAGATATTCTCGAATCAGGTTGGGACGAAAAATCCGGATATGGAATGTTGGATGTTGAAAAGGCGAGGGAGTACCTAGCTGAATATGTTCCATCCGCCAACACATACCGACTCAACAGGACAGATATGAGCGGCATCACCACCACCACAACTTCAAACACTGATCCAACAAATACTACAAATCCTGATTTGCCATTAGTTCCAATTGTTATAGGCATTTCAATTTCTATTACCGCCATTACAATTACAATAGTTGCAAAGAAAAGGCGAAATTGAATATTGGCGCATTATGCATCCTCTACAGACTATCTCTGTTTTTGATAGTCTTTCGGAAAGAACAGTGAACAGAATCACTGTGCTTTCATTCCTGTGGGCTTAGTGTTTCTGTGAATAGATCATCTAGCGCGCCTTATCTCATCAACAGCCTCAGGATTGACCAACGCTGCTGTGTCACCGGGGTCTTCTCCAAGATACGCCGCTCGAATCATTCGTCGCATCACCTTGGCATTTCGTGTCTTCGGTAAATCCTTCACAAAGAGTATTTCCCGAGGCTTTAGAGGTCTTCCCATTTGATTTGCCACCAGCTGCTTGAGTTCCTCACGTAATTCCTCTGATGGCGTTATACCATGATTGAGCACACAGAAGAGCACAATCTCATTGAGCTTAATGTCATGTGGCACACCAATGGCTGCAGCCTCCACTACAGAGGGATGTGCAACAACAATGGACTCAGGTTCTGCTGGCCCAACTCGCTTGCCAGCGACTTTTATGATATCATCAGACCTTCCTAGAATGTACCACAGCCCATCCGAGTCAATAGCTGCAAAATCTCCATGCACCCACACATTCTCCCAGCGACTCCAGTAGGTATCTTCGTACCGAGATGGATTCTTCCAAAATCCGCGAGTCATGCCAATCCATGGCGATTTGATGACAAGCTCTCCAACTTGTCCTCGCACTGATTTTCCAGATTCATCAAAGACATCTGCCGCAATTCCAGGACACGGTCCGGAGAACGCACACGCCTTCAAAGGAAGTAATGGATTTCCCATCACAATTCCTCCTGATACTTCAGTCCCACCTGAGTAGTTGATTATTGGAATTCTCCTTCTTCCTACTGTATCAAATAACCACATCCAAGGATCCGGATTCCATGGTTCTCCTGTGGAACCAAAAGCGCGAAGCGATGAGATATCATGCTTTCTCACAGGTGCCTCGCCAAATGTCATGAGCAGTCTAATTAGTGTGGGTGAAACACCAAGAACACTGATCTTATGTTTCTCGACCATATTCCAGAGACGATCTGGTCCCGGGTAATCAGGAGCACCATCGTATATGAAGAATGTAGCACCAATCAACAATGCCCCAAATACTAGCCAAGGTCCCATCATCCAACCCATATCAGTCATCCAGTATATCATTTGTTGTGAGTCAATATCTGTCCCGAATGCCATGTCCTGTGCAGACTTGACTGGAAAACCACAATGAGTGTGAACTGCACCTTTTGCAAGACCTGTAGTTCCAGATGTATAGATGATCATCAGTGGGTCTTCTGCATCTGTTATCTCAGTTTCAGCAGTATCAGATTGGTGTTCAATAACATCATGCCACCAATGGTCACGTCCTTTTTCCATCAAAACATCATTTCCAGCTCGATAAAGTACTATGATATGCTCAAGTGATGGAATTTGCTTTGCAGACTCATCTGCTATTGGCTTCATTGGGACTACTCGTCCACGTCTTGACACCCCATCAACAGTAAAGAGTGCCTTGGCACTTGCATCATGAAGACGATCAACAATTGCGCTTGGTCCGAAACCTGAGAAGAGAGGGAGGATGATGCCTCCTATCTTTGCAATGGCAAGTAGCGCGATTACAATCTCAGGTACCATTGGCATATAGAGGCCTATTGAATCGCCTTTTCCAAGCCCAAGTGAGCGAAGTGCATTTGCAGTCTTGTTGACCTCTCGATAGAGCTCTTCGTACGTAACCGACCGAGTTTCTCCCTCTTCTCCTTCCCATACAAAAGCATTTTTGCTTCTAGTAGTTGATTTCATATATTTGTCCAAGCAGTTATGAACAATATTTAGTTCGCCGCCTACACACCACTTGGGCCATGCAATTCCTTCTGACAAATCCACGACTTGCTTGTAGGGCTTGTGAAATTGAATGTCTAAGAAATCCAAGACCGCATTTGTGAACCATCCAACATCTTGAGTAGACCTCTTCATAAGCTCATCAAATGATTTGATTCCGTGCAAACGCATGAAACGAGTTAACTGAGCATGCTGAATATACTCTTCACTGGGCTGCCATACTATTTCTCCACCAAACTCGAAATCGCCTTTCACTGAATTTGCTCCTTCGCCTTAATCTTATGATGGTCTGAATGCTGAGGATATTCCAAAAAGAACCAATCGCCTATTATATGTAGGGGAACCCAGGTTTTCACTAATTGTCTTTCATTTCAATCATGGACTAAATCACTACGGAGGAGTGCAATAATTGAAATTCTGTCCTCAATGCGGCAGCGACTTGCTACTTCATGATGAAGAAAAACCATACAGGACTGACTGCTCCAAATGCGGTCATATTGAATACCATAACCCTGCTCCTGCGGTGGCTGCAATAGTCAATCTGTCCGGCAAGCTGCTTCTGGTTCAGTACAAAGACCGGCCAAATCTATGGGGGCTTCCTGGTGGATTTGTCGAAAACGGTGAGAATCTGGAACATGCTCTCACTCGAGAACTGAAAGAAGAAACGGATCTGACAATTCGAATCACTGGGTATCTGAATTCATATTATACCACCAGGCATGATAAGGGAGTCATTTTCATTGTATTTTCTGCTGAAGCTGATGAGGGCGAGATCAAAGTTAGTGAAGAACTTCTTCAAGTTGTGTCATTATCACCGCAGCAAGCGTATGAGAAAGCGACAGGAACATACTCGAAGCAAGCAATTGGCCAATGGCTTCAGGAACGATAATATACTCACAGAATTTTGCTAACCACTTCAGCAATAGCACTCAACAATCTCACCTTATGAGAATATATTCGCATGAAGCGCAAATATTATACCATAGGACTGCAATGAATTCGTCAGGGAATGAGATGTCAGTCGGAAGAAAACCAAAGCAAGGCGAGAGTCAGGATGTCATTTCATTCACTCCTGCACCGGTCAAGATTCTTCGTGATAAAGAGACGCTTGAGATATTGGAAGACCCGGCCTATTATCTCATTATCAAAGTGTTGCGTAAAGGCCCAATGACGGTTCGTGATTTAGATGAGGCCTACAACAGAGCTGCAGCCGAAGATAAGAAATATGAATCAAAATCTGACAAAACACTATACAGGTATCTGAAACATCTCGAAAAAGTAGATCTGGTGATACCTGCGGGGAAGCGAATTGCTATTGGAAAGACTGCGTCTGAAACATTGTTCGCAAGAACCGCGATTGTGTTCATGACACATCCTGAAACATCCGAATGGTGGACGAGTGAGGCCGGTATGAATACTGTAGAACGTGTAGCTATCGGACTCGAGCAACTTCATGGAAGAAAGGTATCCATCCCTTGCCTTGGGAATATACTCCGAAATCTAGAATCTGCCAAACAGTCTGAAATCGAAGCTCTTGTTTCAGAGGGTGAGAGATCTGCTCTGGAGTCAATTACATCTGGCGACTGGGATGAGGTAGACAAGTCCCTCGGTTTGATTAAGCTTCTCAGTGTTCTTCTCAACAAATCGGAAATAATAGACGAACTACGTACATGCCTCGCTTGATTCGATATTTTTATATCAGGTAATAAGAACGCATTCTCACTATATGAGAAAATTAACGAGATGATTAGTGTGAGCGAGAAAGCGAAGGTGTATTTTGCATCTATTCAGCAGGGTCGTGACTCTGCTTTTGCATCAATGACTGCCAAGTTTGACCAGCTACTTGAGATGCTTGATTTCTCAACGATAGAGAAGCAAGACAAGGTTGCCATCAAGATGCATTTGGGCTTTTCAGATGGATATCAAACAGTCCCTGTATTCTTTGTCAGGCGAGTTGTGAAGGCCGTGAAGGATGCAGGCGGATGGCCCTTCATCACTGATAATCCAACTGCTGTTTACAATGCAGTTGAGAGAGGTTACACCTCGGAAACGTGTGGTTGTCCTATAATCCCCATCAGCGGCGTAAAGGACGGCTACAAAGAGCCCGTCAATATCAACTATCGAACGGTGGAGGACCTCGAGATGGCTGGAGTAATTAGAGATGCTGATGCTATTGTCGATCTCGCACATGCCAAGGGTCACATGTGTGCAGGATATGGCGGGGCACTCAAGAATCTGGCATTTGGCTGTTATGTTGCACAAACTCGCTGGCAGAAGCTGCATGGTATCGAGCAATCTATCGATTATTGGGATGCAGACAAGTGCACACCGGAACATGCAAAGAAATTAGTCGATGCATGTCTTTACAAGGCAATTTCATATGATGAGGAAAAACACAAGCTCAAGCTTGGTGCGGGTGGGTGCTACAATTCAAACTGCTTTGAGTGCCTGAAAGCTGATGAAGGCGTTGGTTGCCTCAAGATCGTGCCCGAGATGTTTGATTCTTTTCAAGAGATAATGGCAATAGCCACAAAGAACGTGTTAGATACATTTGATGAGAATAAGCGATTCTTCTTGAATTTCCTTCTTGAAATCACACCTCACTGCGATTGTGCGGCAATTGCACAGCCAAGTGTTGTTCCTGATATCGGAATCATGGGAAGTAGGGATCTTGTTGCTATAGATACTGCATCATTAGACTATATCGAAAAAGCAGGAATCATCGAACATCTAGTCCCTCCTTATTTCAAGCATTTCAACACTGATTCGAAAATGCATCCACTAAAGAGGCTCTGGGGCCCAATGAAGAATCCTTACATGGGGCTGGAATATGTTGAGAAAATGGGTGTTGGAAGTAGCAACTATGAAGTGATCGAGATTCTACCCGCAGAGGAAACCCTCAACATGGAACCTCCAAAGAGAGAGTACGAGCGTCAGCCATCCTTTTACTGAGAGAGGCTCGTTCCTCTCTCACTCTTCTCTGAATTGTAGCAACTCAAGCACGTTCCCAGAGGGATCTTTCATCGCCATGACATGACCCGCGACAAATTCCTCCGGCTCTTTATGGAGAAAAGTAACTCCGGCCTTTCGCAGCCGATCTGAAGTTTCCATGATGTTATCGGTCTCAATCCCAAGAACTACCTGAGAGAATCCAGGATATTTCGAATCATTTGGGTGCGCTACTTCTTCTAGTATGACGGGCGGCCCGCTATTTTCTAATCGAACAATGCATCCATTGTTATATCTCTCAATTTCCTTGAATCCCAGTTTCGTGCAATAGAAATCTAATGCACTGTCCATATCATGAACATAGATACCAATGACACAAAATGATGCCAATTAATCACCTCAAGAGTGAGTTTGGTCGTCCGAATTTCCAATAAGTATTGTTTTTACAGCATCCTATTGCGAAGGTATATTATTCACCTTCACTCCCTAATGATTGTTGGTGATTTCATGGCATATGAAGAAGATATTCCTCGACCGAGAGGAGTAATGATCTCCGATGACGTGTGCAAGTATCTCGTCGTCATAATCACTTTGCTCATGCTTCTTATTGCACTACCATCAATTCTTACGCAGACCTACGATAATCCACTTCCAGGGATAGTTGCTCTAGGATTTGCCGCGCTCGTGCTAGTGCTTCTCTATCTCGCACTACAGATTGGCAAGTTGACACGACTACAAAGCATGGAATGAATCTCCAAACCTCAGAATACGTCAAAAAGAGGGCTTATCTTCACGAAATACACTGTGTTTATTGCAGGGAGATAATAACTTTGGATAGAATATACGCTTCTCTGGCCATGATTACTCTATTGTTACTCTTATCAGTAGCTGGAAATTCGATTCCTATTGAACCTCAAAATAAGGACTCATCTCAGAGCGAAGCTAGTATAGGAGCTCTTCTAGCTAATGATTATGAGAGCTACTCCAAGGGAGATTTCAGTCAGGCCAATTTTTCGAGATTGAACCTCACTGTCAGTCTTGATGAAGCAGCCGCATCAGCAAATGGCACGCTTCTCATTGATTTCTACAACGAAGAGTCAATCTCATTTGATAGAATTCCCTTTCATCTCTATCTATCAGGAATGAGCTATGAAACACGCCAGGGCGAAATTGTCATTAACAACGTGGTATCAACAGGAGACTCTCCTGAGGTCTCAGATGTCGACGTGTTCTCAGGTCAGCAATTGATGTGGGTCGAATTTGCTTCACCCGTCCTCCCCGGTGAATTTGTTTCATTGAATATAACATTCGAGTCTATCTTACCCGATGGCTATGATAGAGCCGGAGCGCAAGGGACCGATGTAGGTCAAGACAGAATCTACACATTCACTGGATTCTTTCCCATTCCGTGCGTGTACGATATATTCGATGGCTGGAATACTGACCCATATGCCTACGGGGGCGATCCGTTCTACTTCGATATGGCTTTCTATGACCTCTTGGTTGAAGTTCCTGAAGGGATGGTTGTTGCTGCTACAGGAGAGCTTGCAGACCAAACTACAGAAGGCGGTAGAGTACAATACCATTACAACATCTCAATCCCTGTACGAGAAGTAACATTCTCCGCCTCACGATTCTATATGATCGAATCTACTATCTTCAACGGGGTAAATGTATCAACTTATTTCCTGCCAGTATCTGCGAGTGTGTGGGAGGACGACTCACTGGAACAAGCAGTGCAGGCCCTTGATCTATTCAATTCCACGTTTGGCATCTATCCATATCCCACTCTGAATATAGTTGAGCAGCATGCATACTACGGCGGGATGGAGTATCCATGCCAGGTCTACGCGACTCGTGTCATATCAGAGCAGATTCAAGCCGGTACACGTGTCTCATGGTATCTCGAATTGGTCATCGTACATGAGGTGGCACATCAGTGGTGGTCGCAGATAGTAGGCGATGATTGCGTTGACTGGGGCTTCTTAGATGAGGGTCTCACCTCATGGTCCCACTCCTATTTTGGCGAGTATTACTATTCAGACTGGGAGCACTTTCAATCGGTCACTTATCTGGACAGTGTAAGACTGTTTCATGCGGAGTATGGTGCAATCAGTATCATCAATCAGTCAAACACCGTTAGACCGGAAGACTTGACCAGCTTTGTTGACTATGTTCAAATGCCTCTGATTCTTGAGAAGCTCCGATTGACAATCGGGCATGACGCCTTTATCGATAGCCTATCCTTGTTCTGTGAGAGCAACTACTTCGGCATTGCAACTCTGAATGACTTGCAGATTGCGTTCGAATCAGTCCTAAATTCAGACCTTGATTGGTTCTTCTTTCCATGGTTTGCTAATGGCCGACTTCCAAACTATGCGATCACAAATGCAATCTTTGATACTAGTGACTCTTCCTTGACCTTTGATATCATAGATTTGAACGAACCTGTAAATGAGCATGTCTACTCTCAACAGATACCAATCAGGATCTCTGACACCCTGGGCTCAATCCTAGTTGACACGATTGAATGGGTCAACGGAACGACCACACTTCAATATGAATTAGAAGGCACACCTGCTCAGATAGTGCTTGATTACAGTGGATATATCTTGGTCGAACTCCCCGATGAATCCACAGTTTCTTACAGTTTTACCTCATTTCAAGTGATATACAACATTGACTGGGTCTTTGTTGGGGTTACTGCGGTTGTACTCGTAGTCGTGCCAACTGCTGCATGGAGACTTAGGCGGGAGAGAATACAAAGTCAGAAGATAAAGCAGGTCTGAAGAAACAGTATTCCCTGGAGATCGAAAAATGCTTTCATGTGAAAGTAAAAAGGAATCGTAGATAGGTTGGAAATCATAATGACACTGGAATGATGAATGATAATGACAAAAGTTGAGATCAGTCCGAATTCGGCTCCCTTTCCAAAACCAATTGCTCTTGTCGGATCTCTGGTGAAAGGCCGACCCAATTTTCTCACAGTGGCATGGCTTACGCGAGTCAATATCAACCCAAACATCTGGGGTGTTGCCCTAAACAAGAAGCGTTACACCCTCGAGGGCGTTCTGGAAAACAACACCTTCAGCGTCAACTTTCCAAATGCCAAACTTGTTCAAAAGACTGACTATTGTGGGCTCTATTCCGGAAGGGACATTGACAAATCTCAGATATTTGATGTATTCTTTGGAAAGCTTGAGACTGCACCAATGATACGAGAGTGTCCCATCTCAGCAGAATGCAGCGTGTATCAAACAGTCGATCTTCCTAACGATGTATTTGTGCTTGGTGAGGTGAAGGCCATTTATACTGAGGAGCAGTATTTGACAAATGGAGTGCTGGACCAGAAGAAAGTCAATCCATTTGTATTCACGAGGCCTGCAGACCAATATTGGGCTTTAGGCCTTGAGGTAGGAAAGGCATATTCCATAGGGAAGACTCTAGTAAAGGAGTCGTAGAATTCGAGAACGAATGGGCAATAGAACCTCGTCTAGCGTTTCTCTCCTCCGAACTTAAACAGAGCTACTATTCCAATCATTAAATTCACGCCAAACGTGGCAAGTAGTAATAACCCAATCATATTCAAGGTGGGATCGAGTCCAGGTGGTATGCTCAGGTAAAGCAAAAGAATCAACAATCCTGTTAGTCCAACGAGCAATGCTCTGATTCCCCAACCCATTTTCTCACATCATTAATACGTTCTACATGCAAGTCACTATCTCACAGACAGCCTATTGAATCTATAGTCATGCCCTAAATAGAACTCAGAACTATGATAGTCATCATCATTGAAAAGGCGAATGATTTTACTAGAAATAGTCACTCATGAAGACCGTCCTCTTCTCTCGCCTGCTTTTCTCTGCCGCAAAAGTCATCAAATGAGTCTCAAGCGTTTCTGCTGGACCCGATAAAATTAGCGATGGATCTCCGGTCTTCACAGCGTCGATGAACGAATGCATAATCCAGTAGTCGCCGCCCCCATGTCCTTCTAGGACAGATGCATTCGTTGCCGTGTCGTAGGTGGTTGTTTCATCAGTCAAAAAATCAGTGACATGGATTCTTACGCCATCACCATAGATTTCACCCCTTGTACCAAATATTCTGGTTTCTCTGTGTCTTGCCTTGGTAAAAGCCATCATTGAAAATGATGCAGTAGCTCCTCCTTCAAACTCCATATTGACAACTTGCTGGTCAACAACATCGTTGTCACATCTGTATACACACCTTCCATACGGCCCTGTAAGAATCGCCTCTGTTAGTGTTTCTTCACTCGGTTCTGGCGTCACGACATTTACAGGCCAATCCTTTATTCCTCGGCTAAAGAATCCAAAATAGATCTTCTTCGCAGAATATGGGCACTCAGGTTCATAGTCACAGTGAAGACAATTGCTGCCAGCAGTTGGGGGCATGTTCTCTTTACGAAAATGAACAAGCGACCCGAATGATGATACTGATGTGCATCTCTTCCCCATTATGTAGCGAATCCAATCAATGTCATGACAGGACTTAGCTAGGAGCATGAACGAGGACTGGTCTTCTCGCCTCCAGTTGCCCCGTACAAACGAATGCGCCTGATGCCAATACCCAACAGGCTCAAGATGTTGGATGCTTACTACCTCGCCAATTACACTATTATCAATCAAGTTCTTCAATTTCTGAGTGTACTTGGTATAACGAAGCACATGTCCAACAGAGAAGATTATCTCACTTTCTCGCGCTGCCTTGACAATACGTCGACAGCTCTCTTCATCTGGTGCCATTGGTTTTTCCAAGAGAAGATGATACCCTTTTGAAGCCAGAGCAATAGCTGGTTCTGCATGCAATGAATCCGGAGTTGCAACTATTGCTGCGTCTGCAAATCTCTCTCTCTCAACGATGGATTTCCAGTCTTTGAGGACATTTTCACTTGGAATATCGTGCTCTTCTGCCAGTTTCCTCCTATAATAGTCGCGTGGTTCGGCAACTCCAATAATACGAACAAGATCTGAATACTTCTTGGCATAGCCTGCATACACCTGCCCTCTATCACCAGCGCCTATAATTATCAGACTCACTTGTTTCATTGGGGTCGCCTCTTTTTGCCGGATATTAAAGATGTAGATGCTATTTCTATGTGTTTCCGCCTGATGACCACAGAAAAGAAGTGGGACCAGAAGGATTCCTAGGGAGCTATTAATGGGCTAGAGTTATTTGTTCAACAGATGTCTGACCCCAAGCATCAACAGAAGGATTTGAAATGAGCAAGGGTGTACAGAAGATATTCTCAGAAGCCTCCAGAACCTATGAGATGATCAACCATCTACTTACTTTCGGATTGGATGTCCTATGGCGGCAAAAGGCGGCACAGATGGCAGCAAGTGTTGGAGGCACTAAATGGCTTGATGTCTGTAGTGGCACAGGGGAGATGGCAATCTCTCTGTATAGGGCTAGGAATGGTGCGAAGGTAACGTCTGTAGATTTTGCTCTTCCGATGCTTCAGGTGGCAAGCACAAAACCAGTGGCGAAAGGGATACACTTTGCTCTATCTGACTCAGGGCACCTTCCTTTCCGTGACAATGAGTTTGATCTTGTTACAATTTCATATGCAACACGTAACCTCAATCCCAATCGAGAGAAACTCATTGCATATCTTGAAGAGTTTCATAGAACTCTCAAACCTGGTGGAGTTTTCATCAATCTTGAAACAAGTCAACCAGACTCTCCGATTGTTCGTCATTTATTCCATCTATACATACGACTTGTAGTCAGAAGGCTTGGTGGTCTCATTTCCGGGTCCAACACAGGCTACGCATATCTATCCTACACAGTTCCACGTTTCTATCATAGACGCGATTTTGCTGGAATTCTGTTTGATGCAGGCTTCAAGGATGTAAAGGTCGCAAAACTCCTTCTTGGTACGTTTGCTATTCATAAAGCCACAGCCTAAGTCATCCGTATTTGGCCGCATAAAAGAATATTAGATGGAAACCATTCAAGAGTTGCCTATGTTGCCGCGTAATCGTATGCTTTTCTTCTCGTCCTTTGTCCTCTTCATTATCACTATGGCATCTGGATTGAGTAATAATCCAATGAACTCAGCGCAAATAGCGACTTCTGAAGAACCATTCAGTATTATTCTGATGATTGGGGATGGTATGGGCCCCATGCAAGTGGAACTTGCGCGGCTCGTAGAATTTGGCCCCTCAGGGAACCTAACGATGCAACAATCAGGACTTTTCCTCTCTGTGGAAACATATAGCGCAGACAGTTCAGTTACAGATTCAGCTGCTGCGGCAACTGCAATGGCCACTGGCGAGAAGACAAATAATGGAATGCTCTCGATTCTCCAAAATGGGACCAGCGTTGAAACGATTCTAGAGATCGCACAGGCAAGAGGGAAAGCAACTGGGATTCTCGCAACTTCTTACATCCAACACGCAACTCCAGCAGCTTTCATGACGCATGTTTCTAACAGAAATGACTTGTCCGAGATCACCAGCCAGATTGTCACTTCAGAGGTTGATGTTATCATGGGGGGTGGCCTCACTTATTTCTCTCAGAGTCAGTTAGCTAGTATGGAGTCAAACGGCTATTCGATTGTTCATAATAGAACAGAGCTGCTTGATATTGACTCGGGACGGATTCTCGGCTTGTTTTCCAATGGACATATGGAGTACGAAACAGACAGAATATTCTCATTGACCCCCTCCCTAGCTGAGATGACGAACAAATCACTGGAGGTTCTTTCCCAAGATACTGATGGATTCTTCCTTATGGTTGAAGGCAGCAAGGTCGATTTCGAAGCCCATGCAAATGATAGAGTTGGTACCAGTCTTGAGGCCATTGCGTTTGATGAAGCAGTAAAGGTGGCGTTGGACTATGTTGAGAACCATCAAAACACTGTATTAATAGTGACTGCAGATCATGAAACAGGAGGCCTTGGCATAGTCAGCAACACGCTCTCTGATGAACTGCCCTCAAGTGTAGGTGATGAGGAAGCTAGAAGGACTCTTCGTGTTGAGCGAGCTCAGAACGTCACTGTTACATGGTCAACAACCGGCCATACAGCCACATCAGTGCCTCTATACTGTTTTGGGTCATTATTTGAAGGACTATCAAATGGCTCTCTTGTCGATAATACCGAGATATTCGTACAAATGAACGCTCTCATTGCCGATGAGCCTACTGTAACTCCCACCGATACTGACACTACTACATCGACCTCCACCACAACTCCAACTGGAACGGAGCCATCCACACCCACTACTCCTACATCTTTTGACGGCACTCTCACACTCATCGTAGGGATTTCTATCATAGCTATTGCCATGATAGTCATTGTGTTCATAATACAAAAGAGACGCTAGTCATTTTTGCTCACGTACAAGAATTAATAAGGATATTAACTATTGTTAATATCGATAAATTATGACGCTCGTAATGCTATATACAACTGAAGTGAAGTCTGAATCAATACCTCATCTTTTCGAGCTGCGAAACAAGTTCGATGAGATCTACGACGAACACGGTATCGACGTCATGGGGTACTGGCAACGCGAAGACAAGCCTAATGTCACTTACATGATGACTCGGTACTCAAGCGACGACGACTACAAAAGCAAGATTGAGAAACTTAGAGCCGACGAACGATATATGAAACTGACTCATGAGCTCGAGCAGATTCGTACAGGCTTCGAAGCAAAGCGACTGAATCCCGCATAGAATTACTATCGGTACACTCTGATTTGAGAAAAAACAATAAGCCCTTTCATATCAGAGTGTATCCGGGATTCGTAGTGACTCTAGAGGCTCAGCAATCTATTGGGAAAAAGCAAAGTTCAGGCATTGGTACAGGAATACTAGCGATCATTGCACTCTTTGCCCCTGCATCTTTACTATATAGTACATGGAGCACACAGATTATTGCAATGACATGGTACTTTACATTGTACGTGCCATGGGATTACTATTACCCCCCGTTTATTGACCCATTCTTTATAGTTACCATCTTGCCATTTACATTCCTTCGACCAATCTTTGTCTTGATGTTTAGTAGATTGTATAAAGGGAAGACTACACGACGCCGAGTTTTTACAGTTGGCATAATCACTGAGCTCGAATTTGCAGGCCCCTTCTATTTCATAATGCTGCTGCAATACATTGTGTATCCATACCCGTACATGATGACGACTTTTGCAGTGCCAATCCCGTTGTTGCTAGCAACTGCCTTGGTTTTTATGAAGATACGCCCACCCCCACAGGACAAGCTCTGGATTGAAGAAGCGAAGTCACAATACTGGTGGGAAACACCCACGAAACAGGAGCCGCAGACACCAACAGAGAATGACACATGGCTGGATGGTGATGCCGACTAAGCTAGAGCCAATGAAACGTCAAGACTGATATATCGTGGCAAAAACCATGTTCTACAGGTTGTGAAGCAGTTGTGCGATCTTCTAGGCATGTCTTTCAATTCTCCTGTGAAGGCAAGCATCTCACTCAATATCTTTCAACTTAGAGGGAGTGAGAATCCTGATGGGTGGGGTCTTGCCTTCTATGAGGGTGATATACTTCAGATTGTAAAGGAAGCTAGGGCCTCGACTCAGAGCCCTCTGTATGACTTCGTGGAAAACTATCCCCAATCACAGACTTTCATCTCTCATGTCCGTAGATCTACCATGGGCAACCGTAGCTATGCAAACACGCATCCATTCTATCGAGTAGGTGTGATTGGAGGTAATAGAAGGGAGTTCTCATTCGCCCACAATGGGACCTTGACCAACATGGACCCATTGAGCCTGACCAAATACAGACCTATTGGAGAAACTGACTCGGAGCGGTTATTCTGCTATCTACTAGAAACAATAGAAGCCAACTCAATCAACCACCCATCTGGGATTGACTTCGGTCTTCTTCACGAAACGCTCAGAGAGATTAATGGGCTGGATAACACCCTAAATTGTATTCTCTCAGATGGACGATATCTTCTATGCTACTCTGACGAAAATCGGCACAATGGTGGTCTGAGATTTGCACAGCAAGAACATCCCTTTGGAGAACTTGGGCTCAAGACTGATGAACTTGACCTTGGTCTTGTGGACATTCGGAGTGCAAATATCGTTTCTGACCATGATGAAAAACCCTCTGGATATGTTGTAGTGACGCGGGCTATGGCTGGTGAGATTTGGACGGATTTCGATCCAGGACAGCTAGTTGTATTCCATCAGGGCTCTCTTCTTTATAGAAGCACGAACTAGATTCGGCAATCTCATATTCATGAACAGTCCTCTCAACTTCATGCCTCTTCCAGCTCACCGTGGATATCACGTGATATATGACGAATCGTTACTCGATGCCCTGGACTATGCATCAAATCATGGCTGGACCTGTATCGTCCCTGACTTTGGCGTTCCACGATACGGTCCAGACTATATCTCAAGTGAGGAAAGAAACCAGCTCCGTGAGATGTCCAATAACCTTGGAATTCGATGGAGCTTCCATGCACCGGGCGATGATGTCAGTCTGTTTATCAGCTACCCCTCTATTCGCCAATCTATACTAGAATTCTTCAGGAGAATCATCGACCTGGTCCGCGAGATTAGTCATACTAGGACAAACCTGGTCGTGCATGCAGGCGGACCACCTCAATACAGAATAGCTGGTGAAAAACAAGATGCCTTTCTCAATCAGAATCTAGATGTGTATGAAAATGCTTTCTTCGGCGCTGTAGTCGAGCTCATAGAATACGGGAGTCCCGATGTAGCCATCACCCTCGAGAATCATGCATGGACCCCGCTGGTTCGTCATGCTATCCCCTCTCTTATTGCGCGCGGCATGCGGTTATGCCTTGATATTCCCAAGCTCTATACCAAAGAAATGCAGCTGTTGCATTCCGATTGGATGATCTTTCAGCAGTATTCCGACGCAATTGATGTGGTCCATATCCATGATATGATGGAAGGACTGGGCACGCATCAGATCATTGGTGCCGGAATGCTGGACTTCCGACCACCCTTGGAATTCCTATCGAAGATCGAGAGACCCCTCCAATATATCATTGAGGTCAGACCGAGAGAGGCGGCAACCGAGAGCCTCATTGGATTTGAGGCATTGCTCTCGAAACTGGATATCTCTCTTCTGTGAAGAAGCCTATGAAATCTGAATCGCTGCCCATCCCAGGTAGAAGAGAATGAAGACTACAATTACGAGTACTAGTACGAACACCTTGAGTATTATCTTCCAGATGGGAGGCATACTCTACTTGTTCTGTTCATCCCTCTTTAGTATATCCCTTATCTCGTGTAGCACATCCAAGATCTCTTCACTCACAGATTCGGCTGGCCGCCTAACTGAGTCCGATATCCCGGGTATCTCCGTTGCGGTTCCATAGGGCGTCCTGAACTTGCGTAATTCTTGCAAAATAAAGTCGCGAACTTCCTCATAGAACACAATGCCCTCGAGCTTCTCTTCGGGTCCCTGTTGTGTACCTCCACTGAAACCAGCTGTCTGTATCTCTACATTTCCAATCCCAAACAATCGGTCAAGTGGGCCTGCACGACTCGATATGTTCGTTATCGTGCGGAATGGAACATGCTTCTTTGTGATGTTGATGAGTCCTTTCTTCACATAGATCTCTGGCATTGAGTCACCAGATTCTGAGATGACGCTGTATTCGAACCGCCTGATATACAATGGGAACATTATCAATAGCGGCAGTGCAATAATAGAGATGAAGGTAATCAATATGAGATTGGCCAATGGCCACCATCCAGCGACATAGACACTCAAGAACCATGCTACAGAATTGCCATCATCTAGTACGATGACTATGTACCCAATACCCAACCATCCTGCCATGCATATGGTATAGATGAATACCCCTAGCAGGAATGTAGCAAACCAACACTTCCACAGGAAGCTCGATGCCGGTTTGAAGACTCTTCCACTCTCAATCTTCTGCATTGGAGGTTTAATGACCCTCGATTCATAGTCCCTACTCATTATCTCCTCTCCTTGTCCAACTTTCTATCGATGCTCCTAAGCAGCTCGCGGATTTCGCGTAGCGCATAAAGCAACTCATCTTGTAACGATTCATCAAATTTTGGTCTTGGCTGTTCGAATTCCATGTCAGTTTCGGTTCCCAACACATTCGGTGATTTGTAGCGTCTCATTTCGGCCAAAATGTAATCTCGAAGCTCTTCCGTAAATGTGATGCCGACTATCTTCTCTTCGGGTCCCTCTTCATACATGCCTCGAGAGGCAGCGGTCTCAATCTCGACACACCCAATACCAAACAGTCTATCGAGAGGACCGAACTTTGTTGAGACGTTCGTAATGGCTCTAAGAGGCACATGTTTGCGTGTCACTGTGATTATTCCTTTCTTGGTGTATATCTCTGCGCTTGCCTCACCACTCTCCGCCCTGACAGAGTATTCAAACGAGTTGAGGTATATTGGAATGAAGATGAGAGTTGGCAGTAGCCATGCAAGATCGAACACCCAGAACCAGAAGTTGACAGGTTCCCAGAAGTAGTTCATCCAAGTATTGAATTGCAAAAATTCGCTATCAATTGAAGATATCAAGAATATGACACCGAAGAAGGTGACTATTGTCACCACCCATAGTATCAAGGCCGTAATTATGGCCTCAAACCAGTATTTGTTCCTCAGCTTAGAGCTCGGTTTGAACACTTTTCCACTACTTATCCTCTCGAGAGGAGGACGGATCACCATTCCATCGTAATCACTACCCATATCATACCACTTCCTATTCCGATCGCTTATAGCGAGGAACTTCTTTTGCTGCCAATTTGTTGAAGATAGCTATTGACTGTTGTGTCATATAGAGCTGCTCTTCGTCAGGTCGAAGAGAGATATTGTACTCTCTCATAATGGTGTCAAGAGTAT
>JBHLQM010000065.1:0-18167 GCA_048884785.1 Candidatus Thorarchaeota archaeon | reverse complement strand
GTGAACACCTGTTTCTTGCAAGTATTTGAATCATGTAGAGGAAATCCAAAGAATATAATGCCTTTCAAAATGCCTAATCCTAATACTTGGAAGCCCTTATAATTCCTAAATTGGTTATTTGAATCTGAGTGTGTTATCTAGAAATGATTGAAGTCTATCTCTATGGAGGACTTAAAGACAAAGTCGAAGAGAAGATTGAGAATGCCAATAGGATCATGTTATTCGAATTCATTGAGGGTGAGAGTCTTCAAGATTGTCTTAATCGACTAGGACTAAAGCCAACTGATGTTGGAGATTGCTATATCAATGGTACATCGGCAAGTTTTGACGACGAGCTTCACAATCGTGATAGTCTGGAACTCAACCCAATCGAGAAGCCTGGTTCCATTTAGAAAGACTATCTTGTCTGTGACAAAGAAAGGGAAACGCTGAGGAAGTGTAAGTACTCCGGTATCTCAAATTGAGATTTCTTCACCTCTCCATCTGATTGTGCCGTAATTGGGACAGCAATAGGTCATAAATGCGAAAAAGAAGAAAGTGAAACCTAATATCCATACTCCGCTTCGTACAGGTTCTGCAGGCTGAGATATTGCCACCCATACAAAGCTGATTACTCCCAGAAGAATTAGCAGTAGCGTAAATAGCCTCAGATTCCTTTGGTATCTTTGATTCTCTTTTTTGTGCTCCATCTCATTTTCTCCAATTAACCTGTGTTTCGAAATCTTGTAATGGTTTGCTACAATTACTAGTATGTGTAATTATCAATGTTTAATTTTGCTGAGAAAGTCTCCATAGAGACGTGCCTCAAAGATTATATGGCGCATGGGAATCTGACCGTAATCACTCATTCAGGGTGAATGGTCAAAAATGCCCCCGAAAGATATGAACATCATAGTCCTTGGATGCATGCAGTGCATGTACGCCGCTTCCGACCTTGCAGGGACCATGAAATACCAGTACGATGTATCTGCGAGAATCATCCGCATGCCCTGCACCGCAAGACTTGACATAAACTTCATTTTGAAGGCACTGCAAGAAGGAGCAGATGGGGTGATCGTGATTGGTTGTCATCCTGGCGACTGCGCGTATAAGACAGGAAACCTGGGGGCAGAGCGAAGGGTGAGATTTGCAAGGAAGTTGGTGGGCCAGTTGGGTCTAAATGAGGACCGGGTGAAGATGGTATTTGTGTCTGCCGCAGAAGGCGACAAGTTCGCGTCAGAGATCAACAAGTTTGCCGAAGAGATCAGGAAGATTGGACCAAATCCGATTAGATTATAGCAGAGCTTCTGAATTCACATTTCTTATATAATAGACCCAGCGCTTCACGCACAGCAAAGCAGTAAGTATTCTTGGTAAGGTGAATTAAGATAACTAAGGAGATTGTTCTTGGAAAGCGGATAGTAGTGAAGTCCAAGATTCTTGGAGAAGATAGGATAGTTCTCATTAGATGTCCCAAAAACTATGAAGTTACTGACAAGAAGTATCCTGTACTCTTCTTGTTGGACGCTGAGTTCTTTTTCCAACAAGCTGTTGCTTCAGTCGAATTTCTATCAGAGTGCGGGTATATTGGCACTAAACCGATTCCAGAGATGATTATTGTTGGGATTGTCAATGTGGATCGAAATCGGGATTATACACCAACTTTCGCGCCTAAGCAGCGAGGAGGTTTGGAATTTCCAACAAGTGGAGGTGCTGATAGATTTCTTGAATTCCTGGAAAAAGAGCTTGTGCCCATGCTGGAAGAAGAATATAGGACACATCCATATAGGATTCTAGCAGGTTGGTCGCTAGGTGGATTGTTAACCATTCATAGCTTCATGTATCACTCTGAGCTTTTCTCTGCCTATTTGGCTATTAGTCCAAGCCTATGGTGGGATGAAGACCTCTATGTAGAGCGGGCCAAATCCTTGCTGTCGCAGAAAAAAGTGTCTGATAAACCCTTGATTGTAACCATTGGATCATTGGAGGGGGGAGACATGGGGCGAAGTGTCAGGGATGGTTTCATTCCACTTCTGAAAAGTAATCTGAAGGAGGGTTCTCGATTCAAGGTTGTAGAGCTTCCTTCTGAAGACCACATCTTCGGTCCATACAAAGCAATATTCGAAGGGTTGAGGGCGCTTTATTCTGATTATGTAATTTCAGAAGAAATCATTGACAGCGGATTAGATACCATATACTCGTTTTACAAGAAACTTTCAGAAAAGTACGGTTACGAAGTGTCTATACCAGAATCAACTTACTCCCAACTTGTAAGCAGCATGCATAGACAAGGAAAAAAAGCTGAGGCATTGGAAATTGCAGAAACCTACGTACAAGAATACCCTAATTCGTCTTATGCCCATTATTGTGTTGGAAATAGATATCTGAAGGAACAACTCATTGAATTGGCCGAAGATTATGTAAGAAAAGCTCTTGAGATTGAGTCAAGTCAATTAGTTCCTGATTCTGAAAGAATATTCATCTATAACTTGAGGATGCAGGAGATTAGGGATAAGAAGAGTATAGATAGCTGAATACGTTGCATAGGCGCAACATCAATTGCATCCCGAACACGCTGCAGGAGAAGCGTATGTTGTCATTGTGATTGGCTGCCACCTTAGCGACTAAGTGTTTTAGACCGGGGCCTTGGGGGCTGAACGAAGGATGAGATTCGCACAGAAGCTCGTTGGCCACCTTGGTCTGAATGAGGAAAGAGTGAAGATGGTGTTTGTTTCAGCAGCTGAGGGAAACAAGTTCGCCGAAGAAATCAGAAAAATTGGCCCCAATCCAATCAGACTTTGATGACGGCGATTCAAAAGCGTTTTAGCACATCTATCTCTCTCTTGAATTGTGAGAAATATGGTGGAAATAAAACCTCTAATAGACCTAGATTTGGATAGATTCCATGAACTTGTGAGAGGCTACACTTCGTCTTTCAGATATCATATTGAGAAAACCGAGACCGATTACCACACAAGCATTTCTCTTAATTTGCAGGAACTTGAAGAGCCATACCAGAAGCGTTGGTATCCCGAAATAGAGAACGATGAACGCTATAGTCAGATCGTCAAAGGCGGATTGTCAGCCGGAGTATATGAGGATGGCAAATTGCTAGGTATCGCTATCGCAGAAAAGCAAGCTTGGAATAGGACACTTTGGATTTGGGAGTTTCACATTGAGCCGGAGTATAGGGGTATGGGTCTGGGCAAACAACTCATGAGTCATATGGTAGATATTGGAAGAAAAGCAGGGTGTCGGGTGATGTTGTGCGAAACGCAGAACACCAATGTCCCTGCCATTCGTTTCTACCGCAGTGTAGGATTTGAGATTGGGGCAATTGACCTCTCATACTACACCAATAGAGACCTTACTGAATACGAAGTTGCAGTGTTCATGAAGCGATTTATTGAGTGATTGTTTTGCCGGAAACTGTGTTTTGGCATTCGGATTGTAGTTAGACTACAACCGTTTCCACATAGCATATGCACGGGTTGTGAATCCGATTCTATCGTAAATGCTCTTAGCATCGATTGCCTCTGCGGGACAATACAACGTTACCATGTCAACTCCATTAATAGAAAATGTATTGAGTAGATGCTCCATTAGCATTCTTCCAATACCATGCCTTCTAAAATGAGGATTAACTACAAGAAGTTCAACTTGACCTACCATTGATGCATTCCAATTTGCCAGGACCACAGAGGGTACATCTTTGATATAACCAATGGCAACACCTGCAAGAGTGCCCTGATGTTCTGCAATTATGAACCCATCAGGAAACGCCCGCGTGATCTGCAAATCAGCCTCAGAAAGCGGCGAATCGAAGACACCGTGTGTATTGGCTAAAACGAGGACAGCTTCAATATCCCCTAATTCAGCTCTCCGAATGGTTACCAATGAGAATCCCGAGGATATCTTGTGAGGGAATCCTTTTGAGCGTTCGCGAGAGGGTCGTCATAGGATGACTGGGGATTCAGATTTTACAGATTATGCAGACGATGAGCGAACCTATTCTGCTTATAGTGAGGCAGATTCTATTAAATCGGAATACAGAGCTCGTGCACGAAAATATTCGATAATAGGAGTCGCACTTCTACTTTCACCACTTTCGATTTTCATTGTTGCTATTTCACCACTTGGCGGTCTTGCAGATTTGGCAGTTATTTTGACTCTTGGAGTCTCGCTTCTACTGGCAATAATTGGGGTTATTTTGCTAATCTATCATGGTGTGGGATCATCGGTACTAATCACAGGCTTTGAGAAGCTGGAACAGCTCAGTCCCCCTGTTCCAGTTCTAGTTGGCAGATATGTGGTAGTACAAGTGAAAGATGTGTATCTACTTGCTCATGGACTGAGCGGTCATCTCTATGCCATTGCTTTCAGAGGTAGTCCCCAGAGTGTTCAAACTAGCAAGGCGAAACTACCAAGAATCTTCTATAGATGGGAAAAAAGGATTGACATCGATAATCTCTCGATGTTCCGAAGAGAAGGGATATTCATAATCCCCACGCCACTAGGGGATTACCTCGAAGGAGATGCCATCTTGTATGGAGCACCATATATGCCTTCGAGATACGACTGGTCTGTTCCTGATTTTACTAGAGACCAACTACTGGCAATAGTAGATAGCATCTTGGAAGATGCGGCCAGACTCTACTAGAATGTACTGATTGACATTGTTCCCCCGGAACTATGATTATAAGAAAATCATTGAAACGCAGGAATGGGACACACCAAAATGGAGAATGCTTCTCAAGAGAGTAGCTGGTTGATTCGAAGAGAACCTACTATTCGAAACCTGTTCATTCTGATATTTGCACTGGGACTAGCAGGAGGCGTACTCAGGTTCGTTTTCCCATTTCAGATTCTCAACCAAGGCGGTACAGAGTCTCTGATCGCTTGGGGAGGGTCTTTATCATCGATCGGGCAAGTCCTTGGTCTAACAGTCCTTAGTAAGGTATTTTCCAGACAAAGACCCGCTCTCTTTTTTGGGGGAGTCCTTCTCAGTGTCTTTGGCCTGACTATCGGATTATCGGCATCTCCAGACATAATTGTCCTAGCACGAATAGCTGAGGGGGCAGGCGCAGGACTATTAACGATAATTATTATTCGAATATCATCTGGATTCGAGTCTTGTAGGGGAGAATCAGTAGGCACTCTACTTGCTGCAGTCTTCCTTGGCTCTGCTTTGGGGCAAGGAATCGCAGGCTATGCTATGGAACAACTTGGACTACTATTCATGATGTCTCAGTCCGAGGCAATCATGACGATCGGACTATTATTGACAGCGGCTGCATTTTTGATATTGGCGGGGATGACTCCTTTCCTGAGGGGCATCGAACAGTTTTGTGCTAACAACAGTATTAGAAATCACGGCCACAGCCATCCAAGCCTTTTGTTACGATCACTGATCTCAAGAAATCTTCTAATCCTTCTCGGAATATACATGCTCTATGATTTTTCACACGGAATCTATACCCCAGGGCTATCAATCATGATAAACAACAATGGCATTCCTGTAGATCAGATTGGATTTGGATATCTTGTGGGAGATGCAGTGTGGGGAGGTTCTCAGCTCTACACCGGCAAATTGGTCGATAGGACAGGAAGCGTATTGCCACTGGGACTCAGTCTGATAGCAAAGGGACTAATTGTTGTCTTCTATCCATACGCGTCGTCATTCATGGTGCTCACTTCGTTTTTGGCCTTAGCAGGTCTGTCAGAGGGCTTTCTAGAGCCTGCTCGAAATGATGCCGCAATGGAGTTCACTCCAATGAATACAGTATCACACGAACATCGCCACTATTTTATTGGCCAAGCACCCGGGAATCCATTCTCCATAACGAGTCATGAACATGAACATGCCCATACATCTGGTTCTGATGAAGTCGTATCCGTACTCCAGACGCTAGGAATTATTGGATTCGCAATTGGTTCGACTGGAGGTGGATGGTTGCTAAGTCAGGGATCAACTCTTGTTGATTTGGTATTCATGGGAGGAGTCGTCCTTGTCTTGGTTGGCATCTTGGCAATGGGGTTGAGAAAAGGGGAGTCAAGCAAGTAGCAATGGTTGTAGGATAGATTCCTTCTGAACCACTGAACCATTGCTAGAAAATATTAAAGGGATTCTTGCGTACTTCACTCAGGGCTATGTAATGATTGCATTCTACCTACTTATTGCAGGAGTCTTGATTGGACTGGTCTTCTATGGATATTCAAAGACTCTGCGTCCGAGGGGGCATACACCTGAGGAGGGTGATTCCAGTTCTGCTGGAATGACCTCTGGTCCAGTGAATCAGACAAGAGCTCTCGGAGAAGCTCCCAAAGTCATGCCAATAAATCTCAGGACTGGACATGAGGAGGACCAGCGGCCAAGCTAGCTCAGAGAACTGACGGAAAGCTGTCATACTCCCATTGAAACCCTAGTACAGATGCGATAGTTTAAATTATAAAGAAAGAAACTGAGCGTAACGATAGTTAATGGTGTTAGTAGATGTTCGTGGGACCCGCAACCATAGCTCTGAGAGAGGGAATTGAAGCAGCTCTAATCATTGCGATAATGTTCTCTTATCTCCGACGTACAAATAGAATGAACTTGAAGCACTACGTCATAGCAGGCACAATATTCGCTGTCTTGGTGAGTGGTGTCGTTGGGCTGGTCCTAGGACTTGTATGGGGAATGTTCGAAGGAGTTGCTTTAGCCATATTTGAGGGTACAGTTGTTCTTATAGCCGCATTTCTGCTTACGACGATGATCCTCTGGATGTGGAACGCTGGTGCAGGAATAGCCTCTGAGATTGAGGGGTCTATACAAGAAAAGACAGGAGCCAGAGGAGGGATTGGACTAGCAATTCTTGCCTTTGCACTCATCTTGAGAGAAGGCGTTGAACTGGTTCTGTTCACAATTGCACTTGCGGTTCAGGACGCTACTCAGACCTACCTTGGTGTCACCATCGGCCTTGGTCTGGCAGTTGTCATTGGTATTGGCATCTACAAAGGATCCCTGAGGATTAGCCTGAAGAGTTTCTTCAACTGGACCTCCGTGTTTCTCGTGCTCTTTGCAGCCGGAATGATAGCATACGGAATTCATGAACTTCAAGAGGCGGGATTGCTACTAATCGGCCCTATCGAAATATGGAACATTAATCCACCACAGCTACCAGATGGGAGTTATCCTTTGCTTCATGAGAGAGGCGCTATTGGTGGATTAGCAAAGGCGCTATTTGGGTACAATGGAAACCCTTCAGCACTTGAAGTGGTTGCCTACATCTCATATATCCTGATTGTAAGCCTTTATTACCTATCTCGAAGGAAGAAGAGTCAAGACAAAATAAATTCTGTTTCCCAGATTGAAACCTCAGCAACTACATCATAGTTGCCAGTCTATTGAAGATAGGAACCCGACAGATGTTGCATTCTGACTGATTTCAGCAAAATCAAAACCGACTTAACAAAGATGTTTCTTACAGGGGCAGTTATTGAAGAAAAAGGAATAGATCCTAGAGGGGGTCAAACATTTGGCGAAAGCCCAGAAATATAGACAGACATTGAAAGACAGAGTGAGAAAGGGATTCAATGAGAATCCACTCTGCATTATAGCCTTTGATGAATTAGAAAAAGATATTGAAGTACAGACCATGCTTGAGGATACGAATCGCATGGCAATCGATAGGATGGGGTACTCTGATCACGGACATACCCATTCTCTTATCGTGGTGAAAAATGGGATTCAGCTTCTAAACACGCTAGAACAAGGAGTCAAGACAACACTAGAACAGGAGGAAACAGGTACATTTCAGGATGCACAAGTAGTGGTTCTTCTGGGATGTTATTTACATGATCTCGGAATGACAGTTCATCGTGAGAGCCACAACATTTTCTCAGTGACTCTAGCAACACCGATTGTTGAAAGGATTCTGAAGAAGGTATATCCAAAGGATTTTCGAAAACAAATCCACATCAGAGGGCATGTCCTTCACGCCATTCTCTGCCACGACAAGTTCATCACTCCGAGCACGATAGAGGCCGGTGTGGTAGGTATCGCAGATGCTCTCGACATGACGAAGGGAAGAGCCAGAATACCCTTTGAGCAGGGTAGTGTCAATATTCACTCCGCATCAGCTATGGCGATTGAGGATGTAAAAATCAAGAAGGGCGAGCTTAAGCCTGTGCGCATAGAAGTCACAATGAACAACGCCTCTGGAATTTTTCAGATACAAGAGCTTCTTGAGAGAAAGATCAGAAATGCCTCTGAGATAACGAACCACATTGAATTGGTAGCCATAATGTCAGAACATGGAGAGGCAATCATTGACAAAGAACTGAAGATACTGTAATTGCTTCTTTCTGGTCTATTGCACATAATTATTTTCGACATCGTACAAATTTAGCATAAAATTTGTTCAGTTTCGCAAGGTATATGTGGTACCGCACTCCTTCGATGCATGTTGCGCCATAGAATTTCCTTGAGGACACAAAATTGACTCTTGATGATACTGATAAACGGATTGTTAGTATGCTCCAAGAAGATGGCCGAGTATCATTTAGTGAGATTGCAAAGGCCGTTGATAAGACCGAAGTTACAATCAGGCGACGAGTTCGGCGCCTGCAAAAAGAGGGCATTATCAAACAGTTTACAGTAGTTCTTGATCCTCTAAAGATTGGAAAGAAGATTAGCGCGATTGTCAGAGTAAAGGCTCAGATGAAGCAGGCATCACTAATTGCTGAGAAGATGAAAGAGTACGACGAGGTTATTGAAGCGTATTTTCTAGATGGTGCATGTGGTGTGATGCTTAAGGTCACTGTTGACGGCCTATCTGATTTGAAATCGTTCTTGGAAAAGCGTCTCGGAAAGGTACCAGGAGTAGGCGAAGTTGAAACCTGCATCGTTCTTGAGACCGTCAAATCACCATTTTGATTGAGGAAGTGAATTGGAATATAGACTCAGATTGGGAACTGGTCATCTGGAACGTCTGTATCATCATGCTGAAACCTGCTTGCCGCTCGAGTCAGTAGCACTTCTCTTCGGGTCTGTAGAAGAAGATACCATCGTTGTCAACAGAGTTGAATTGACAGAAAATATGGCAGAGTCCAGAACGACTTTTTCCATTGACCCTGTGCTACAGTACAATCTCTTTGTCAAAGCGGAAGAGCTTGGTGAAGACCTTGTGTGCATCTTCCATTCACATCCGGCACCACCGGCCCCATCCAAAACTGATCTGAAAAACATGGTATTGAACTCAGTTGTGTGGTTGATAGCATCGAAGCAAACTGGCACATGGGAGTCCAGAGCGTTCATTTTAGATGATGGACAACCCGTAGAGATTATTGTGACTTTCTCCGAAGAAGAGACTTGATTGTACCAGAGGCTCTTTTTGGCTCAAATGAAACTCTAGTTCTGTCAATAGACTCAATCAGTGCAGCTGCAGTTATTACATTCTCAAGGCTGGACATGTTACACTGAAGATATCCTATGCCGGTTTTTTCATCATACTCGTTAAGAAACAGTCTGGCGTCAGATGTTTCGACCTCGCCAAATAGGGACTGAAAACTCCTCCATATCTCATGAGTCAGCTGGCGTCCGGCAATAGGAGGACCATCCATGTGCAACCGAAACATGAGGTATCGCTTCCTACTCTGTTTCATACTTCATTATCCTCCTGAACTATTTCTATCCCCGGTCCAAGATAGCTGCTACTCTTGCGCTTCGCATTTCGAATGAGAATTGAAGCAGGAGTTACCAATACGGCTTCTTTGGCCTGTTCTTTGTCAAGACCTAGTATCATTCCAATATGATACAATGATACTGGAGATCTCATGTGTATCGGCAGGTTTGCACCACTTGACAAAGCAATTGTCATCTTGGCTTGAACTGCAATTGAAACTGCATCTCTGAGGACACGCAGGATTCTTGACCGTTCAATGCCAGTACATGTTAGGAGAGGGCTAATGGGAATTTCAAGAATGGTACCATGATCAGCGGAAAGACCGGCTGTCGTTCTTCTCAGGATGTGTTTTTCTGTTGGATCCACCACAATCATATCAACTCGTGGATCCTCTGCAGCCCAATTCGTAATTTCAACTCCAGCTAGAGGAATGGCAACTATATCGTATTTCCCTCTAATGTTCGCAATTTGATTCTTTAGAGAGGATAGTTTTCTTGATTGAAGGTTTAACCGGCTATGAACCATAATATCAGAAGATTTGCTATAACTCGCGGAAGTTTCTAATGTTGTGACAATTGCGGAGTATCCTAGTGCCTTGGCCATTTCGATAAATGCATGCATATCTTGGTGGTTCTGAACTCGTACATTCAGGTCTGCTGATTTCATCGCTCTGATACTCCTTTGAGCGAAAAGATCTGATGGATTAACTCCATGGCATCTTCAGGTGAACAACTGGGCATCTTCCTGATATGAAACTGAAGACTAATCACATCTGTGACTTGTGCTAGCTCAATACGTCCTAGATAAGCTGCTTGCTTATCAATCCTAAGAAAGAATGTACATTCTTCATCTATACGCCTATCTAAGGTGTCTTGCAGATGATTCAGTTCCCCTTCTGTTAGCTTGGATACAAGATACTCCACTGATTTTCTGCAGTTTTTTCTGTCTTTCAATAGCCCTTCCTGAATGATGATTGGAGTTCTCGAATGACCTAATGTTTGGGTTTCCGTAAATAGAAGCAATTCTCGAGTCTCTTCTGGAAAGAGATGCAGGATCGATTCTTTGACCCTTTCAGGTACCTCGGTGGCCCGAGAATAGGCTCGAGCCACGATACGATCAACATATGCCTGTGAGGACTCCTTAGAGTCGGGCATAGGCTTCTACTTTCCAAGATTGCGCTTCGCGCCGAGGCTAGGTCTCATCTTTTCGGCACCACGACCCTTGTTCCTGAGACCTCTACTACCCTTTCCAGCAGAAGTCAGACCGCGATTCGCGCGACCCTTGTGAGTTGGGTCGCATATCCAGTTGATGTTCGGGTCATTGTAAATGACAGGGTGACTAGGGTCTACAAGAATTACCTCGTACCATACATGACGGTGGTCTGAGCCAACCCAATACGAGTTCAGTACGCTTAGATTTGGGAACTTTCTTGCAACGCGTTCCTCTGCAATCCATCTTCGAGATTTTTGAGGCGTATATTTTCTAACACCAAGACTACGTGGTTTCCTTCCCGATCTTGGACGTGGTTTCTCTCGTGGACCACGGCCAGTCTTGATTCTAACAATGACATATCCTTGTTTTGCCTTATATCCAAGGGAGCGCGCTCGCCCAAGTCTTGTAGGACGTTCAAGGCGTTCAATAGCACCTTGTTTCCTCCAAACTAAGAGCCTATTTCTTACAAGGTCAGAGCGTTCATGTTGCTCTTTCACCCATTCTTCGTTCATCCGCTTATATGCAGACATTATTGATCCCATCCTTTGCTGTGATTTATTCGCTTTGTTTGTGGTTCAGCCTTTGGAAGGCCACATCCCTGCGGACGGATCCGCCATAACAAAGGAAATGGTGTGGCTTGGTTTGCATCAAGCCACTCATCGAGCCTGTTTGTTTCCTTAAAGGTGTAACGATTGAACCCAATCTCACTACTGACCATTATTTGAGAGCTTTGATAAGCTTGTCAGCTGTGAGCTCACCAACTCGGACCTGAGCTTCTTTTGTTGATGATGCCAGGTGTGGGGTCGCAACCACTTTTGGATGCTTGACCAAGTCCCACTCGACTGGCGGTTCTTTATCAAAGACATCAAGACCTGCACCAGCAATTTTGCCTTCATTAAGTGCCTTGAGGAGAGCCTTTTCATCCAGAACTCCACCTCTTGCGGTATTAATGATAAAGGAGGTTCCCTTCATCTTATTGAACTGAGGTTCGGAGAACATTCCTCGTGTTTCTGGAACAAGAGGAACATGCACTGAAATATAGTCTGAATGAGAGATTAAGTCTTCCAGTGATGTGTTCTTCGCGCCAGTGGCAGAGCAGGCTTTCTTAATGTCAACAACATCATATGCTAGTACATGCATATCAAATGCCTTGGCTCTCTTTGCGACTTCCTGCCCAATACGGCCAAACCCTACAATTCCAAGTGTCTTCTGCCAGAGCTCAGTTCCTTCGAGCTTCTTTTTCTCCCATTTCTCGCCCTTCATGAGACTATCAGCCTGAGAAATATTACGGGCCAGTGAGAACATGAGTGAAAACACCATTTCTGCGACACTCACGGTGGGTGCTTCAGGAGTATTCATTACTTGAATACCGCGTTCTTTTGCTGCATCAGCATCTACATTGTCAAGACCCACACCAGCACGTACTATTACTCTAAGCTTGTCTGCTGCTTCTATCACACTTCGTGTTATTTTAGAAGCGCTTCTTACTATTACACCATCAAAGCCCTTAATCTGTTCTTCAAGTGGACCATCGGAAGCTGCATTTCTTAGGACCACACTGATTCCAGCTTTTTTGATCTTGTTTATTGCTGACTCTTCAATCGAATCCGCAATTAGAACTCGTGCCATCGTTCAACCCTCTCAAGTTGTTGAGCTTCGGCCCACAGAGCAGCAACTTAAATCTTAGCTCCCGACATTTTCTTAACCTGCCCTTTTCTTGGGAGAATTATGAAAAAACAGCTAAGAGGTTCAACTGCGCTTGTGCCTTGTCCGGTGATTCTGCTAAGCGTCAAAGGTGCGCCCACACCAAATATTATCACGCTCTCGTGGGCTGCGAATATTTGTAGCGACCCACCGAGTGTAGCAGTGGGGATTAGAGCGACTCGGCATAGCTACGACTTGGTGAAGCGCGCCGGCGAGTTTGTTGTAAATATTCCGAGAGCAGACCAACTTGATGCTGCCGAGTTTTGCGGCTCGAAATCTGGAGCGCGATTCGACAAATTCGCAGAGTGCAATCTCACACCTGTACCGGCAACGAAAATTGATGCCCCTATGATTGAAGAGTGCCCCATCAATCTAGAGTGTAAGACGACGGAGATCATTAAAGTGGGAGTTCATGATGTGTTCATCGCGGAGATCCTTGCAGTGCACATTGATGACTCCTTAATGGATGAAAGAGGCCGCTTTGATGCGTCAAAGGCCAATCTCTTTGTCTATCTGCCGTTAAACGCCGAGTATTGGTCATTGGGCGAGCAATTGCCATGAGATAGCTATTCCTTGTTCAGAGGGACCTCGAATTCAAGGAGATCCTCATCATCCTCGTAGTAGATTGGAGGCGGATGTAGCTCAAGCATATCATAATCCTCGTCTTCATCAGTGACCACCCATGCATCCTGAGGTATGTCCGACTCTCTTAGGAAAAGGTCAAAGATTCCTAATGACCTGTATTCTACGATGATGGGATTGTGACCTAGCAGGTAGAACAGTGCACAAGCCTCCTTAGCTCTAATGAAATTGTCAAGCCGAGTGAGAATCGGAATCCATTCTGAATCTTCGTCGCCGAACTGATAGTCCTTTCCAACCCACTTCAGAAAGGGCATAGCCCCTGGAGGCGGCAGTTCCCTATTGGCAACCAAGATAAACTCACGATGATCCCGTATGTAAATCGAGGGGGTATGTCCCTCTTTCGCAAGCTGTGTTCCATGCTTTTTAGCAGATATCAGTGATTCGAAGATTTCCATTTCATGTTCAACTCTCTTCATTGAATTGACTCCAACATAGGGTGTAGTCCTAATCTGAGAGAGTTCACATACAATATCTATGACAAAAACGGTATGAATTCTGTATCATACTAGGCATAATCATGTCTGCTGAATGTAAAATCTTATGAGGCGCTTAAATTGACCCGATTGCCACATAATAGGTCTGATGATGTTATTTTGAGCCTTTGGCACTTACAATCGAGATTACGTCCCTATCCTTCAATTCATGCTTGTCTGAGATTCTCATTTTTGTCCTCCCATCAATTGCATGTATAAAAGACTCCATGAGGTCTGTATGAATAACACCCGCGAATTCCTTGGCTGTGATTCCTTGAGGTACTAGATATGCATCTGGAAGAACATTTCCATCACTGTCGGTCAGTGAGTTTGCATCATGGACAGGATAGATTGTTATCATCTTAAGAAAATCAAAAACAGCCGCATTCAATATGTTCTGAACACCTGATCCTCCATATTTCTTCAGAAGATCGATTTTGATTTTTTCAAGCTGAGCAATATCCTGCTCCTTCAATTTATCCGGCTGAAGAATCTCGAAATCATCGTCACCTGGAACATAGTTGATTATTCCCTTCTTCTCAAGGTCCTTCAATGCCTTTTCTGCAAGGGCACTAACCGGAACCACAAGATAGTCAGGAAATGTTTCCCTAAGACGCTTCAGATTGATTTCTGCATTGGGTCGGTCAATCTTATTTGCAGCAATGATGATGGGTTTTGCTGTTTGCCTCAGAATGGAAACAAAATGGCGTATCTCATCATCACTCCACTTGTCTGCTGCTGAAGTATTTAGCTCTGATGCCCGAATTGTCTTCAGCAAGTGTGAACGCGTAATCTGAAGACCTGAGAGCTTCGTTAGCAACAAGTCTTCCAGTTTCGCCCCTTCTGCACGAACTCTGGTCGCAATTCTTCGCCAATCTTTGGTGACTATACCATACATCCATTCCGTGAGCTCAGATTCGAGGAACTTCACATCGTCAACTGGATCGTGCGTACCTGCAGCCACCTCTTGTCCTTCAGTATCGAGAGACCCGCTTGCATCAACGATGTGTATCAGAACGTCAGCTTCTCGGAGGTCGTCAAGGAATTGGTTTCCCATTCCCCTGCCTTCATGTGCTCCTGGAACCAGACCAGCAACATCAATGAGCTTCACTGGGATGAGACGTATACCATTAATGCAAATTGAATTCTTTGGGTTGTCTACAATATTGAAATCACGACAAGCACAGCCAGTTCGTACATGGGTAACTCCCACATTTGCCTGAATTGTAGTGAAAGGATAGCTACCTACCTTGAAATCAGTCATACATGCTGCATTCGTGAAGGATGTTTTTCCGCATGAAGGTTTGCCAACAATTCCAATACTGAACCCCATGAGAAGTCTCTCCAAGAAACATGTTTTCAATATCGTTTCGGTGAGATAAATATGACCGCTGAATAGAAACCGCAGGTATTTCAGCAGTTTCGGACCAAAATTAAGGGATTACCGGCAGTATCATTTTCGAAACTCAACATTTTTCATAAGCTCGGAAAGGTAATTAGGGATGTTACAGAATGTAGGTTAGGTTTGTTGGCAATGCACAGAAGAAGACGTGGAGGTCGAGGTAGATTTCCCATTCAGCCAAATATTGGAAAGAAACCTAAGGCAGAGAGGTTAATTCCGAAACCATTATCGCAAGAAAATGAAATCTACATTGACCTTGCAGAGGCTGAGGTCCTTCGACTAGTAGACATTGAGGGGCTCTACCAAGAGCAAGCCGGCAATAAGATGGGTGTATCCCGAGGAACCATATGGAGATTGCTTGCAAGTGCAAGAAGAAAAGTGGCTCAATCATTGTTTGAAGGTAGGCCACTAGTAGTCGGTTTTTCAGAGCCACCTGAAGCATAATTGTATACTTCATCACATAATTATGTTTGGCCGTTTGTTAAGTAGGTAGAGTTTCTTCCTTCGTGTTTGAAAGCTTCAAATTGCCCTTTAGCTCATATCCCTAGTAGAATGCTACAAAATGTTTGCTAGAATGCATTTCAGTGCCTTTTCAGATGGGTCCAATATCTGACACTCTCTTATATGCAATATTTACGACTTCACCCGTGGAGAGATTAACCGTGCAGACAGGTCTGTCAGCAAACATGGAACTTGTAAGTGACTACATTCTAATGCGGCGTCCAGCACTTCCGCTAAGATGGGATTCAATTGGACGACCACATGTTGCAGTAATTGTGGATGATCCTCTCACCGGACAGAACCTCAGGTATTATATCTCTCATATTGGTCCAATGGAAGATGATGGCCGCGAGAGCCTTCATGTAGTTGACCTGGACAAAATGGCACAGGACCTTCCAGCTGGTTCACTTCTAGAGGTCCGATTCAATGCTACAAATGCCAACCTGTATAGACTTGAGTCGTGTGGCAGTGTTCCGTGTTGGAGATGGATTGGCAAATACAGGGGAATACAGGATTTTGAGTATCCATCGGCCATTGATTGGGATCAGATGGTGGTTGAGAACAGAATAGTAACGCCCCCTGAGGTGGCATGACAATATTCTGCTTTGAGCAATGATATAATATCCGATTTTTGCATATGGTATGTGTAATGTCACAGGTCTATAACTACTCGAAGGAACTGGTACCACTCACTCATGATCCGAGAGAGCGAGCAGCAGATATCAGAGTAAGAAGAGGAGTCACTGGTGCAAAAATACGGAAGCCAAGGATTAGACCTGGTGCAAAATGTGGCTCTAATGTAAAGGTGCCCCTCTCATATTTGCTTGCTTCGCGAATCAAATTATGGCTGATGCGAAGTGACTGAGAAACTGATGTCTGATGCTTGTATTGCTGCAAAAATCAGTCATATTAGGATATTCTGGGCTTCTGGAAAAAGAGGATTGCCTGATGAAACTACCACGATTGAAGATTACAGTAGAGAGGGTTTTTACACCTAAAGATGTGCTTGGACACGACATTAAGCAGGCATCAACCGGTAGGATAATTCCCCCTTGTTCATTCTTTCAGGTCGGGCAAGAATTCTTGGTGGAGAATAGCTTTACACGCCCTGCGGGATTCTGTGGTTGGGCGTGGAGAGATTTGACCGTGAGGTTAACAAAATTCGATCTTATTGATGATATGGACTGGCCAGAGAAGGACATGACATACGTGGCCTGTGGAGATGGACTACGTCCGGTAATCTTCAAATTAGAACGTCTAGAGGCTTGAACAAGAATGAGAGGTTGTAGCGAGCGAAGGGTTTCGGTCCGCAACAACTCCAATATTGGAGATGAAGATTGCAACTTAAAATATAGAATCAAATGAGCCCTAAAAACTCTGATGTGAAAAATCGATACTATTTATTAGACATCCAGCCTTAGTTCAAGCACCTGGGGTTTGAATCAATGAATAGTGGCGAAGAGTTTCTTGATGAACGCGAGAGACGATTTCTGAGAAGACACTGGAAGATGGCATTGGTATTTACTATGCTCGGTTTTGCAGGCGCAATTGGAGCAGTTCTTGTATTACTTTGGTTTGTTGCTATGGCACAAGCAACAGCACTCGTACCTGCCGTTCTAGGTGAATGGTCGATTGGCTATGTAATCACGTTTATTTTGCATCTAATCTTTTGGGAACTTCTACTTGTGGGAAGCTGGGTACTCGTCCTAGTACTAGTTATTTTGATAAAATGGTACAGGAACCTCCCAGAAGAAGAACGAGAAAGATGGCCCAAACGTGGAAGACGTGAAGAAGGTGATGCCATTGGCTTTTTGGTCGGAATTACGTGGCTAATAGTTGTATGGCTAGATGGCAGGTGGGATCTTGCTTTTGAATCATGGACATTCAATGACTGGGTATATTCGTTCCTAGCAGCATTCCTCTGGGATTTGTTGATCTTTGGTGTTCCCATAGCCTTGGCTTTTATCTGGTGGATGAGAAAGGAAATCACAAAAGAAACGTAGTGGCATATTGAGCAAGTTGACAACCTCCCGAGGATGTTCAACATGCTCATCATTTTTTTGACGTAAGAAAATCAAGTATTGATTTCTGGAAGAAAATGGTAGCGGGTCAAGGATTTGAATGAGTAGATTCCATGGTGAGTTGTTCTCTGGAGACGTCCAGATAGCCGCCTCATGAAAAGCCTTAAAACTCGCACCTGTGCCTTCCCCTTCACGACCAACTCGATTGGTTTAGCAAAAATAGCGGGTTGGGGAAGCCAGGTTCATTTTAGAGTAATTCTGAAATGATGGCACTCTATCCCGCGGGGCTCATAAGGCGATGCCGGAGAGCACCGCACGGGGACACCCCGAGATCGAAGGTTCAAATCCTTCACCCGCTACCATTTTCTATTTAGATAGTATATGTATTCCAATCCGAATGTATATCCACCCGTCTTGCTGAATCTGAGTTTTCACTTTTTCAACCAAGCCGACTCGATGTTTGGCTGCGTCGTCTATTTCTAGGAGCGCGTATCATTGGAATTGTCTTTCCAAATCTATTGCAACTCTTCAATAGAGTCATCCAATGCATTTCGAAACTCGGTCTTTG
>JBHLQM010000064.1:0-19935 GCA_048884785.1 Candidatus Thorarchaeota archaeon | reverse complement strand
ACCTTCTCGGAGATTCCAACCTCCTCTAAGGTTTCAGCAACTTTCTCGGCGGTAAGCTTTCTTCCTGCAACAGCGGATTGAACACTCATCCCTTCTGTGTCAACTACAACAAGCCATGCATCAACATTACCTTGTTTGATATCACTCTCAACGGTGAAGTATGTCAATGCGAAGTTGGTCGTGTACATGACAGGCGAATCAGGTCCAGCCTCTCCAAACTTCTTCAGCCCCGCTTCAACTGCAACCGGCTTAACGGGGTCAGTGTAGAGATTGCTGCGCAGAAATGTTGTGGGTAGATTGGTCCACATATCAATACTATGGATAATAATCATGTCTGAGTATCTGACAATCTGCGAGGCTGCAACAAGTGTTTCATCCCATTTGGTCAATTCTGGTGCCTCACCCTCCTTGTAGTCAGCCCAAACAGTGATTGGTGTACCAAGGAGTGGATAGCCAAGTGTTTCATTATCATTGACCGTCGAGGATCGCCTCAGTTGTGTGAGATTGTCGATAGTGGTTCCCAGTCCGGATTTTGAAATAGTGCCGGGGTCAATGACGATTTCCTCAACACCCATTGCTCTCAGTGTGTTCACCAGGGTGGAAACGTCATCTAAATTCCCAGGCGCATATGCAACAAGAGGAAGATTATGCTTCACCGCAATTTCACCGACTTCGGTCCAAGTATCCAGAGTTGCAGCATAAAGCAGAGGTCTTTTGTCCGCTATTGCATTTGCAGCAGTAGCCAGCATTTTGGGATCTAGGGAACAGAGGGCAATAGGCCAATCAGATATCTCTGTAATTGTCTTGGCTGCTTTTGCAAACATCTGGGGATCCTTGGAAACACCGCGAAGGGCAATGCCATCTAGGCGAAGGTTCTGTCCAATATAGACGTATGTCCAGTCTTCAATGGCTTTTACCCTCTTTGAGAGACCCTCCTTATCCAATGTGTCAGGCACATCAACAAAGAAGGCAGTCTCGTTTGAGTAGCGAAGATCGTGTCGGTAGAGAACAAGCTTCCCACCTATAGCCGCTGCCCTATCTCCAACGCCAATTACAACTTCACGTACAGGTGGGCGAATAAGATCATCAAGTTTTGCGAGTTTCTTGGCATACTTGGCCTCTTTGTAGAGGGGGCTACAAGCCTTGATCTTGACTGTATGTTCTGCAAGCTTGGTAGCAAATGCCATGCAGTTTGCCTCTCCACATTCCTTGCAATTGGTGCCAGGTAAGAGCGGATAGATCTCTAATGGACCAGGAAGTTTCGCCATTATGTTCCCTCCGGAATTGAGATGGTTGTCCAATCAGGATAATCATCTGCAGTGACTTTTCGTCTTTCCTTCATCCATCCAACAAGATCGTGAACAGTCTTGATGGCTGCAGGATGCATCATCATAAAGAGGTCATTTCCTGCCAGTAGCAGCGCAAGTGCTGTAACGCTCTCCCAGATTGGCCCTCTTAGCTCTCTAGGTCCAAGTTCAGGAGCATTCAGCCAAGCCTCTCTCGCAGCCCAGGCGTTGGTGGTTCCTGAGCTTATTGGATATTGTAATTCGCTATCTCCAAGAAGCCCAGCCAAACGCATTCGTTGCATCATTGTGAAAGCATATTCAAGACCATAGCCCAATGCAGCCGTTGTGGGATCAATTACAATCTGGTCGGGTCGGAGCCAATCGACCAATCGACGATTGAGCTCTTTCTGCTGATTGATGTCAAGAGATGTCCATGAGAGGACAACTTGATCGTGCTTCTTTGCGGCTTCTGCAATTTCCTCGTATACATCAATTGTCGCAGAACACAAGAGTACTTTCTCGCCTTCACACACTTCCGCGGCTTTAGCCAGAACTGGTCCGTCTTTCTCTGGATCCCCTGCAGAACCAACGAGAATTGGTACTTTCACTGCCTGAAGTACTTCTTCAAGTGTCTTTGCAGCATCATTTGGAGATGTATCCTTCAATTGTCTGTCTGTGCTGATTAGATGCATGGTTATGACATCCGCACCGAATTTATTGACACAGAGTTTTGCCCACTCAGCAGGATCTTCTATCACTTCTTGATAGTGCATCTTTACGGCCTTTGCCAATGAGATTTTCATATCAAAGACATCAGCAGCGACAACTGGAGGATTCTTTGGTGGTGATTGAAATAAATCCCAGGCTGGAGCTGTATGTCCGCCAATGGTTACAGCCTTGCTTCGAGTCCCACCCTCACCCTTGGTAGCACCAATCGTGATTTCATGGATGGTCGAGGTATATTCACCAAATGGAGGTTCAAATTTGGAGGCGATTAGGGACTTCGGAACAGATAGCGCAGGCTGAGCTGCACTTCGCGCCATCTGCTGTATCATTGGACGGAGAGCGAGCTTGAGTTCATCGAGTTCAATCGTTACATTCTCAAGCACGAGCTCTGCAAAGTCACCAAACAGGTCATCTAATGTGGTGGTCTTTTCGTCCTTTTTCGCGGTCATTTCTTCTTGCCACCAACATCTTTCTTTCGGATGATGACCCGTTCGGCGTATATCTTGGCATTTTTGAAAATAATCTCAAGGCCACCGCCAACGCCTCCAACCATTGCAGTCAGTTCTCCGGGAACTGAAACATAGTCATCACCGCGGGTCATATCTCCGGGTAATTCCTCATCTTCTTCAGCAATCTCAGTCCATCGCCCAACTACAGGGTGGTTCTTTGTTTTCAGGAAAGCCTTAAGGTCACCAATACTCATAGCATCCGATTCCGTCGGAATCTTATCACGGATTGCATCAGGTATGAAATCAACCACTCTCTCCTTAATAGACTCCGGGAGCCATACTACTCTGTCCCATCCTCCATCAACCTGAAGGAATTTTGGAGACCTCATGTATTCAATTGAGAGCCCGTGGAATCCTGGAACTTGGCGTCCACCGGCTGTAGAGTCTGCCATGCTTGAGAATGGCAATCCATTGACAGTTTCGCCCTTGAAGTCTCTGTGAACTATCCCAAGTCCGTCAACCTCTGGAATTACGAATGCTATTGCCTCAAAGCATCCGCAGCTTGTGTGAGGTTTCTCGAATGCGCTATAAAGTGCGACCGAGTTCACCTTGCCCAGGGATTTCTCAACATATGCTTGATTGACTCCTGTGTATTCGCCACGGAAGTCATCAATTGTATCTCCCTTGGGAATTGCATAAAGTGGACCTTTTGGATCGACTCTGGCCGCGGCACGCCCGTCAAACCAGCTAATAGCTCCACAGTTGGCGTATCTCTGTGGAGTAATGGTGCAGACGTGTGTTGGTGCAAATGATTGACAGAGTGAACACCCATAGAAGGTATCAACATCAGCATCACTCAGACCTCGTGCCCGTTCATCGCGAGCGTTGTATCTGTTTATGGCCTCTTCATATCTGCCTTCGACCTCTTTCGGGTCTGTGATGAATGTCACCTGAATCTTCTCGATGATATTCATCTCACTCTTAAAGAGTCGAATCAAGACCTTACCCAGATATTCGAGTGAGTTGAAGCCCTTGTCAAATGACTTCTTGCTGAGTCGAATCCAGATGTCATATCTCTGGTTCAGGTGCATCATACCTTCAACAAAGTTCACATATTCGTGGATTCTTCGTTCAATAACTCCCTCAAGGTCAGGCTCAATGTCCTTCCCAGCAACTTCAATGAGGATGCCGAGGGGATGATAGCTCTCCGGTTCCATGTCTTTGAGGTCTGGACCAATTATTTTGATCTTTTCATCTTCAATCTCGTCCATGCCTCTGGCAAGTGCCAGCTCGAACTTCTTCTCCATTTTGGGACCGCCGAGCTCGACAAACATGTCCTTGCCTCTCACGCGTTCTCCTTCATAGACAACGCCAATGTCTACTGGTATATCTTCAAATGACATGCTATGTGCTTCCTCCTCCCACTAGAGCGAGTATATCTTTCAGGAGTTCATGCCAATTCTTCTCTTTGAGATTTGGACAACTCCATTTGGCATGTGGCTGATAGTGTCGCCCCAATGCGATTGCAGTAATATGTGGGGCAAAGTTCATCACAGCAGACAGAAGTGTCCACTGCATGAAGTATGGCATTCCATAGGTAAGGATCATGTCATAGGGACCTGTTTTATGAGGCCCTTTCCACTCAGTGTCTTGTAGGAAATAAGCTACTTCCATTGCACCCATGGATTTGGCATTCGTGAATCCCTTCTCAAGGAATGCCTTTATTGCTCCTCCCGTCGCTATGACAGGAATTTTTCCTGCATTGGATAGCTCAATGATATAATCAACCATTGTGCCTTTGTCGTATTTCTCTTTCACAGCTTCTGAACCAACTATAAGAAGAGGTTTCTTACATAATTTGAAATCCCTCTTGAGAACATCAGCTTTGTTCAGAGTCTTGGCAGCGTCTGGACCACATATTTCCCCAGTCTGCCATGGTACTGATTGCATCATTTTATGTACCACCTCCCATGATTTGCTCCTTGAGCAGTGTTGGGTCAGGAATCGGTCGCTCCTTCCACTTGTTCTCCTTCATTTGAGTCAGAATTCTATCCTTGAGCGTGATAGGTATATCTGACTCACGACGGATGTATTTCCAGATATCTTCTGGGAAGAATCCGTAGTGTGTTTCATGAAGATCTATGTAGTGGCTGAGTTTGATAGATCGTCCCTTTCCTGTATCATTTGGCCTGATGCAGAGCTTTGCGGTCATAACCATCGCTTCTTGTTTTGTTTCTGCTGCATAGAAGAGATGTTCCGGTCCGGGTGCAGTCAGCATCCGTTCTCCAGTTCTGGCATCATAGACCATCCAGTCCCTCTCATTTTCTGGATTTCCGAGCAGCATTCTGCGGTACTTGGAACCATGGGGTCCAACAATCACAGGAACACCGAGCCTCCAGAATCCTGCAGCAATCGCAGCTGCTTTCTGGGACATGGCACCCCATGAGATTCCTACCGCTCCTACTCGATTGTAGATGTAATCTGCAATCTCTGCATAATTGCCACGAAGGTTTCTTTTCGCGAAAATGGCAGCAATTTTGATGGCTGCACCAGCAATGTGTGAGTTAGCAACACAGGATCCTACATTGACCACGCTTCCTGCATCAAACTCGCCACTTCTTCGCTCATAGATTGATTGTCCGTTCTCATCTTTCACTATGCCAGCAGACATCGCGGCACATCCTGAGGTCACGATGATGAATCTTCGTTTCGCGAACTCCTCAGCCATGTCATGTACATCTTGGCCTCCACCAGGATAGTTAGCGCACCCAACATGTGCAATTACACCGGGGATCTCTCCAAAGACGATTGGTTGACCTACCCTTCTAATCTCTGTATCCTGAACTGCACCCCTACCGGTTCGCACCATGTAGGTTTCATTGTCACAGTCTTTCTCCCCTGCGACAACCATCCAGCTGTGTAGGTCATATTCATTTGGACAGGCGGACTCGCATCGAGCACACCCGATACAGTTGCTGTAGATCTCTCGCAGTGGCTCCATGTTGCCTGTAGCTGCGGCAAGAACGGCTTCCTGCACGTTCTGGTCATTGGGACATGCTCGCACACATTCCATGCATTTCTTGCACTCTTCAGCCATCTTCTGAATCTGCTTCTTGCTGGGCAAGAATTTCTTCTTTTCACGAATTGGCTTCATTGCTAGTGCTACTTTGACGGCAACCTCTCCAACCTTTCGATGGTCAGGAATATAGGCCCCCGGTATCTTTCCAGAAACCAATTCATTAACAATGGAGTCAACTGAGTCATCTGATCTATCAGGAAGTCCCATCACCGCTTTGTCGCTGGTTGATATGACTGGAGCCATTACTTTCTTGGCTTCATCAACAACATTCGTGCGGACACACTGCTCGTCAACAACAACAATGTCAGCACCACCGCTTCGAATGAATCTAAGCTGCCATGAGATAGGACCGATGACCTTTGCATTCTTATCACGCCGTGTTATGTCCCACGCGGTACAGCAAATCCCACCAACTTCTACCACCTCACCAAGTTTCTTCTCAGTGATATAGTCTGTTATGGCTGCGGCAGGCACAATATTGTGCCCTATGGTCAATATAGTTGCCTTACTTGCATCCATATTTCCGAGACCGGCCCGTACAAGAGGTGCATCTGGATCTGCTTGGGGCATATCAAGAGTTGAAACCTGTGCCAAATCAGCGATTTCCAGCGCGAGATGGTCAATCATCCCCATATGGAAGACCTTGCTCTCAAAGTCTAGCCAGCTCCCTTCTTGTCCAGTTGCCGTAGCCGAGAGACCATGAGCCAGTTGGCTCTCACAATAGTCAATGATAATGCTTGCATCCTCCAAAGTACGAGGCCGCATTCCTGTTACCAATCGTGAAATAGGAGCATGAATCTCGGTGCCGGGACCCTGAATAAGTTTGGTCCGAGGGCCATACTCATCTATTAGATGATCAATCAGGTGTCTGGAGTGTGCCAAATGCGCTGCTGTGCCTATATTGGCCGCTGCCAGTACAATCCTGCCCTGTTGTGCTTTCATGTCTATACCGCAGGCACCTCTCTTTGTTCCAGACAAATCACATTTGCCCATTGTACAGAGGCAGCATACTTGACAATATGGCATGTATGACGGCTGGTATTTTGTAAGAAGTTTGTGATCCCACGATCGCAGAGTTGTCAGACCGGGCATTGGTGTAGGACCCATTGGCTCGTCCCACTCGTCATCAACAATCTCGCCGATTCTGACTTCGAGACCTTTGAAATGACCCAAACCTGTGTCCGCTTCGTCTGCTTTGAAGTAAGCTTTCTTCTTCATAGCTCGCTCAGTTCCTGTGCGTAGTAGTTTTGGCTGAATCATTGGTGCATATGAAAGTTATGAATCCGCCGCGATGAAAAAAAATCATTAATATATAAGAATATTAACTAAAATGATGTGATTGGTTACAAATTGTCACTTTACTCACTTTTCACTTACATTAGCGTAATAAGCACCTAGGCGGTTTTGGTTTCTTGAACGATTCTCTGCTTGATTTCTCTGATTGCCATCATCGCTGGAGATTTGGGTTCCAAGTCTATTGGAGCCATTCCTCTTCTATCTGCCTCTTTGATTGAGTCGTCAAGAGGAATCATACCCAAAATTGGTATCCCTTCAGATTCTACTCGATCTCGTATCATCTGCTCATCTTCAGGAGTTGCTATCTTATTTCCTACAGCAAACACCCGCCCTACTCCAATATCACCTGCAAGATTTCTGATTTTCCCGAGAATGTCAAGTGCTCTTCGTCCTGGCTCTGTAACGACTATGAGCGCATCCATACCTTTGGTTGTTCCACGGCCCAAGTTTTCCACACCCGCATCCATGTCCATGATGAATGCCTCATCTGTTCCAATCACAAGATGCCGCATGAGAGATTTGAGCAGAGTCGCAGATGGACACATGCAACCAGAACCACCCACATCAACAGTTCCTGCAACAAGCAGGTCTACATTATCGGGCCCTCTAATGGCAAATTTGGCTGCAAGATCGTCAACACGAGGATTGAGCTTAAAGACACCAGTGGAAGTCGGACCCACTTCTTTAATCTGCAGTCGTTCTTCAACCAACTCGGCATTCTCGGTGAGAGGAACAATCTTGGCGGCCACTTCCGCTGGAATTCCTATGGCAGACCAGAGTGTATAACTAGGATCGGCATCGACTGCAAGGATATGCAAGCCATCCTGTCCGAGTAGCCGGGCTAGGGTACCTGCCACCGTTGTCTTGCCGACTCCGCCTTTTCCTGCAACTGCTACTTTCATGTCTTGATTCTCCTTTGTTCTTATATCGCCTTGCGGATCTTGTTAAGCAACTCAGCTTTGCTTACAATGCTCTTGCTTCCCTGCCAGGCTCTAAACTCTGCAGAAATCATGTCAATACGAACCATGGACCCGGATCCGCTTGTAATAGGATTTGGAAGGTGGAATGAAACAGATGCCACAGAATCAGTGAATGTTCCTGGAGAGCCAATATAGATTATGCTGGTCCCAGCAAGTGCCTTGGCTGCGGGGCCAGGAATTGCCGCAAGAACATCATCGTCTGCAACAAGTGCGGATGCAAAGCTCCCATTGATAATATTGAGAAAGACACTAGAACCAGATGCTGCATCCTTCAAAGCGGTTATGGCGCCCATCGAATTGGCTTCCGGAAACATGGGAAGTGCATATGCCTCCTTTCCTAAGGAACGGAGAGTATCAACAAGCTCCTTGATTGCCTGAAGGTTTTTCTGTGCATGGCCTGAATTTAGAATACCACTTCCATAGAATATCACTGTGCAGTCTGATTTCTGAAGACCTCTCACAAGTCCGAGCATCTCCGCCGCTGGAATGCCTAGAACTGCCTGAGTTATTGCTCCTTTTCCGGAGAGTTCAGATATTATTGGTTTGATGAATTCTGCATCAGTGCCAATTGGGATCTTTATCCGATGGTTTGCCATCTTCATGGTTTCTGTTTCTCGAACATCAACAACTCCGATTATTCGGCTCTCTATCCCCTCTGGGATTTTGTCACCTCTAGGCAATACGGCAAATCTGCTTGGGTGTCTATGAAGACTCTCGGTCGGGTCGGATCCCCAATAGATTATGAACTCTCCATTGTTCCTGACGTACTCCAAGTCCACATCAAGCTTGAACTTGTGTAGATCATGGGCCAACGACTGATTCGCACCCATTCCGGTCAGAGCCTCAAATTGGGCTCCAAGAGATTCCGCAAGAAGAAGGCCTTCTTTGATTGTTTCATTTGATGAGTTTGCCCATCCATACAGTAGAGTTGACTTCTGGCTGTTCTTCAGAATCTCGACGGCATTAGAGATACCCTCCTCGAGAGAAACTCTACGCGATTTCCCATCCTCTCGAATAATTGCAGTTGGTTCTTGGAGCTTGAATGACTCTGTCAGGTGAGCATGACCGAGTCGGCATAATCCCATCGAACTGACTTCCCCCTTTTCAACCATAACAGAAACATCATCACAGAGAAGTGAACAACCGCTGCAGATTATATCCTCCATATTCACCACCTACCATATCTCAATAGCATTAGTACAGCAATATTGCTCACAGACACGACAATTAAGCCTGTCAGGTGGAAATCGTCTGCATTTCTCCAAATTGATTATCTTTGAAATTCCATTCTCAACTCTGAATACCGTCGAACCATCCTTGGCAGCTTTGCCAATGCCTGTTGGCGGCTCAACTGCAATATCAACTGGGCACACAACAACACAATTGCCACAGCCAGTACATTTACTTTCATCAAGCTTTACGCCTGTTTCTGCAGTTGATTGTAATGGAGCAACTAAATCACGAATCTTTTGCAGGTTCTGCTCAAACCCTGCTTCCAAGAGAGGAGGACATTCATCAGGTGAAACGTCACCAAGCGCGAGCTTTGTTGCAAATGCCATACACGTCTTGGGCCCACATAACCTGCAGTTAGTCTTTGGCAGCAAATTGTATAGTTCCATGGGGCTGAGTTTCAATATAATATGCCTCCACAATCAATACTTGATTGTGACACTCCTCAAGCCATTCCCTGTTTTGTACATGAACTATACGGTGGGTGCAGATAATATCTTACACGGATTAAATTCCTACAGGAAAACAGAATATATGGTACTTCGTGTCCTCTAGAGGCAAACTTATACAATCTCAGCGGCACCGTAGCGAGGTACAAAACAAACGGTTTGCCCTATCAATCAGGTGAAACATGTGAGCCGCAAGAAGCCTACCACTAGAAAAACAGAAGGTAAGGATAAACTAGCCGTCTTCTTGTGTCGCTGCGGCTCCAATATTGCAGAAACGATAGATATCGATAGATTGAGAGAAAGATATGAAAAACAAGGAATTCCTCTCGTGGATGTTGACGATCATCTCTGCTCGGAGCAGGGAGTGTTCGATTTAATTGATAAAATCAAGAAAAGCAAATCAGAGAGAGTTGTGATTGCAGGCTGCTCGCCACTGCTACACAGCGAACTGTTTTCAGACGCTGTGAAAGAAGCTGGTATCAATCCAGGATATCTGCACATGGCGAATATAAGAGAGCAATGCAGTTGGGTGCATTATGATGACCCCGAAGCCGCTACAGAAAAGGCGGCTGCGATCATTGATACTGGTATCGCGAGAGTGAGGGAGTCCTATGCAATTCCGACACGCGAGATGCCTATTGTGCAACGAGCTCTCGTTGTGGGTGGAGGAGTCGCTGGAGTCACTGCAGCTCTAGAGCTTGCAGATGCTGGAATTGAAACTGTCATTGTGGAGAGAGAAGGCTTCATTGGAGGGCATATGGCGAAATTCGACAAGCTCTTTCCAACATTTGACTGTAGTATATGTATCCTCGGCCCAATGATGGCACGGGCGGCAAGACATCCATCTATCCGAATCATTACCCTTGCCGATGTTATTGAGGTGAAAGGTAGAGTTGGGCAATACCGTGTCACCGTTAGAAAAGCGGCAAGATATGTTGACATTGATACATGCACCGGATGCAATCGATGTATCGAAGTATGTCCTGTAGATGTGATTGATGAATACAACAACGGTCTTGGAAAACGGAGAGCAATGGTGCGTCCTACTGTCGATGCAGTCCCCAAAGCTCCGTATATCGATATTGAGAATTGTATTGGATGTCAGTCGTGCGCCGGAGTGTGTGAACCAAAATCACTCCGTTATGATGAGCTTGATGATACAGAGATACTTGATGTAGGTGCGGTAATTGTAGCGACTGGCTTCAAACCATTTAATCCTACAATTGTTGAGGAACTGGGTTATGGAGAAATTCCGGATGTGGTGACCTCTGTTGAATTGGAACGTCTAATGAACCCTGGAGGACCAAGCGGGGGAAAACTAGTAAAACCCTCAGATGGCACAACCCCACATCGCATTGTCTTTGCTCCTTGTGTTGGGAGCAGGTCGCATAGATTCCAACGACCATATTGTAGTAGAGCCTGTTGCTCTGCAGCTGTAAAGGAAGTTATCCAGCTCAAACAACAGCTACCTGAAAGCGAGGCATTCGTCTTCTATACTGATATGAGAACCTTTGGCAAAGGACAAGAAGAACTCTATGTCCGAGCTGCAGAGGAATACAAAGTCAATTTCATTCGAGGTTCAATTGGCGAAGTCTTTCAGGATCCGGTAACGCGGAAGACCACTATAAGAGCCGAAGACACCCTTCTCAGAAGAATGATGGAGATGGAGGTCGACCTAGTGGTTCTCATGGTGGGAATGGATCCAGAACCAAGCAATCCAGAACTTGCTAGACTTTTCAAAGCACCTCTAGATGAGAACGGATTCTTTCTTGAACAGCATCCGAAACTTGCGCCAAGCAGCACCGAGTCAAGGGGTGTTTTCTTGGCTGGAGTGGCTCAGGGTCCTAAGGATATAGCAGACACTGTAGCACACGCAGGTCTTGCTGCTTCTAAAGTAAAGACATTGCTGGCTTCAGGTGAGGTGATAACAGACGCTTGTGTGCCATCCTTTGATGTTGATCTATGCATTGCGTGCAGACTCTGCGAACAAGTCTGCACATCCAAAGCAATCAAGTTCAACGGAGAGGAGGTACCAGATATTGATCTGGTTGCATGCCGTGCGTGCGGAGCGTGTGTGGCCGCTTGCCCGTCAGGCGCTCTTGATTTGCCATGTTTGACCAATGAACAGCTAGAGAACGCAACTAGGGCAGCAATTCAATTCAATCCCAACAGACCAGCTATTGTGGGCTATTTATGTCGATGGTGTGCCTACAGAGCTGCTGACAGGGCAGGAACTGCACGCATGAGATATCCAGCAAATATGATTCCGATTCAGGTACCCTGTACAGGCCGCCTGAACGCAGATACACTGCTCACAGCATTTGCTGAGGGGGCTGATGGTGTTGCTGTCATGGGATGCCACGTACAAGACTGTCACTATCGGTCAGGCGCAAAACATGCTATGGATAGGACGGAAAATCTGAAGGATGTTCTCAAGGCCGCAGGAATCGACGAGAGGCGCCTGTACTTCGGAAGTACCTCGGCATCAGAAGCTGATAGATTTGCAGAACAGGTAACTGAGTTCGTGAATGAAGTCACAAGAATAGGACCTCTTGGCAAGGAACTTGAGAAGACAGCCCAGAAGGCAGGCGGTGTATAGATACATGGAGAAACATGGCGTTTCAGTTGGTGAAAAGCCAGTAATTTCCATGGATCTTGTCGATGGAAAGGTAAGACTTGTCTGGAAGACCTCACTTCTGACAAAGACTCTTGACCATGAGATTTCAAAATGTGTGGGGTGCAATCTGTGCCTTCCGTGTCCATGGGATGCCATCACCATGGGACCTGTCAAAGAAATGGCCTCCGGGCTGATTGAGGGAGCTTCTCTTGTGAATGTTGACCCTGAAGCCTGCACTTTCTGTGGTCTCTGTGATTCCGCCTGTATCTTCCGTGCATTTGACGCAAAGTATGAGGGAGAGGGGGCTGTAAACGAATTCAACCGCATAGACGGGGTACACACAATTGATGAGGAAAAATGCAAACCTTGTCTTCTTTGTGCGAAAGTATGCCCCACAAAATCCCTTGATGTAGATGTTAAGGTTGACAGGAAAGTGGACTTGGTTACATATGAGGGAGAGGAATATGCAAAGGGGACTATCAAGATTGATGAAGAAAAGTGTTCTCTCTGCGGGCTATGTGAACTGCTCTGTCCTGAAGCCATCACGATATTTTGGTCAGACTCAGCAGAACCTCCAGATTTTAGGCCAGCCGTGGCAATAAGAGTCACTGAGGAGAAGTGTGACTACTGTGGTCTCTGCGCCAAAATTTGCCCAGACGAGGCAATTGAGGTGACCTGCTCGGAATCGTCCCCAAGAGAGATCAAGGACCCTGAGATCAGTGGCAAGCTTACACACAATGACGATACATGTGTCAAGTGTGGTCTTTGTGCGGAGGTCTGCCCTTATGATGCGCTTGAAGTCACCAAGCCTTTTGCAGGCGAAGTCAGAATAGTGAAACTGGAAAAATGTGACCCTACAGGGTGCAATAATTGCTTCAACATCTGCCCTGTGAAGGCCATCTACCCAACTGGGACGGAAGATAAGATTGCCATAAGGGACGAGAATTGTGTATATTGTGGAGCCTGCGAACATTCCTGCCCCTATGAAGTCCTTGAGGTCCACAGAGAAGGATATGTAGTTGAAGAACTCGAAAGAGCTAGAGAATGGGAACGCGCAAGAAGGGTCTTTTTCGATGCTGTCGTCGGAAAGGGACCCCCGCCAAGCGAGCTCTTTGAAAGGGATATTACTGTTAATGCGGTGGAAAGGCAACGCGTTAAACCTAATGAGAGAAGAGGGTGGGATTCCATTGATGGGGAGCGCGATAAGGCGATGGCAGCAGTCCAAGAAATCAGGGACTTCTTGAGAAAGAATCCTAGAGTCCATCTTCAATTGGAGAGAGGAAATACCAAGAAGGTCATCAAATCGATCAGGGAGCAAGAAGAGATTCCGGACGAGTGATCTCATCATTGGTACGAGTGGCTGCAATTGTAACTCCATGAAGCACTGGAGGAGAATCATCTGAGGGTACTGCAACGAGTGCCAAAGCCCATGGTCCATGAGGCATCACTGCCAACCCCTCTGCAACCTTTTCACTTCCAAAGGCAGCGACTACAACAGCACCTGCTTTTGATTTTAGTATGACATGCTTCCCGTCCTGTAATCCAAGTTTCTGCAAATCACCTTTATTTAGTGCAACACGAGCGGCGACATCCATGTAGCCTTGAGAGAGCTTGTCGCCAGTCCCGGCTATATCGGCTTCAAACGAATGAGCAATCACTAGCTCCACCTCGATGTGCGGAAAGAGAAAGTCGCCTAGGGCCATATTCTTGCCATCCTAGTACCCAGTTTTTCTACACCGTTTCATTGGGTAGTCCATATTACATTTCTGTTGTGGTTCTGAGCCGCAAACATCACCCTTTTTTAGTGTTATGCGACCATCCTGACACTTTATGGGTGATTGTCTTGCGAATTGCTGCAGTATATGGCGATGTCTTTGCAGAACGAGTGTTGGGAAATCTAATCTCGTTCAAGAATTTCTGCACTGGCTGCGAGCCAGTTTGTTCTGAATGTAGGAAGACATATGGTTCATTTGTCGGAGATATTGTTGGCGCGCAAAAAGTTGAGTCAGTTTCACCCACGATAATTGAGGATCCTGAAGAATACTTCAAAGACATTAGACTAACTGAGTGTGACATCCTACTTGTAGTTGCAATTCATCATGATCTATTGGCATCAATCGACATTCTAGTCGAAGCAACTGGCGCAAAAGCTGTCCTCGTTCCAATTGAAGACCCATCATGGGTACCACCTGGTTTGAGAGAACAAGTGAGGGAAACTCTGAATAAGATGGGAGTTGAATCGGCGTTTCCCAAGCCTTTCTGCACGCTTGAACTAGGTGAGGGAAAGCTGATAGATGAATTCATAGAGACCTACAAATTGGGTCGTCCAGTCCATTTTGTCGATATGAAGGGGCAGTTTATTGCAGAGATAGGCCCTCTCAGGTCTGCTCCCTGCGGATGCACATGGTACGTCAGCCAAAAGATAAGAGGAAAATCAATCAGTGACACAGATGCTTTATTCGATGAGATTGCAAAAGCGCATCATTCCTATCCCTGTACTGCATCAATGGCAAAGGATCGCGAGGTTGGAGATGCACTTCTCCATGTTGCAGGCTATAATGCAAGATATGCCGTCTGCGAGGCAACAGGAATTGAAGATTGCAGGAATCAGATAGAGAAAGAAAAAGGTCATTGAGAAAGACTGATAGGTGTCAGATGGAAACATGGACCGAATTGCAATGGCTGACGACATTCTGGAGTACTGGATGAGCCTCTCGCGCGAGCTTGCTTCAAGGTTCAATATCGAGGAGTTTGATTCAAGCTCTGCAATGTGGAGCTGGGAGAATTTTGGCGAAGATATCAAGACTCTTAGAAATAGACTTGGTGTCGGCAAAGACCATGTTAATATTCTTGGCCTAAGAGTGAACCTCTTCACGGGTGAAACAATGGACTTGTTCACTGGGGACGCTTTCCATACTAGCAGAATAATTCCACATCTCTATTACTATTCGAGGGCGAAAGACAAGGGAATTGGAAATGAATGGGTAAAGTTTGGTGCATTGCGTGGTTCTTGGGCGTGCAGATATTCATTTGATGAGGAAAATGTCAACGCTCTGACACAGGCTTTCGTCGAAAACAGAGAAGGATTGTTTAAGGCTTTGGAAAAAATGGGAGCTAAGAGAGTAGACTTTGGTGAGTTTGCATTTGAGCTTCTATTCCTTCCAAAGGTGAAAATCTTGATTGCTTTTGAAAAGGACGACGAAGAATTCCCAGCAAGCGTTAGATTGCTATACGACAGCAACTCAATATTCTATCTTCCACATGAACAGCTCGGAGATATCAGCTGGTTTCTTGTCAGCAGAGCTATGAAAGCACTCTAGGTTTGCTTCCGAATAGATATTCGAATGCGGGCACAAAAAAATGTCTGAAATCGGCAATTATGCTAGCTTTCAAGTTCGAAAATGAAACCATTTGATGTATTATGCTCACTTCTTGCCCTAGGGCTTAAAAGGCGGATGTTTTCCATAATTGACTCGCAAAGTGAAACCAGAGGGTCGTAATTGCAGATAGTCTGGCATATACACAGCTGATGATTATTCTACAGGAACTTCTCTTTGGCAATCACAGAAAACAAAAGGCGAGGAACAAAATGACTGAGAAAGTTTTGAATACAGTCTGCGCTGGAGTGGGTTTCGTCGGTGGCGCCGCTCATGTCCCATCTTTCCGCAAAGCACCAAACTCTCGATTGTATGGTCTCTTAGCTAGGAAGGGTAGAGAGAGTGAAAAGTATGCACTTGAAATGAAGGAGAAATTAGCTAAGAAGGACAATCAGGAACTCAAAATCTATTATGATTGGAGTGATGTCTGCAAAGACCCTGATGTCGATGCGGTATGTGTTGCTACACCTACACCATTCCATTATCCAATGGGCAAAGAAGCTCTTGAGGCAGGAAAACATGTCTATCTAGAGATGCCAATAGCACCAAAACTCAAGAATGCCGAAGAACTAGGCAAAATTGCAGAAAAGAAGGGTGTGGTTCTAATGCCCATCTTGAATTTCAGATTCTGTCCAGGTTATCTCAAGGCCAAGGAACTCTTGGATAGTGGTGCAATTGGAAAACCCATTGCAATTACATTTAGAGAATTCATTGCTGCAGAAGATCTGGCAAGCCAGTGGCCACTAAGCGGCTGGGCTTGGGATATTGAGAAAGCTGGAGGGTATCCAGATTATACGCTGTCGGTATGGTCAATGGATATGTTCCGCTGGTTTTTCAATGCTGAGGTTGAAAATGTTGAATGGACTGCTAATTACATGCCTATTGAAGGGATTAGCGATTTCAAGGGGTATCAGACTGTAGGGATCATAAAGTTCTCCAATGGCGTTGTCGGTACTACAATGGTTGGATCAACAGTCGCAAAGGGTCTGGATCTCAGTAGGTTCGAGATTTATGGAAATAATGGCAAGACTATTCTTGTTGATTGGATTCCAAGGATTAACCGGGAAGTCTTTGACGTAACCCTATTTGGCAAGGATGATGATAAGGAGAATTGGCAGGTAGAGGGGAAGGGCCCACTTATTTGGGGTCACAAACAGCTAATCACTAACTTTGTCCAAGCCTGTCTTGGTAATGAGAAACCAGCCTGTACCTATAAAGATGCAATTGCTGCACAAAAATGGTCGAACAAGATTGTAACAGATCTCATGTAGTGGAATTGCTAGTATAGAGGGGATTTCCCCCTCTTTCACTCTTTTTCTTATAGCGCATTTGACTGCACACATCTTTGAAGAGACCGGAGATTTGTAATTCGGCATTGAGTTCATTGCGCCAAAAAGAACTCTATTTTATACTATCTAGATGAAACCTGTTGCCAATCTAGGCATTTGATGGAGAATATAGAATCATGACAATGAACCGTAATGCAAAAACCCTCGGCGTCATTGCAATCGTTATCGTTCTCGTGGGCCTTGGAGTTTCTCTCTCGTACCTACCTAACCTCAACACGAACAATAACTCCACGCAGACAACGACGACAACTACCAATACCGAGCCATCTAGGCCGGATTTACAATCATCATTAGTATACAACTCAGTGAATATCACTTATTTGCGATATGCCGGTTTCAAAATCCAATACCAAGATGTTATCATATACATAGACCCTCTTTGGATATGGAATCTCGATATTCAGTTTGAACCAGGGAGCTATATCATTAACACACATGCTCATCTAACTCATTGTTCTCCAAGAGATATTCAGGAGGTATCTGATAATGATACAATTACGATAGCATCTCCGGATGTTGCAGATCTCAACAATATAGCTGATAACAAGAGACATTACACTCCTGACTATGTTGCAAGACCAGGTGATACTCTTTCTTTTGAAGGTGTGACCTTTGAGTTCGTGCCAATGTATAATATAGTTGAATCGAGGTTGTGGGCACATCCACCAGAAACAGAGGATTTTGGTGTAATTGTGGAAATTGGAGGTGTTAGGATATTCGATGCATCTGATTCGGATCGTATTCTTGAATTGAAGGAAATTGATGCAGACATTGCCCTGCTTCCAGTTAGTGGATATGCCGAAATGAGCGCTGAAGAAGCTGCGGAAGCAGTTGAAGATTTGAAAATCAATTCTGACCTTAAATTCGCGATTCCAATGCACTGGAAAAGCTATACAGGCAATATCTTTGATGCATACGACTTCTATGAGTTAGCTGATTGCCCTGTAGTAATTCTAGCGCCGATTGTGATGGACAATCTGCCTCCAGCCAGTTCAATTCCGAATTAATTTGTCTAGGAAAATGAGTTTCATCAGGAAGTGAAACTCACTTCTCAAATTATTGTTGTCCTAGCTTAGTAATTTCTTCAAATCGGCGATAAAACCAAGCTCATTTTCACTCAATCTTCTCTTTACCTCTTTCCAAGCAGAGGAGCAATTCTTGTATTCTATTCCAACAAGCCCATGGATTTTCTTGTCGATATCAGCCTTGTTTTCCTTCGTCACTTCTATTCCCATATCTTCGAATATCCAGTTAATATGCCTAAAATAGCAGGTCATAGTAATCCCACCTTCAAATGATAGCTTGTTGTACTTAATATCTTGGATGATTATGCTTAGTGCTGAGAATGCATATTCAGCCGGTAGATCATATCTGTAAATGCGCCCGGTTTTCTTTTGTATCTAGATATACCCTCCATTCGGAAAGATTCCCATCACGAATTCTTGCACTCCAAATGGCAGGCCCATCTAGTGGACTATAGGAACACATTGAATAGCCCAGTATGATAACAAAATTGCCACGTTCAAAGAGCCTAGTGAAAATATTTCTGTAGTCTGGATATGTGTCAAAGAATTCTTTCCATCCAGTCACCATCATTTCTTTGCCAGCATGAACATCATTGGCAGAATCGATGAAAGTGTGGTCCTCGGTCATCATAGACTGTAGTCCATCTATGTTTCTGAAGTTGATATATCCATTGAATCTTAGAGCAATTGCAGAAGGCGTTAAAGCTCTGAATCCACTTGTTTCTGGAAGTATCCAATCCGATGAGTCCATGAATTGTCGAATCTCGTACTTTTCGAATGGCCAAAAGAGCTCCTCGCCAAAATCGGATGCAAAATATGATTCTATCTCCTTGCATGTCCAAGGACCAAGGACTGAATTGAAATTATCAAAATCGGATTCAATCTCTTCCATTTTCGAGTATTCTTTCTTTGAGAGAATTATCGGACCATTGTTGAGATGAATCACGTTAGCCTTGATGTCAGACCCTTTACTAGACATACTCTGCCTTGCACCCCTAAAGAGAATCATATGAGGCAAAATGAATTATTACTTTGCCTAGGAACCCGCAGAGTCAACATACAAGGGCCCAAAAGAGCTGCGATGATCATAGCTCAGTTTCCTTTAAGATGTCATCAAGCATTGTCATGCCAATCCGTGGGTATTTCTTTGTTGGATATTGAATCAATGGTATCGCGGATCGAATAAATGGCATTCTCACAAGTTCACTTGAGATACGATTTGCATCACGAAGATGCTCAACGACAAAATTGGCAAATACAACTGGTTCAGTTGCAGAAACATATGAGTACCAATATTCTAGTGAGTATTGCTCTCTAAGTCGATCATCTAGTTCTGAGTAATTTATTTTCTGCTCGTCGTAGCGGATATGTGCGAAAAACCTCATCCCGCCTCCAGCTGCTAAATCCCAGCGTGTCCCAAAAATCAGAGCACGGCTATCTATCAACTGTTGAAGTATACGTCTTGCACTCCTTGCGGATAATTTGGTCTTTCTTGCAATCTCAGAAATCTGCATCCGTGGGTCGTCTTTTAGGGCACGAAGGATTTTCAAATGGGCTTTTGCAAAGTCAATTCGGCCTCCTTTATCTATCAGTAATGGATGTATCTCAACAGATTCAACACACTCAACAGACCTCACGAAACTGCTTAGCTCGAGTAATTGCGGAGATTCGATATATTCTGCGAGAGCCATGTAGGTTCCTCTGCATGCGCTGGCAATTCTAGTCACCTGAAGAACCAAGGGATGGTTGCCAATTGTGTCGGTGATTGCTTCCGGATCTTCGCATCCATCTGTCTGAATCAAAAGAAAGACCATTTCAGCCCCTGTCATTGCCGGGGACAAAAGAACCACAAAGTCGGTAATCACATTCGAATCAATCAGATTGACAATTCTTTTTCTTACTGCGTTTGCACTAACACTAAGTTGTCGAGATAGCGCTTCATATGAGGCTCGACAATTGGCATCCAATGCAATTAAGAGAAACTTGTCAATGATATCCAAATCCAACACTAGCCAGAAGATGTATCAGCTTACCTATTGATATCATCTTTTATAGCTGGTGTTTCGATTCCG
>JBHLQM010000063.1:0-21128 GCA_048884785.1 Candidatus Thorarchaeota archaeon | reverse complement strand
TTTGCAAGGGTACTCAATCCCGGCGGGAGACTCGGCATGAATGAGCTATTCTTCGCAGATGAGATACCCTCGGAGGTGAGACCGAAAATCGAGAGAGTACTCGAGGGATTCGAACAGGCTGTCGGACTTCCGATGAAGATTCCCACAATGTCGGAATGGAAAACATACTTCGCTGAGGCAGGTCTGGACAGCATAAGTCAAGAGGTAGTAGACTACAGATACAAACTTCGCGAAACGGCGGCTGCAATCGGAGGAACCTGGAAACTGCTCCGCATTATAGGTCGGGTCGCGTGGGACATGGCTAGCAACGGCAGTTTCCGAAGACGAATGATGCCCATAGGACGACTAAAGGACGCACTGATGCGGGACCGTGACACCAGAGGTTACGCAGGAGCTGTCATTTGCGTCGGGACGAAGCCAGGGTGAGTGATTTGGTCTGTCAACGCTTTCATTGGCACATTACTCCAGAGGACGTAAAAGAGCTCGTCATGAAATTACTGGATTAAAAAAAATAATAGCCAAAGGGCCCAAAAAGGCTACTACTATGGATTTGCTAGATAAGTCAATTATTCTTGAATTGATGACCAACAGCCGAATTTCATGTCAGGAGATTGCTGAGAAGTACAATTCTAGACGAGGCGTTGTAAGAAAAAGAATCAGCAAGCTTGAGGAGAGAAGTGTAATCCAAGAGTATTCTGCATGGTACAGTCTCGCGATGGTTGATGCAGAGTATGTCTTTGGGCATGTCAGGGTTACTCAAGAAGGAAAAAGAGAAGATCTTGTTAGAGAACTAGTTCAACATTCAATGGTCCATGCTGTCATTCCCTTGGCAACAGGGGATATTCTTTTCCACGCTATTGTAGTTGGAACCAATGGACTCTCAGAACTGGGTTCATACATTAGGAAACTCGAGAATGTCAATAAGGTAGAATTGCATCTGATTCAGGTTGACAGAGGCAAGAAGGTAGAGTTAAAGAAAATCCACTTGCAGGTCTTGTCCGTACTGTTTCAGAATTCCAGAATTTCGGTTGCTGAGATTGCAAGAAAGAGTAGCCTGAGTCCAAGACGTGTGAAGCGTGTTCTAGATGAGATTGTGACGGGAGCCGGGATTGTTTTGGCAATTGCCAGAAATCCTGCACTCAGTAGCGGACTGAGTTTCTACACCAAGATTGGTTTGGATGAACGATTGTCTGATGCAAAGAGGCTTATCGAACGAATAGAGAGGGCATTTCCTGTAGAAACATGGGAGTCCTACGTTTCGGCATCCGACTCTATACTTTTCACTAGATTCTTCGTTGATCATATCAAAGACGCAGAAAAAATCTCAAATGAGCTTTCCAAATACAATGAGATTAAGACATTAGAAACGCTAGTGTTCTACCCAGCACGGATATCCTCGATTCTAACACGTGACCGCCTGAGAGAGGATATTGTCAATGCAGGGTTTGATGTCTGCTATTCCTAAATGTCAATTTGTTTCCTCAACAGTTGCAAAATGTGCAGATTTATGATGTCTATCTGCACATTTTCATGTTTGCTTGATTTCACACACTCATATTCAGTGAAACAGACTCTTCAGCATGCCCAGTACGATATCGCAGGAGACGATTAGGAATGAGTCACAATTCGAAAGGACGCTGTCCATTGGAGGAAAGAGAAAGGAAGAAACGAAGACTTGTGACACTAGCAATTGTCGCTATTGCAAGTACAGTCTGGTTTGTTATTAGGACTGGAACCAAACCTTCAAGGATTGTGTATCCCTGCCAGCAGGCAGCACTAGCAAACATTTCACTCTTCAAGACAGTTGCATCAGTTTCATTGTCAACTTTTGCTAGCTTGCGAGTATTTACTGGGTGGATGAAACCAATAGCTATACTGTCGATTCTCACAGTGGGCGGATTTGCCATAGCAACTGATCCGTTTCAGATTGGTCTGGAGCCTCTTCAGGTGGATTCGAATATAGAGCGTGTGCCAATAGTCCTGACTCAACAGACTGCTCAATCCCCTGAAACTGCATCAAATCTCTTCTATGTTCAGAACGCGACTGGGCCTGAGGGCAACATGGACTCTTCAGTGATTGCTTTGATCGATTTGATGGCTTTGCAGGGGCTGTACTTCTATAAGAGCACAACCACACCAGACGGTTTGATCGGTAGTGAGGATGTAATCATTATCAAGATGAATGGGCAATGGGATCGTAGAGGCGGCACAAATACTGACCTCATCAAGAGTGTGATTAATGCGATCCACAATCATCCTGATGGATTCACAGGAGAGGTGGTGATTGCTGATAATGGGCAGGGAGAGGGGGATTTGGACAGAACCTATTCCAATTCCTACTATCATAATCAGTCTGCGCAGGATGTGGCGGATTCCTTCACACAATGGAATGTCAGCACATACCTCTGGGATGACCTACGTTTCAGTACTGTTGACGATTATGATGAGGGGGACTTCACAGATGGATATGTCAGGATTCCAACTTGGCATGAGGACACACAGCTATATTGTTCATACCCGAAGTTCCAGAGTCGAGCAACAGGCGCGTACATCAGCTTCAAGAATGGAATCTGGAGAAATGGAACAGGGTTTGACCCAGATGGACTGAAGATACTCAATATGCCAGTGCTGAAGAGTCACGAACTTCTTGGTGTGACTGCATCCGTCAAACACTACATGGGAATCCCTCAGGGATTCATAGTTCCAGATGTGGATCCTGATTTCTTACACGAACACTATTCAGTCAGACATGGTGGTATGGGAACCCTCATGGCTGAAACTAGGGCTCCAGTCCTCAACATTCTGGACATGGTCTGGATTAATGCGAATCCACTTGAGAGCTCCATATACAGAGGACCATGGGGAGCCTACAGTCATACGAGTGCTACAGACACCATAGGAGCCAGTGTGGATCCTGTTGCACTGGACTATTGGTCAGCAAAGCATATCCTTGTACCTACAGCACAGTATCTGAATTACACATCCTATTCATCACTGGACCCAGACTATGAGCCGATCAGTGAGCACATCAATTATCCAGTTGTCCAACAAGAGGAGTCGTTCCATAACTATTTGGAGAGATCTATGAACATCCTAAAAGATGCAGGATTTCAAGTCACTATGAATGAGTCAGAGATGAACGTCTTTGCGGTCGCTATGACTGATGCGGGACCTATCACTCCAACAATTCCAAATATTCCAGATTCGATGAACTATGTCACCATCATGATTGGTGGTGCAGGCTTGGTATTAATCGCTATTTTGGCTCTAGCCATGAAGCGGCGGGTTTCGAAGGAGAATCTGTGAAGTTTATCTAATGACTTCGGGAATCGATCAAGGTCACATAATCCGTCGAAGTCCAAGGTCATCCAGACTCTTTTTTCTCTCCTCAGGTAATGGACCAGACCGCCCTTCCAATCTCTTCTCAAGAGGCTTGAGCCGATCCTCCCAACTGCTTCTAGTGGCGGTGGGAACCTTACCAATTGATCTAAACTCGGCCTTTATCTTTCGAGGATCAAGTGTTCCTGCAGAGTCGCTCATCAGACCAAGATCAGAGAGTCGTCTGCGACCCTTGCCTGAATCGACCTCCTCCTTTGACCTTGCAAGTAACTGTGGACTCTTCACACCGGTAAGAATCAACATGACACGGAGAGTACCTGTCAAACGAGGCTCAACACGTGCTCCCCAGATTACATTTGCATCAAGACTCATCTTTTCCGAGATCTTCTCACCAACCCCATTGGCTTCAGCCAGCGACATATCGGGACCGCCGGTGATATGAATTAATGCACCAGTTGCACCCTTCCATTCTACTTCAAGTAGTGGGCTGTTCAGTGCGTTTTTAATAGCATCCTCAGCTCGATTTGAGCCTGTTGCCTCACCGAGTCCTACTAGAGCGACCCCACCATTGCAAATGATGGAACGAACATCGGCATAATCAAGATTGATGAGACTAGGCATGGTGATTGTCTCAGTGATTCCCTTGGTCATTGCAGCTAGGACCTCATCTGCAACACCAAAGGCCTCCTCAAGTGGAAGGTCCGGGACAAGCTCCATCAGTTTCTGATTATCAATAACCACTACAGTATCTGCAAATTCCTGTAGCCTGGCTAGACCTGCCTTTGCTTTGTCAATACGGGACCTCTCAAGACTGAAAGGCATGGTGACCACTCCAACAACAATGGCATCATTCCGTTTTGCGATTTCAGCCACAATAGGCGCGCTTCCTGTACCAGTGCCACCTCCCATGCCAGCTGCGATGAATACTAGGTCTGCATCACGCAATAGCTCAGAGAGCTGATGCGCAGATTCTTCTGCAGCAGCCTGTCCAACGTGGGGGTATCCGCCAGCGCCTAGGCCACGTGTTATTTTTTCTCCGATGAGTAGCTTTCTGTGAGCTGTCGTGACTGCAAGATGTTGGCGATCGGTGTTTATTGCTATGCACTCTGCGCCTTGTACCCCTATTGTCATTAGCCGTTTGACAGTATTGTTTCCTGCCCCTCCGCAGCCTATCACCACAATACGTGCCTGACCCATATCAAGTGAAGAACCTAGTGGCCTCTCAACACGATTATGTTCTCTGGCAGAATCTATCAGTGACTTCACCTTATGATCTCACTCACCTTTGCACTTATTGGATTGTTTCGCCCCCAGAGCTCCTGCTTTAGCAGGTCTCTGATTGCAATCCTAATTGCTTCGGACCGATTTGGATAGAGACCATTGTCAACAAGGCGTTGAATGTCATCTAGGAGTTTGTCAGGCAGGTGTACAGCTATTAGACGCATTACTAGTCCTCTATAGCACCCGTGTCATAGAGGGATATGTGTTTGTGTAATACTGGGGTAGGATAAGGATGCCAGTAAAAATCACAATTTCTGTTGGGCGCTTAGTGAAAGGCTGCTTTGCCACGAGTGTGATGCCAGACTGCTCCAGTTTTTGAGGAATGGTTTCTCCTGCCGTCCACCATCGGCCACAATTCCAATCGTAGCTCTACAGCCTGGACTGAAAACCTTCTGAACACCACTTAGAAGACGGATCGTTGACTTTGCCTTGTCTGTGGATATGATTGTAACAGTAAGCCCTGAAGACAGGATGTACTTTTCACCGTAGTCCCTGAACCTAGTGATATCTCAGAAACTCTAAACCCACATTTTTCGGCTCGTCTATATTTCACGACCATCTCTCAAAGATTCCATGTATTAACTATATATAATTCATAGTTTAGGTATCTTCTAGATGATTGAGCATAAGAAAGGATGAGTAATGAAATCGGATTTCTATGTCTGAGCTACGCATTCAAGGCTCCTTAATCGATAAATGTGGCTCTAAGTGTTTCATATACTTTCCATCCTTTTCTTCGGGCGTAAGCTCCTACAAAGGCATCGGGACTTATCGAGTACTTAGTAACTCCACCCACCCAGCCCTCTATTTTGACTACTTCAGGAAGAAAGGTGATGATGAAATGCATGGTCTTGTGCTTTATCAAGATCCAATTAGATCCCCTTTTCTCAAGCTTGAAATCCTTCCCGTGATTCTCTCTCCACTTATTTATTCGAATTCTGGCATCTTCTTCACCATAAGGAAAGGGAATCTCCTCAATATAGGTGCCCATCTTAACCAAGTCAATTCGTTAATAAGAAGAAGATAAGGGTTTTCATGTTTCTGGACTATAATCTATATATAGATTCAAGAGTTTCTTAGTGTGTGGTATTTATGGATGAGATTTCGTATTTGTCCCCGACAAAAACTGACCGAATTCATTACTTCACAATTGAAAGTCAAAACTTCCCTAATGAGAGTGATTTCGAACCTATTGGGGGAATAGAAAAAGTAGTAGAATATACAATTGATGAGGATGATTATACCATTGGCATTTACAGGTTCAAGGAGGCAAAAATGAATCCATCCGTAGGTATGATTGTTCCAAATAAACATAATCGAGAGAAATATTTCAGAAGAGCGGTCATGGGTTTCTTTGCAGGGATAATTTGGATGATTGTTATCGGTCTTACACTTGTGGCATGGGTAATTGCAGTAATGCTAGCTGGATTTGGGAGCAGTTTTCTCTTAGCGATAATGGAACCAATTGGACCATTCCTGCTTCCCATATTTGGTATTACAACCATATTATGTGGAATTCCGATTGTGGCGATCATTTTCCAATTCCCAGTCTACAATAGGAGGATTGCTATCAAGGGATTTGCTAAACTTCGAGAGATTACTGGATCACAAGAAGGGAAATTCACATACAAGGAAATAACATTGCATGTTCCTGTATATGATATGTCAATTAGCAAGAAGATACCAGAGGCTTTTCGAAGTGAGATACAGGATATGTTAGCGGCTTTAGACATTGCCGATGGGATTGATGTAGTTGCATACACACTCGTTGATAGACCATAAGAAAGAAGAAACTGCCAACTATATGTTGGCAGTTCTAGAAAGAAAATTACCCAAGCAATTGGGATGCCGCCTGCATCACTGACTGACAGGGTACATCGTTGTAGTCATTATAATCAGAAATCGCAATTAATGCAGCATTCATGATTGCAACAAGGATTCCAATCTGAAGCCTGGCTAGTGGTTCTGCACCTGCAGTCAGGATTGCTAGTATCACCTCGATACCAGTCAGACCGAGGAAGATCATCCATTCAACTATATCCATAGCTGCTATCCAAGATGCGACTATGTCAACACTGGCAGTGAGCCATGCACCTGCAAGACTAAGTATACCTCCAAATAGAGTGTTTACTAATGCCAAAAGACTCCCTATCCCTGCTGGACCAATGGTTATGAAGAAGTTGTAGATCTTACTTAGAATACCACCTGAAGAACCAATTGAACCTAATCTTGAGGAGATTGCAGCCCCTAATTTGGAAGTAGCAATTGAAATGGCGATTCCAACAAGGGCAAATACACATCCGAGAGCAAATACCATAGCAGCATTAAATAGCTCAGAACCACTAAGGCTGTGCGTCGGAGGTGGAGTTCCGCCACCGCCACCGCCTCCTCCTCCTTCTATGGGCATTAGTGGGAGGATACTAGTTTCGTCGGAAAACTTTGTTGAAAGCACATCAAGAAACTTCTCAAATGTTTTCCAAGCAGCATCACGCATATTGTAGAATATCTGAACTCTAATTGCAGTTTCAAATGCTGCAAGCTCTGCATCGACATAATGTGAAAATCCAAAACTCCGACCTGATTCATCAAGGTCAGCAATTGCCTTAGAATTGCATGCAGTTATCATGATCCTTCTTGCTGGCGTATTCGATATTTCTGCTACAATCTCTTGGGCTTGAACCAATTTTCCGTTTTGAAAAATCCCTGCTTCATTCCCATGCCCAATCAATATAGCTACACCAATTGATTTCATTTTGAAAAAATCATAGGCAAAGCTATCATATTGTACGACTAAACTGTTTGGCATCTCATCTAATAGGATTGCCAGAGCTGCATCTTCAGCTTTAGAATCGCCAAAGACAACAACCAAGGGACTGTCAAATGGCTGAGAGAGTGCAACAACAAAACCTGTTGATATGAAAACCAAACAGATACCTATTACAGGCAATCTGTATTTTTTCTCCATCTCTTTTTCACCTTCTGATGTTCTATTCAGTAAGTTGAAATAAGCTCCTAACCTTTGTCTAGCATACTCCACGTTCCACCACGAAGAGGCGTAAGGCATATCCATGTTGTTTCCAAAGGCTATAAAGCTGTCTGCAAATTCAAATCCAAACTGAAGGCAGAAGTTGAAAGAGAGGTTGAGCAACTAAATGATTCTTAAAAAGAAATGAGGAAAGGCTCCTAGGAGCCTTTCACTTACTTTTACGCCCGGTTCTCCTTGCAGCAATGTTACCGACTTTACGACCGGGTGGTGCGTGTCGGCTCACTGTGCTAGGTCTACCAGGGGATTGATGGCTTCCTCCACCGTGAGGGTGTGAGGCTGCATTCATGGCAGCACCACGGACAACAGGCCATTTTCTGGCTTTGCCCTTAACATGATGCCACACGGCTCCTGCCTTGAGGAATGGCTTTTCAGCACGACCCCCGCCAGCAACAATTCCAATGGTAGCTCGACAGCGTGGACTGAAGGTCTTCTGGGTTCCACTTGGAAGCCGCACAATGGCTTTTTGCTTGTCGATAGAGATTATCGTGGCTGTTAGACCGGATGACCTCACGTACTTACCTCCATCTCCGGGGGCGCCTTCGATATTGAATATCGGAGTACCCTCTGGGATGTATTCAAGCATGAGTGTGTTGCCAGTTGCTAGGGTGGCTTCTTCACCACATTCGATATTCTGGCCAACGTAGGCTCCTTCTGGAGCGGCCATGTAGTGATAGCCCTTTTCGCCCTCGTACTTGACTTTGGCGAGAGGTGCGCCTCTTCCGGATTCGTGCAGGAGACCTTCAATAACACCGTAGTACGTCTTGTCTGGTGCCCACTTGGGGTGCTTCGCTGCTGCAATCTTCTTATGTCGGGGGCTGCGCCATTGCGTAGTGCCCCTTCCCTTGCGTTGGACGAGGACTCGCTTTCCTATCGTGGCCACCTCCTGAACACATCATCACAACCAACAACGCCAAGATAACTAATAATTCGCTTTCCCATATGACCGCCTCCTTAGAATATACCCAAGTTGGTTGCGACATCAGCGGCACTGTACTCCGGTGCCAGTCGCACGAATGCCTTCTTCATTCCATTGGGCATTATCAGGGTATTAACATTCTCAACTACAACCTCGTATAGTGACTCTACCGCCCACTTGATTGTGTTCTTATTGGCGGTTCTTGCCACATAGAAGGCGAGCTTGTTCTCCCGTTCAACTCCCTCGAGGCTAGCCTCAGTGACAACAGGACGCAGTATGACTTCGTTTGGATCACGCATCTTCTATCACCTCAGTTGAACAGGTTCTCACTCCCGAGCCGCTCTATTGCGGACACTGTCCACAACACTAGCCTACCGGGATGTGTCCCCGGAGCTAGAAGCTCTGCGTTGAGCCCATGAACTTCGACTATGTCGACTCCTGGGAGGTTTCGAGCAGCCAGACCAATTCCTTGGTCATCGCCAATTACTACTAGGAAGGACTTGGGAGTTTTCAGTTTCCTGCCCCGCATCTTGCCCTTTCCGGCTCTGATTCCACGACCATTTATGGCACGCTGAAGATCCTGTTCAAGACCAAGCTTGTTGACTACTTCTAGGAATTCCTTTGTAGTGGTCAGGCTTTCCAGCTTGTTCTCCACAATTAGCGGTAATTCAGGCACAGCTTCAACTTGGTGACCACGCTCTCCAACTCGCTTCTTATCAGCCGTTGCTGCAATTGCAGAGCGGATTGCCAGACGGTTCTCCTTCTTATTGATTCGTTCAATAATCACCTCACGAGCCTCAGGAGGGTGTGCAATACGACCACCCACTGTACCGGGTGCAAATCCAGCCTTGTTGGCTGCTGGTGTTCCGCTACCCTTTATACGAGGCACTCTTGATTTGCCATGACCAGTCTGCCAGCTCTGCGCCGTGTTTCGCTTACCAGCTAGCTCATCAACGCCGTGTGGTTGTCTTGATCGTGATTGTACAGCTAAGACAGCACGTTTGATTACATCAGGCCTATAGGGTGTATCAAACTGCGAGGGGAGGGAGATTGCTGTGCCAGCCTTACCCTTCAGAGAGTATGTCTTTACACTTGTCATTCTTCTTCATCCTCCGATTATTGTTTTGATGCAGTGCTGATGTAGCTCACTGGAATGGGCGAGCCAGTGTGTCCCTTTGTAGGACGAATAGCAAACCTGAGTCGCACTGGTCGCTTAACTGGACCAGGTATTGAACCCTTTAGCATTACATAGTCACCGCGAATAACTCCGTAGTTCACAAATCCGCCAGAGGGAGTGATTTCCTCACCACGTTCTCCTAGCTTGATAACAGCGTTGTTATAGCTTGTTCGAGTATGGAACCCTGTCTGACCTGGTCTAGGAACTGTATAGCGAATGCTTCCAGGAGTCCAAGGACCAATGCAGCCTACACCACGTTTCGTCTTTCGTGACTTGTGTTGCAGTATTCTAACACCCCAGCGTCGCACTGGACCCTGGAAACCATGGCCTTTCGTGACTGCAATTGTATCAACAAGCATTCCTTCACTGATGATGTCTGCGATACGTACGTCTTTTCCAAGTACACTTTTTGCATATTCCAAGGCATCTTGGATACTTGATGCACCAATCTTGTACTCCATAATATCGGGTTTCTTCTTTGGTACTCCCGCAAGTCTTGGCTGGGTGTGTATCAACATTCTAATCTCAGAAATGGAGTCTAACTTCGACTCTAACTCCTGCATCTTGACTTCCTGATTGTACTCCTTCGGGAGTGGCATGGTTCTCTTGAGATCATCAGAGAGATTATCTGCAAGGACTTCTGACACGAGCTTCCCTCCGTATGGTGTTGTCCTATAGCCTCGAATTGAGAATGGGCGTATCGGAGGTGTGTCAATCACTGTGACAGGAATGACCGTTTCTTGTCCCTTAAATGGACTGTCCGGGTTATCAATGGTCACTACTGCGTGTGTCATACCAGCCTTATAACCAACGAAACCAAGTAGTTTTGAAGCGTCACCTTCCCATGTCGGCCAGCTCTTTATACGCGGTACAAACTTCGAAGCTTTGCCTCGTGGAAGATACGCTAGACTACCCCTTCGTGGGGCGTGTTTCTTTCTATGTGCCACCTTAAACATCCTGTAGTTTTGCAGCACTAGGCAACTGGCTTGATTGCAAGATAGTATGCAGCCCAGGCTATTCTTACTACAACCCGCGACGTGTAGAAGTCTGTTTTTAAAACTTATGACCTGTCCTAGTCATGTGCACATTGGTTGCATGAACAGGCTAGAAAGGTTTCTGGCTCGAATTCATTTCAATCATGTATCAAATCCACTGAGTAATCTGGTACATGCCCGACTTTCCTGAAGAAAGCATCACGCAAGATGCTTCTTCAGGAAGAATTTGTTATGACCCTGAGGATAATCTTCGAGGACCGCAAAGACCTCAAATCCAAGTCGTTCATAAAAGGGTCTGGCCTCAAAACTATAGGTATCCAGATGAATGTGTTTGCAGCCAGACTTAATTGCCTCTTTTTGGGCCATTTGCATGAGTTTCGTTCCATAACCCTTTCCTCTTATTGACTTGTCAATCCAGAGCAGAGAGATGTATATCCAACCTCCGAAGATGTTTCCAGCTAAGCCGCCAACGATCTCATCCTGTTCGTTATGCATGAAGATCCTTAGAGGCTTGCCTAGCTCAGACATGCCAGTTTTCTCAATGATGTTTTTTCCCAGCCCCGAGTATATGGAGTTCATCCCTCTCCGAATCCTCTGAGTGTCCTCTTCGTTGAATGATGTGTAAGTAGTGAAGGCAAAGTCAGCGATGAAACTGTTGTGTACTACTGCTTCATTTCTGACTTATCATTCAGGTAATCGACACGAATAACGTAACAGATACGCCCCGGTCCACCTCAGGCTAGGATGTCTTTCCAGACTGTGCTGCATAATCGACTCATAGCATATGCGGAACTGAAGCAGCAATCTGAGTCTGTTGGAGTTCACTTAGAATCCTTGGTGTGCCGTACGAGCGATGATTTCATCCTGTAGCTCTTTCCCAATAGCACAGAAGTAGTCACTGTACCCCGCAACCCGGACAATCAAATCCTTATGCATTTCAGGATGCATCTGTGCCTCGCATAAAATCTCTGATCGGACCACATTAAACTGGATATGATGCCCGCCTAGCCTAAAGTACGTCTTCACCAAATCTGCAAGCTTTCTTCTTCCCTCTTCAGTTGACAGGACTTCAGGTAGGAACCGCTGGTTGAGAAGAGTCCCGCCAGTCTTCGAGTGATCAATCTTGGCAACCGATTTTATGACCGCAGTTGGTCCATGCTTATCAGCGCCGTGACTGGGAGAAATTCCGTCAGATAATGGTGCACCTGTTTTTCGACCATCAGGAGTTGCCCCTGTGACCTCTCCAAAATAGATGTGTACAGTAGTTGGTAGGAGGTTGACTCGGTATTCGCCTCCTTTAGTGTTGGGTCGACCATCAAGCATGTCAAAATACACATTGAAGACATCTTGCGCAATTGTATCGGCATAGTCATTATCATTGCCGTATTTTGGCGTCTTATTTACGAGTGTCTGCCTAAGTGCCTCGTTGTTTTCGAAGTCTGTGTCGAGTGCTTGGAGCAGCTCTTCCATCGTGGACTGCTTCTTGTCGTAAATATGATACTTAATTGCCGTGAACGAGTCAGTGATTGTGCCCATTCCAACTCCCTGAATATACGTGCTGTTGTATCGAGGGCCACCTCGATGATAGTCCTTTGCCTTTTTTATGCAGTCGTCCATGAGAACAGACATGAAGGGAGATGGCATATGCTCTGCATAGAGTCGTTCGATGATGTTATTGCCTTTGACTTTAAGGTCCACAAAATATCTCAGCTGTTTAGTATAAGCCTCAAACAGCTCGTCATACGTCTTGAAATCAGTAGGATTACCAGTTTCTAGGCCGACCCTGATGCCGGTCTTAGGATCTATACCATCGTGAAGAGTTATTTCCAGTATCTTTGGCCAGTTCATATACCCTGTCAGTATAACCGACTCTTTCCCAAATGCCCCAATGGTCACGCAGCCGCTCGGACCGCCATTCCTTGCATCCTCTATTGATTTTCCGGCTCTTAGGAATTCCTTGATTATCACATCTGTATTGAATAGTGATGGCTGGCCAAATCCCTCGTTCACTACATCAATTGCTTTCAATAAGAATAAGTCCGGATTCTCTGTGCTCAGCTGGATGCATAAACTAGGCATAATGAGTTTCATGTGTTTGCAGACGTCAAGAAGAAGATAGGATAAATCATTGACAGCATCCTTGCCTTCCAAGGTGACTCCGCCGGTATTAAACAGTGAAAAGTCTTGATATGTGCCACTCGCCTCCTCAGTGATGTCTACTTTGGGAGGAGCTGGTTGATTGTGCACTTTGATCCAAAGGCACTGCAGTAATTCTTCAGCGAACTCGTGAGTAAGACTACCAGACTTCAATCCCTTCTCATAGAAAGGTTGCAGGTGCTGGTCTATTCTTCCGGGATTAAAAGAGTCCCATACATTTAGCTCCGTTATGACGCCGAGGTGAACGAACCAGTAGGACTGTATTGCTTCCCAAAAATCACGAGGCGCATTGGAGGGGACATTGCTACACACGGCCGCAATCTTCTCAAGTTCCTTCTTTCTTTGAGGATTGGTTTCTTCCTCGACCAGTTCCTTCGCCCTATCTGCATGGCGTTGGGCAAATGTGATAACGGCCTCTGCAGCGATAGCCATGGCCCTGAGGTCCTGTTCTTTGTCATATGCCTCAGGGTCATTGAAGAAGTCAAGCTCCTGTATTCGATTCTCAATATCCACCATAAGGTCGCGTAGTCCTCGGTGGTATATCTTGTCATCAAGTATTGCATGACCCGGTGCACGCTGTTCCATGAACTCTGTGAAGACGCCTGCATTGAAAGCCCTCATCCAATCATCAGATAAGGCCTCGAATACTCGTTCTCGCATTGTCTTTCCACGCCAGAAGGGGATGATCTCCTCCTGGTAGACTTCTTTGGAGGTTTCGTCCACATTGAAGCGGGACCTGACTCGGTTATGGATTATCTCGAAGTCGGAAATCGAGTGGCAGCACAATTCAGGATAGGTTGGGGTGGCTCGAGGTGCAGGACCGCGCTCTCCCACAATCAATTCATCTTGTCCAATATAGATCTCCTTGTTCTCTAGAATGAATTTGAATGCCAGAGCACGAGCTACTGGAGTTGATTTCGAATCACCGGCACCACTCTGGTAGAAATCAGTGAGTAATTCAGCTCGCTCTGTGGAAATGTAGGGCTCGGTGCTGATACTCTGTTCTCTAAGCCGTTTCACTCTCTCGGAGAGCATGGGAGAATCACCTTGCTGAGTTATTTCTAAAGCCCATTCATAATGAATGGTATGATTTCAATGCGCGACTCTTCATCTTATCAGCCTTTAGCTAGGCCTGATTCTTACAGTTTTTTATACATGCAGATTAGATATGAAAGCCACTGCAGGATTACGCCTATCGCATAGCTTAATCCAAATGCGTCCCCAAGAAAATACGATAGAAATGCCAGAACTGCCGGATGTATATATACTTGCCAAGAGTATGAATGAGGGCCTTTCCAAGAAGAAAATAATAGATGTGATTGTGAACCAACCAAAATGCTTGAACTTGACACCTCGAAAATTCAAAAATGGTGTACAGGGGAGAAGCTTCGAGAGAACATATCAGCGAGGCAAATGGATAACATCAGACCTGAATGAGAAGTGGTCGATTGCTTTCAACCTCGGAATGGGGGGTGAGATACTCCTGCATGATAAGGGTAAGGAACCCGTACATGAATATCACAGAGTAGTGTTTACCCTAGATAATGGAGAATGGATTGGGATACATCATTGGTGGTTCGGACATGTACACTTAGTTCCAAAAGGAGACTTTTCCTCGCATCCTCAGATCTCCAAACTCGGAGTAGAACCGCTCAGCAAGGCATTCACGGTTGACCTTCTGGGCAAGATGTTACATAAGAAGCGGGGACGGATCAAATCATACCTTCTCGATCAATCTTTCATAGCAGGAATTGGAAATGTCTATGTCCAAGACATACTTTGGTATGCCAAGCTTCATCCAACAAGACAGGCGGATTCCCTCGAGGAGTTCGAAATTGAGAATTTGCATGGCGCAATCCAACGTGTCCTCAAAGATGGTATTAGGTATGGGGGTGGTCCGGGAGAACAGGACTTATTCGGAAAAAAAGGTAGATACATGAAACATCGACCTATTGGATATAGAACAGGAGAACCCTGCCCGGAGTGCTCGGCTACAATTGAGGAGATTCGGATAGGTTCAACTACAAGCTATATCTGTCCAAAGTGTCAGGTATAGCGATTGTATCCTCATTGAGTCAAGGTGGAAAGAGTGATTATTAGAAGATTGAGAAACCAGAAAGAAATTGCTGCCCTTGATGACACACGTGTTAGGGAGTTCTTGAATCCAAATCATGGCGATGATTCCTTGCACCTTACTTACAGTCTTGCCCATGCATCACTTGCTCCTGGAAAGTCATCTCTTCCGCATCGATTCAAGGAAGCCTCTGAAGTGTACTATATTACTAAAGGCAAAGGCATCATGCACATTGATAATGAGGTCCAGGAAGTCGAGCCGGGAGATGTGGTATACATCCCCCCAAAGGCACTCCAGTACATTGAGTCTGTGGGTCAAATGCCTCTCGAGTTTCTCTGTATTGTAGACCCGGCCTGGGAACCTGATGCAGAAGAGTTAGGATGAGAGAAGACAAATAGTTGTCAATGCAAACCATACAGCGGGTTTCTTTTCGCGGTGGAGAATATGGAAGACATCATGATAATGCGTGTTTCAAAATTCGCAAAGCTGTATAGGGCAGAGTACTTGGAGTATCTGGATTCGAGTCCATCAGAAATTCGGACACACTGGTTTCAAGCATTCAGGTTTTTCATCTCAAGGATAATTCAGGGACGCCATGAACAGACCACCAGAGTGATCTGTCAGATGATTGATGATGTCCTGTGTAATCATCTTGACTGTGTTAACCCCAGTGGCATAACAAACATACGCACCAAGGATTTGCATGACTCTAAACAGGCATTTCGTGACTTGACAGTCGATGGTAGATCTTACAAGAAGGAGAGCGACATTGATTTGCTCTTCGGAGCAGAAGTGAAGAAGAGGGGATACAATACTTTAGGTCTGCTAAGGTATATTGCCGAACTCCCGGCGGGCAACATTGTTCAGTATAGCATTGATGAGATAGGTAAAGGAAGACTGATTCCCCACTATCGGAAACTCAACTCGTTCTATGGTGTAGGGTCTGTTGCAGTCTCCACATACCTACGAGACCTAGTAGACCTCTATTACAATGAGATTGGTAATCATGTTACATCCATTGAGGAGATTGCTCATATTCAGCCAGTTGATGCAAGTGTGAAAAGGGTAGCTATGGAAGCAGGTATTAAATTTGCACGTGAGGTTGATTTGTATCAGGGTAGGAATATAGTAGAAGAGTGTCGAAGGATTGGTCCTTCAAATAGACTTCCAATTGAATTCAGTCAAGGTGCATCTTGGATATGTTCCAACTCCTTTGAAGCTGCTCTCAAATTACTGAGTGAAAAGAATCTTGGTGATGACTTGAGTGAGAAATTCAGAAAGTGATATTGGAAGGAAAAAATTCCTCTTCACGGCCAATATATGCTTCAAAAGAAGACAAAAGACTCATCAGCAACTCATTATCTATCAATGAACCTGAAATTTTTCCACATAGGATTCTGATACCTTATGACCTCGACTTTATCCTCATTTGTTTCAGACAGATATAGAGAGATCTACTTGCTTGCTTTCATGTCAGGGTTTGTCCTCTTGATTATAATGCTCTATCAGAGTAGCTGGAGTTTTGATGTTCTCCTCGGCTCTGAGCTAATGCTGAACCTGTTTACAATTTCAGGCACTACTATGAACTTCCTGAGTGGGATTGGAATAATGCTCACGTATGCAACATTTTGCGCGATAGCATTCAGAGTTTCATCAGAATATATGAAACGGAGTACAAGTCGAGCGAGGTTGATTAAGAGAGCTCTTCTCATTCCAATAATCGGTATTGTCATCTATGCACTTTACAAGATGATGGCCGTTTTTATTCTCGGTCAAACACTTGGACTCATTGAAACTCTTGTTTCGCTATACGGAGTCTGGTCGCTGTTGTTGTCGGTCTATATCTTGCCTGCCTTCAAAGGACGGTATCAGCCAGAAACGCAAGAGACTGCCACAGACAAGTTACGCAAAAGAGCTGACGATTTTGGGTTCTCTCTCTGGAAAGGGTATCAGGTAAAGATACGAGGGGATTATGGTAAAGTTTACTCGAAGGAGTTTGAGAGATATGCTGCAAGAATGGATAGAATTCGTTCTCAACTAAGTGGTGTATTGCTTCTGCCTCTGGGACTCATACTTCTTGTTTTTCCACCAATTGCGGGAGTATTGCTTGTTTTTTGGATTCGATCTCTCGATAGTAGACCACTCTCTCTGCTTGAAGAGATACTTCTTGTGATTATGGTGGCTGGTGTCCTTTTGCTTAGTACATACGTCATTCTGGTTCAGAGTTATACAGTAACACTTGTTGTGTTGGATATCTCATACGCACTAGGGATATTTCTTAGTATTATGCTCCTAGCCTCCGTTGTCACCAAATCCTGAGGAGATGCCTTTCCTAGCAGCAACACACAAATTACATATGATGATATCTGAAGCCAATGCGCCCAGCATGGCTTCTCTAGACCGGTGACTTACTTTTTATTCACTTTTTTCATAGTATTTTCTGGAGCATTCTGGAAGCAGGAAGAAGAAATATGATTGACAAGTGTCCCCACTGTGGTGGCAGACTCAAAGAGAAGCATGATGAGTCAGTGGTAGAACAAGGAAGAACGGTGAAATACATTCATCTTCGATGCATCACTTGCGGGAAATGGGCCAAGTACAAGACTGAAGACTAGTCATTTAGTACGCAAATTCCGAAAGGGACACATGGAGCAACACTCTTGTGAGTATTGGATGACCAATATAGTTATATGTACTTTAGTGGTATATAGGACGTCCAATACTGGTGATTGTGATGAGCACTATACAGATGCATTGTAAAACGGTTGTTACTGAAGATGGTGAGGAAACTTGCATCCAATTTGATCAACCGGTTTCTGAAGAGAAAAGAATCATTCGAGCGAGGACGATACCGGGAGCTCAAGACCTTCCAGCCGATTTTCGTAATTTCAAATCCGAAATGGAGGCAGAGAAAGCCAAAGAACAGGCAAAAGCTCGATTCCAAACGTCTAATGTCTTTCTTCAATTGATCAGATAGAACACGTATACGACCAGATGTGTTTTGAAATATCGATTGATAGTCACATGATTAACCCTTAACTCGTTTCCCAAACTCTTTGCCAAACGCAAAAGCCTCCCCGAGCTCTTGGCTAGTTGGCACCCATTTCACTGAGAATGATTCCATGATAACATCCATTTTTCCGCGTGTCATTGCTTCCTCAATCTTCTTTGTTGCGCCACCAGCCCATCCATAGGACCCGAAGGCAGCACACTTCTTGTTGACGGGTTTCAATGCCTCAAGGTCAGAAAGCAGCGGAGCCACAGTTGGAAGAATCTCATTATGAATGGTCGGACTTCCGACAAGAACTCCTTTTGCTTCTAGCATGTCTGCAATAATATCACTTCTATCGCTGTGTGGAATGAGATACAATAATGGCGTGAGACCCTCTTCACTTATGCCTTCGGCAATGGCGCGTGCAATCTTGGTTGTACTGTCCCACATTGTGTCCCAGGTGATCACAACCTTGTCCGTGGTTCGTTCCCCTTTAGCCCATTCTAGATACCGAGTGACAATTTGAAGCGGGTCCTTTCTCCAAATAAGCCCATGAGACGGTGCAATAATCTTGATTGGTAGTCCTAGCTCTACGACTTCCTCGATCTTCCTTTGCACTTGTCGACTGAGTGGCCAAAGGATATTGGCATAGTATTTCTCAGCCTCTCTCCAAAGCACGGTCTGGTCGACTTCGTCAGCAAAACGCCTCTCAGTTGCATAATGCTGGCCAAAAGCATCATTGGGCATGAGAAGCTGTTCCTCGACATAGTAGGTGAACATGCTCTCAGGCCAATGCAACATGGGGGCCTCATAGAATCGGATAGTCTTTCCGCCCAGATCTAGTTCATCACCTGTCTTGACAGTCTTAATGTTCCATCCGTCAATATAGTGCTTTTTGAGAGCTGCAACGGCTCGCTCAGTACATAGAAGAATCGCTTTTGGAACTTGCCCAAGCACAAGTGGAAGTGCACCTGAATGGTCCATCTCTGTGTGATTTGAAATGACGTAGTCGATCTTCTTTGGATCAACTATCTGAGATATCCGCTCGAACATCTCATCTGCAAATGGCCCCATGACTGCGTCTACAAGCGCAATCTTCTCGCCTACAACCAAGTAGGCATTATAGGTTGTCCCATGATGGACAGAATAACTGTAACCATGGAAATTGCGGACATTGAAGTCAACTGCTCCAACCCAGTAGACGTCTTTCACGACCTCGATTGCTTTCATAATCCATCCCACCCCACATTATACTTAACTATAATAAATATGTTTCTGTTCTCACTCGATGAATTTCTCCCTTTTTTAGATCATTCGTTTCCAGTGCAATTGTGAACAATTCATCTGGAATTGAAATCGTGCCGATTCTGGATTTGTGGAGGCAATCAATACTGCAATGGGAGCTATGCTTGGGGCGAAAGTATCAATGCTCGATATCAATCAATGGAAGAACATCTTCGAAGCCACTGGCTTCTTGAGTATTGAGGTTGAAGAGTCATATGCAGGAGTATTTGAGAATCCACGAAGTCGCTCTAATGCTACTAAGGCCACCTTGAAAATGCTCTATCATATGATAATTAATGGTGCTGTAAGACAACGAATGCCAAAACTGATGAAACTGAGAAAGACAGTTACTCTGGAGAGCAATGATGAATATCATCATATAGGGTATCTAGTGTTCTCTGGTAGAGGACCTTAGACGAAAATGAAATCGGATATATTTAGACCACATATTCCAATACTGAAATCATAATGCTCAAGAGCATACTCCACCATAGTTATGCGGTAATTTGGGGGATATGGCTTTGAGTGCTCAAGGAAGTAAGGCTGCAATTATAATCACAGTCATTGTGATCTCTGTTTCTGCTGTTGCCTTCACGTATTTCATCAATTCCTCAAACACCAGCTTCGGCGGAACTGATGTAACATCCATTACAATCATAGGCAACACCTCGGATATAGTATATCCTGAGCTGATGGAGGCATCAATTGACCGTGATGTTTTCGGTATGTGGCATGTTTCTGCTTCTTTTCTTGATAACTCGGGCGGCTGGGATAGCACGGAATCATACGAGCGGACGTTCATTATTTCACTAGAGAACGTTACCGCAATTAACAACGCCCTCACTGCTGGATTGAATCTAACTTATCCTTCGGAAGATATCATACAAGGGGTCATGGAAATGGGTTCGCACATAGGATTCATCATTGAAGTTCTGTATTCTGATGGAACATGGCTCTATGTGTGTACATTCCAGACTGAAAAGGGACATATCATGGTAAAGAGCGGTAGAGGGACTCTAGATGCTGGTCTAGATGGACCACTCTTCGAACCAGTTGCAGCTCTCAATGACTTTACAGTGACTGTCCAGACTGTCTTTTCGAGTAACATCACCTGATTGTCAGCAGAATCACTGTATTTCTTTAGACAATTCTCTGATGGTTTTCTTAATCCTAGAAAAGGCAACCTTCTCATTTTTTGGATTTCGAAAGACCTGGTTTTCGTACTTCTCAATTCTTCTCTGAAGTGTTCTTACTTTGGTTTCAGGGAGCAAGGAATGCCTTTCAAACAGACGCCCCCACTTGGAAACAATACCTCTCTCACGACTCTCATTGATGATATTGATATAGGGACACCAGAGCTCAAGCTCATTGATTTCTTCATACTTGTTCTTATGCCATGCGGAAATCTGAATGTAGTAGTCCCCAACTGCACCTGAGATTCGCTTCCCATCGCGAATGTATCCAAGGACCTCTTTTCGTGTTGCCTCCCATATTGACATGATTATCTCAATATCACCTACCTTGAGGTCCATCCTATCAGCTTCGCTCTGCTCGGGGGGATACTGGGCGCCACCATATTCCGGATGACTGTGAAACGATCCAAGGTACCAAAGAGGCGAGAGTTCATTCCACAGGTCTAGAACTCTCTTGGTTCTCTTAGGATGAAAGTGAACCTGAGTGGGTGAGCGTTTTGTGGTTTGAAGCGGAATCACTACTTCAACTATGTATTTCTCTGAAGTATAATAGTGGTCTCCAAAGACAAGGCCCCCAACCTCGCTTTTGAAACCCTCAGCCACGGCTGCAACCATTCCAATGAAAGCATTAGCTCTAAGAAAAACGGTCATTTTGAGCACCTGTCAAGCAGTGA
>JBHLQM010000062.1:0-21174 GCA_048884785.1 Candidatus Thorarchaeota archaeon | reverse complement strand
GCTGATGGGGAGGTCAAGGTGCTTGTGTTCGATTAGTGATTCATTGGTAGTCATGAAGAAAATAAAATCCACATTCGAGAACTGCGGTTCTTCGAAAAGTTGGAATTAGATGAAAATAGGAAAGGAGTCTAAATAGTTCCGAACAAACACCTAGCTATTGCCCATCCAAGACTCTAAAGACTTGGAAATCCTTTGCATAGGCTAGTGTTCGGAGATAGGCTAAAATTGAAAGTGGTCCAGAAGTATGGTGTGCGGAGTGACGAGAGTTTGGACAATAATCCCGCAACAGGAAATCCCGGACCCCCGTTTGATTTGGGAGAAGTGGACCACGATGACGCTAACGAGGTTCGTGAGCAGTCGACTGGAATCCGAGCCTCTCTGAGCGCTGTTTTTTCATGGGGAAATTACAGAGTATATTTAGCTACAGCATGGGTTTACAATGCCTTTGCATATCTATCAACATTTCTCAATCTGTATCTTTGGTACATAATTCCTAGCTTCATAATCATTGGTGCCATAGGAACCATAACGTCGTTAATAGCTGCTATTTCACGCTTTTTTGGTGGCTATGTTGGAGACACGGTAAATCGAAAGACGCTGTCTGTTGTTTCAATGTTCTTGATGGCAATTTATCATCTAATGATTGGTGTCTTCATCGATCCAATCTTCATTATCATAGCTCTTATAGTCATATCATCGATGGAGATTACAAAGGGAGGATCAACAGCTTACATAATGGATAACATTCCTAGAGAACATAGTGGTCTCGCACTCTCATTGTTCACAGCAGGTAGAGTTCTATCAATTATCACGTTAGCAGTTTTTGCATTTCTCTATCCATTTATTCAATTTGAAGCCTATCGACAGATACACCTCGTTGGTGGGGTGTGCCTACTTGTTTCCACACTTGCACGGGCAATTTATCTGGAAAGTAGTCCGCAGAAACAAAGGGGAGCAGGGACAAAGTTATGGAGAACGTTCGTAGAGGATAATACACGGGCGTTCAGGATTTTATTAGCAATAATTCCAGGGATGATAGCGGTCTGCATTCTTGACGCAATAAGTGATTCTTTCTTCAAGCTTGGTGCTCTGATTTACATGAATGATGTATTGCAAATAGATGTTCAATCTATAGCAATCATGATGGTTATGACTCTAGTGATTCAAGTCCCACTCTTACTGAAGGTAGGTCGTCTATCTGACCGAAAAGGAGTGAAATCAACAGCACTTATGGTATACGCTGTAATGCCTATATCTGCAGCCTTTCTGATACTTGCTAATTGGTTTCCTGACTGGGCACCTATCGCCTTCTCTGACACTGCTAATTTGATAATACCGGGACTTGGAGTTGTCTTTAAGACCTCATTTATTGCTGTGGTTTTGAAATATGTTAATGACACACTATGGTATACTGTGATGCTTGTTTTGATTCGAAAGAGACTGCCAAGTCAAGATACCTCAAAGATACTTAGTATGTTTTGGTTTGTAATCTTCTTGGCTTCCTCAGTCGGTCCATTTATTGGAGGATTAATTTCAGAAACAACTAATATTTTGTATCTCTTTGCTGGTGTGCTGATTTTGAATCTTCTGATTCTTGGTTCAATCGCACGATACGATCTTACATCCAAATCTCACCAAAACCAAGATGAAACTGCGCTCTTGTAGGATGGTTTCATATGATGGTATCCTTAAAGTATAGATTTGTGCTCTTTCACAAATGTGAGGAATCAACATGATTGAAGAAGAGATGAGGGCAAAAGAAGTTCTTCGCAAACTCACGAAAACTTACCCTGATGCGCCACCCACATACCTGCATTTCAGTAATCCATTTGAGATGTTAATTGCTACGATTCTATCGGCGCGTGTGACGGATGCAGGTGTAAACAAAGTCACACCGGTGTTATTTAGTAAATACCCAAATCCAATGAAGATGGCAAAAGGGAATGTGGAGGATTTAGCTCAAATAGTTCGCTCTTGCGGATCATACAATCGAAAAGCTGCATATATCAGGGACACTTCAAGAATGATTGTTGAAAACTTTGGTGGAAAAGTTCCCGAAACTCTTGAAGAGCTAATTACCTTTCCAGGAGTCAGTAGAAAGACTGCAAATGTGGTTCTTCAAACTGTTTATGGAATCGCCGAGGGTATCATTGTAGACACCCATATCATGAGAGTCACAGTAAGACTTCATTTCAGTCAACATGACAAGAAACCAGATAAGATTGAGAAAGACCTCATGCAGCTTCTTCCGAAGGACAAATGGATTGACTACGCTCGTTTCATTGGAGCACATGGCAGACAAACATGTAAAGCCTCACAACCAAAATGCTCAACATGTTCTATCAACAGTCTGTGTCCTTCGTCAGAGATTGAAGACTAAGTATCATCGAAAGACGTTATAAGAGGATGTAATTGAACCCAGAGCCCGGTTGTTGTGAACACTATGAGGATTGGAATGGTAAGCAAGTTTGGCGCACCAGACGGGCTATGCATTAGAGCCAATGCCGTCCTCACAGGATTAGTCAAACGAAATCATGAGGTACATGTGTTCACTCAATCAAAGAGAGTGGAAAACCTTATTCCTGAGAGAGTACATAGATACAAAGCAATCCAGTTGAATCCTCATTTTTCTATTGATTCTGTTACAGCCCCACGGTCCATAGCTAGACAGTGTCAAGAAAGTGGAATCGAAGTTCTTCACATTCAAATGAACTCTGGAAGCACCGAGTTCCTATTGCCCTATTTCAAGAGAGCATTACCACCTCTTGTCGTTACGTATCATCTTGCCTATGCTGCTGGCAGTTCAATATATACGACCCTGTTTGGCATTGCATGGAAAGCCTCCTTATTTGCTAGCAGAAAATATGATCAAGTCATTCTAGTTGACCCTTCTCAAAAACCATACTTCCTTGCGAGTGGATTTTCAGAAGATGACGTATCAGTCATAAGAAATGGAGTTGATATTGACCTCTTCAGGCCTGACAGTAGTAGAATGATTGACGATGGTATTGTTGATTTTGTGTATGTTGGTCGTCTTAGCTACGATAAGGGGGTCCATCTATTATTAGATGCTTTTCGAGAGTATCATAGCGAGAATCCGAAAACCAGACTAACACTCATTGGTGATGGAATGTTGAAACATCAACTCAATGGGTGTGTTGATGATGGTTCACTCTCTTGGCTGGGAGCAATTGAGCATGATGAAATTCCCGCAGTTCTTCAGAGAATGGACGCATTCGTGATTCCGCAAAATATCGGAGGACTTGGCTTGAGTGTCCTAGAAGCAATGGGTTGCGGACTCCCAGTGATAACAACAGCAATTGGTGAAACTGTCAAACTATTAGGAAAGGATGAAGGAATTCTAGTCGAGCCTGAGAATGTCAAGGCTATTATCGATGCAATGAGAATTCTTGCGGAAGACAAGAAGTTACGACAGAGGATGGGTATGCGCTGTAGAAGGAAGATTGAGGAAAAGTACTCTTGGTATAATCAGATTGGCCAAATTGAGGAAGTCTATAGAAAAGCTATAGAAAGAACAAGGTGAAAAGTCGAGTTTATAGAGAGAACGACTTATGAGGAAAGAGGCTCTGCTTGACTCAGCCAACTGATGTAGGAGATAATACAATTGCTAGATATTCGATTCATCCGTGAGAATGTAGACCTTATTCGAATGAATCTAGAACGACGTAGAGATAAGGTCAAGCTTCAGGAGTTTGAGCGTTTTCTCAAACTTGATGATAGGATCAGGGCTCTTCAGAGAGAAATTCAGAATCTCAGAACACAACGAAATAGACTTTCAAAAGAAGTGGGTCAAAGAAAGAAAGCCGGTCAAGACGATTCAGAGCTTGTGGAGCAAGCCAATCAGGTCAATAGGAGAATCTCTGAAGTTGAAAGAGAAACTGATGAATTGCAGTCTGAACTTAAGCAGATACAAATGAGCATCCCCAATATACTTCATGAAAGTGTGCCATATGGCACCGGTGAACAGGATAATGAGGTCGTGAAAGAATGGGGTGGCAAACCAGAGTTTGATTTCAAGATTCACAGCCATGTAGATTTACTTGAATCACTTAACATTGGGGACATACCGAGAGCGGCTAAAATTGCAGGTTCTAGATTCTATTATCTCAAGAACGAGTTGGTAATGCTTGATATTGCCATGCAGCAGATGGCATTGAATATGCTGTTGAAAAAAGGATATTCTCTGGTATATCCACCATTTATGATGCGGCGAGAACCGTATGAAGGAGTTACCGATCTAGCTGATTTTGCTGATGTGATGTATAAGATTGAAGGAGAAGATCTTTACCTTATTGCAACATCAGAACACCCAATGGCAGCTATGTATATGGGAGAGATTTTCGAACCGGCGGATCTTCCAATCAAACTTGCTGGAGTAAGTGCATGCTTTAGAAAGGAAGCAGGTTCTCATGGAAAGGATACAAAAGGAATCTTCAGAGTGCACCAGTTCAATAAGGTTGAACAATTCGTCTTTTGCCATCCTGATGAGTCTTGGGAGATTCATGAGGAGTTGATTCAAAATGAAGAGGAATATGTTCAAGCCCTCAAACTTCCCTATCGCATTGTGAATATATGTACAGGAGACATGGGAAGTGTCGCCGCAAAGAGGTATGACCTTGAATTCTGGTTCCCAGGGCAACAAACATACCGCGAAGGCGGGTCTTGTAGTAACTGCACAGCATATCAAGCAACACGTCTGAATATTAAATTCAGAATTAAAAAAGGTGGAACTGAGAAAGCATTTGTGCATACTTTGAACAGCACGCTGATGGCTAATCCCAGAACACTAGTTGCGATTTTAGAAGTCTATCAGCAAGAGGATGGTAGTGTCAAGATTCCAGCAGCACTCCACAAGTATCTTCCCTCTCGAATGCGAGAGATAGTACCAAGAGAGTAATCTAGCAAATTACATACTTCCTTCCATACTCATCTTGATTGCATCATCAATCGATTTCTGAAGTGCTGGTGGAAGAACCGGAACCTTCAATTTGACAAATTCTGGGATGAGGAGCGTAGTAGCCTCTTCATCATTTAATCCACGACTCATGAGGTAGCTAAGCTGTTCGGCACCAATCTTCCTAACGCTAGCTTCGTGACTCAACTCTGAACCTTCCGCACGAGCCGCAAGCATAGGAACAGCTCTTATCACTGCGGTATTACTGACAAGAAGGACGTCATTACTCACTAGAATCAACGTCTTTGGAGCTTGTACCCAACATCAACAAGGACCATCTCCACCTATAAAACGGGCTCTTACTTTCGTGTATATGTACCCATTGTTTTGGCTACTGCAATCTTATGCTTTTCACATAGTTCTTTGAAGCAATTCTTGTCCACAGTTTCTAATGCTGGGACTGATAGTGCATAGATTGAGAAAACATATCGATGTGTACCAAAAGGGGGAGCTGGCCCACCCCAATTTTGAATCCCAAAGTCGTTTTGTATCTGAATTCCAGGTACTTGTGCTTCAGGTTTAATCTCATGCACTCCTACAGGGACACTATGAACAAGCCAGTGAATCCAATCTCCTACGGGAGCGTCAGGATCATTACACATAATTGCAAAACTCCTTGTTTCCGGGGGTATATCATCCCATGCAAGGTGAGGACGCTGGTTCTCATGCCGATAGGAACACTTGCTAGGAATTGGCTGCCCTTCCGCAAAATCATTACTCCAAAGCCGCATCAGCAATCATCTCAAAATATGCTGATATATAATGGCGATAATTGCTCTTCTGTATTTTCATCCATCAAGTTTTGAAGAGCCAAATCAAAAGATGCATTCGTCCACGTCTAAAAATCGCTCAGGTATCTTCAAGGCAAAACAACACGGTGTCCATAGATTCTCATGCAAGTTCCGTTTTCAAACATTATGCTTAAAACGAGCTTGTTGATTCCTCCCTTGAGGCATAATATTGACCGATGTACAACAGACTTTCGAAAGACTTGTTTCTCTCGCGATACAGAGAGAGGAGGAAGCATACGAGTTTTATATGAAAGCCGCTGAAGAAGCAGAATTCAAATCATCAGCGAAACTACTCCAGGATTTAGCACATCAAGAGGTGTCTCATAAGAAAAAACTACTGTCTGCTCAAAAAACAGGAGTCTGTGAAACATTCAGATGTGATACAATAGAGGAACTAGAGAGTATGGACTTGAATCAGTATCTTGTCGATATTCCACTGCTTCCATCATCTACCCCCCAAGATGTGCTTATTGTGGCAATAAAGAAGGAGTCTGCGGCTTATAGCTTCTACAAAGCTCTTTCAGAGCTTACCGGAAGTGGGCAGCATAGGACGGTATTCGAAACCCTCGCAAATGAAGAAGAGAATCATAGGAACAGACTTCAGAATATGTATGACGATATATTTCAGCCCGATATGTAAATGAGTCTGGATACTCTGCAGTAGCAGTTTACAACTGTTAATTTATGATTAATTCATGTGAAGATTGGGGGCTGCAAGGAAGGTGAGTCCTCGCTTCGTTAGCTCTTCGGCTGTTCGATTTAGCGATTGATGTTTATCGAGATAGTTTTGAAGATGTAGTGGCATGTGACCCGCCTGAATAATGTCTTCCTTCGTTCTGAAATAATCTAGAATATCGCTCTGATAGTCACGAGTAGCTTCTATCTGAGGAGTACCACCTTCATGTTTCGCACTGATGTTCTTTACATGATCAGCCAATTCAAGAAGTTCAGGGAGTCTGTCGTAGGGTTGTCGTACGATGGACTTGTATGTTTCCGTGATGTGATGCTCAATACGTACCACGTCTTCAAAATCAAAGGCTTTTCTAATCTGAGCTGCCACTTCAATAGTTTCGTTATTGACGCTATTAGAAAGATTGAATCCGATGAGTGGACTAGTTCCATCATCTCGACTGAAGAGGTTTGCTGTCATTAATGTCCACAAGCATGCATATGGATTGTCGTTGCCCATGAATACGGAGATTTTGAATTCTATATCGATTCCTAGCTTGTACATCATATAACCCACTAATACACTTCCAGGGTTGATATTCAGAACTTGTTCTACTCCATAGGTTGTATAATAATGCAGGAATTCATCAGCCCATTTCAAGGGAAAGTTGTTTGGCATTCCCACACCGCCAAAATAGCCAGTGATTGTGGATGGACCTCCAAGATGGACGTTGACTGGAGCTCCATCGGGACCCGGATATGTTCCCTTTGTATCAAGTGTTTCGACATATGATGAACCAAAGATTTGCATAGCAGCTGCAAATGCAATGACCTCATTATCGGTCGTTTGCTCGTCCATTTTCCGAACTCTGATGAAGCGACCTGGCATCAACTCACTTTTCTTTATGGCCTGTTTAGTTTCTGCGATGAGCCAGGGAAAGTATTGACAGGCACTGATTTCAAGAGTGACGGCAAAACTCTCATCGAATTTCATGGACTTGAAGGTATCTCCAAGTATTTTCTGCCTATAATCAAGAATTGAAATGAAAGCACGATTATCCCTCTGTTCTTGGAGCCATAGAAGGTCTTTAACATATGGAGATTTCTTCTCCTCTAGCATGGTCATTAGATTATCGAGCTTTCTTGCCTCCTCTGCTTTTTTGTTGATTTCTTCAATTCCACCATATTTGTCAATCAATGTAAGAAGGTCTGTCACAAGTGGATTGTCATCTGCGAGAAAGAAGTCATTAATCTCTCTCAATCTATTATCATCAATTCTCAGTTTTTTTCTATCAACCATTAGAATACGCCTTCCACCAATCTCTCAACCAAGCTATCTAGATTCCAAGTACTCAGGTTTTAGAGTGAAGTAGGACCTAAAAACCGTTCTGACCATCGCCATTCTTCACACTAAGCAAGGAATTTCACTTTTGAACCATTTCCCATTCATTATTATGGCGGGTCAGCTTCAAGTGGGGTTTCCACTTTGTAGGTTATATCTCGTAGATATGACCGAAGCACAGGACCGATAGACAGTGTGATAAGAGATCCAACAATGACTTGTATTGAATTGATTGTCACTAACTCTGCCAATGCTACTCCAAATGAGTATTCAAGTATGAACATCTCTCCAAGTAGATATCCCAACAGCATGGCACAAGACGCAAGAATAACACCAGTGACATCCCATATACTGATACGAGTGGCTTTGAGCGTCTTCGCACTAAGAAGCCCAACAATCATCCCTTCAAAACCCTTTGCGATGAGAGTTATGGGAGCATATTGGGGTGCAACGATTAGATCTGCAATTGCAGAACCTATGCCTCCAGCGACAAATCCTCCAATGGGACCTAAAAGAAGTCCACTAATCATTACCAGTACATCACCGAGATTGAAATATCCAGATGTAGTTGGAAACGGAACTATTAGTACTATTGTTGCAACAGTAGTTAGGGCTGTAAGAATAGCAAGTAGCGAGATATACACAGTCGTATTTGGGTGCTCTGGACGGAAGTATTCCACTGGACTCTCCTCCTTTACGGGTATCCTGTCAGCAATTTTCTGGGCAGGGAGATTGCATATAACCTTGAGCCTGTCATAAGATAAGTGTTTTAACAAGAGAAATGTATTGGAAATGGTGGGTCGTTGAATATACGCCCATTTCCCAAGATGAGAGGTAGGGAAAAATGAGCAAGAAATGGATACAGACTGCGGATTGGAAGAGCGAGAAACATATTCCTGCAATTGAAATTTCGAAAATTGAAGAAGGTCGAGTCTATGTGAAAGTATCTGTCGGAAAGGAAATTCCACATCCTAATACTACAGCCCATCACATCAAATGGATTGATCTATTCTTCTGGCCAGAGGATGAAAAGTTCCCCTGTGAGATTGGGTACGTCAGTTTTGATACGCATGGTGAATCAGCTAAAGGACCAGATACAGGTTCGGTTCACTCTGAGCCGATAACAAAGTTCGTCTTCAAAACAAAGAAGTCAGGAACTTTAATGGCTACCGCCTATTGTAATATACACGGACTTTGGAAGAGCGAGGAAGAGCTCAAAATCTAGTCGTATCTGTACTACAAGCACCGGTTGGAGTCTGCCTACGAGATTGTAGCCAGACCTCCACCATATTGTTTTTCATTTTCGCTGAGAGATTTGGATCCAGTTACCCTCAGGATCCTTGATTGTCGCAAAAAGTGAGCTGCCTTCCTCACGAATTATAGGAGTGCCATAGAACTCAATCTTTTTCGATTCAAGATTTGCGATGCATTTTGATATATCATCAACACGGAAGGACACCATGATAGACTGCTTTTCCACCTCAGAGGAATTGTCTTTGATGTACTCGATTGCAAAACGAGTAGCAGACCTATTCTCTGGAAATCTAAATTCTGTCCAACTTCCATCTTCAGATACGAAAGAAATGTCAAGGCCAAGCTTTTCTTTGTACCACTCTATCATCTTCGCAGAATCCTTGACATGAAGAAATACAATATCGATGCCGGTAATCATAGTATGAATCCTCTCTAGGTTTCTAGGATTGATGCACGATAGATAGTAGAACCGTCTGAGAGTCCCTGCACAGTCAAGCGTTTCCCGAGATGCATTGCAAATTCCTCAGAACCGTATTCAGGAGAAACAGCTTCCCAAGGGAGAATCGCTGACAGCTTGTATTCTACTCCTTCATCAGTTGTCACGGCATACTCGTTCAATATCCTTGAGATGATTCCCACAACAATAATCTCATCCATAATAGCATTCAACCTGAAAGAACTGCCTTTTGGATAGTCACATCTTGTGACTTCATCCTGTGACTCCATAAAGTGGCTTTGCTATATATACTAACTTTGAGCAGTATTTCTTGTGAACTATTATGGCTCTAGCAACTAACACCCGGAACACATCTGTGCTGAAGAATAAGACTGGCCGAGTTTACTCGACCGAGGCAATCACCTTTGCCTACCAGTATCGGAGGTAAAGTATCATGGCTCTAATGAGAAAGACAAGCAAGAATTCCTACAATAAGAGAATCTCCACTGACGCAATAACCTATGCATACATGTACAGGTAGATTACAATGGTATCTAAGAAATCATCCTTCGACAGCAATCCTAGTATACCCAACGATAAAGCGAAACGTCGTTGCTTGACTAATGAAGAAGTGCTCTTGCTCGAGGCGACCTGAGCACTTCCTGCTTATTTTTGAAAATTCTCTGATTATCCATCAGCCTTCAAAATCCAACTTACAAGCTCCGAGTGCATTGAATTCTCCTTAATGAATTCATCACGGTATGATGCGTTCTTGAAAGCGAGAAGAATATTCTGCATACCTGCATCAAAGCCAATGATCTTCACAGATCTGGCAAGAGCATTAGGTCGGAAAGAGATTGCTGTGATAACCATAGATAACATAAAGATTGTAACAAAGACACTCACCCATGGTGATATTGCACGGCCCCTTGAGATTGAATCACCTAAAAACAGCAAACCGAAGAACATGAAAGCCATGGCAAGTCCATCAACAATTAGACACAAGGATTTGTATCGATCCTCCCCTGTGTCAGTATAATAATGCTCAGCACATACTTTGATGGGGAGTACTTTCAGGTTAGGTTGTGGAAAACCATGCCTTCTCCTTACCTGAGGATTATAGTAAGGATCCCATTCATAACGAAGGTATTGAGGCCGCCCTGAAACAATAGTCACTCGAGATAATGTCGTTGCACGAGCTCCACAGACAGGACATGTTTGGGGAAATCGGGCTCTAGACAAGTCTACACGAACAATTGGGTCATCAAAGTAGCGCTTCTTTGGACTCATTATATGTAGACTCCTTATTGGATGAAGAAAGAGAAAATCAGAATAAAGAGTGTATCGAACTCGGCTATACTAAAGAATTTTTAACAAGCGGAATGTGGGTTTCTGAATATGTATTATGGAGAGAAGGTTAGACTTAGAGCTTTAGAGCTAGAAGATTTGGATGCAGTGATGGAGAACTGGAATAATCTTGAGATGAGACAGTTCTTAGCAACAACATGGCCAATGTCAAAGAATGCAGAACGAAAATGGTTAGAGCGTGTGACAACCATGGACCCATGGAAAGATGGGGGAATGGTTCTCGCAATCGAAGACAAGAGAACACAGGAGTTCATTGGTACAGTGAGCTTTTTTGACATATCGAAACAGAATCAGAGAGCTGAATTCGGGATAGCGATACATAATCCAAAGAACTTTGGGAAGGGTTATGGAACCGATACAGTCAGGGTCATGCTTTGGGTGGGCTATCATATCCTTGGGCTTAACAGCATTTTCTTGATTACTTTGGATGAGAATGAAAGAGCTCAACGGGCCTATGAAAAAGCAGGATTCAAGCTAGTGGGAAGATATAGACAAGCGACATATATGATGGGCAAATTCCATGACTTTGTGATCATGGACTCTATCCGTGAAGACTTCCTTCAGGAGTATCCACCAGGGACACGTGTCGGTGAACCTTGGTTTAGCAAAAGAGTGAAAGGAAAGGCATCTCAGCGAAGCGTAACAACCAAAAGAGGGCTAGTTGATACACGATGATGCCTATCGGGCTGCTTATCACTCATGGGTGTTTCCGTAACTTGGAGTAGTTTCCGATGATAGACAAATCTCTTGAAAATCTTGCAATCAATACGATCCGATTTCTCTCTGCAGATGCCGTGGAACAAGCCAATTCAGGTCATCCAGGAATGCCAATGGGAGCTGCTGCAATGGCTTATACTCTTTGGACTCGCCATCTTCGATTCAATCCAAAGAATCCTCAGTGGTGGAATCGAGATAGATTCGTTCTTTCAGGCGGACACGGATCCATGCTCCTTTATTCTCTTCTTCATCTGACAGGGTATGATGTTTCACTAGATGATATCAAGAACTTCAGACAATGGGAGAGTAAGACTCCCGGACATCCTGAGTGTTTCAAGACACCTGGAGTTGAGGTGACAACTGGACCTCTAGGGCAAGGATTAGCAAATTGTGTTGGGATGGCCATTGCAGAGACGCACCTATCGTCTATTTTCAACAAGCCAAAACATGAGATAGTCAATCACAATATCTACGGTATAGTGACAGATGGCGATCTTATGGAAGGTGTCTCATCCGAGGCGGCGTCACTTGCAGGTCATCTGAGATTGGGAAAAATAATTCTACTCTATGATGACAACAAGATTTCAATTGACGGCAGCACAGATTTGACATTTACTGAAGATCGCGGAGCTAGATTCGAAGCGTTCGGTTGGCATGTTCAGAGAATTGATAACGGGAATGATGTCGAAGTAGTTGATGCAGCCATCTCGAGAGCAAAGGAAGATCCTCGCCCGTCCTTGATAATGTGCAAGACCCACATAGGTTTTGGTATGCCTAACAAGCAAGATACGTCGAAGGCTCATGGTGAACCTGCCGGAGAGGAAGAACTCGATGGGGCAAAGAGTAAATTGGCGTGGCCTCTTAAGCCCCGTTTCTATATTCCTGATAATGTTCTAGTTTTCTTTCGAGAGATTGGCAAGAAAGGTTCACATTTGGAATCGGAGTGGAAATCAACTTTTAGCAAATATAGAAAGGAATACCCCCACCTGGCATCTGAACTCGCTAGAAGAATGAACGGTGAACTGGTGTCTGGATGGGATAGTAGCCTTCCTGTCTTTCCTGTAGAGGGTAAAGGGATGGCCACACGTGTGGCTTCAGGAAAGGCAATCAATGCTCTTTCAAACAAGCTTCCTGAACTAGTAGGTGGTTCTGCAGATTTAACACCATCAAATAAGTCATGGATTGATGGAAGTCCATCATTTCAAGCTGAAACTCGGAGTGGTCGAAATATCCATTATGGAGTACGTGAGCACGCAATGGGAGCAATTGTGAATGGCATTGCTGCTCATGGAGGCTTCTTACCATTCTCAGCTACATTTCTTATGTTCGCGGACTATATGCGCCCTGCAATCCGACTCTCAGCACTATCTAAGCATCACAGTATCTGGGTATTTACTCATGATAGTATTGGTGTGGGAGAGGATGGTCCTACACACCAGCCCGTGGAACATCTAGCGGCGCTTCGTGCCATTCCCAATCTGGTGGTAATTAGACCAGGGGATGCCAATGAAGTAGTCGAGGCGTGGAAAGTAGCAATCTCTAACAGTTCAGGACCAACCCTTCTTGCCTTGACAAGGCAGAACGTTCCAATAATTGATCGGATGAGATATGCGGCCGCATCTGGCGTAAGTAGAGGGGCATACGTACTTGCAGATCTCGGCAAAGAGCCAGAGATAATTCTGATGGCATCAGGCTCAGAGCTGGACTTGATTGTTCATGCTGGAGAAGAACTTCAAGAGCAAGGCGTCAATGTTCGACTTGTATCATTCCCAAGCTGGGAGTTGTTCAAGGCGCAGAATCAAGAATATCGAGATTCTGTTCTTCCGCCGAAGATAAAGAACCGCATAGTCGTGGAAGCAGGAGTGGCTCAAGGTTGGGAACGATGGGTGGGAGATAATGGCAAGTATCTATGTATAGATAAATTTGGCTCATCAGCACCTGCAGATGTGCTATTTGAAAAATACGGATTCACAGTTGAAAATGTCATTAAACATGCCCAAGCACTCCTCAACGAATAAGAAAAATCATCTTCATGAACCTTTACAAGGTTTCATAAATCTTCTATTTCAATTTAGAGACTTTATAGTGCTATTTAGTATCCCAAAACACATTGCTGAGCAATATTTGCTATATATACAAAATTCACATGATATTTCGGTGATCTAATGGACACTTACAAGAAAGTCATTCTAGCGACCTTTGCAGTACTGATGATGGGCATTGGAATGCCCTTGGCTGCTGCGCAAGGTAACAGTGTAGAGTATCAGTATTCAGCAGGTATCGTTACACTGACTACAGATGATATCTCTACCAAGGTTACAGGAAATAATCAAGCCCCGCACTTTCACTGGTGGGATCCCAACACGCCCACAGTTGACTACCATGTTATGTTTGTGAAGATGTTCGAGGCTAATGATACCAATGCTGATGGAGCATACACTAATGGTACTGATACCATGATTGGTGCCCCCTTTGCCCTCCCAACAATTGGATGGGAATTCGGTGATTTTGTAGTTGTTGAAGAAGGCGACAACATCACTGCTGTCCATTTCAATTTCACAACTACGACCGAGTTTGATCCACGCCCTGAAGGTGTCGGAATGGACTATGGTAATCTTCCAAGTCTTTCGGCATTCAATGTGACAATTGAAATTAGAGTTCATCTCAATTTGTCTACACCCGGCGAGATGAAATTCGACCTGATTGTTGGAGGATGGGAATGGACTTATGAAGACTCTATTCTTGTGCTTCAGTTCAACCTTACTGAGAGCAATCATGGTGAAGTCCAAGGAGATAGAGATCCATCAGGATTCCATAAGACTGGAACGATGTTCCAATTCGAGAATGGATACTTTGGATACGAAGAGACCGCTCTTGCAGCTAACAATTCATTGCAGGTCAGAGCAAGCTATGGAGAAGGCACTGGACTGGAAACTGGTCAAGCAATCTATATTGCCTTCGAGAACTTTGGGAGTGAAACACTAGAGTATGATCCAATACTCGGTATTGAGTCTTCAAGTTCAACAGGAATCGTACTAGATTCAATGACGCTTGCATTGATTGGTGGAGCTGTTGTGGTTCTCCTGCTTGTTGCAGTCATTATTAGGCGACGATAGAATCAAGTTATCGTGGAAGCAGAAATCCTGCTTCCTCTTTTTTCCCCTTTGGTTTTGTCAGTATGCTATAACTCACTAGGCTAAAGCGCGAACCAAAAGGTATATAGTTCGTACCCTAACAATTAGGAATCGAACTAATCTGGGGTTGCACCAAAATGAATGATAACGAAATTAGGGAAATGTGTCTAAATCTCCTGGATTTTGGATGGCCAGCATATGTAACGACAGTAGACAAAGGAGGATTTCCGCAGACACGAGCTATGTTTAATCTCAGGAACAAAGAACGGTTTCCAAAATTGATACCTTTCTTTGAACAACAAGAAAATGATTTCACTATGATTTTCACTACTAATACATCCTCGCCAAAGATGGAAGACATCGAAGCAAACAAGGCGGTTTCAGCGTACTACTGCGATCCAGAAACGTGGAGAGGTGTGATGTTTAGTGGTCTGATTGAGATTGTTACAGATTCCGATATCAAGAAATCAATCTGGCATCCAGAGTGGTCTAGGTACTATTTATCGGGATATAATGATCCAGACCATTCAGTTCTTCGTCTCATTCCAGTAATGGCCAAGGGCTGGACTGGAAGTCAGACATTCAGATTGGAACTTGGTGATTCAAAATGATGTCGCAAAGAGCCGGTGGATTCCTCATAACTCAAATTCATCATTTAGGAAGAAGAGTCTTCACTGAACTACTAAAGCAAAATGAGATAGATATAGGTCCAGGTCAGGGCAGAATTCTTTTTGCGTTATGGCAGAAAGACGGTGTTCCTATCAATGACTTAGTGGAGCGGACGCTCCTGAGGAAATCAACACTTAGTGAGCTTTTGGATAACCTTGAGAAAGCAGGATATATCCAGCGGGAACAGTCAGATGAAGATAGAAGAAAAATCTTAATCAAATTAACAGAGAGAACGCAAAAACTCCAGAAAGTCTACATCAATCTCTCAGTTGAGATGACCAAGCTATTCTACAAAGGATTCACTGAGGATGAAATCAATGATTTTGAAACGATGCTCCGACGAATTCTTGATAATCTAATCCCCCATGACTCCGAAGGAGGCTCAGAAATAGAAGACCTCTGACTAGCAGGAGTTCCTGTGATATGAGTAGAGTCATACTATTAGGAACTGGAACACCTAACTTGGATCCAGATAGATACGGACCTTCCGTAGCGATAACCGTGAACCGGTCTGCATATATCATTGATTTTGGACCAGGCGTCGTTCGACGTGCAACATCAGCAGGCATTCTTCCATCACAGATGACCTGTGCATTTCTCACACATCTGCACTCAGATCATACAACAGGGTATCCAGACTTGATCTTCAGCCCTGCTGTAGTAGGAAGAACTGAGCCATTGGAGGTCTTTGGACCAACAGGACTCACAAGGATGACCGACCATGTTATGGCAGCCTATAGTGAAGATCTAAGGGAACGAAAACAATGGTCTGCACTATCTAATGAGAGAGGATACATCGTAAATCCGCATGAGATATGTGAAGGCATAATCTATCATGATGATGATACAACCGTTGAAGCTTTTCGCGTTGATCATGGTTCCTTGGAGGCATACGGGTTCAAGTTTCTTGCAGAGGATGGCGCAATTGTGATTTCGGGAGACACGCGGCCATCACCTGCTCTTATAACAAAGGCAAGGGGATGCAGCATTCTAATACATGAAGTGTACACTGCGGAGGGATTGAAAGACCGTCCAAAAGAATGGCAGAAATATCACTCAAGGGTTCATACTTCAACCTTTGAACTTTCAGAAATTGCCAACCTTGTAAAGCCGGACCTGCTTGTTCTGTATCATCAACTCCATTGGAAACGTACTGATGATGAATTATTATCAGAAGTGACGGAGGGATACAGCGGTAGGGTCATTTCTGGAAAAGATCTAGATGTGTTTGAATTGGCCACGTGACTCAAAAAGCGGCGGAAGAGTAATGCTAGCTATCAAGAGTGTCTTTATGTAGTAGTTTGATGCACAAGGCATTCGCTAGGTGAAAAGTGAATGAGCTCTGACGACGATTCATTGACTCAAGACCAGAGAGAATTGGGCTTGCGGAAAATGACATGGCAGGGCATTACAAGTCAGGTTAGAATCACTCTCACTGAAAGTGTGTTCCTTGTAGGATTTGCTGTCACAGTCCTAAATGCCCCCAACACACTAATCGGTATTTTGGCAGCTATACCATTCTTAGCTCAGTTGCTCCAGATTCCTTCGGTGTATATTATCCACAGAGCAGGAAAGAGGAAAGCCATCAATATTATCACCCAACTAGGCAACAGATTGGCCATTCTCGGGATGGCACTGATACCATTCTTCTCAGTATCAGATGTTCGACTCATTCTCCTAGTTATTTTCGTTGCAGTTCAGGCTATCTTCAATGGAATAGGTTCTCCAAGTTGGAACTCGTGGCTGAGAGACTTGGTACCAGTGGATCGATTGGGCAGATTCTTTTCCGTAAGGATGGCTGCAACAGGATTGGTTGCCATAGTCGTATCATTAATCGGTGGCCAGTTCATTGGGCTCTGGACTAATGTATACATTCAGGATTCAAGCATCGGGTACGCAATCCTATTCTTCATTGCATTTCTATTCGGTATGATTGCGGTTTATTTCACAGCTACAACTCCTGAACCTAAACTAATTGTTCCTGATCGTGGACAAAAATTCTCACAACTTGTGGCAAAACCATTCAAGGATGAAAATTTCAAACAGCTGATTTGGTTCTCAGTCGTCTGGACATTTAGTACTGCTCTTGTGTCGCCATTCTTTACAGTTTATTTACTTAGCCGCGCCGGACTTGATTTGCCAGCGATTACAATACTTGTTGCCATTACACAGCTTGTCAGCATCGTGTTCTTCAGATTCTGGGGACGCCTCTCGGATCGGTTTAGCAACAAGTCCATCCTGCAAATATCATCGCCTCTCTTCATCATTAGCACGCTAATGTGGACCTTTACAGCAATGGCTGACTTCTATTCCATGAAGGTGCCTCTCTTGATTCTGATACATATTGTTTCAGGATTCTCTTCAGCAGGTGTGAATCTAGCAACTAGCAATATTGGTCTGAAACTCGCACCGAGAGGAGAGGCTACATCATATTTGGCATCGAGAGGAAGTATTGTTGCTGTGGCTGGAGGCGCAGCGCCTCTAATTGGTGGTGCTGCCGCAGACTTTTTCACACAATATGGATTTCGACTTGATCTCACATTCACGTTCCCTGGAGGTAGCTTCAACAATTTTCCAGCCTATGATATCACCGGTCTAGATTTCATATTCATAATTTCAGCCTTGATTGGATTCTATTCACTATATAGGCTATCGAAAGTAAAGGAGCTTGGTGAAGTCGATGAACGTATTGTCCTTGAAGCAATACTTGAGGAAACACGAAGAAATGTCAGGACACTGTCTACAGTGGATGGGCTTAGACAAACATTTCATTTTCCAGTTTCCGACCGCCCTGACTTACCAAAGAGAAAAAGAAAGAAAAGAGTAGCTGAAGAGCAAAAGGATGACTCTAAGAAGGAAATAGAGTAGAATGATTGGTATCAAGAACTATTGCTCATAGAGGTTGTATTCCGTAATGGAATCGTGAGATACTTGATTTAGAATTAGCTTGAAAAAGAGGAGGTACAATTGATAAGAGGAGGCAATATTTCAATTGACCATGACCTCCAAAATTGAACCATTATCAGAGGAGAACATCGACGAAGTGCTCCAGCTTCTTGCTGAAGATGCGTTATCAAACATTGTGCTTATTGCAGACTGCACACAACTGAGAGAATGGTGTGATGTTCGCATCCTATTAAGTGATAATGAAATCAAGGCTGTTTTTTCAGTGTATAGGGACCTTGATTTTCTAGCAACTGCGTTTTGGGGTCGAGATCCGGTTTCGCTAAGAAACATCATGATGGATTTCGCCAATATTCTTGTTAGAAAAGAATTCGTAGCAATTTGTACTCAAGAGCAACTTAATCAGTTTGCAGAAGCCTGTGTCATTTTAGAACCGATAAAGGAGCGTCAGATGATTATTGACAGAGCGACAAAGCTTCACTGCGATTGTCGAAAGATTCCAGTCAGACTCTCAATACGTGATTCTGGAAAGCTGAGAGAGCTATACCAGATTACAGGAACACCTGCATGGACACCCAATGCAATGAATCTGGGACCATTCTATGGGATTATTGAGAATGATGGAACAATTTCAGCTGCTGCGGGTGTTCATTTTATGACACCTTATGGAACAGAGATTGGCAATATAGCTACACATCCAGACCATGTGAGGAAGGGGTATGCAGCAGCATGTATCAAAGCGGTAGTTGAAGAAGTCCTCAAGGATTCGGATCTAGCAGTTCTTCATTATTTCGAAGATAATAAGCCAGCACAACAGCTCTATGAGAAGATGGGGTTCATATATTCAAAGGCAGACCCAGTCTTTTTTGTGAAAGCTACATGCACAAGTTAAACAATGTATGTCGGTCTGACCAACAATAGTGTGATTCTCAATCATCTCTCTTCATATTCTATAGAACTCGAAGATATTTTACATTAGAGATAGTTTGCAGAAACAATACGCCTGTTATGACTCTATGACCTAATCTCGGTTATCAATCATATATTTTGTATTCAACCCAAGATTGTAGATTCGTTTCAAGGGTTTCTCAGCATTATAGTACCAGAGGGTCTTAGCAAGAACCCATTTGAATTTGAGTTTGCGATACCGTCGCAATACGACAAGAGATTGTTTCCTAAGAATATCTGAAGGTGTCAAGGGATTCTTGCTCATCTCACGAATTTGCTGGAGTTTGGATTCAATTGACAAAAGATCTCTATTTAGAGTCCTCTCAATTGCCTCTCTGATTTGTATCGAATCTTTGGATTCAGCTAATCGAAGTCGAGACCACCGCATGGAGAACGCGCCTATAGTTTTCAACTGGTTATTGAATTCCTTGGAGTCTAGTAATGAATGCCCTTTTTCATAGTCAAGAACTTTCCTGCGTTCTCTAGCCCGCAACACAGGGAATAGAAGAACACCAGGTCTTATGCGAATACCCATAGACCTTCTTAGGAGTCTTTCGACACGCTTTTTCTGTCCTGGAGTGGGATTATTGAAGCTGTAGGAAACTATCGAGTAGGTTCGGTCTGCGTGTGGATCATCAAGTCGGGCTTTTATACCAGGAATCTCACGGGTTCGAATGAAGGATAATGTAGGCAATGAGCGCAAGAGTTCTGTGTAAGCCCCGTCGTTTGAGCCTGTAATAAAGAGACCTTTTCCAACACGCACTAAATCATCATATTGACGTAGTTTCTTCGAAATTCCTTTGGTGCCTTCTTTCGTCCCAAGAAGAATAACTAATTTTGATGTGCCTTTCAAATCAATCTGAGCAAGATTGATACTCTCAGTATTCACCTCGTTCACGATGATTAAACCATCCATAATTCGAGTTTGATTGTTGACTTGATATACTCACACGAAAACCAGAGTGACACACATGTGCGATAGCTATAACCGTTAAAATCTTTATTGTGACAATTAAATCATCTTAAGCCTCATAAAAAAAGTTGATAGAGATTCTATTCAATTCTAACATCGTTATATGCCTTACTTTTTCGAATTAAGCCATATAAACTTGATATTGTGCGTTAGACACATTTTACATTTGATTTGACTACGCTTGCCGAGAGGTGAAAAAATGGTCTTCGATGATGAAGATACCTGGGAAGATGATGATGAAGATTGGGACGATGATGATGACTGGGACGATGATGATTTCTAGTACTAGTCTGATTCAATTCTCATGATTCTACCATCTGTCTGTTTTAATCACCTGACTAAGAATCAGATTGTAATCAATATCACTTAGGTGTAAACTGATGGGTAGTAAAAAACCAACAACAAAGAAACCACCTGCAAAGAAAGCAGGTGCAAAGAAAGAAGCGAAAGCTACTGAAAAACCAAAGAAAAAGTAACACCAATATGACAAAGGTGAGTTTCTCCGATCACTCGAACTCTGAGGGCGGATTGACTCACCGGTCATCTTTCTTTTGCGATTGTCTATCATCCATTCCTTTTTGTAATAACCAATTTTGAGCGTGCTATGATTTTGCATAATGCTAAAATGTAAGCTAACCAGCGTAACGGCCATCGTGATTTGAATGATAGCAAAACAATATCCTGACTATATCAGGAGTCTTGCAAAGGCGATAATTTCATTTCCAGGAGTGCAAGGATGGGTCGCCCAAGGAGAGGAGTTCCAGTTAGTCTTCTTCGAGATAGAAGCAGGTGGTGAAGTTTCACCACATAGCCATGGAGAACAATATGGGTACGTGTTTGAAGGAGAGATGGTTCTCACCATAGGAGAAGAAACGCGAACCTATAGAGCTGGAGATTCGTATCATATTCCGGAGGGGGTAATCCATAGCGCGAAGTTCAATACTTTCGTTCGTGTGATGGATTTCTTCTTGGAGGCAGACAGGTATAAGACTGA
>JBHLQM010000061.1:2312-21699 GCA_048884785.1 Candidatus Thorarchaeota archaeon | reverse complement strand
GCTTGCAGAGATTGAGGATGAGGTTTCAGAAACAGCCGTAAAGCTTGTTTTTATGGAACTAAGATTGGATTCCTGGAAGCATCAAAAGTTCCTAGAAGGTATAGTTGAGATGATTCATGACACTCCATGTGACCAGTGGAGTGCAAAAGTGCAGAGATACGTCGATAGAGTGAAGCTTCAAAAAACTCTAGCCAAACTTGGACAAGAACAAAAAGAAATGGTCTCACTTGCTACAGATTCACTTAGAAGAACCAAGGATCCTATCGCAAAATTCCTCCTGAATCACCTCTTGGAAGATGAAAGCCATCATAGACAGGGAATAGAAGAACTCATTCGAATCATTCAAAAGGCGCCCCTTCAAGCCGTCAAGGCAGAGAAGGGAACGGACATAGTCTGCGCAGCAGAAGAGTAAAAGGAGAGACCTGTTCAGTATATTGGTGTGCGGATGTGAAATTATGCCTACGTTGGATGATGTAACAACTGACTGTCCATCATGCGGAAATTATATCGAAACGATGTCGCCAATGTATCGAAGTAGATGGCTTGATGAAGTTAGTAGTTACAAACCAAATCCAGCCGCCTTGGACATGTTGAAGAAACTAGCAGAGGAATATGAAATCGTTGTTCTTTTTGCGGACTGGTGCGGTGATGCACGCCGTGCCGTACCGGCTCTTGCTGTAATCGAAGCAGAATTGGGAATAAGGGTACGTGCCTTAGGGGGAATGACAAAGCCAGGATTTGGTTCTGGGAGGTACTGGGCAATCCCACCAAGCCCAATTGAGGTAGATATTTTCGATATCCGAAGCAGTCCTACAATATTGCTATTTCGAAAGGATACAGGAGAGGAGATAGGAAGAATAAAAACCAGACCAAAAATGACTCCCACCATTGAAGAGGAAATGGTGAAAGTAATCGAAGATTACAACGTTTCATCCTAGGTAATTTCTCTGCATCCTTCACAGGCGGAGAACTCCTCACTTTTGCATCGTTTCCGACTCTCTTGATTGTGTTTTACACCCCACTTTTGCATCAGGGTTAGAACTCCTCTAAGATCCTCTCCTTTTCTTGTTAATGTGTAAGTAACCTTAAGCGGCATCTCGCTTGAATCTATATTACGCGAAATAATGCCTTCACCCACTAACTCTTTGAGTCGTTGAGAGAGGATTTTTGGTGAAACCCAGCTTAGGTCTCTCTGGATTTCATTAAAACGCAACCCCTCCTTAGACGAGAGGGCCATCAACGTCTGCAAAATAAGGATTGTCCAGGCTTTTCCTAATATCTGAGAGGTGATATACACTGGACAGTTCTGAACGTCATCCTTCACACGAGATGCATATTGGACATTTGACTTCATTCGAATCTATCACTATCCTTTTGGTAACTACTATACTTATTATAGTTGATGGTATTAAATGAGAGCGTGGGAAATAATGGTAAGAAGATTGATGATCCAAATAGATGAGGAGAAGTGTACTGGTTGTGGGCTGTGTATCACGAGCTGCGAGGAAGGTGCTCTGTCAATTATTGATGGAAAAGCACGAGTTGTATCAGAGAGCTTCTGTGATGGATTGGGAGCATGTATAGGACATTGCCCAGAGGATGCTCTTTCATTAAAAGAGGTAGAAACAGCTGAATTCAATGAAGAAGCGGCAATGCAGCATGTTGCCAAGACCAGAGAACAGCATCTGGAGAATTCTTGTTGCCCAACTGTTGATCTGACGAACCATGAGAATTCTGAAGATCAGATACAGAGGTGGAGCAATGCAAAGTCATACTTACAGAATTTTCCTGTTAAACTCAAACTAATTGCACCATACCACCCAGCTCTGAAAAATGCAAGTTTGCTTATTTCAGCAGATTGCACAGGCCTCGCGTATCCTTCTCTGCACGAGAATCTGTTGAAAGGAAAAACTGCTCTCCAAGTTTGCCCCAAGTTTGAAGACTATCAGTCCAATTTGGCAAAGCTGACTGAGATAATTAGAATTAATGAAATCAAAGACATCACAGTACTAATCATGGAAGTCCCTTGCTGTAGCGGACTTGTTAGAATGACCAAACAGGCGGCGATAGCTGCATCAAAGGAACTGCCGATAAAATCACTAATTGTCGGAGTTAGCGGAGAAGTGCTTTCCGTAGCTGCAGTTTAGACACCGAAGAGACCTCAGGTCTGGGGGACATTGAGATTAGAGGTCTCCAACCTCTTTATACGAGGGTTTTAGAGACATGTACTTTACCGCTCCATTTGCAGCTATAGCTATGGGCATGTGTGGTGTATCAAAGGCAAAACCAATGTTGCCATCCTTGCCGGCCATTATAAGACCACCTTCACCGGTCGTCTTATCCCGGAGGACTCTGATTGACTTGTTGCATGCCTCTTGTATCGATAGTCCATTTTCAACATATGCTACAGCCATTCGTGCCATTACTATTCGGAGAATCTGCTCCCCTTTTCCAGTGCAACTTGCAGCAGCCAAATCCGATGCATAAACACCAGATCCAATGATTGGCGAATCTCCGACACGTCCTGGCAATTTCCCGGGCCAGCCGCTTGTGGATGCACCTGAAGAAATCCGCCCCTTTGAATCAACAGCGATACAACCAACAGTATCATATCCTTCAGCAATAGCCAACCTCTTTGTGCTGCGAGGCTCCGACTCATGTCTATATCCTTCAGATATCATTTGCTTGTAGAGCTTTGATGCACCATTGGCTGCAACTTGCATCACCGGTGTTCTATCTAGGACATACCTTGCAAGTGAAATAGGGTGGATAATGTCATGCACACACATCACGGCCCCAGATTGAAGTCTGGATCCATCCATGATCATTGCATCAACTTCTATCTCCCCATCGGAATTCTCACAGGCACCTCTACCAGCAGTAAATAGTGTTGTTTCCTCAAGCGTCCAAATTGCGCTTTCCACCGCGTCAAGAGTGCTGCCGCCTCTGTCGAGGGCGTCAAGTCCCGTTTGCGCGGCATTTCCAACCGCAGTTAAAATGTCATCAAAATTAATCTCTCTGAAGCTAGTAGCTCCTGCATGGACCACAACAATAGGGAGAACCATTTCAAATCACATCATAAGTACGGCAACGATAAGAAAAACATATTGTAGCAAATCACTGAAAGTGCTTCATCCCATGAATAGTTAAAAAGTGGTTTTGAAGAGGAATTGGAGCTAGCAAGGCAAGGGACCAAAAATGTCAATCAAGAAGAAAACCTTTGGGAAGATAGTCCTCCGTTTTTCGTTGGGTTTTGCTTTTTCCCTGGTTCTCTATTGGTCAACTGTTGGATCAATGTATTCAAAAACTGCGTTTGTGAGTTTTCAGTCGCTACTTGCCTTCCTTGCAGTTATATTGGCAGCAATGGCATATTTGGTGAACAACCGGAATCCATCTCCAGGGCGCTACGTATTCTTTATTGCATTTCTATTTCGTGCAATAATTCATATTTCAATAGGTATTGCCTACTCTCTCATTTCCCCTGACCTTACTCAGAGCTTTTCCGCAATTAGGTCAACAATGGATTTGATATGTAACACCATTTTTGGTACGCTTCTTCTTGCCTCGATGTTGCTTGAGTATTGGGGCTATGCAGGATATCTAAAGCATAGAGTGGGAGGGGTTGTGATAATAGCCTCGGTAGGAATCTATTGTGTTTCATTTCTCCTAATCTTCCCCCTTTCCGTGATTCCATCTATCCTCATTGCAATTCTTCTTACAAGCTCAACAATACCGTTCCTCCTTGGTGCCTATATAATATTGAGAATTGACTCAGAAAATCCGGTTTATGCACTTGACCATCTAGTTGCAGGTTTTCTAATACTTCTATTTCCCCCAATCGCCGTTTACGGTTATTATCTTGGCTTTGCCACAATGTGGAATATATCCGTCATACTTCAAGCTCTGGCCTTTGCAATTCTATGCTTTGGTGTAGGGGAACCATTGTATGTCGAATCAGGTGTGAGCAAGAGGGCAACTGACGGAGTCATTTCATCAATACTAGCCCTCTCGGCAATCCCATTTATCCTGAGTATTCTCTCTGAAGCATACTCTCCTGGCATAAAATTTCAGGAGATTGGAGCATATATCCTCTCACATGGAGCGGCAGCCATTCTGTCTGCCATGATGGTAGTACTTCTTATTGTTTATTTCAATGCCAAGCCATCGTGGGATCTTCTACCTCTAATTGTATTCTATCTCTCATGGTCATTCATCGAGATTTTCGTTATCATCGCGTATAACGTCTATCTGCCATTTATTGATGGAGAATCGGTAGTTCCATATATCATTGGAAGCATTGTTTCATTGCTTGTTATATATAGTGGAATCAGATACGTAGCAAAGGCGCCTGACGGAGATCCACTTCAGTTTCGAGCAAAGTGGCTTTCCTTCCGGTTTAGTCTTGTTATAGTTGCCCTGTTCATAGCTGTCTTTTCGGAACTTTCAGTCTTGAGTTCAGCTCCAGACCTAGCGGGGCATCCTGTTGGAAGAATCCTCCTTTTAGTGTTCAATTTACTGGCTCTATTTGGGTTCTCTATCTATCTCTACATGACTGCAAGTAAGCATCATGATTGGAGGTCTATTGAAGGACTCTCTCTAGTGTTTCTGGTGTTCTGGATTGTGCCTGGAACGCTGAAGGGAGTCTTCTTTGATTGGAGCATCGGATGGTGGTTTAGTGAACTACTGCTTCTTTTAGGCTTGGGTGTAGGACCTCCGCTCCTGGGAGCACTTTATGTGGATTCAATGTCAAGAGCTCAAGATTCACAGAGACGAGCAACACTCTATTCAGACCTATTGGCACATGACATAACCAACATGCATCAGGCGATTCTAGTTGCCCTTTCAATGATAGAAATGCCTGATATTGATGAACAAACAAGATTCATGGCAATAGATGATGCCAAAGCGAGTCTCGATAGAGCGGCTGCAATCGTTGAAAATGTTCGGCAAATCGGATTTGCAGAACAGATTCCAAGAGAGGATTTGGTGAGTACAGACCTTGTTGGGTCAATAATGGATGCAATCAAGCAAATTAGGATGGAGTATCCAGGGGAAGATATCAAATTCAACATCAATGGCCAAGAGGAGCACTATTATGTTCTAGCTAACAGGCTGCTCATGGATCTATTTTACAACCTTTTCAAAAATGCAATTTCCTACTCCAACAACGAAAAGATCGTAAACATAAGAATACATCATTCAAAAATCAATGGTGAAGATGGTTGGATAGTGAGAGTAGAAGACCATGGAAAAGGAATACCCCCTGAAAAGAAGTTGCATTTGTTCAAGAGATTCATGAAGGGTGCAGAGGGAATTGGGTTGGGCCTTTCCGTTGTTCTCGCGTTGGTGAAGCTATTCAAAGGACAAATTGAAGTTGAAGATAGGGTCAATGGAGATTACACTCAGGGAACAGTGTTTATTGTCAACCTGCCAGAATCTCCAGAGTTTTAGCTGGCTGCTGTCACATACCTAATCTATGTAGCTCTTCTTCGAATATCTTCTTTCTGTCACTCAAATCAGTTCTTCGTCCCGCGAATACGCCCATCTCAATTTGGCCTGACTTTGCGCGTTCATCAAGTCTAGCAATCTCTGCATCAATCTCGGCGAGTCGTTCTCTAATAATATCAACTCGGCTCACGGCTGATGTCTGATCATCAGCTGTTGGTGATTGCACTGATCTGATTCGACCATCTTGAATCCTGTATATTCGATCGCTTTGCCTTGCAATTGATGGATCGTGGGTCACCATCAAGACAGTTTTTCCGAACTCCTTGTTCACTTTGTGTAGATAGTCCACGATGATAGCACCTGTTGCAGTATCGAGATCTCCCGTTGGTTCATCGCAGAGAAGAATCTCTGGATTGTTTGCTATGGCAGATGCAATTGCAACTCTTTGTCGCTCACCGCCACTTAGCTCATCAGGCTTGTGTTTCATTCTATCAGAAAGACCAACAGTTTCTAGGAGACCCTCAGCGCGCTTCTTTCTCTCAGTACCTTTGACATTAGCGGCAAGCATAGGCAACTCAACATTCTCGTAGGCAGTCAATGTTGGAATGAGATTCAGCTCTTGAAAGATATGACCAACAACATCACGTCGGAGAAATCCAAGCTCTCCGGGAGTCGCGTTTGTAACATCTCTACCAGCAACAATTGTTTTTCCGGCAGTAGCTTTTGTAATACCTCCAAGAATATTGAGAAGAGTGGTCTTCCCACTGCCGGATGGACCAACAATCGCAACCATCTCACCTTTTTCAACACTCATAGAGAGACCTCTCAGTGCTTGAACTTCTACATTTCCAAGTCTAAACACTTTAACCAAATCAGTAGTTTCAATGTACGCCATCTTTATCACCTATGCACGCAAGACATCGACCTTTGATTCAGGTCGCCTCGATGCCCACCAGACGGGGAGGGCTGCCGCTAATAGCACGACACCTACAATTCCCAGCATTGTAAAACCAGACATCCCACCAAGAACTATGTTATATCTTATTAGCCCCGTAAGACTATCGTTGAGCTGACTGACATTTCCAAAATTTTGCACAAGTCCAACAAATGTTCCTAGAATGAGAGAGAATGCTACAAGAACGAGCATCTCAGCCATTAGCGTCTTAAACAATTGCCATTTGGTGAAACCTCTTACAGTTATCAGTGCTATCTCGCTTTCCTTCTCTCTAAGGGAGAGAATGATTACTAATGATGTACCAACGAGGGCAAGAATCAGAGAAAATGCAATCGCCACCCAGCGAATCTTTGTGATTCCACTCTGGATGGGTCTGGCCCAATAGTCTGCTATTTCAGATGTAAAGGAATAACTCCTCTTGAGTGAAGAGATCTCATTGTGTGCTTCTTCCTGCATTGCCGTTCCGTTTGTACCTGAAGTTGTGCTGATCAAGACGTTAGGCGTTGCACTGTTCAAGAAGCCTGACTCATTCAGGAATGCTATTGATACAAAAGAAGGATAATCCCCAGCTGCAGATATCTGCATGTCAGATTGACCTCCCATGCCAACAATTATACCCTCCAGAACAGACTGATATCCAATGAGGCCGACAATCTCAACCTGCTGTGGCTCGCTCAATAGTGAGCTTCGCACAAATAGAGTGTCGCCAACAGCAAGTCCAAGGTCATTCGCTGTAGTTAATGAGAGTATTATCCCTCCTGAATCTAGCTCGTCCATCATTGTTTCTACATTTCCAATGAACCAATTAGGCTCCCAGAATGCTGTCAGCATCCACTCTTCAGGGTTGATTCCGCGTGCGGCGATACTTGTTGAACCTGTTTGAAGATTCAAACGATATTCTACTGTTGCCGAATCAACCGAAGAGAAGCCTTCCACTATGCCAAGCACCTCTGAGATGTTTGCTCCTTGTGAAAGCTCTAGTCTGACATCTGCGCCGACATCATAGAGGGCATTTCTTTCAACAACATCATTCTCTGAGTAGAGGCTTCCTACGGCAAAGACACCATAGGATACGATGAGTGAGATGAGAAAGACCATTGCGGCATTTCTCGCAGGATTTCGCTTTACATTACGAGTTGCTAGCTTTCCAAAAGCTCCAAAGAATCTTTGTCCTGCGTTTACAATTACCTCCTGGAATTTTTGGGACCCCCTCATGAAGAGTTTGGTTGTACCATAGAGGAATAACAGGGGACCAATATAGTTCAGAATCACATCCAGTCCAACAAGAGCGATAGCTATTATTGCCAAGGTAATATTTCCGCCTATATTCAGAATATTGAGCAGAGTAGTTGCATTGATTCCAAGAATCCAAAGGATAAGTTTGTAGCTTCCGAGTATGAACGAAAGGGTTGGCAAGAGACGCTTATACTCAGAGGTTTCCTCAACAAAGACGTACTGTTTAAGCGCATCTAGAATCTCCAGTTTAGATGCTCTGTTTGCTGGTCGCCAAACCGATATGAGAGCTAGGAACAGCCCAAGAATAATAGAAATTGTAATGGCACTCATGTTGTTATTGATTACAGTTAAGAAATCTAGACCCTGTATTTGAAGAACTATCCATGAGATGAAGGATCCCAAAAAGACACTAGCTCCACCAGCAATCGCCCCTACCAATGCTCCCTCAACAAGAAGCATATTTCTGATTTCACCGCGCTTGTAGCCTTTGGTAAGAAGCAAGCCTATCTCTCTTCGTCTGAGATTATAGCTTACATCACTCACCATCGTTCCGGTGAAATAAGCCATGAAGAATATTGGCAGAGACAATGAGATGAATGTGAAATTCATCATCAGTGAAACGATCATGAAGGAGATTAGTGGGAAGAGAAGATTCGATGATACTAAGGCATCAAATCTCTCAAGTCTTGCCTCTATTTTAGCCTGGATGCTCTGAATCCTTTGCTGCGATGCTTGGATGTCATACGGATCTATCAGAGCGTATCTATCTACCTTGATATGATAGCTGTTCAAAATACGGGCCGATTGGAAGTTCTCGTAGGAAGTTACTGCTTCCAATATAGGCAATCCGGTCAAATCCCAGTCTGCCAGCATGACATTGTAGGGTTGCTCAAAAGTGAAACCAAAAGCACCTCGGAGAATACCGGCAAATTGGTTCTGCTGAAGTCCCTCTCTACTGTCAATTGGAAGAGACACGACTCCTGCAATTGTTAGATTCCAGTCCATCACGGCCGAGAAAGGTGCTGAGTCAAGATTGACAGTTATAGGAACCGTGATTGTTTCGCCAACAGTATAGAGCGATTCGTTATCGGAACCAGTCACAATGTAGGTTTCATTTGGACCCAGAGTTGGGTAGCCCGCTACGAGACTGACGCCGCCTGCATAGAATGATTCCCATTCTATGGCAAATATCTGAAACTCATTCTCCAAAGTTTCATTGGCATCGTATGTGAGTGCAGTCATTTTAGTGTAGTTGTTGACCTCAGTAATTTGTGAAAGTTCGCTCTCAATCTCAGCCAACATCGCTGGAGTCCAGCCAGAGATTCTTGAATTTGCCACATAATCATAGAGGACACCCTCAAGACTACTATCAAGTGCATCACGTGCAAGAATATCAGCTGCAACATTTGTACTGGCAAAGAAAGTCGTTGCAACCAGTACCCCCAGAGTGAGCGCGACAAAAAGCCGGTAGCTTCTAACAACCCGTTTGAGAGCATACTTGAACATGATGACTCACATCCGCATTTTTCAGGATGATTTCGATGTTATAAGTGTTTGGCATTGTTTGAACCTTTGATTTCTGCCAACCACTCTTCTGTACCTCGGTTCACATCATGTAGGATTTTCCCATTATAAGGCCTTTGCATGATTGTCTGAGATGTCAGTGAACTAGTTTCCGATTTCTTCGGCGGCTTGGTTCTCATTCCCTGCAACTTCTCTAGGATGACGCTTGTCATATTCCCTAGCAACCACAGCAACCAGCACAAGCAGCACGAGACTTGATGATACAACGATTGGCAATGTCACATAGGGGTCGGTTATTGTACCTGGTATAATCCGAAGGTCAAAACTTCGCGGAAAACTCAGTGCAGAGTTGTTTGCATTATCGAAGGCTCTCACTCTAATTGTGTAGGTATGGTTTGATTCTACAGGAGGAAAAACAACCCTGTAGAAAGTCGAATTGAAGGACATGATGTATTCAGAAACATCCAGGGTATCCTGTCTAAGATTTGCTGTGACATTCTTTATTCCAGAACCCACATCTGATACATTTGCCCAGACTACAAAGGATGTCTCATTGTTCACAGTTCCATCAAGACCCCATTCATAGATTTCCGGACGAATAGTGTCGTCTTGAGAGAGTATGGGGGTGCCAGAAACCGAAAATTGGTCACCTGGGTGAGTTGTTGGCATTGAATGCAGAACGATGAGAGCAACAATCACGAATGAAATGAAGATTGTTGCCGATCTTTGTGTTCTGAGGTTCATTGTAATCCTGCTGAGAGAATATTATTTCGCATATTAGGTGCTCTGTACGCGCACTTCATCTGAAAATGTGTAGTTCATATACTGTAAATAGCAACTCTTTGATGAGGGGGCACTGCAGGTTGGTTGTGGGACGTGTAAATCTACGATACTATACTACTTCCGGACGTCAAGAAACAATAAGAGTAGATACTCAAATACGACAACTGAATCTGGCAGAACGGGATATAGTCTCAATTGATCTCAATCCACTGGAATATTGCGCAAAGCTTCGTTCATTGAACCTAAGTTCGAATTTCCTACAAATGATTGACCTCAATCCGCTCTGTTCTCTGGCAAACCTGTCAGCGCTTCGCCTTCATAAAAACAAGCTTGATAATCTGAACATAACACCGCTATTCTATTGTGATTCGCTAAATGAACTGAGCATTGATAACATCCCCATTTCAGCCGACCCAACTGCGCTTTATGCATATGCAAATTCGGCTTTGATGTCACAAGCCAATCTCACCATTGAAACTAGCTATGAGCCAATTTTCAAAAGAGTAGGCTGGAGAACTCTATTACTCAATACCTTGGAGTTCCTCAGAGTTCTACCATACCACCATTGGTATGCGGCTCAGAAAGGACTTCTCTCAGGATTTGGAATTCGAGAGATTGCCGCCTTTGATGGTGATCCGAAAAAGATCTTGAATGGGATTCCTGAGGACCTTGATTATTCATCTGCTGTCAACGAAATAGAGGATCGTGTTGTTGTTTTATTGGATAAACAGATATCCAAAGGAGGCTCGACACACTGCCTAGATATCGACGAAGTTTCAACTACTTTTGCAGCTAAACTGATTCCTAGCATAATAGAGATGAGAAAGAAGGAAATTGAAGAATTGAAAATCGAAATAATCGATGGCAAGGCTGATGCAAAGAGCATTTGGTTTACGTATTACGGACAGCGTGTGCTTCAACAAATGGGATTCAAACCATATCCGCCTCAAAACATCACTCTCTCCCAGGTTCTCAGTGCTTTTGAGGAAGTAGGATTAGTGGCTCAGACAATTAAGAGGAAGAAACCATCGGCTACCCGGAGCTGGGAAAACCTGTCTGTAGGTCTCCAGCAGTATTTGGAGGCACTTGGTCGCGGTGCTACACTAGTTCATGACAAATTGAACATCTAAAGCTGTGAAGTATGCCTATGTTGTGAAGACAGCAAGCAATTCCTTGTGTTTCTCGAAATAGCGGCGCACAGGTTCAAGTATATGATTAAGTGCATTCGCCACTCCCATTTTCAAATCGAACGGATGTATCCCCTTTGGTCCTTCGGGATTCCTATAGGCGGATTCAAGTTCTTCATAACTGACGTACTGGACATCCCCGCCAAACTTTGGCTTCCGTTCCACCTCAAGTACATCCATCTTCCGAAAGATGATATACTTGGCAATCTCTAGCACAGGATTATCCTTTACTTCTCCAGGGGGACAGTACGCTTTCTTCATCTTCCGAATGACATCTTCAGGGCTATCGTGAATGAAGATAGCTGTATCCGCTTTGCTCTTTGACATCTTTCCTGCAAATTCATCGTCAGCATCGGCAACATCCATTCTCGATGGACCTGTAAGACCAGGCATGATATGATGATGAACTGCAGTTGGTTTCCAATAGCCAAGCTTCTCTCCCACCTCTCTTGCAAGCATGTTTGCCTTTCGTTGATCCATACCCAACTGGGTGATATTGACCTCAAGATGGAATATGTCGGCGACCTGCATCATAGGGTAGAACAACTTGGCCGTTTCCATAGATTGGGTTTCTTTGCGTCCCATAATCTGCAAGCAACGGTTTGTTCGTGCCACAGTAGTATTCTTTGCGATCCGGATGACCTTTTCCCAGTATTCAGCGTCTTTGACCATATCACTTGCCCATACATATTCTATCTTATCCTTGGGCACTCCGCACGCTTCCCATGCCTTTGGTAAGTATCTCCCCACAGCTTGGATCTTTTCAAGATCACCACCCATCTTGTCATTAATCCAAGCATGCCAATCTGCTATGAGAATCTTGAAATGAACACCTGCATCAATCATATCTTTGAGTTTAATGGCCCGCATGAGCCCAGTTGCGATATGTGCCATCCCAGACGGTTCAAAGCCATCATAAGCTATCAATGGTACACCTGTTTCAATGAGATTCCTAAGTTCTTCTGGAGTGACTATTTCTTCTGTTGGAGGTGCGGCAATGAGTTCCAATCTTCGTTCAGTGTCCATTGATATCACTGTCAATTTCAAAATACGATACAGTGAAAACATTATCGTTTGAATCGCGTTCGAGGCTTCGAAGTCTATGCTAGACTCTTAAAGAGCCACGGAAACCCCTTACGCCATAGTAGGACTGAGCACCGTTGTGATACACAAAGACATGGTTATAGCGGCGGTCACAAAACAAGGCGCCGCCAAGGTCTCTGATTTCAGGAGGCGTTTTCACCCAGCTCGATGTCTTCGTATCGAATTCTCCTAGTTTTTGCAAAATTCGATATTGTTCCTCTGTTAGAATCTCAATGCCCATGTTAGTTGCCATATCAATCGCATTGTTCTCCGGTTTGGCTGATTTCCTTGACTCCAGCGCTTCCCTGTCATAACAGGCATTTCTTCGTCCTGCAGGAGTTTCAGCTGAGCAATCGTAGAAGATGTACTCACCTGTCTTTTTGTCATGACCGACAACATCCGGCTCACCACCAGTTCTTTCCATCTCATTGACAGACCAGAGTTTTTCAGGGCTAGCTTCCAGCTTCGCCTGTACTTTGGTCCATTCCATTCCCCTATGATGGTCCATATTTTTCTCGAAACGTGCTTTCAATGTTCTGATTAGTTCTTCACGTTGTCCTTTAGACAACTCTTTGTTGAGCTTGGGCATAGTAATAGTTCTCATTCTGAGCTAATAATAGCAGCTATATAGCTCAGGTTAACCAAGGGTTGAAGCCAACTGGTTTCGGGTTATGGCGCATACATTGGAAATCTTCATGGCACCATCGTTACATGGTCTCTGGCGCTAGAATAATATACATCTACTGAATTGCTGGTTATGTGTGATTATCAATGGACAATTTCGATAAGGTAATCCTCTTGGAATTGGCATACAATTGCAGGTTACCCTATCAAACAATCGCCCGTAAGCTGAACATTAGCTCCAATGCCGTGAAAAAGAGAGTAGACAAGCTAGTTGAGGAAGGAGTGATAACAAGTTTCACTGTTGATCTAAGTCTCTCGATGTTTGGCGGAGATATGGCATTACTAAATGTAACAACCGATGGCTCTGAAGATGAAGATGAATTCTGTGATACTCTCGGGTCCAGTCAATTGATTGGAGTCGTGGGACCAGGTTCAGGTCACTCATACATAGCATTCTCCACCTATATTGGTGCTGAAGGGCTGTCGGAATTGAGTCAGTTCGTGAGGAGCCAATCATGTGTTAAGGAGGTACGCATTGAACCAATTCTCTATCCTAAAGGAAAGAAAGTGCATTATACTAAATCACACCTCCGAATTCTTCGCTACCTGATCAAAGACCCTCGAATGCCGGTTGCAGACATTGGAAAATTAACAAAACTTGCACCAAGAACCGTAAGACGCTTGATCAATGAAATAGTCGAGGGAGAAGGTATCAGGTTGGGCATCATGTGGGATCTTAGCGCAGGTGACGGAATCGGTTTTTTGGTGCGAGTCGAGTGGCGACCAGACAAGGCTGACCTTCCAAAGATTCTGCATTGGCTGAATAGAATACCCGAATTCTATACTCCAATACTGGTCGCAACAGAACCCACTCTATATGCTTCCTTTGTAGCATCAGATGTGTCGCAGATCGATGAAATCACTAAACGATTCAAGAGCAGTGATATAATATCAAAATACACTACAATTCTTGGGAAAAGGTCTCGGAATTATCCTGATTTAAGGCAATACAAACTTGAAGAGCTTCTGAAAGGAATCCCTATATGAATGGCCGAATCCTAATCATCTGGTTGCATATCGGACAAAACAATCCGTCAGGCGTCAAGAATCCGAATCTACACATAGGCGAAGTATCTTATATAGAATTCGTGACGTCATCATGTGATCAAATATGACCTCACTGAATTTTCATCTAAACGATCTAATTAGAGTGCTGGGATTCACAACCATCTATACTGCATTGGGGCTACTTTTACCCGTTCAGGGATATATCAGCCCTGCATTTGCATTAGGTACTGTATTGACAGGAGTCCTCTATGGACTGGTCCTCTGGTATGCCTCGCTATATTTGCCTGTTTCAAGGAAAGTGCGCATACTAGTGATTTGGATTGCAGTCTATGTAATTCAGATGTTGAACCCCGTTCTCGAGGGTTTCTTCTTCTCAACACAGTTCGAGGGCCATCCTGAATTGATATTTGGAGCTGTTATTTTTGGAACTATCTTAACACTCCCAACTGCCCTGGCTGCAGGATTCCTATTTCAACCGAAAGGGGCCTTGAAGAGCTTTAAGGAAATGAGAGCAAACTACTTTGGAGGTTTTTCAAGAAACAGTTTAGCATTAAGACTCATTGTGAGCTCGGTGCTATGGATGGGCATCTACTTTGTGTTCGGAAGCCTTGTGGGGCCAATAGTGCTACCCTACTATACAGTTGATGGAGTTGGATACAGTCTTACATTGCCCTCTATTGAGATAGTTCTCTTGCTGCAGACATTTCGGGGATTCATCTATGTATTTAGTGTATTGCCTTTGGTGATGGCACTTGATACAGGAAAGAAGCCACTAGCACTTATTCTTACAGCGCTGCTCTACATCGGAGGTGCTCTTGCAGTTTTCATTATATCAGACCAATTCCCGCTCTTTCTGAGGATGGTCCATGGAATCGAGCTGTTTGCCGATTCTCTGTTTGCTGGATTGGCGATCAGTTATCTATTGGGCAGAACTCAGAAAAACTAAAGGGGTAATTCCGTTGGTCATTGATAGAATAGCTGAGGGGTATGATGAGCTTATTACTCTGCAGTCCTCCTCAGCCCATTTTAGCCATGATACGTATCCCGTATACGATAGCTCGCATGTTCGCATGATTCTTACAAGGCTAGAAAGCTGTGTCTTGCTGGAGATTGAGCTTTCTTTGCCTGAAATTCCTGTTTTTCCGCAGGAGAGCGAAACCATTGATTCAAGCCATTTGAGCAAATGCCTGGAGGATTCAATCGGTCTCTTTAGATATGCAATCAGGTTGCTTGAATCTGGTTTCAAATTCAATCAAATTGAACAGGATATGCTTTTAGTGGCGAGTTATCAGTTCTTTGACCGACCAACTCCTGAATTTCTATCACTGATAATTCCCTTCTAGAAGGAGGAACAATGGATTGGCGGACAACCATCCTATTATATTCAGAAGACAACCAAATCCTTCTCATGATTGAATTCGAACACCATTCCCGTGAGTCAATAGATGTTGATGAGCTAGCTGAGTTTACAGTGCTAGCTTACAACACTCTTCCCATTCCCTACAAGTATGGGAGTACGCCTGAAAATATCATAAAATGGTTCAGTGATCCCCATGATTGTCCGGATTTTATCGCAATTGCTAGAGAGGATGGCAAGATCAGGGGTTGGACAGGAGTCTATCACTGGACAGAATCGATGGCGTACTATTTGGCATGGCACCCATTGGTAAATCCCCCAAATGCGGAGATTGGGAAACTCCTGGTTCAGGAATGTATTAGATACACGGAGGAGTCGGGAAGGAATAGAATGGAGGTGTTCCTCATGAACTTGACAGACGAGTACCAAGAGTATGCTGCAATTTGTGGAGAAATGTACACAGCAGCGGGCATGAGGAGAGGGTTTGAGTGGACATTCATGGATGCTGATCTTACTAAACTAGATATCAGGCTTCGCGAAATTCCAGAAACAATGTTCACTAAATCGCTAGCTGAAGTATCGAACGATGAATTATGGCCGAGCTACGATAAAACATTTGCATCTGGAGGGGACCGAAGGTATGCTGCACAGTCAGAAGAACAGCGTCGTGAGAACTTCGATTCATTCTTCTCAAGAAACGTTCCCATTGATGAAGATGCATCAATAGTGCTTTTTGATGGAACGCATATAGTGAGCTTCGTTAAGATAGACATTCATAGTGACAGCACGTTCGTCCACGGGATTGGAGTTGTCCCTGAGTATAGAGGACAGGGATTCGCAAAATATGTTCTTGGCACCAGCATGCTTCGAGCAGCAGAGAATGGTCATGATTTGATGAAGCTAGAGGTTGACATAATGAATAAAACAGCAATAGGTCTCTATGAGCGGCTGGGCTTTAAACACATGAAAGGTTCTATCAGTTATATCTGGGATAAAGAATGATTTTCCTGAGTTCCATGTGCTATTTTGGATGTAGATCTGTAAGTGCATAACGGAATATAGTGTTCTTATATACAGCCTTTCACATAATTCTGGACACGGGTAAAGGGAATATGATTTGGAGGGTGACAAATCATATCACAAAGTAGAAGATTTACGAGCCTGCTAGTAGTGTTTCTAGTTATAGGCAGTTTCGGATTCTTCGTTCTGCCTACCAGTACTCTTGAAAACGGATTCTATGAAAGTAACACAATGGAATGGGCACAAATTCTCGGTACGGTTCTGGTGTATCGCTTTATGATACTTGCAGACTTTGGCACAGAGGATGTGTTTCAATACTGGTTTCCGCTTAATAATTCAAGAATACTTGTTAGAATCTCTGATTTACCAAATCTAAATTCCTCAATGTGCACAGAATGGTATATTGAGAATATAGGCGATTCCGGCAAAGTCAAGGTGAGTAGCATTAGCAGTATGCATATCATATATAGCTTGAGAAGCATATTGGAAAGAACTCTGTCTAAACTGATATTCCCAATTGGAGATTGGGAATTCTTCGATGACCATTTTGAGAACGAACTCACAATTATGGATGAAGAAGGAGAGTACCCTAGATACTACAGGTATCAGGGTAAATCATATGACGAATCGATTTACACCTTTATGGCTGGTTGGTATCAACAAGAATCAGATGTAGGGATGTATATCTCTTCGAGTTATGGTGAAATAGAGAAGAGCACCGGCATCCCGAATTTTATTTCACACTACTGGCTATTCCTTCATCCCAATGGATTTGATTATGAAATTATTCTCACTCGCACTCAATTCGAAGATATTAAAGAATCTGCCTGGGAATTATAATCTCTTAATCCATAAAAGATTGCATCTTCAAATCACCATGGTTCACTACTCTGAAGTAGCAAATCAAAACAACGAATATAGGGTGGGCGATGAAACCCGCAAGCAACGTGACGCTTGCCGCGCCACCACCTATATTTTCTGCGTCACGTTCCATTCTATCTATTTTGAGACAGATGCAAGACCTGATCCGCACGCCAAAGAACAGGTCGACTCACGTTATCGGTTTCTTCGCCCTTAGGTCCTCAATACTGAGATAGGTCCCGACTCTAGTTATAACTTTCGGTCTACGGAACCTGCCCGGTATCATAGAAGAGAGGTGGGCGTGCGACCATCAAACCCGTTTTCGGGTTGGACTATTATATACTATTAGGAAGTAGCTCCTTAAAAACTATCGTTGCGTGGCGCGAAATCACGCCGCTCAAAGATAGAATCACATAACACTTGCAGGAAGCATCACTTTCTCTGTCGTCGCATGGCACGTCTGTAGGCCCTGCTGTAAGGATAGTTGTGTTCACCTCGTCTCTTGCGATCGTATCTCTCTTTCTCCTCTGGAGTGTCCTGAGAGTGGTCTGTTGCGTAGATGCCAAAAAGAAGCAATCCAAACCCCGATACGAAGAGCACTAGAAGATACTGTTCCCATTGTAGTGACACATCTATCCATTCGTAGTCTTGGAGCTGATAAAACGAGGCTGAGACAATTCTGAAAAATGGAGTTGGTGCTCCATCAGAATTCAGAACCCTCTGCGAGAAACTGAGTGTATAGTTCCCGGGATTCAGGTCAAATGTAGAGTGTGCTGAAGACAGTCTGTTGGGATTGCCTGAATAGTATATGGAAGTCGTTACATTGGTCACGAGATTGCCATTCTCATATACCAGAAGGCTACATTCGATGATTTCAGCATGCTGCAAGTGATAGGAATAATCAACTCTAGCTCTCGGGATATAAGGTGTCCAGTCATATGCCTCAAAATCTGCATAGGCATTTCGCTGCAACTCCAGATGTATGGCATTTGATTCTAGACCGGGTGGAGGACCAATATGTTGGCGAGGAACAAAAACAACAACAAGAATGAATACCAATGCTGGAATGATGAGAGGTTTTCTCTTGATGAGATGAAATTCTCGTCCCTTGTGTACCTTTGCTAGAAGGTAAATCAGAAGCCATGTGAAGAAGAAGGATACTACTGCAGACATACTGACTGAGAGGAGATTCTCCACAGCTAGATTCATTGCAGCATACCTGCTTTCGCCAAATACACATCTGAATGTTATGCTTTCTCTTCAAGCAAATTAGATGAGAGAATTAATGAATTCTACAATCCGATTCACGACCAACTCGACAGCCTTTTTGCCCTTTTCGACACTCGCACGAGTTGAATAACCTATTACACCAGAATCCGTATAATCTTTCATTGATAGGCCAGTTTGAATTTGAGCAGACGTAGATAACATATCGGGCTCAATAAAACCGGGATATGGGATTCTGCCGGGCTCATCAACTCGCCGATCTTCAAGCACTCTTTGACCTAGAGCCCATGCCACTGAGGTTTCCATATCACAGGCATGACATACGGGCCTCGTGAACAGTTCAGGAATCCTATCCGAAATCATTGTCCACCAGCCAATTGAGAACACCTTTCGAATTGATCCCTCATGAAGTCTGTTAATTGCGAGGCTAATACCAGTTTCATTCCCACCGTGACCGTTGAGAAGAATGATGTTCTCGAAACCATGATGAGAAAGAGATTTGACAATATCGACAATGACACTTGCTAGAGTGAGTTCATCAAGACTTATGGTCCCCTTGAAGTCCATGTGATGAGCGGAATATCCAAAGGCAATAGTTGGGGCCATTGTCACTTTGACATCCGGCCACAACGCTTCACAGATCAATTCAGCAAAACGGGTTGCAATGAAGTAATCGTTATCCAGTGGCAATGCCGGACCATGCTGTTCTGTGGAACCAATTGGTACAAGTATTATCTTGCATTCATTGACGCGAGTTTCAACCTCTTTCCAAGTTAATTGTGCCAATCTATATGGATGAGTCATTGTATTTCGATTTCAAACAATTGCATCAATCCCATTAATGTGAATCGGATGTCGAAGTGTTCCTGATTAGTTCCTCATTTGGTCCTCGTAGAAAATGTTTGGTGCATAGGTTCTAGGCCACTCCGGAGCATTATCAAGAATGGCTTCAATCTCCTCCAGTATGCTGCTTGAAAGACTCACATTAGAGGCTTGCACATTTTCGATAACTTG
>JBHLQM010000061.1:0-2212 GCA_048884785.1 Candidatus Thorarchaeota archaeon | reverse complement strand
GGCTGCTCAACGATAGGTCGCTGAAGGCCGTGCTCCTTGGCAATCGCATTTACTCGCTCCAACTGTGCCGCTGTCCAGACAGATGTTCCCCAATAGTGAATCTTGCCCGAATGCACAAGATCATCCATCACTTCAACAGTTTCTCTTAGAGATGTCAAATGATCATATCTATGAAGGAAATAGATGTCGAGATGGTCTGTTCCAAGTCTAGCAAGTGTGCCTTCAATTCCATTCATGATGTTTTTTCTGCCATTTCCCCAGTCCGTGATTGCATCACTTGTAGGCCAGAATACCTTGCTGGATATCACAATATTCTTCCTGTCGATACTCTCTTCTTTGAGCCACTCGCCAATTACACTCTCTGATTTCCCCATTGCATAAATCTCTGCAGTGTCGATAAAATTGATGCCTTCGTTAAGAGCAGCATCCATGCACTGTTTGGCAATCCTGTCCTCAACTGTGCCACCATAGGTCAGCCAAGAACCCAAAGACAGCTCCGAAATTTTCAAACCGCTTTTTCCGACTCGTCGATATTTCACATTTATCTCTCATAGAGCTGTAGTATTAACGATATATAATTCATAGCTTAGGTTTAAACTCCACGTCTATCGAATGATAGTAGTATCTAATTCAATTCAGCTCCTGTCCGTTTCAGGAATTGAGGCACATATTTCAATAGAATACAAGTGGTCATTTTTCGGAACTTCAATAATCTCTACAATTCCGCCTAAGTTTCCAATTACCATTTTTGCCACATGAAAACCTAACATTCCCCCTATCATCTTTGAGGGCGATGATCTTCTGCCACTTTCAGCTTCGATATAATCTTGAAAGGCTACCCTGATTCTCCAGTACCTCTGACCCAAAGAACTCCATGGGTATATATCAAGAAAGATTTCTGCTCCTTCAGAAACTAGTTCTGTTGCAGCGTATACTAAATTGAGAATCGCCCCACCCAAAAGGCCGTTTGCTAGAACGTATGCATGTGACACTCGAGGGTTAAATCGAACCAGAACGTCTGGTTTTCGGGGATTCTTGGTTACAGTATCTAAAACGTGAACAGTCATATTGACCAGATCAATCGGTTCTACAGGTCTGCGAGTCCATGCTGCATCATCGCTGAGCAACCTTACATTTTCGATTAACTGGCGAGCCATAGATAAAGCAATCTGGGCATCATACATCAACCGGTGCATATCATTCTTGGTGATATCCCCACGAGCTAGAAGTTCTAAGGTCATTAGAGTCATCTGATTATAGTTGGTGATGTCATGCATGAGAAGGTCTGCGTATAGCTTGGCACGATTGTGCAACTCTTCACCTTGCCGGGTAGCTTGCAGATAGAGAATGGATAAGATAGCAGGGCCTACGAGAAGACCGATAAAGAGGAGAATCTCAGAAACCCAGAAGCCAGGAGTCCAAGGGCCGAAAATACTCTTTAGAGTGCTGGAGGTTATCCAAAACGTCAAGAAGCTCACTACGGCAATCTCAAATGAGAAATTACCTGCAGCTTTCTTCGCCAGCAGGAAGACAATATAAGATAATGCGAACATAACGACGAAATTGGATGCCAAGAAGACAGCATTGTGGGTTGCAAGGGCCATTTGATCAGGTGATAGACCAAGGAAGGCAATATTCAAAATCCCACTGAAGATGACAATTGCTAACAACCCTACGCCATGTGTAAGAATCTGATGAAGAGACCTTTGTCGCTCTTCTATGTCATTTATGATTCGCTTTTCAATGAGCCATAGAAATCCTATTGTTAAGAGGCTACCCACTAAATAAGGTGTTGTCGACTCCTCAGAGGGAATTAGTCTAAAGAAGAAGTAGGATGCAACTGTGGTTAGTGCAACGCCGCACCAAACCACAAAGAGCATCATTAATGGATAATGAGCAACCGAAGGCCTAGCACGATAGAATGCATAGACCAGAAGTGCCATCATTGCAGAAAGAGAACCAGCACCAATATGAATGATTGAGTATGCTAACCAATTCAGCGACTCAACTTGTTGGGTCAAGTTCAATGATTCTAGGATTGTCGTGACAAGAAGGGGCAGATAGGTTGAGAGGAATAATCCGATAACAATCAAATAAGAAGTAGTTCTCTTGAAACCGACGCGACGAAGGTATGGCATTGCAATAGCAAGACCAAAGATGAAGAATGCTCCTATCTGTATGTTTTCAGCATAGATCCATAATAGAGAGGAGT
>JBHLQM010000060.1:2061-22766 GCA_048884785.1 Candidatus Thorarchaeota archaeon | reverse complement strand
ATTATCGTGACTGCTGGTGTTTCGGAGGGCATTCAATTCCTTACGGGAGCGCTAATCAATCCAGGATCCGAATTGCTAATTCCAGGTCCAGCCTATCCCCCATACATCAGCTATGTCCGATTCTTTGGAGGCATTCCCACAACCTACAGAACCATTGAAGAAGAAGACTGGAATCCTGATACAGAGGACCTCCGCAGTAAGATTAATGATAAGACGATAGGAATCCTAGTTATCAATCCAAACAACCCAACTGGTTCAGTGTATAATGAAAAGACGCTAAGAGAAATAGTCTCAATTGCAGGAGAGTATGGACTGCCTCTAATTTCTGATGAAATCTATGACCAGCTCACATATGATGAGGCTATGACACCAATGGCACGAATTGCTGGAGATGTTCCAGTTATTGGCTTCAATGGCGTAAGTAAGGTGTATCTCGCCCCTGGATGGAGAGTCGGATATGCCTATTTCCACGACCAAAACGGCGAACTAAATCCTCTTTATGATGCCATGATTCGTCAAGCCAGGGTGAGAATCTGCCTTAATGCAACTGCACAGATTGCATCAATAGCCGCTCTCAGAGGAGATGGAGGACATCTTACAGAAACCATGAGCCGACTCAGAATAAGAAGAGACCTCATACACAAGAGGCTCAATGAAATTGACTCCATATCAACGCGACTTCCTGAGGCAGCATTCTACATCATGCCTAAAATTGAACTTGAAGGAAGGTGGCCAGACGATACTGAATTCGTCAAGAATGTGCTAAGTGAAACAGGGATCGTATTTGTTCCAGGGTCGGGATTCGATCCGAACTACGGAGCTGGACATTTCAGAAGCGTATTTCTGCCTCCTCCCGATATGATCAGTGAAGCTATGAATAGGCTTGAGGGGTTCATGAACAAACATGCAAAGTGATTCATGGTTCTCCAATTAGTGAGTCAATTGAGTGATTGACTGCTCTTCTGGCAGACTCAAGAGATTCCTTTGCCTTCGCTATCTTTGGATGTTCATCTGGGCGGTCCTTGGAAGCAATTGCAGGTTCGTTTACAGCTTTTCCAATCTCTAGCCGCAGAGAAGATGCCATTTCCCCAAGGGTTTCCAAAGATGTACGAATCTTGGTTCTAGTTGCAGCCAGGGTAGGGTCATCAGTCGTTGCTGCCGATGGCATTTCGCTTTGTATCGCCTGAAGCTTTCGAATCAATTCCGATACTCTATCATCAGCATTCTTTAGGGTCTGCCATACTGTTTTCCTGCTCTCAGCCTTCTCATCCCAGTGGGCAAAAAGAGTGTCCCTCTCCGCATCTAGCTCCATGATTTCGTCATCGAATGAAAGCGATGCCGCTTTTTTGGCTGAGGCTAATAGCTCTTTTGCGTATTCTTGCTTCTCAGCCGCCCGTCTTTTCTCAATTTGATTCTTGAGAGTTTCATCTGCAAGGAGAGAATCAACATTGTCAACGATAGAGTTTACCACCGAGATGCGAGCCTTTGCTGGTCCAAGTTCTTTCTTGTCGATTTCACTTCTTGCAGTAGCAAGATAGGACTCCAGTGCGGAAACAACTCTCAGTAAAGGTTCTGCCTCAAAGGATGATGAATCAATTGATGGGTACAGAAGGCTGATCCGTCCCTCAGTAACATCCACATCCTGCATAAGTTTCTCAGTCTCTTTGAAATCCTTCAGAATGAAAGTCCCCGGACCAACTTGAAGTGTGTACTCAGTGTTCAAATCGTCAGAATAGGTGCCTCTTACCAGAATACTGTATTCCCTAGAACCCTCCATATCCGCAATTGCCTTTGCCTGCAACTCAAGATAGATTGATTCTTCAGGCTTCAGAAGTGATGATGACGACTTAGCATCGCCTGACAGTACTTTCAATCCATCATCAATGTGCCACTCAAGTTTCACATTCTTGGCAGATCCTTCACCCTTGTTCTCAATGATGGCACGGATTGGAAATTCCTCTTTGAACGTCATATCAATCGGAAGCTCTAGCTGAGAAGATATTTTCGGGACTTTGAGCTTCCCACGGAGAATCTCCCGGACCATCTCGACGCCCTTGTCCACGTAACCATTGAATTCATGAGCGTTTGCACCAGCCAATGCGGCCTTCAATTCAGTTACTGCTGCAGTTTCAGCATCTGCAAAAGCAGTCAGATCAAGTGCTCCTATTGCACTCTCAAGCATCTGAGGGATTTGACTAAGCCTAACAACACCCGGGAATCTCAAGCGAGATGCATTCTCAGCTGCGAACTTACGAGATTTCGCAAACGCATCTGAGTCACGTCCAATCATGAGTAACAGCATGCTGCCGGTAACTGCGAGAGCGGTCCCTTTCTTGGTTTCCGCATCCTCTCCCCACATCAGATGTTCAGCTGAAGCTCCATAGAGATCATACGCACCCTGTTCATAAGCCCTAGTTGCATTATCTGCATCACCAAGTTCGCTATATACATCTCCAGCCTTGCACATGTTGATTGCCGCGGCTTTGAAGCTCTTTGATGCTCTGTATTCATTTGCAGCCTTCCAAAAGTTTTCACCGGCCTGACGTTGAAGATTTTCAGAGCCTGCAAAGTCGCCCTTCTGCTCGCTTGCTCTGGCAGCTTCGAGAAATTTCACTCCTGCCTCAGTATATGACTGTTTCATGGCTTCCTTAGTTGCTTCTTCTACGATTCTCCTAATGTCCTCCTCAGACATATCTCATATCTCTCCTCTGAATCCTTCATTTGTCAAGCAGGCTCACCCACATTCGTGAAACCGTTGATGCATGCACTAGTAGACTTCACGTGGCGAGTGTTTGAGGCGATCAGGTAAAGCCCCACCATGACCCTCAATAACAAGCTCATACCCTCTACCAAGTGTTGCTCCACTCTTGCTACTATATCCCGTCTTGGAGATGCCTCGAGCCGCTCTTTCGGCAGAGCGCTTGTTTATCATGCTAACACCTCCAGGAACAGTGAGAATGAGCTTCTTCTGAGTGTCATCAATCTTCAGTGATATCTCAGTGGCGGGTTGACCTGCGCACTCATGAAATTGGCTATCGCGATACTCTAGGAATTTCATCGAATTTGTCCCATCCCAAATCCAATTCTACTGAATCACACACTCGGCCACATATTAGGATTTGCGCGATGAAATAGAGATGCAAGGAAACGAAAAAAACAGAAGTTTGTGAGTCCCGGACCATCGCTCTGGCCACGGGGCTCACTCAAAGAACCTTGATACTTTGGATTTAATCTGGCGGCGGAGGAGGCGGGGGAGTGTCGTCAAGACGCGTGCTAACCGGTTTGAGAACTGAATCCCGCTTCTTCTTTGTAAAGAAGAATCCACACACAACAAATCCAAGACCAACGACTGCAAGAATGGCTCCAATTATTTGGTCCCATTCAGGCACAAGTACAATTCCCATGGTGGGTAATAGTACCATTATTGCACCTGCAATAATCAGTAGGACGCCCAGACATATTGGTCCGGAGCGAACATATTCACGCCAAGTGAGATAGGACATTTTAAAATCTCCCAGACCGAGACCCTTCTATTCAAGTCTCTGCATCAGGAGATGGAATGCGCATGGCATTTTAAGATTATTGCATATCAGTTGTTTGTCTATTCAAAGGACATAGTTACAATACATCCAGTTGAAGATGTATTTACACCTATTTTCAAGTCTGTGACCTCTGAAACTTTCCTTGCAAGTATTTCATGAAATGCACAAGGATATCCTCGAGGTAGCTTTGTTCCATCTGGATCAATTTCTCTGGCGGCCTTGAGAAATTCGCATCCCTGAGTTTCTATTGAAACATTTAACGTCCCTGTTTTGGGTAGCTGACTATCACTTGAACAACTAAATATCATCTCCCCAAACCTGATTGGGAGAACCATTGGATCCTCAGGATGGATCCATTTACGTATCAGATCATCAGCAACTCCTTCAAACATTAGAGTTAGATGCCCTTCAGGTAAAGATGCCGCATACGCTGCCATCTCGCATATCATAATTCCGTGAGACTCTGCAACGTAGCTCCATGCATTTTTTCCTACTTGAGGTGTTATAGTTGGCAATTGTCCAACTGGAGCGTGCGAAAATACTTCTGCTGACTCTTCCATCACTATGTCTGAGCTTGAAGATAGGCTTTCGACTGTTACTTCTTCACCTGCTTCATCATAAAACAAGTCCGGAATTTCATAATTAGGAGCAACTCCTGCTTGCTGATATTTTCGTGAGAATTGCATGAGACGTCCTGCGCATTGCGCAACGGCATGGCGACTCAGACCCTCAACTCGAATGTGGCCATAGATTACGCCCACATAACTCTCCAAATCCAGCTCTGAGATAGTCTTCTCTACGATTATCTTCTTTCCTCTAACCACTCGGCAGGCCCACATCTCGTCCATAACTCCAGCTTGAGCAGAGTAGCTGGTGTTTGTTATAGCTACAAGTGGTGAAATTGGGTAAAAGGCGCCCATATTGACGACCTCCGGTCAAAGAAGATACAATCAAGTTAGTTGAAAAGAGTATCTGGAATGTACGAATTGTCTTTTCAATAAGGAATGGGTTTCAAAGCAATATGTGAATGAGGTGCAAATGAGATACTACTTCCTTTCCAGGAATCCTGAGTTCAGAAAATTGACCTGCCCCATACTGATTATCCTGTATTCATAGGGCAGGTCTTTCTCAACTATGCTCACATATACTGGGGCAGGATTGCATCTTTCTTCTCAGGTTGACGTTTTTTCACCATTTCAGCAATTTGGAGGAATCTCTTTGCATCCTCTTCTGAAATCGTTGGTCTGATTTCCTTCAATGCTTCTTTGAAGTGGGCCATGGAAACAGGTTTGGGTTTCCAATCCTTCCGGACAGCAGCCATTGCTGCTTCCCTTGTAAGTCCTTCAATATCAGCGCCTGAGAATCCCTCGGTCAATTCGGCAAGAACCTCCAGATTTACATCTTTTTCCAGAGGCATGTTCTTTGTATGAACCCTCAAAATCTCAACTCTGGCTTCGAGATCCGGCGGGGGAACGAAGATTACGGAATCGAATCTACCAGGACGCAATGCTGCAGGGTCGAGGATATCAGCACGATTAGTGGCGCCTATTACGAGTACATTCTGAAGTGCCTTCATCCCATCAATTTCTGCAAGGAATTGGTTTACAATTCGTTTGCTAACTCCTGTTTCATCCCTTTCAGAGCGTGATCCTAGTATTGCATCAATCTCATCAAAGAATAGAATACATGGCGCAGTCTGTCGCGCTTTCTTGAATATTTCACGAACCGCTTTTTCAGACTCCCCAACATATTTGTTGAATATTTCTGGGCCTCTTATTGAAATGAAGTTGGCCTCGCTCTCAGTGGCAACAGCTTTTGCGAGAAGCGTCTTCCCAGTCCCCGGCGGACCAAATAGCAGCACACCCCTAGGAGCTCGAATTCCCATCTCTTCAAACACCTCAGGATGCTTTAACGGCGCCTCAATAGCTTCTGATAACTGGGACTTCACTTTTGAGAGACCACCTACGTCATCCCACTTTACGTTCGGCTTTTCCACAAATACTTCTCGTAGTGCAGAGGGTGAAACCTCAGCCATTGCAAGCTCAAAGTCTAATTGGGTCACGTAGAGGCTATTTAGCACATCTGAGGGAATGTCGCCGCTCTCGGGATCAACGTGGGGAAGTGCTCTTCGTAGGGCCTGCATTGCAGCTTCTCGTGCCAAGGCGGCAAGATCAGCCCCTACAAATCCATGCGTAATAGCTGCAAGTTTTGATAATTCAACATCTTTCTCTAAAGGCATTGCCCTAGTATGAATTTGGAGAATCTCTAAGCGACCCATTTTATCGGGTACTCCAATCTCAATCTCTCTGTCAAACCTTCCTGGTCTTCGAAGAGCTTCATCAATATCATCTACTCTGTTCGTAGCTCCGATTACAATAACTTGACCTCGTCCTTCAAGCCCATCCATCAAAGCCAATAATTGAGCAACTACTCTTCGCTCCACTTCACCAGTAACTTCAGCACGCTTTGGTGCAATACTATCGAGCTCGTCAATGAAGATTATGCTAGGAGCATTCCTGCCGGCCTCTTCGAACGTTTCCCTCAATTTTTGCTCCGATTCACCATAGAACTTAGACATGATCTCAGGCCCGTTGATTACCTTGAAACTGGCACCAGATTCATTTGCAACAGCTTTGGCAATCAGAGTTTTGCCCGTTCCAGGAGGACCATGCAGAAGAACTCCTTTTGGAGGAGAGATTCCTAATCTCTTAAAGAGCTCTGGAGACTTCATAGGAAGTTCTATCATTTCTCGAATTTTCTGAAGCTCTTTTCCCAATCCACCAATATCTTCGTAGGTAACCTGCGGGATGGTAACATCCTCAGGTTTTACAGGCTCGGTTCTTAGCTCAATAGTTGTAGCTGGAGAGATTCTTACATGTTTCCCGGGGTGTGCAGACGTAACAGTGAATTGAAGACCCCGACCAATCGATGCGACAAGAATCGTATCACCACGTGTGACCGGCTTGTTCATCAGCTGTTGCTTGACATAGTTGTCAAAGCCGGGCTGGAATCTAATATGCTGATTTGGTGCAATCGTGACTCTTGCAGCCTCCTGAATCTCAATTTTGCTGACTTCGACAACTTCTCCCAAGCGCGCACCTGAGTTTGTTCGAATTAGCCCATCCATTCGAACCATATCCAATACTTCATCTTCCTGAAGACCAGGCCAAGCTATTGCAACGGTTTCTTTCTGGCCTTTAATCAGAACATAGTCACCCGACCTTAGTCCAAGTTCGTTTCTTACATCCGAGTTTAATCGGACAATGCCTCGACCCTGATCCTTTGGCATTGCCGCAGCCACTTTGAGACGTATCGATTTTTCACTCATCTTCCTTATCTCCTACTCAACTATTCTTATGACACCCTCATTCTTATCTGCATTACCTTCAAGAGCTTTCACTAACTTAATCTCTACAACTCCATTTCTATAGGTCATTGAAGAAGCCATCACGTTAACTGGGAATGCTACTTCAATCTCAACTAGTTTCTCTGAAATGTCATTCATCTTTAATGTAAGGTATTTGCCATCAATCTGAGCGACAGGAGCCATCTCGGCTTCATTTGATGTAACAACTATCAAGTATTCATTGCCAAGGTCTATTTCATCAATCAACGGACCATTCTCAGAAGAGATTTCTGGACCTACCATATTATCTTGAGGTGTTCTAAGTACCTCATCTTGAGATTCAAATCCAAATCTAATTGATCCACCAAAGAATCGCTCGAACATATTCCTAACTAATTTGTCAAAGTCATCATCAATCATAATACTCACTCCCGGGGGGAGCCCCGACGGATTGAACCGTCTTTGGAGTCACTGAGGGGCTCCCGTTCACGTGATGTCAGCTGGTCCGACTAGGGACCAGTTGTTCACTAGTCACTAGTGAACAGTTGGTATATAAGCTTTATGACAAGGGAAAGAAAATCTAATTCACCTTGATTCCTTCTTTTGCCAGAATATCACGTGCCACTACGACTCCAGACACAGATGCCTGCATCAAACCTCGTGTAACTCCGGCCCCATCGCCTGCGGCATAAAGGTTGCCAATGTCAGTTTCTAGGTTTGGACCGAGCTTCAATCTCGAGGAATAGAACTTGACTTCAGCACCATAGAGAAGTGTTCCATCATCGGCAACTCCTGGACAAAGCTTGTCGAGCGCCTCAAGCATTTCCATTATTGACGTAAGATGCCTATATGGCAAAGCAAAGCTAAGATCACCGGGACATGCACTCGGTAATGTTGGCTTGATGGGACTACGTGCGATACGCTCCTCGGTGCTTCTTTTTCCTCGCCTTAAATCAGCGAGCCTTTGAACAAGTACCCCGTCACCTAGCATATTCGCAAGACGCGCAATCGATTGACCATATGCGATAGGCGCATCAAATGGAGCAGTGAATTTCGTTGACACCAACAGGGCGAAGTTTGTGTTCTGAGTTTTCTCATTAGCAAATGATTGCCCATTGACTGTCAGAATGTCATCATAGTATTCTGTAGTCACAACGCCCCCAGGATTGAAACAGAATACTCTCACTTTATCATCAAAACGCTTTGAATAGTAGACTAGTTTAGGCTCATAGAGCTTGGAGGCAATCTCGGCCATAACAGGTTCGGGAATTTCAACTCTCACACCAATGTCGACGTAGTTGTTTTCCTTGTGTATGGAAAGACGCTCTGCCTGTTGCGATAGCCAGTTGTTTCCTATACGTCCAGGGGCGGCTACCACGTATTGTGCCGAGATAATTTCTCCTCCATTCGTTTCCAAACCGCTTACAGCGTTCCCTTCTACATGGATATCTTTGGCTTCTGTTTGAAGCTTAATCTGGATATGCTGTTTCAGGTATTGATACATTCCGCCAATGACTTCAATACAACCCTCACGGCCCATGTGACGTATTTTCTGAGGAATCAACCAAAGGCCAATTAGAGCAGCCTTTCTAGTATATTCCTCTAAATCATCCTCATTAGTACCATAGAGCTTCTCTGAAGCTCCGTATAGGAGGTACTGTTGATCCACATAGTCAATCAGCGAGGCGAGATTTCCCTCTCCAATGATTTCATCAAGCCAGCCTCCCACCTTGGTTGAAATCGTTAGCTTTCCATCAGAGAAAGCTCCTGCGCCGCCCCAGCCAGCAAGAATTGCGCAAGGATTACATTTTGTGCACCCACGAGATGCGATGGAATTTGGACAATGACGGGTCTCTATGCTCTTTCCTCTCTCAATCATAGCGATTCTCAAATCAGGTTTGTGTTTTACTAACTCTAGAGCACAGAATATTCCAGCCGGACCACTGCCAACTATTACAACGTCATAGTCCAATAGCCGTCACTCCAACTCGTGTTCCGGGAATCGACCTTTGGAAAACATCACTTAAGGGTTGTCCTTTCCGAGTATATCTATACTCACTTTTGCATCTGGCCATTAGGAATAGGCTTTTCAATCAAAAATTGTTGGATGTGACAGGCATCTATCATAGTATACTGGTGATTGTTCGATGGTTCGGTGTTCTCTCTGCGGTCAGGATGACCTTGGATTCACATGTCCGTACTGCAACGGAGTATACTGCACAGACCATCGATTGCCAGAAGGACATGGTTGCCCTGGAATACATCTCGCCAAGGAAAGAGCCAAGAGAAAGGTTCAGGACTCTCTCACTGTAGATGAATATGAACCCGATGAAGATGTTCTGGTTGAACAAAGGCAAGAAGTACCCCGAAGGCAGCGAGCAAGACGCCGAAAGAGCCGATTTTCCAACCAAGAGAAGAGAGACCTCACGATATCAGCCATTCTTGTAATTCTCGTCAGTATTTCTCTTCAGTCGAACTACATAGGGGTTCCAGGTATCATATCGGCATTCCAAGCTCTGATTTTCCTTGTAGCCATTGGATATTGGTGGGTTCCATTAGCCACTGTGTCCAGTTTGCTTCTAGCATATTTTGTTCATGAAATGGCACACAAATTCACAGCTCAACACTATGGAATGTGGGCTGAGTTTCGTATGACTACATCTGGTTACTATCTATCGGCAATTGCCATTCTATTCTCCATTCCCATATTTGGTACAGGGGTCGTCTTTACGAGTGGTGCGGATAGCCTTGAAAAAGACGGAAAGACAAATGTAGCAGGTCCACTATCAAATCTCATTATTGCAGTGGCATTTGCACTGCTTTCGATACTATTGACAATAAGTGGCCTTGGTATTGCACCACCCGTCTATTTCATATTTCAGACGGGTATTATACTCAATGCCATTCTTGGAGCATTCAATATGATACCATTTCAGCCATTTGATGGCGGAACTGTAGTGAAATGGAGTAGAGAACTATGGGCGGTTCTTACTGCAGCACTTATTATCATGATCATATTCGGCTATTTTACATTGCCAATGATTTACAGCATGTTTTCTACGTAATACCTGCATTCATAGTGACACACTGGGATGTAGCATCCTGAGTGTGAGTTTCCTTTGCTTTCCAGTACCTTTTCTCAACCTGAAATAACAGAGCTGTCTATCTCAGCTTGGTTCTATCGAAATCGAACTCTAGCTGGTTTTGACAATCCTGCTCGTTCGTTATATGTTTCAATCCGAGAGCTTGTAGAAAACAGTCTAGATGCTTGTGAAGCAGTGGGGATTCTTCCAGAGATTAATGTGAAACTATCAGCAATAAATCAAAAAGACCAAATCAATCTAGCAACTTCTGGATCAGGAATTTTCAGACTCGTAGTACAGGATAATGGTTCTGGAATTCGAAGGAAAGATGTTCCAAAATTGATTGGCAAGATGCTAACAGGAACGAAGTTTACACATAAGCAGAGCAGAGGAACATTTGGATTAGGGGGGAGTTTGGCCCTTCTCTATGGTCAAGTCACCACACAAAAACCAATCGAGATCGTTACTGGCATAACGGGAGAAGATGTCTTTCATTCAATGAAGATGCAACTTGATGTAGAGAAAAACGAAACGGATATCATCTCTGAAATAGATCTTCCTAAGACTCCCATCAACCATGGAACAACAATATCGTTTTGCCTTCAGGGTGATTGGCTGAGGAGCAAGAGAAGAATCTTAGATTATTTTAGCAAGACCAGCTTGATAGTTCCGTACTCATCAATTTGGTTCCAAACCCCTGATAAGGACTTGCTTGAGTTTGAAAGAGTCATTGAAACACTTCCACCAAGTCCTAAAGAAGTGAAGCCCCATCCACACGGCACCGACATTGAAATGCTGAAATACATGATTAGAAACTCGCGCAGCGGCAATTTGAAGTCCTTTCTAATCAATTCTTTTCAAAGAATTGGACAGTCAACTTCCGATGCATTTCTCTTGTACGCAGGGCTGAATTCAGAGACTCAGCCAAAGGATCTAAGTAATGAAGATTTACTAGAGCTGATTAATGCACTCTCAACTTTTGATGGGTTCATGATTCCCACCTCAAGGGCCCTTTCTCCCGCAGGCCAAAAGGCGTTTAGAGCAGGAATTCAAAGATTGGAGCCGGAGTTTATTGCAACTTCTATAAGATCACCTTCTGTGTATCAAGGGCATCCCTTCGTCATCGAAATCGGAGCCGCCTATGGCGGAAATCTTGCCAATGGCGTGAATTTGTACCGTTTTGCAAATAGAATTCCACTTCTTTATGATGAGGGTTCAGATGTATCAAGCCGGGTGATTAAGGAATTAAACATGAAAGCATACGGCTTTGGAATGGAAGATCCTCTATCACTTTTTGTACATCTTTGCTCTACCAAAGTGCCTTTCAAAACAGTTGGGAAAGAATACATTGCAGATGTCGATGAAATAAGGCGCGAGATTGAACTTGGGATGAAGGATTGCCTAAGAAGGCTAAGTGAACAAGTGAAACGTCGGCATAGAATTCATAGCAGCATAAAGAGAGAGAACAGGCTTCGTAGCTATTACCAGTTCATATCTGAAATTCTCGAAGAGAGCGCTTCAAAGAAGGTGAACCTCTCAGAATTGTTTCCAGAGGAGGTGGAATGAAATGATGTCTAAGAACCTTAACATTTCTTCCACGGAGGTGATGGAAATCATAGATCATATCCTATATACCCTCCACCAAACAATAGAGGAAGGAGAATTTCCTGAAATAGGGTACTTTGGCTCCTCAAAGAAGAATGTGCAGTACGTGCCTGAAACAGGCTATACATCAATTGACGATACTCCATCATTTATAGATGGAAGAAAGGTGGAAAGCGCCCGGACAATCGCAGGGTTGGTCTACGGATTATCACGTTTTCGAGAACATTTGGACCAAGGTATGTCAATGTCACTCCGAGATTTTTACTACATGAATAAAGTCAAGCGAGTCCAAGATACACTCAAGATAAGCAGTCAAAATGAAACAAACCGCATCATTACATTGGTTGAAAGAATTCTGAGAATTAGAGGACAATCTGTGCCTCGCGAGGAATTTGGAGTTGTGAGCTCACCGAAAGGTACATTCTTTGGTGACGTGACCCTCACAGATCTATCTGGAAAGCAATTGAACTGCAATCAAGCAGGTGAATACGGCTGGTTTATCTCAAGTAGGCCTTTTGATGTAAGGATTCACGACATCAACATTGATGCCGCAATATTTGTTGAAAAAGAAGCAATGGCACGAAACCTAATCGAACTCAATCTACCCGATGAACTCAGGATAGGGGTCGGCTCACTTTTCGGACAGCCGGGTCGGAATATGAGAGCATGGATAAGAAGACTGGCTGATAATGAGATACCCATTTTCATCCTGGTTGACCTATCTCCATGGTCATTGAGAATCTTCTCGACAATAAGATCTAACTCAATAGAACTCTCTAATATACAGGGTCTTGCGACTCCGGAGGTCCATTTGATTGGAATGACAACTTCCGATTTCTGGAGCCGCGGGGGAATGCTGCAGGAAATTGAGCATTCATTGGAAGCCTTGAGCAAATCAGATATTACTTGTGCACACCAAAACCGAAGTATTCCAGCTATAGAGGGGGATAAGTATCTAAGTAAAGAAAATGAAATAATGCTCCGTAAGAAGAGAAAAGGTGAGCTCGAGTCATTCAAGTCATTTGGGCTTCCACTTAAGGATTTGAAAGAGAAATACAAATCATATATTATTAGCAAGGCATATGAGTACAATGTGAAACTGATTTAAGGCAGAAAACTGTTCTCAATCAGGAGGAGTCAACATGTCATCTGATAAGCAGAGACTAGAGTCGTTATTTGAAGAGCTAAAGACAAAAGCCCTCAAAGCTTTTGATGAACTTGAGAAACTTGAGGCAGAAGCAGAAGAACTTCGAGTTTCAAGAAGAGAAGCAGAGGAGAAATCGTGGGCTGCTGAAGAAAAGCTTAAAGAAACCGAAGCCGAATTGCAGGAGAAATCAGCCAAGCTAGAGAGCCTTCAGGAGAGCTTAGCCGAAAGGACCAGAGAAGCCGATACTCTGAAAGAGGATATAGCAAAGTCCGCAGCGAATAAAGATCAGGAAATTGATGCAATTCGAAGAGAGAGAGATGAGCTGCGAACTGAAATGAATCAAATAAATGCACAGCTCGAAAAAGTATCCGAGTTATACCGTGAAACCGCGGCTGAAAAGGAGAAGCTTCAGGAGAAAGTAGACGTTAGTGATCTTCTAGCTATCTACATCCTACTAATTGAGAAAATCTTTGGCGGAAAGCCCCATGCTCGGGTCTTGTATACACTTCACAATACAAAGACTGCAATATCTCGCAAGAATATAGAATCTAGCACTGGAATAATGCCAACCGCTGTAATCAAAGCAATTCACGACTTGCGAAACGCAGATCTTGTATCATTCAACGAAGAAACCCAAGAAGTGAAACTCATCAAGGATATTCTCTAGTTCATGAAAGACAATAGTTGACAGTTCACATGAGGAGATACTTTGGGAAAACGAGTCAAATATAGCACATCACTAAGGAATCACATCAATAGGTATGGGCTTCATGACAAAATGGGTTCGATAATACAACTCCTAGGAAGCGAAGCTCAAGAAGTGATAAAGTGGGCAGAGGATGAGGCGAAGCGAAGAGGAACTGAGAATAAATCACTAGGTAAAGTCATTTTTGGCCTTATAGGCTTCGAGGCTGCCGTGAGGCTGGTACAGGAGAATCATAGAAGAGGACGTTTAACAACAAGAAATGAAGTCAAGAAAAGAACAGGCCAAAAAGTGGAAATGCCGGTACTATATCGAGAAGCAGGAATGAGACACCCTCAAGAGGCTCGGAATCTACGTCACAATATCTTCCACGAGGCATTTCTTGCTCTTATTATGACACTCTTTCCTGATGTATCAACTACGGTCCCGACAACTGGTGAGGGATTGACTCCTGACCTTTTGGTTCATCATGCCAACCCAGATTGGACAATTTCAGTTGAGTATAAGGGCTATAGATCTATCACGCTCCTCAGTGAATCTGAAATCCTCAAGGGAATGAGATATCAGAAAGTGTATGGAACCGCATGGTTGGTGACATCCACAACCAAAAGTGTTCGAGAGCAATATGGCTCAAATCTAAGATCTGATGACATAATTAGTAAGGGCATCAATAGGCTTGAGAATATATCAAAGCGAAAAAGCTACACTGAAGAACAGAGGGAGAATAGAGGAATTTCGCGCAAGGGAGTTTCCCATCTCCAGAAACATCGAGAAGAGGATATTCGATGCAAATTGGTCTCCACGAAGGATTTGCTGGAATCCTGCAAAGAGGGCAAGCCTCTCCGTGGACTTGCAATCTCCACAGGATTTGAGTTTGTTGAAATGCTTAGAGAATCCGGGCTCGATACGCATGCGGATAATATTCTCCGAGTAATGAAAACACCAACTAGACGTCTACGAAGTGATACCGTAACCTCAGTTCGTCTAATTGAGTAGCCTGTTACTAAGCTTTATACGCGTGAAAGAACCTTCAGATTATTGCTAATGATTAGTAAAAAGAAGAATGTTAGACTAGAGAGTGATTTTGCTTTGGCCCGCCTGACAACTGAAGAAGGATTGGAACCACTAAAGACTCTACTCAGAAATCTTAGTCACAAGTCTCCAATTCTAGGCGCTGCCATATTTTCGGTAGAAGGGCTTCCTTTTGTCAGTCATTTCAATTCAGGTGTTGAGGAAGTTTCAGTTGCGGCTATGGTTGCTAGTATTCAAGCTGTTGGCGAGCAAACTGTAAAAGAGTTGCGACAAGGGGAGCTAAAATCTATCATAATTCAGGGTACACGAGGAACGACATTAACCATTTCCATATCGCATGGATATCTCCTGACAGTTACTGCGCCTGAAAATGCCAAGCTAGGCCTCATTTTCAATGATGCAAAGATTTGTGCAAGAGAAGCCACGCGATTACTTGAAGACATAATCTAAGAGCTTGGAATAATGACATTAGCATATCACTTAGTCCATCATCCATGTTGGAGCAACAAACGAACCGAATTATGGGAGAGAATACACCTCCCAGTTGCCAAAGCCTGCAATGTAAAGTGCTCATATTGCCAAAGCCAGAATTCATCGTGCCATATTCCAATGCCGGGTTCTTGTCAAGATATCTTAGGCCCAGAGGAATCTTTGATTGTACTGTCGCACTATCTTGAGAAAAAACCAAATTTGCGTATTGTCGGATTTGCAGGACCTGGTGACCCTCTGTTCAATGAAGAAACATTTGAAACTATTGAGCTTGTTAGGGATTCATTTCCTGAGATGAGGCTATGTTTAAGCACCAATGGAATTCTATTGGAAAAAAATGTCAAGCGCCTTGAAAAGCTCGAAGTTTCTACCATATCAGTGTCAATGAGTTCAATCAGACCTACAACTGCATCAAAGATTTACGAGTGGGCATTTATAGACGGGAAAATTAGCTCTGGTTTCGAGATGGCCAAGGATATTATTGATAGACAAGTTAGAGGGATAGTGAGTGCCAAAGGTGCAGGAATTCATGTAAAGGTCAACACAATTCTCATTCCTAAGCTCAATTCTGATGAGGTCGTTGAACTCGCAGCAACACTTGCGAATCTAGGAGTTGATCTTCAGAACATACTACCTCTTGTTCCTCTAGACTGCATGTCTTCAATGATACCTCCAACATTTCCGCAATTGCTACAGGCAAGAAAAGATGCTGGTGTCTATTTGAAGCAGTTTGTGCACTGCCATCAGTGTAGAAGTGATGTGGTGGGCATTCCAGGAAAAGATGATGTACTCGACCTAGGTTACCTGATCTAAGCATTTCAATTCAACGAGTTTGTTGACAATAAACCAAGATGCATTCCTATCATACGGCAGTGAATCAAGAACCTCTTTCACCTGAGAGGGTTTATTGAATTTCTCGAGGATATCATCGATAGGCATGCCATATGAACCCTTCAACCTATCTATTGATGCCTTCGGGCAATCCGTTCTCTTAAGAATGTCATCCTCTGTGAGCCTCTTTTTGAATTCAATCCAACCATACTTTGAAAGAACTGATACCAAGGCAGTCACTTCATCCTCAGAAATGCCAATTAGATCTAGAATCTCGGACATTGACCGCTTGCCATTAATGAAGCTCTCAACTCGTTCCAACAGACTGTCAACTTTGCCTACTCTGTACGGAATCGGAACTCCTTTTGGTTTCCTAACCGGAACCATATCTGGATCAGGTATATCGTATGGAAACTCCTTGAGAATGGAGATGGCGAATTCTCTAAATCTCCTAACATCACCCTCGAATTGCTCTAGTCTTCTTCCATGCTCCTCTTCAATCAAATCGAGAATTCTCTTCAATTTCGCTCTGTATGGCGCTTCATCTGGAACCGGATCCACAACAAGAAGAACCAAAGTTGTTTTGCCAACCTCAATGAGAATGTCATAGGCGGCTTTTCGTATTGTACGAATAGGTGTTTTTGCAAAGATAATTACGGCCGTAACAAATCCTGCAATAAGATCAGGGTCGACTGTGAGCTCCTCATAAGGAATATTAACAAGCGACTCTCCACCTTCAAGACGAATTAGAGAGATATACCGAACCTTGGTAACATCAACAGCCATATTCGAATATCTCTCCTCTGTAAACACATGTATGGCCCTCAGATAGGAGATAGATGCAGGTGTAATCACTACTATAAGCCTTACTATTAATTGGAATCATAGTATTTCAGCACTCCTGCATCAATCAAGTTACGGGCAATTGTTACTACTACCTCAACTGAGTAAGAAAGGGATTGACATATCTCAGCAATCGTTTTTGTTCCATCGAATTTCTCGACAATCTCAAGCAACTGGTCGCCGTAGGCACCAATTAAATACCTGGGCGGATTGGCAATCTTCCGAAGTAGCGATGTGGGACCCAGTTTTCTGTCCAGTCGAATCCACTTGTATCTATCAAGCATCGAGAATATGGCTCTTGTTTCCAACTCTGTATATTCCGAGGCCTCCATTATTTCATTGATTGTTCGCTTTCCATTGATGAACCCTACAAGATTCTGTATCCTTTCATCCGTTTCACCCACACTCCATGGAATTGGAGTATGATGATCAGGTGCAGCTTCTGAAGGTTGTACCATGTGTGGTACCAAATCCCAATCCAAGTCCCTGTATGGAAAGATGCCAAGAATATCAAGGGCAAATTTCCTAAAGGGACGAATGTCTCCTTTCCACGAATTAAGTTGAGTATCAAATTCCTCTTCAAATAGGGCAATAATCTTTCGTAGTTCATTCCTATAAGGCTCGTCATCTTCTACTTTGTCAACTATTAGGAGACCTACGACATGTTTCCCTTCCTCAATTACAACGACGTAACCCTCTTTTGTGAAGGTTTTCAATTGACGATTTTCAAATATGATGATAGCCAAGACGAAGCTTGCAATGAGGTCCGGGTCGACGCTCATCTCGCGATAGGGGATTCCTAGTATGGGTTCTCCACCTTCTCTGCGTACCAGTGAGATGTAACGAACCAATGCAATTTCTTCTTGCTCATTCATACTGTTCTGCCAGCTATATTACGGGTATTTTGATTTTACTCATATGAAATCTAAGAGCCCAGATTGAGATTCAAATGGCTCAGCTATCCCCTCATTTATTGAATAACCAATGAGTCTTTTCAATGATGCTATGCGATATGCATTACCAATCTTCGTGATTACGTAGGATCCTTTCATACCAAGAACATTACCAACAAGTTTCAAATTTTGTATTTTCTGATTCCTTCGAAGCCATGGGATGGGTTCTGTGAGAAGGTCATCAAGTGAATAATGAATTGAAAGATCTATGAGCGTGGGAGCTTCAAATGTGGAATGAATTGAGTAGGAATCCAGAAAACTCATCACAATGGAATTTGCCTCATCAAAGCTGAGTTTCGATAATAATGACTTCTTCTTGCTGGCACTTGATACAGCTGTCTGAATGGCAGGATGCCTGCCTATGTCATGCTCAATTTGCCTTGCCATTTTGCCGCCTTCAACTTCCAGCAATACTCCTGCGTAATCGGCTCCTTGTTCCAACCATCGAATCATTGCTCTTTTCTTGGTAGATACTCCCACTTTGATACTACTATCATTGAAGATTGCAAGATAAACAACATAATCCGAATTCTCACATTCGATTCTTCGATTATTGCTCGCTCTACAACTATAGCCATTACATCGAATACATGGTTCGAAAAAATCAAGTGCTGAACACTCCGGGCATTTTGCACCCTTGAGAACAACCTGCTTTGATGGACATGGATTCAATATCTGGTCATCTGAAAGCCTTCCAATGCATCTTTTGGGCCCCTGAACAGTCCAGGCGATGCGCTGTCCTCGGGTGATGGGTAGGAATTTGATTTCATCCTGCGAATTCCGTACATTAAGACCTGATTTGTATTTGGTACCACGGGTTTTCCAAGAAACACCAAGAACTTGCATACCAGTTCCCTCAATAGAAACGTGATCTTCCACGGCCTACCTTCATCCACTTGATTCCTGACATCCCCAAATCTGTGCCACATTTTGGACAGCGTCCGTCTTCTCTGAGACTATTTCTCTTTAGATATACAGAGTAACGCTCCACAGCCTGAAAACCACATTTCGGACAATATGTATTTTCATAGTCATGGCCAGGGACATTTCCTGAATACACGAACTCCAGACCGGACTCTTTCGCAACTGAGATATGCCGCTCAAGCGTGGAAGCAGGTGTTCGTGGAATATGTGTCATCTTATACGTGGGGGCAAAAGATGTGAAATGGAACGGTGTTCGAGGGCCAAGATTTTCGACTACCCACTCAGCAAGAATACGAGTGTCATCGAGGAAATCCCCTATCTGAGGAATAATCAGATTTGTTATTTCTATGAACACCCCCCTTGATTTCATCTGCTCCATACTGGAGAATATCGGATCTGTCTTAGGAACATCCATGAGCCTTTTGTAAAACTCCTTGTTAGCGCTCCCCTTAAAGTTGACAGAAGCCGCATCAAGATAAGGTGAAATCAAATCAACAGCCTCAGATGTCATATAGCCATTCGTGACAAATGTGTTATACATGTCTTCATGGTGCACAAGTTTCGCTGTATCATACGCCAACTCCATGAAGATTGTTGGTTCAGTATATGTATATGTCATCCCCTGACAATCATATTGCTTGGCGAGTCCAACTAGGTCCGTAGGAGAAAGCTCTTCGCCCACTGGAGATTCTCTTTGAGAAGAGTGATAGTTGAGGCAGAAATCACACCTGAAATTGCATGAAGAGGTACTGATTGAGAAAGTATTTGATCCGGGGGCAAAATGGAAGAGAGGCTTCTTTTCCACGGGGTCAGGAGCCATACCGTCAATTAAACCGTAAACTTTGCTGTAGAGAATGCCATTCTTGACAATGCGAACACGACAAAACCCTGTTTCTCCCTCGTTTATTACACATCTACGTGCACAGAGGTCGCATCGAACTGCCTCTTTTATTTTGGAATATAGTAGAGCCTCTTTCATTGTAACAGAAACATGTCGCATCTCTTATTCCTGTTACGGTCTAGCCATTTGATATGATTCAGACATTATTAAAAGCAGAGAATTGTATAGTTGTACGGTTTCGTGTATGACTGATAAGGATAGCCTCAATAAGATTAGTGGCTTGCTTGAGTCAGTGGCTACAAGAAGTGTGCCCTTCTTGGATGCCTGCTCCGATACAAAATTGCTTGCATATTCCGATCTAAAAAAGGCTCAGGCGAAGTACAGAGCTTTAGCAAAAAAGGCGCTAAGTGGAACGGAGAAGATACTTGATTCGAAAGCAAAATGCACACAAGAATACAATGAAGTGCGAATGGCACTTGACCACAAAGAGTTCAGTTCGGAATTGATAACATCCCTCACCAACTTGAGAAGGTCATACCTTGAAGAAATACTTCGGCCTGCAGTTAAGTTGTATCTGAAAGAATCCAAGAAGTCAAAGACTGGAATTGAGGAACTCTATGAGAAGGTCTTCAGATTGGATGGGCTAATCGAAGTTGCGCAGTTCCTGCATAGAATTGATTCATTCTAGTTATTCTGATGCTTCATCCTTTCCTATGGCCAATACCAAAGTTGTCCCATCAACCAAACGTGCAATACCAAGCTGAACAAAATCGTCTACCCATTTTGAAACCGTAGCAGGGGATACCCCCAACGAGCGAGCAATCTCACGGAGAGATATCTCCTTGTTATCTTCGAGAATCAAGAATGCCTTGGTTTTTTCTGTACTATCCATTAGACCAAGATATCCTTTTAGCCTAGCCTCTGTATACTCAACTTTGGCTTTCATTGCGTCATGATCCTTCTTCAATCGTTCATTGCTGGCACTAAGTCTTTCAATTTCACTTCGAGTTCTCTCGAGTTCACGCATTGAATCACCAGATTCAAGAGAACGGACGCGGGCTCTTAGTTCATCAACTTCCTCAAGTCGATCCTTTACTGTTTCAGCTTCAGCTTGAAGCTTAGTACTTCTCTCACGATAGTCCTCGCATTCCAATTCTTTCTTTGAGAATTCATCCCTCAAGTTTGCTAGCTGCGACTCAACCAAATGAAGATTTGTTTCGGTATCGGTAATTTTGTTTTCCAAAATATTCCTCTCTGCCTCTAGTACCTTGGCATTTTGCCTAAGCTCTGTAACAAGCGCAGTATCAGCCACAGGAGCAGCTTTTAGAGATTCAACCGTCGCCTCCAGACTCTCGTTTCTAACTTT
>JBHLQM010000060.1:0-1961 GCA_048884785.1 Candidatus Thorarchaeota archaeon | reverse complement strand
GTAACAAGCGCAGTATCAGCCACAGGAGCAGCTTTTAGAGATTCAACCGTCGCCTCCAGACTCTCGTTTCTAACTTTGGTTGCGGCTAGATTGCTTTGAAGCGCGATGATTTCAGCCTCTCGATTCTCTAATTTCTGCAGTGATAAGTCAAGCTCGTTTTGAAGTTCCTCAGATTTCCGACTGAGCTCTGCTAATTTATTCTCGACATCTTTTGGTGTTTCGACTTTTGGTTTCATGCTCAGCTCTTTTGTCAGAAATTCCATTTCAGTGCTTGACCTCTGAGTGAAATCCTCAATAGCTGATTTCAGATTGGACATCTCATCAAGAGTGAGTTTCAACACGTCCTTAAACCCATCAGTAATCTCCCGCATTTTCTCAAGAATCGGGGTTGACATCTCGCTGCTGAGGCTTTCTTCAACTGGTGAGAATCTTTCTTCAACAATTGGCTTTACTGTCGTCGTGACAAAAGTTGACTGAAGGTTAGTTTTTGCTCCTCGTCTGCTTTCATCGATTACGGCGTTTCGAATGTTAACAAGATTGCCCTTTAATGATACTAAAAATGCCAAAACAACCGGGATGAGGTCTCTCTCTATCCGATCTATTGAATTTTCAACTTGAGTTATGTTTCTTTCAAGTAGGTTCATAGTATCCCGGAGACGTTCGATGCTTTTCTCAATCTCCATCCTTCTTCTGACCTGCTCAGCTGATGCTACCTTCATTATGTCACTTGAAGCACGTCCGGAATCGACGAGCTCTTTCCGCATATCCCTATCAACACCTAACTCCGAAAGTAGATTATTAACTACTGAGTCTTGATCATCCTTTGAAAATTTCTCGTCATCATCTGACATGGGACAACCTCACTTGCTGCAACCTACATGAAAGCCAGCAATAAAACATCTCGATAACACATAAATCTATTCGAGTTGGGCTCTGCATTACTAAACAATATCAGGCGATGCCGAATTGAGACTTCTAGTTGAGATGCAAGCGAATATTCAGAATCTTGGATCAACAAAAATACGAGATGGTAGGATGATATGGCATCTATTGACAGATATGGACAACCAATTTGTGGAAGGATTGGATGTCTTTCCACCAGCTAGGGTAATGGAAAAAGCCGAGAGCAATATGGTGGCAATTGTAAAGATACCAGAATTAAATCCTGGGGAGAGCTTCTCGCCAACAGTAATAATGAGAATTGACACTATCGCACGTGATTGGCTTCTTGAACATATCTCCGAGCAGGAAGATGAACTCAAGAAACTTAGAGGGACCTATTGCTCAATGCAAAAATATTGGGAAATTGAAGACTCAATTATACAAGAACTTTCTGAGAGAATTGCAGAAAGCAGCAACAGCGATGAAACATATGCTCGATTGGCAATGCAGGTGGTTCGAGAAAGGGTTAAACTCAAGACACTTCTCGATGAACGTTTAGGTGCAGCAGCAGCGGCAAGAACGAAGGAAGGGGACTGCGATGAACACGCAGATCTCTTCATAGCATTGACAAGAGCTGTGAAAATACCTGCAAGACGTGTTGTAGGTCATCTATTCAAAGGAGGAAGAGAACCTGAGCCGCATGCATGGTGCGAAGTCTACCTACAGGATAAGGGCTGGATCCCAGTCGACCCAGCTCTGGATAGATTCGGTGTCTTGAGCGAACAGTATTTTTCTAGGATTCGAGAAGGACTTGTGTCTGAGAGACCAACAATACAGGTAATGGTTAGCCGTGCGGGCTCCGAACCATTGTCAATTGAAGAGCAAGTAAATATGAGAGTTCTTGCTAACGGTGGTTCCTAGAATTCTGCAATCATACCAGAGGCCTGAAGGGTCACAAACATCTCTGCACCAAAATGCCATGACGAATGTGTATCAAATATACTGCACACCACTTTTGGCAATAGGGGAGCCTCTAATGCAGAGCGAAGTGTGGATGCCAGATGAAGTGACATCATTTC
>JBHLQM010000059.1:0-23389 GCA_048884785.1 Candidatus Thorarchaeota archaeon | reverse complement strand
ATAGTTCTTGTTCTCCTCTGGCTCGTGTATTTCTCCTTTGGATTGATCTTATCATCTATACCTCCGCTAGTGAATGTGATATCTTTAGACCTTGCTCTTTCATATTCACAAATGGGCATTATACTTGGTAGTCTAGTTGTGATGTATGTGCCTCTCTCAGTTCCCATTGGCGTATTGATTGATCGCTTCGGAGAGAAAATGATGATAACACTTGGCCTCGCTTTGATTTCCATCTCATCGATTCTACGAGCATTTGCTTTCAATTTTGAAACGTTACTGCTGGCTGTGTTCCTTTTTGGATTTGGAGGACCAACAATCTCGGTGGGCTTGGCAAAGGTCGTGGCATCTTCATTTATAGAGAGAGAACGTGGAATTGCCTCAGGATTATATATGACAGGAGCGACAGTTGGGTCAGCTCTTGCTTTGGCAATTACTAGTTCATTCATACTCCAATTTGTTGGTCATTGGAGGAATGTATTTTCACTTTATGGAGTAATTGGACTTCTTATTACCTTGGTTTGGATTGCATTCATGAAAGGGAAGCAAAGAATGGACGAACGCATCAATCCAAGGCATTCACTTGGAGAGATGCTTCGTACTCTGACTAATCACAGGGAAGTCTGGATTGTTGCCATCATAGGTTCATCTTCCTTCTTTGTGTTCTATGGGTTTGGAAACTGGCTGCCAGCTCTTCTAGAGGCAAAAGGGCTAAGCCCCGCCGATGCAGGGATGCTAGCTTCATTGCCTGCATGGCTAGGACTTATTGGAAGTACTCTCCTACCTGCGATTGCCAAGACTGGTTCTAGAAGACCGATCATCGCGGTTTCATTGTTCGCTCAAGGTTTGAGCATATATTTCGTTGCTATAACTCTCGAATTACAGCTGGTGGCTTCGCTTGTTATTTATGGAATAATCAGTGGAGGTATCATGCCGCTAATGCTCGTGGTGATGATGGATCTACCGAGTGTAGGGGCAGAATACACTGGCGTGGCAAGTGGGCTTTTCTTTTCACTTGGGCCTGCAATGGGAGTGATTGGACCAATTCTTGTTGGATATATGACGGATCTTTATGGATCCTTTCTGCCTGCGCTCATTATGATTGCTCTTGTTGTGGAATTCATAATTTTGCTAGCATTTGCATTCAAGGAAAACTGATGACACTCGACAATTGTACATTCGTCAATAGGTTTCTTGAGCGATTCAAGTAGACTCAGTATTTCAAGGAAAATAGTTCAAAGGCCCTGCGCAAGGCAGGGTCTCTGAGAGCAGATTAGATTAGATCATCCAAGAGTTCCAGAAGCTCAACAACCTTCATCTTTGAACCGAGCTCTGAGAGGTCTTTGCCTGTAGCTTGCTCCTCCTCTTTGAGTGCGGTAATCGCATCGTTGAAATTGGTCACACAGAATGGACAGCTGGTCATGATGACATCGGCACCAGTTGAGGCTGCTTCCTTCATCCTCTCTTTTGCAGTGGAGAGTGCCATGTCACTGAACTGGGCCTTTACACCGCCGCCAGCGCCACAGCAGAAGCTGTCACCCTTAATCCGGTACATCTCATGAAGTTCTAAACCAGGTATTGCATTCAAAACTACTCGTGGAACCTCATAGTGCTCTTGCTTTGCCTTCTCAGCTGCTCTACTGTCAAGCAGCCAGTTCTTTGATTGCTCCAGAATGTGTTTCTCAATAGCAATTCCCACATGACGAATGCTATGGCAGGGGTCATGCCATGTCACCGTCTGGTTGTATGGCTTGTCAATCTTAATCTTCCCTTCGCCAATCAAATCGTAGATATACTCCACGGCATGTCGCGCCTTGAAAGGAAGCGGTTCACCACTCTGTGCAGGGTAGTCATTTCTAAATGTCTTGTAACAACCTGCACAGGAGAAGAGCACAAGATCGAAGTTCTTGAAAAGCTCAAGGTTCTCCTTCATGACCATATTGAACACATCTCGCTGCCCGGTTCGCAGGAGAGGACTTCCACAACAGACTTCATCTGAGAGTACGGTGAAATCTACGCCGACCTTCTTCAAGATACTGGCAGTATGTTCTGCAATCTGTTGCTGTCTATATGCTGCGGTACACCCAACAAAGTATGCAACTTTCGCGTCCTTGTTGTCCACGACTCCATCATACCATTTGGTGCGCTCACTACGAGGTTCATTGTAGGGATTGCGCATCTCATCATTGCCTACGCGTGTACCGAAACCCTTGTGCTTGTCAAGTGGTTCAACACCAGACTCGATGATCGCTGCACGTAGTGCCTCGGTAATTGATACTGTATCAATATAATTAGGACATTGGGTCTCGCACATACCACAAGTGGTACAAGCCTCTGCGATCTCTAGGAACTCCTTGCTTGCAGGTAGTTCATTATTGAGAAAGGCCCTAGCCATCCACTGTTTTCCTGAGTTGAAGTATCCCTCCCAGCCAAAATAGATACCAGCAGGACACCCTTGGAGCATTCCAGTATACTCCTCAGTCTCACCCTCACGATCGGGTTCGCCAGAATAGGCGTACTGGCAGGCCCGGCAGTGAATACAGCGTGCGTTAATCCTACGCAGGTCTTCAAGAGTTGTCATCTCAATCGTTCCTCCATGTTTCTTTTCGTGTATTAAAGGTTAGGAATTGTAACTTATTTTCCTCCTAGGTTTCAAAACTCACTCATTGAGTGGGTTCGGTAAATCAGTTACAGATTCCCATGGTATGGCTAGTCGACCTGGATGCAGAATCAGGTTCGGGTCCAGAACTTTCCGGAACTTCACTAGCATCTTGTAGTACTCCTTCGTCCGACTGAAGGTCTGAGGTGCATGTACAAATGGATCAGGTCTGTAGTTGAGCCACCCCTTCTTCAGAAATGATTTGGTGGTTTCCAGATTGAACTCGCGAATCTTGTCGAGTATTCCGGGTTCAGTGCTGTCGAAGCATAGGATTGGCATGACAATTGCCTGCCGTGCATGGTCAATTGAAGCAACCCACATGGTGGGCGGAAAGCCATAGTTCTCCATGGCGGCACAGTACTCATCCATCATGGCACTGGACTCCAACCATGGACAATACCATGTGATGAACAAGAATCCAGCCTGCCAGAGCGAATAGGGGACCGCTATCTTGTTGGGCTTCTTTAATCGGGATGCTACCTGTTTTGGATGTAGATCTTGCTTGGGTAGAGTTCTCTTTTCCCGAATCTCATAGTCCTTGTAGATCTTATCGATGCCCTTCAGGGTTTCATCAAGCTCCTCCTGAGTCCAGGCCCAGCACTCATAGTTCATCCATTTCCGATCAACACCTATCTTTTTGTAGAACTCATAATCGATAGGTACATTCTCTTTTGGCCAACGAGTCATGACCAATTCATAGTTGCCACCCTGAACCATCACAGTCCTCTCGGCGATTCCCATCTCGTGCTTCGATATTTCCCACGCTGGAACAACAACATCGTCCCATGTTTCGCCACCATAAGCCACGACTGTTTTGTAGTGAGGATGGGGGACCATCTTGATGGCACACTTGGTGATGATACCCATTGAGCCCTGTGAGCCAAGAAATAGGCCATCAGGATTGGGACCCACGCCCCATCGATAGAATGGTTTTGCACCTTCTAGTGCCCACGAACCCGTGTGAAAGATATCGCCAGTTGGGAGTACAACCTCCAGACCCATTATCATGTCTGCCTGCGGACCATAGACACCAGTTACAAGTGAGAAACCTCGCTCGATGGCATCTCCCAGTACAGTTGCCGCAGGGGGTGCTCCATCGGGAATTGGGGGTGCCCAGTCAGGGTATTGCGTCTTGAAAATTCGCCATGCATCGCCGGATTTGACCCCGGGCTCTACAACCATGACTCTATTCTTGGTATCAACTGTTAGCTTATTCATTCGAGTCATGTCCATATAGATGCCGCCGGGCTCAATTGCCGGAAGTGCAAATCCTCCACTGAGTCCACCGGCCGCAGGTGTTACAGGAATTAGATTCTCGTTTGCCACAATGAGTATCTTAGAGACCTCATCCGCATTGGCAGGTCTCACAATACACTCAGGGAGAACAGCTTCCAGCCCCATAATACCTTTAGCCATGTACGAGTGTCGAAGAGGCTCGCTGGTGGTGACATATTTCTCTCCACATATACCAACAAGCTTGTTCACGACATCGTCGGTGACTTTGTTATACATCTGAGCCACATCTAATCCTCCGTTTCAACCGCTTGCGTTGAATCGTCTTTTGTCGAAAGTGAGTGCGGCATGAAATCTCCAACATAAATAGGCATCGCCTAGTAATTTTGCGTCGATATGCTGGGTTAAATAATCACCAACTCGACATTCTGGTGAACGTGTAGGCAATCAGGTGACTAACTTGAAAGTTAGTATTCACATCGAACCTCATATAGGGTATACATACAATGACATCGTAGCTATAGCGAAGGCAGCAGAAGATGCGGGATTCTATCGATTCACAGTTTCAGATCATTTCTTCGGATGGATAAAGGGAACAGAGCTTGAATGTTATGATGCGTGGACCATCCTAGCGTTGCTAACTCCTCAAACTGAAAGAATACGCCTTGGCACAGTGGTTACTTCTCAGTCTTACAGAAATCCCGCTCATCTTGCAAAAATAGTAGCTAATCTGGATAACGCATCCAAAGGAAGGATTGATCTCGGGATAGGAGCGGGTTGGAAACAGCCCGAATATGAAGCCTATGGATATCCATTTCCTTCCACTAAGACTAGGATTCTTCAATTGAGAGAAGCTCTGCAGATCATCAATCTCCTTTGGACCGAGGAAAGACCAAGTTTTGAGGGAGAATTCTATAGGATTAAGGATACGATGTTCCTGCCAAAACCCGTGCAAAAACCACGCGTTCCGATCTGGGTTGGAACAGAAACACTCGAAGCACCGATGATGGAAGAAACAGCAGCGAGGTATGCAGATGGAGTGGATTATATCAAAGGAACTAGTGCGGACTACGCACAAAAAAAGAATCGCATGCGGTTAATGTGTGAAAAGGTAGGTCGCAACTTTGAAGATCTAAGTTGGTCTACAGGAATCCAAGTGGCTGTCATCGGTGAGGACGATGATGATTTTGAAAATAGGAAACTCGATGCCGTTAATCAGGATTGGCCTCACAAGGCATTCACAGAGGATCTTAGGAAGAAGATGCTAGACGCCGGCTGCAAGCAGGATTTGTGTGGACCACCTGAGAGAGTTATTGAAAGATTACGCCCATACAAGAATCTTGTAGATGTTCTCAGTTTTGACCTGCCTTTCGTTGGGAACGTTCGAAAGATCGGGCTTGACACCATTCGTATTCTGAAGGAATTCATTATTCCCAGAATCTGATGTAACATTGATAGATTGCGTCAATATTGTTTGCTAAAATCCAAGATTGACAATATATTCACAGAGTGAGCAGCAGGATTCTCCTGATTCCTTGACAAGTGCGGTTGTCAAGAAATTTTAGTCAAAAAGGCATTTTAGTAAAAGTTGGGCATGTAAATGTGGTGATTTATCAATGTCACGAGAAATAGAAGCAGTTATCTTCGAAGCGCTTGCTCATCCAGCAAGACGTGATGTCATCAGATTGATTTCATATGGTGCCGATGGAGCGTCATACACTGAAATTCTGGGCGAACTTCGTCTCTCTACTGGAAGGTTAAACTACCATTTGAAACAACTTGAAGGATTCATAGAAAAGAATGAACGTTTGAGATACCAGCTGACCCCATTGGGACAACGCGCATTTGATCTTGTCATCTCTCTTGAGGGACAGGCGCAAAACAACCTGAAAGACTATGTAAAAATCAAGAAAAAGCCATCATTGATGCCAGCACTCAAGGGAATTGTACTTATTCAGATGGTTGTTGTCTTAGCACCAATTTCCTTCGTGGGCTATCTCTTATTCATCGAGATAACCACTGGAGGTGATATTAGGCAAGTACTTGCACTCATGTTCTTCCTCGGAGTTGCCCTTGCAATATTCTTTTGGCTTGGGTATGTAAGCAAAACTGCGCCGGGCTTTCTGAAATCGTTGGAGAGGAGAATCTATGACTGAAATCACAGCCACCATTCTGAAGCCTGCCATGGAGCTTAGCCAGGAGAAAGACGCTCTCAAATCTGAAAAGACAGGAAGAAAACGATACTACGGAATAGTGGTTCTCTACTTGATGCTCTTTGTAGCATTCCTTGTCTTGATGAGTGGCGTTGGCAAATCCTCTATACCCATGGCGTTGCCATTTCTTTTCATACTCCTGATATATGAAGCAAAACGTGGAGAAAACCCATTCGAAGGAATCGGGTTGAAAAAGGATGGGATCACAAAGGAGATTGCTATCGGCATTCTGGTAGGATTGGCAATTGCAGTTGTGACATACTCCTCGCTCATCTGGAGTATCCTAGCTGGTCAGGCGACTGAAAACACAAACACTTCATTTGTTTTCGCCAATGGCTTTCCATACCCGATTAATTTGCTGCTCGAGATTTCATTCATCTTCGCATTTTTGACACCTGCGGAAGAGATTCTCTTTAGAGGATTCATTCAGGGTAAGGTTCAGAAGAGAACCTCTCGTGTGATTGCGCTATTCCTACAGTCAGGAATCTTTGGACTAATTCACGTTGTGATCATGATGCCATTCCTTCCTATTCTCTTCTGCTTGGTATATGGTCTCTCTGCTGCCGGAGCTGCGGTTGTTTTCGGAATTTTGTTTGCTTGGAGAGATGGAAATGTCATAGCAAGCTGGACTAGTCATGGCGTGGTAAACTCGATTGCGGCTGCCATTGTGATGATATCTCTCGCAATCTAGAAGCTAAACATGGAGGACAATTTGGAATGATTTCTGAAGGCTTGGTAACTGCTTGCCTGAATGCCATAAACATCAAGGAAAGCGGTTATCTAGCCAACTCATCAAAGGTTTGAAGCTCCCTTCAGGAAAGACTGCATGCTTTGCACCAGGTTGTACATAGAATTCCTTTTCTTTTGCGGGGATCTCATCATAAAGCTCTCTTACAGACTCTATTGAAAACAGCTCATCCTGATCCCCAACTCCTACAAAGATTGGAATCCCAAGATCCCCAGGGAATTGCAAGGACTTCGAATCCACCAATCGAATAAACCGAAGCGTGTATCTAAAATTAAAGAGGGGATCATCTAATCCGGTCATCCCTTCTCGGTAGTAGCTGACAGCGGGTTTGCCGGGGGCTAGAATTGAGCTTAAAACAATCTTCAGTTTTTGAGAGAAGGAAAAACTTAGTGATGTACTCGGTTTCATTGCACGTGCGCCTGACAGAAGAACGGCACCATGAATCTGACCTAAGCAATTTTTCATTATCAGCATAGACTGAAGGACACCAAGACTGTGCCCTAATATCACAACCTTTGGGTGTGTCTTCTTTATGTACGCTAGTGCTTCACAAAGGTCAAGAACCAACCTCTCACGACTTGGATAGTCTCCACGGTTTCCGTCGGATAGTCCATGACCGCGCAGGTCAAGACCGAATGTATGAAATCCCATAGAAGCTAATTGGAGTCCTAGGAAGCCATATGGGCCGCTGTGAGCGGTTATTCCATGTAGTATCAAGACCGCGGTTTCTTTAGATTGGTCTTCTGTTGGCGTCCACTCCCTTAGGAAGAGAGTAATGCCATCAGATGTTGTAAATGTACTATGGGTTTCCTTGAAGTTCTCCCGCATCTCTACTATATTCAAATCCACTCGAATTCACCAAGAATCAACATATTCAAATCCTACTAGTAAATCTTAGCTCACAAGAATAGTAAAGTATTTTCGGACACCATATGGTTATTTTAATCGTTATAAATGATTATAAATTCTTAATTTGCAATTTGAGTTACCATAGCCTTTCATACTAGGAATTCTTTACAATTATGAGTAATGGTCATTATATATACTCTAGAGAAGGTGAATCTGGTGATTCACATAATGCCACCAGACGCACGCACAATACATCTCTCGAATGTTCATAAGGTGCCAAAAAGCACCGTGTCACCAGAGATTGAGCAAAAGATACTCTGGGCTTTTGGCAAGGCTAGAACAGAATTCGAATCCACGCTCTATCAGAAATTCCACCTTCTATCCAAGGATATTGTCTTGAGCATGAATGAATTCCGTTGGCATTTAGAGAATATGGAAGAGAGAGGACTCATCACTTCAGGTGAATTCAGAGGGATTAAATCTTGGAGCATGCGCCACCGAGATTCATAGATCTGGTTTAAAGATCTCATAGGATCAATATCCTCTGTAATTGAGATTGGGTGCTATTCATGATTATTGCGAAGATTCAACATGTCGTTTGTCCATCATTAGTATCGGTGAAGAATAGGTGCACGAGTGGTTTGAGAATCTGAAATACAATCCCGTGAATGTTCTCATCAACTCCGGGGAGCCCATGATTGTTCATTTCGCGAAAACTGAACTCATCAATGAAGACTGTTGCGATGTGAAAGAACACTGGGAATCAGCTGACGCCAAAAGGATACTTCGAAAACAGAGTCCGGATGGCTATTGGAAGTATCCGGGTAAGACTCACCAATATAGAACTCCGGAGGATTATGACCAAATAGAGACCTTTCGTCAATTCAGCTATCTAATCGAAAAGCACGGTATGACAAAAGAACATGACGCAGTAAAAAGGGCAGCAGAGTACCTCTTTTCAAAACAGACCGAAGAGGGAGATTTTAGAGGGATATATGGCAATCAGTACGCCCATACATATTCTCCAGCAATCATGGAACTCCTCATTAAGGCTGGCTATGAGAAGGATTCTCGTATTGAACATGGGTTCAAATGGCTCCTAGCAACAAGGCAGGATGATGGTGGGTGGGCAGCTCCGGTGAGAACTCATGCAGCAAAGTTCCAAGAGGTCTGGGATCAGCCTGAACCATTACAGCCGGTGAGAGAGAAACCATTCTCGCATCTCATGACAGGGACTGTCTTGCGTGCGTTTGCTGCGCACCCCAAGCATAGACATGATAAGGAGGCATACGCCGCGGGAGAGTTGCTTGCCTCTCGGTTTTTCAAATCGGACAAATATGCTGACCGTAGAACGCCTGAATATTGGGAGCGATTCTCATTTCCAGCATGGTTTACCGATCTAGTTTCGGCCTTAGATTCATTGTCGTTGCTTGGTTTCAAGAACGACCATCCCCAGATCAAGGAGGGCCTGAATTGGTTTGTTGAGCGACAAAAAAAGACAGGCGAATGGGAACTCAGAATGGTTAGAGGTGAAAACCACCCAAGTCAGAAGCTATGGCTGAGTCTCGCTATCTGTAGAATATTCAAGCGATTCTATTCCTGAAATCAGGTCCATTCCATATAGTTAATCAAGCCAAAAACTAACTGCTAGGCTGCAATGGCGTGTGAACAATGCGGCACAGTTGTGACCTATGGAAAGAGAAAGAGCACTAAACGCCGCTTATGCATCGATTGCTGGAAAGAGAAGACCAGCGATGATGAGAATCCGTCGGATGATACAGAAAAGAAATGATTATCACTCACTGTGTATTCATCTTGAATACACTTCACAATTTATGAGGACGGAAGCATATGGGTAATAGGTTCCTTCGATTCCTTCTGCCAATTTTCTTTGCAGCCGCAGGATGGATATTTGCATTTCTTGTTATACGAGAGATGACAGAGCGATTTGAAGTCATAGTGTTATACGATATGACGGACTTGATACCTGGAACTATCATACAAGAAATGACGATTCTACTTGGATTAATCCCTCTAGCAGGAATCATAGTCTACATCTTTTTGGGTGTCCTATCAGCAGCAATCCTTCTTTTAGGCACAAAGATAATTCGAACTACCGCCTACGATCTTGACATTATCCAGACAGGGAGAGAGTTTGGTGGTATGCGTATGGTAAGACGAGCTGCAGTCCCAGCCTTATTCTCTATTTCTCTCTCCGGTATTCTTGCAGAAACAATCACAGGTCTGCTGTTCAGAGCCCTAGACCCGATTCCACAACCAGCATTGGTGCTTTGGCAGGCAATAGCTCCTATAATGGGAATTCTTATTACATTGCCAGTTGTTCTGGTCATATTCATTCCAACATGGATTCTCAACGATGCCGGAATTGTGATGCACCTAAAAGAGAGTCAGTTGAACATAAGGCGATGCCCTGATACCATAGGAGTTGGGCGTTGGTGGAGTAATCTTCTTGCTGGTTTCACACTACTTACAATCCCGATTGTTTCATTCATCCAACACTTTCTACCTCTCATCGCGCGCGGCGAAACCCAACTCACAATGTATTTCTTCTCATTCCTGTTTAGTTTTGGATTCCCGTTTCTTGCCATGACATTCATCATCCCAGTGATAGTGTTTAATGAGATCTTCATCAACCTTAGCAAGGGGGCTATTCGCAGAGTGGCAAAGGCTCTTGGTGCACGAGAGATAACACTCCAGACTATCATAACAGAGACCAAGATTGTTGATGAAGGTCCGAAATATGGGTGGAGTCTGAAGGAAGAAGAAACCCAGTAAATTGATACTTAAAGAATCTAGCGGGCCATAAACCGATTAGAAAATCTTTGGCTCGTCCCATTCCCCATAGACATCACGCCAAACATCACATATCTCACCGACGGTGGCGTATGCTTTCACGGCATTCACTATATGAGGCATTACATTCTCCGTGCCATCAGAAGCTCTCCTGAGTCCATCAAGTGCCTCCTGAACCTCCTTGTTGTCACGTTCTCGCCTAATCTTCTGAGTTCGCTCTACTTGTCGCCGTTCAACCTCTGGATCTATCTTGAGAACTGGAATAGTTACATCTTCACCTTCCAGGATGTAATCATTTACACCCACGATTGTTCGCTTCTTGGTTTCAATCTCTCGTTGGTAGCGATATGATGCCTCAGCTATCTCCCTCTGGGGGAAGCCTTTCTCTATAGCAGGTATGATGCCACCAAGCGCTTCAATCTTGTCAAAGTATTTGTAGGCCTCTTCTTCAAGCTCGTTTGTGAGAGCCTCTACATAATAGGAACCTGCAAGGGGGTCAATTGTGTTTACCACCCCACTCTCGGATGCCAATATCTGCTGAGTTCGAAGGGCAATCCTAACTGCATCCTCGGTCGGAAGGCAGAGTGCCTCATCCATCGAGTTGGTATGAAGCGATTGAGTTCCACCAAGAACTGCAGCTAGAGCCTGATATGCAGTTCTGACCACGTTGACCATTGGCTGTTGTGCTGTGAGAGAACAACCAGCTGTCTGTGTGTGAAATCGCATCCAAAGAGAACGCTCATCTTTAGCCTTGAAGGTCTCTTTCATTTCCCGAGCCCAGATTCTCCGAGCAGCTCTGAATTTTGCTACCTCCTCGAAGATGTCGTTATGCGAGTTAAAGAAGAATGACAGTCGAGGAGCAAAAGCATCTACATCTTGTCCAGCATCGATTCCGGCTTGAACATATGCCATACCATTTGCGAGTGTAAATGCAAGTTCTTGAGCAGCTGTAGAGCCCGCTTCTCGGATATGGTAGCCCGAGATAGAAATGGTGTTCCAGCGAGGAATGTGCTCAGTTGCGTATGCCATGATATCGGTGATGATTCGCATTGAAGGCTCTGGAGGATATATCCAACTCTTCTGAGCCATGTACTCCTTGAGTATATCATTCTGAATTGTACCTCCAATCTTATCAGAAGAGACACCCTGTTTTTGAGCTGCAACCATATACATTGAGAGCAGCACGGATGCAGGAGCATTAATTGTCATTGACGTTGTGACTTGATTCAGAGGAATGCCATCAAAGAGTATCTCCATGTCCTTGAGTGTATCAACGGCAACACCAAGCTTCCCCACTTCCCCCAGAGAGTATGGATGGTCGGAGTCCCTTCCAAAAAGTGTGGGAAGGTGAAAGGCAACACTCACGCCAGTCTGTCCATTAGCCAAAAGGAATTTGTACCTTTGATTTGACTCTTCGGCGGTACCCATTCCTGCAAACTGACGCATAGTCCATAGACGCCCACGATACATGGTTGGCTGAACGCCGCGTGTGAAAGGATATTGACTTGGAAATCCAAGGTCCCTCAAATAATCGAAATCCGAAATATCAAGAGGTGTGTATAATCGTGCGATTGGTTTGCTGGAAACGGTGAAGAATTCAGCTTGTCGTTCTGGATTCCTCTTCTGGTGAGGAGCCAGCACCTCATCAGACCAATGGATCTTGGCCTTTTCAATATCATTCGGATTTTCATCCGATTCTCGTGATTCGTCTAACTTCTCGGCCTTATTAGCACCCATTGCATGCAACACCTCTGTTAGAACACATTCTGAGCCATGGACGATAGGATATTAAATGTTCGATTTGAACCCTCAGAACTCGAAACCTTTCCGAGCCTTGGCTTTTTCAGATTTAAAGTAGTGCTTAACTTCTCGCATTTCAGTAACGAGGTCAGCTTTTTCTATTAGCTCAGGACGAGCATATCGCCCCGTCATGATTAGCTCAATGTCCTTGGGCTTCATATCAACCAGCTCCAATTGCTGGTTAAGGGAGATAAGGTTCCATTCAACGGCCACGTTAATCTCATCAAGGATTAGAACATCGCACTTATGCTGTGACATTGCTTGTTTAGCGAATGCAAGGGCATCTTGAGCCATTTGAATATCAATCGGGTCTGGATTCTCCTTATCAACCCAAGATTCCCTGCCCATTGGTATGATGGTAAAATTCGGGATGAATTCAATGCTTCGAAATTCCCCGTAATTCACATCATCACTATCTGTCCTCCATGCCACCTTCGCCTTCATGAATGAGATAACCAGGACCTCGAGTCCGTGTCCAGCTGCGCGAAGTCCAGCTCCTAGGGCAGCAGTTGTCTTGCCTTTTCCTGAACCGGTATACACCTGCACACGTCCAGCAGTCCTTGGTTTCCTCATTACCTCAAACCCCATCTATTGGAATCTCTGCAAGAGTTCGGCCATTCTCGCACCTAGTTTCTGACTCCCACGTATTGCGAGTTCATCATCCTTCGCAGAGCGCCAGCTACCATCATCAGTCTGAAGTGCCCCTGAACCAAATGTTCCATCTTTTACTGGATTACCAATTCCACCAATGACTATCATGCCCTGCGCGATAGCATAACGATTCAGGATATCAATTACATGTTCTTGTCCACCATATCTCAATCCAGCATACGTTATCGCTCCAAAGAGCTTGTCCTTTAGCTGATGGTCCTGCATTTTCATGTATCTGGACCTATCTATGAAGTCTTTCAGGACACCCGGAACAGAAGTGAAGTATGATGGTGCGGCGATGATAATGCCATTGGCCTGTGAGAGCTTTTCTTCTATCTTTGGCATGTCATCGTGCTCACTCTCAGGACAGGGTTTCTTGCGTACACAAGTGTCACAGCCTGTACAATGGCGAATATCAAAATCACTTATGTCCAAGAGAAGAGTAGAACACTCGTCCATGGTCTCCGAGTGATATTGTGATGCAGCTTCCAAGGCGTGTTGAAGCAACAGATGTGTATTGGATCGTTCCTTCTTTGGCGACCCGCATATACCGACAATCAGCATTTAGCAAACCTCGTGAATTATGTGAGAACGAACCTGGAAGGGATTACTTTTGTCTTTCGAATTGCTTCGAATGCTATTTGCGAAATTCATTGGCTTTCTGTGAATAGCTCTCACTCATCTCTTCTGCAGTTTTCGCCTCTTCTGGATTGCCAACATCCATCTGAAGCTTTGCAATAAGAGAATAGACTTGCGCCAGACCTGCATAGTTGCCTATTCCTGAAAGAATTCCTGCTGCATCATGGGCAACCAATAGAGCCTGATTGTAGAGACTCTTTCCTTTGAGGATGCTAGCACGGACTAGCAAAGCCCATCCAACTACTTGCAGCATATCCTCTTCTATGCTATCAATCCCCTCGGTGATTATTTCTCCAAGGTATAATTCTGCATCAGACAGTTGTTCTTCATTGAGAAAACGAATACCGAGAGCTAGTTTTGACCGTGCAATCTGAACTTCATTCCCTGACTCTATTGCATATTGTAATGATTCCTGGGCTCTCCGTACCGCATCCTCTTCTCTCCCAAGTTTTACAAGCGCTTCATCAATCCTCATCAGGCAAAATGAAAGAACTCGTTTACGTTCACGCTCAACGTCTTCTTCAAGATCCTTTAAATCCACAAGTATTTTGGTAGCTTTGCGATATTCGGCAAGTTCCCAGTCCCAATCCTCGGAGATACGAGACTCCCATATAGCACTCTCAATTATCTCTTCAGCTTCAGCAATGGAATCTTTCGCGTCCATACCCAACCAAGTGTTATGAATGTACTCGCGGCTTATAGGTCTTCCAGATTATCAAGATAGGGATTCACTCAAAGACTGTGCAATCTCACTAATCGCAGTCTTAGCACCGACGCGACTTCCATCTCGATGGGGTGCAACAATCACGGTAAGTGAATGAACCCGAAGCATCTGAATGTCATATCCAAGAATAGTAAGATCTGTTGGTACAACATCAATTGATGGTTTAATAGCCTCACGGAGCAGCTTGTCCTGAATGTATGAGAGATGATTCTCGGGGATATTCCCGCTCAACATGTTGCCCTTAGCATCTATAACTCCTGCAAATGCCAAATCATAATTCAGGAGTGCGTGGTCCACAACAGAGTCCAAGATAGGCGCCATACTGTCTCTTGAAATGTCAAAATCAAGAGTGATGTACTTGTCAACCAGATCATCCATCCCTTCAATCTCACCCATATCGCCGCTCCAAATACGAAGAACCTTGCCAAATGAGTGCGCAAGCTCTCTACCAAGTGATGCCATTCTTCGAGAGAGAGATGCTATATCTTCATCCTCAGTTGTCTGTAAAGCAACAGCAAATGATTCGAAAAACGTGTAGACCCAAAGTACTCCATTTTGTTCTAGAGTGTACGGTTGACCCAATACGGTGCTCTCTCTAGAGTGAAATAGACTGACACACGCTTGGACATGGGGTGGTACGAACTCTTCTGTAGTCCGTTCTTCGCCCTCATAGGAAACTGCGTACAATCGCTCCCCTGTGCCTTTGAGGATATACGCTCCTAGTATCAAGTTTGACGCCAGCGAGAACATGCAGGAATTATTGGTCATAAGCGTTCCTTGTGCATACAGGGGAAAACATATGCTGCAAATCAGGCGCATGTCCATGAGTTTTTATGTGTCTTCTTTGACGTGTTGAACGGGAGCTCTCTGATGTCAAAGAAGAAAAAACTCGAGCGTATCAAACGGACACGATACGATATCTATGCTGAGCTGTTGCGTATTGTCATGGTGTATGGCTACTGTCCGCTGACTCGAGCGGCACGGTCCACGAATATGCCAGTTGATAGAGCCAAAGAAAGTATCACGGAGCTTGTGGGAAGAGGTCTTCTTCAGCAGGATGATGATGAGGGTAGCATCGTCTATAGTGTTACTGTAAGAGGGCATCAATATCTTGAAATCTACAAGAGATTAGCAGGTCTAGTTGGCATACCAATACCAGAGCCAATTATTGGAATGTAATCGAAATCTGGGGGGTTACGCGATGGTATTGAGCAGCTCTCAATTGAAGCACACCAATCCTCAGAACATCAGATGCGAAGATAGCCCTCTCCAGAATGTAGGAAATTACATTTTGCTAGTAACAAATTGTGACCCTATTATGTGGTTCCGCTTTATATATTGAATTTAGGAGACTTAGTCAGACAAAACACAATGGTGACAAGTTAAATGTCGGATTACGATAATGGTAAAGAACAAACGGCGACGAGATTTTCAAATGAGGAAGAGGTAGTTCTCTCAAGAGTGGATGGAAATCTGGATCTCGTCAGCTGTACGCGACTGGTCCCAGCAGAAGGCGATGTTATAGTAGTCACTGGCACTGTTAGGATTCAAGGCTCTCTTGAAATAGAGGGCTCTCTTAAAGCAGGCTCTCTGCATGCAAGGACTCGCGATGTGATTCTTGTAAATGGTGACTTGATATTAGATAAGAGCGCTCGAGTAGAAAAAGGGGCGCTGGACGTCAGTGGTTCGCTCTCTGCACGAGAGGTACGGGCCGACGCAAGCCTACGAGTTGGAAAAGATCTTACATGTTCCACAGCATCAGGCGGTGGTTCAGTGGGCGTAGCAGGAAATGCCACAGCTGAGAAAATCAATGGCGGCGGTTCAGTAAAAATTGAGGGAAATGCCAGTGTAAATGAACTTCGAGCGGGCGGCTCAATCAAGGTCATGGGAGAAATCCGTAGTGACGAGATGAAAGTTGGCGGCAGTGGAAGAGTCAACCGTGGAAAGATCGGAGTGGTCAACATCGGAGGCAGCTTCAAGGCAGAGGGTGCGGTTGAAATTGATGAAATAGATGTTGGAGGCTCTGTTAGTGTTGGACCAGGCTCATTTGTTGAGTCTATTGATGTTGGAGGGAGCTTCAAATCGCGCGGAGAAGTCCGATTCGGATCAATTGATGTTGGCGGCACAGTGAAGCTCGGGGGTCCTGCATCTGGAAGAGAAATCGATGTTGGAGGCTCTGTGCTCGTTGATGGACCCCTTGAATTAACAGGTGACTTGGATGTAGGTGGCAAAGCAACTGTGGATGGCGACTTCAAATGCGACCAAAAAATCAAAGTCGGCGGTACCCTCATCGTTTCAGGGCGTATTGACACCTATCGCGTAATAGTTGGAGGCCGAATTGAAGCCAAATACATCAAGGCCGATGGGTTTAGATTAGGCGGCAGAGGCGAAGTCACAGGACCTGTTGAATCACGTGAGATTCTTGTTCGTGAGAGAGCAAGAACAGATTCCCTTTATGGTGAAGAAATCAGAATCGAAGAACGTTCAAGGGTCAAGAGTGTCTATGGTCAGGATATCTACATTGAACGTGGAACCATAGTCGAGGGAGAGATTCAATACACTGATAGACTCGAGATGGAAGAGAAAGTCAGTCTTAAGTCTGAACCCAAGAAAGTTGACAAACTTCCACCTCCAGAAGAAGTCCTTTGATTAATTTAGGTTGCAGTGGTCCTGCGAATGGGATCACTGCTCGATCTACAGTTTTCTTAATCCTTTGAAAGCACAAGTATTCGTCTTCCTGAGTCTTCGGTATAGGGCGTTCTATCAAAACCTCCAAACTCATCAACAATGTTGAGTTTGGCTGCTCTCATCAATAGATCAGCCTCTCTGTTAAAGACAAGTGCTGCTCCTGATTTCTGCGATATGGTTTCCAAAACCCTTCCAGTGGCTTTGTCTCTTATTGTAAATGTCAGGTCAAGCGATAGTATCTGAGTAATTGCATTGGTTTCAATGGTGCCTGATCTTGACACAGTTGTTCCATCACCCAGGTCAACAGGATTCTCAGCGAAAGATCCATGAAGAGGCTGTCTTCCTCCTGGGAATAGATCCACTATAAAGAGGCCATCATCTCTCAAGTGATTTCTAACGCATCTTAATAGTGCTAGCTGTTCATCAGTGGTTAAGGCATGACCAAATGAAGAAGGTATAATGACTAGTGGAAAAGTCCGAGATAGATTGAAGTCGAGCATATTGCCCTCAACGATTGTGATTCTATTAGAAACATTATCAGGGTGGATTTCCAATTGTCGTCTAAATTCCTCGATCATTGCTGGGGAGGACTCGAGAGCAACCACTTCAAATCCACTCCGAGCTAGCTCAAGAGAAATTCTCCCGGTCCCAGCTGCAAGGTCTAGAATTGGAGGTCCCTGTTTCTTTGCATATAACAGATAGAAAGGAACATCGTCATTGTTCGCGAAGAGATTGTAATATCTGGCGGCCTTTTCGTAACCTCTCCTGTATTGATCGAGTTCCTTTTCTTCCATTAGGCGGGAACACTCCGAGAATCGAGTGTCATAACATCCTCAAGGTGCTCTCTGTATCTGGAGGGGACTGAGTAGTTTTGGTATGAGTGAGAGTACCATCGTGTGATCATTCCCTTGATTTCAGAGTTTGATCTCTTGGTCAAATCATCGTTCAACCGAGCAGCGACAGAAATGACTCGTCCATGTGGAGTCTTCATAACTTTGCCTTTCTTGGCGACTACTTCACCGTTCAATATGGTTGCAAAAGTCGAATCGAATCCGGATACAATCTTATCGGGATTCTCAGCAAGGTTTGTCTTTTGGGCATTGATGTCATAGACGGCTATATCTGCATCAGCTCCCACTCCGAGATGGCCTTTTGTCTTATCCATTCCTAGGATTCGTGCGGCGGCGGCTCGAGTACAAATAGCCACATCATACATGGACCATTCACGTTCAATACCTTCCAAAGTAGATCTCTCGCGTGCAAACTTGTGTACCTTTTCCAACCAGAGAGATCTTTGCTTCCTGCTCATGAGCCAAGAGAGAACCAAAGGATACTTTGTGAAGGGCCCAGCATTCGGATGGTCCGTTGTGACGACTATTCGCCAGAGATCTTCCACATTCAGAGCAAACTCCAACGGAATAGTCCATTGAACGGAGTTGGCAGGAGATTTCATCTCGAAGTTATAGGGAACAATGCCTGCACCACCTGGCAACTCAACGTCTACTGGTATATTCGCCCACTTTGTCTGCTGCATTTGATGCAGTGTGAATTGGAATGGACCATCACCAGTCATCGTCATGGCGGGTCCAAATGTTATTTGACCAAGGTCAGCCGTGAAGTGTCTATTCTTATTCATGTATTGGGCTAGCTCGAGTCCGCCTGAACTCACATCCTTCCATGATGGCTCCCCTCCTTCAATGGATGCAAGCGTTTCAAACGACATATGTGTCAGATGGACTACGTGTTTTCTCCCCCTATGCCCCTTGAGATCCTTCACGCACTCAAGCTCCTGAATTGTTGTATCTACATTTCCAACGCGCCCTAGATTGTTTGGATGCAGATGTACTGTGTGGGGGAGACCCAATGATTCATTTGCCTGCACCAATGCTCGAATGACTTGCCTAGGTGTGATTCCCCATTCAGGGATTTCGGTATCTGGCTCTCGAACATTCTTTCCATATGCCCAAGCATATGTGCCCCCGGGATTGACCACCTTTACCCCATAGCCCCCAGTTGCCTTTAGGAGCCAGGAGATATACCCTGCAAGGCCCGACATGTCACCCTTCTTCACATAGTTGTATGTAATCATGCTGTTTCCAAACATCGGCAAGAGGGCTTTGTTAAGATTAGGAATATCTTCGAGCTCCTCCCAAGTGCCCAATGCCTTCATTGGAGGTAGAGCCGGCTCTACAACGGTTGTATAGCCCATGGTTGAATACCTGTATCCCAGAGTATAGGAGGAAAACATCGTACCAGCAACACCAGAACGAGTGTTCTTGGTCCTTGCAACAGGAGGTTCCATACGATGCTGTTCTGGACACATTGCTCGGCCAAAATTCAGTTTCGATCCTACTATGTGAGAGTGTAAGTCTACTCCACCAGGGAAGACTGTCTTCCCAGTCACATCGATTTTCTTTGCCTTTTCTCCAACCTTTTCAACAATCTTTCCGTTTGAGATACAAATGTCCTTTACTTCACCGTCTATTTTGTTGATTGGGTCATAAACAATGCCATTTGCAAGGATTATCTCATCGCTCATTCGCCCGCCTCCTTTCGTAAGCCTTCATAGATTCTACGAAGAATCTCCCTATCAGGTATAATGCCTTGAGGAGGATCGACCACTTTTTTCAGATACAGAGGAAGACCATCCATACGGTCGGCACATCCGTCACACTCGATTCCAGCCACCGCACAGGGTATATTGACAGTAGCCAAAAGCGAAGTCATGTTCTTCTTCGGGTCAATGTTGATTATTGGAATATTCGTCATCGTCTTTAGCGCTGCCCGTGGAAAATGAGCTCCAGGATCTGCAGCAATGTTTAGCATTGCATCAACCTCTCCACGTGCTAATAGGTCAACTGCTGTATACTCGCCGGGTTGATAGCGTGGATAACCTCTGCCATAGTCAACAGCATATGGATAGCCCGTTTGCCAAGTTGAGGTCTTGTTTGCACCACTCACATTGTAATGCCCTCTCATGGGCATCATATTCCACTTTGTATAGGAATTCAAATCCTGAACTAGCCTGATTGCGGCATCGATGTTGCGATGGCGGCCCTTGGATTGTGTCAAGCCCAGTCCAAAAAATAGAACACCATATTTCACATTCTTCATCGTTTCAGCCATCTCTACCAGGTCCTCAGCTGACACTCCTCCAACTTCCTTTGTGGCTATTCGATGGCCTCTAATCAATGCACGCAGAGAGGATATTACCTCAAGATCAGTGCCTGGCTCAAGCTGAATGAATCTGTCTGCGACTCTTCGGCTCTCTGATTCACGCACATCGATCATCCATAGCTTTCTCTCAGTTTTTGGATCTTTCACATATTCTCCCGCAACTCGAACATAACGATCAACATGCCTAGGATGTGCCTGAGTTGGATTTGAACCCCAATAGATTACCAAATCCGAACGATGTCTTACTTCAGCAAGCGAAGCTGCTGCTTCTCCTGAATCTTGCGTGCCAAGAATGGTAGGACCGTGACACACCGATGATGTGTTATCAACTACTCCACCAGCGATCTCAGCAATCTTGTAGGCCTCTCTATGGGCATCATTTTCAGTTGAACTCAACCCATATACGAGAGTTCTTTTTGCTTTGGCAATTATTTCAATGGCCTTCTCAATCGCTTCTTCCAAAGAAACTTCTTTCTGATTTATTGTTGGATATTCTTGTCGATTATCATGATGATTGAGAAATCTGCTCTTGCTAATTGTGCATCCATTTTTCATTGAAGTGATGTTTCCATTCTCAACTTCTAGAATGATATCATCACACAGACATCCACAAAATGTGCATGGAACATCTTCAAAGATTGTTTTCGACTCCGTCATCTATCTACCTCCTTTCAACAAAAGAAGGTCTTTCAATGGAGTAATCGGTTTCCCTTTTGCCGCGAAGACCTTGGCCTTGAGACCCTTGAAATCAGGCATTCCGCTCTCCTGAGTGTATGCATCCAGAAGGGCATTGTAATACGGACCTGAAGGCATGAATGCGACTTGAGAGTCCTTGGACCTACTCAATTTGCTCTTCACAATGACTGTGCCATGGAGAGTTTCAATTTCAATAGACTCTCCAGCTGCAATCCCGAGGGTATCGAGTATGGTACTATCAACCTCACAGATGGCTACAGCCTGGGTATAATCCTCTGTAAGCTTCCCAATCTCCATTGTTCTTCCTTGAATCAATGTTCTGCCAGATGTCAGTAGAACTTGGACTCCTACACGGTTCATTGCCAAAAACCACCTATCCATTATTTTTTTACAGTTCATGCCAAATGATATGGATTGCGGTTTTGTGTTTAAGCCCTTGAGAGGGAGTTTATGCCTAGATTGACCTTATATTAGTAACATTGAGTGCTACTTCGAAGAGTTTATAGATATTAGTCGGGGGAGCCTTCTAATAGCCCTACTCCCCAAAGGCGGATTGATAAAATGACAGTTGATAAGAAGATACTAGTCGATCTTTATACCAGAACTCTTCGAGTTCGTCTTTTTGAAGAAAAAGTCTGGGAGTTATTTGGTGAGAATATCGTTCCCGGAACTTTACATTTGTATCTTGGACAAGAGGCTACAGCGGCAGGTGTTGCAGTTGCGTTAAAAGACTCTGACTGGATTCAAAGCACTCATAGAGGTCATGGTCATGTTGTTGCAAAAGGAGCAGATCCGAATGCCGCTCTTGCTGAACTCCTAGGAAAAGCAACCGGTTCATGCAAGGGAAAAGGTGGTTCCATGCACATCACGGAATTTGGAAAGGGAGTTCTAGGCGCCACGGGAGTAGTAGCATCAGGACTGCCAATTGCTGCAGGTGCTGCCCTTTCGTGCCAAATGAGAGGAACCAAAGATGTCGTTGCTTGTTTCTTTGGGGATGGAGCGTCGAATAATGGTACATTTGGGGAGTCACTGAATATGTCGGCAATCTGGAAACTGCCTGTTATCTGGATTGTCGAGAACAATCTATACGCGATGGGAACACCAATCAAAATGACTTGCCCATCTGGAACCATTGCAGAGAGAGCAAATGGCTATTGCATTCCGAATAGAGTGGTTGATGGAAATAATGCCCTTGAAGTATATGAGGCGACGGCCGAAGCGGTTGAGAGAGCTCGTGATGGCGGGGGCCCAACACTCATAGAATGTCAGACCTACAGGATGAAGGGCCATTCGCGATTTGATGCAGCCAAATATCGTCCAGAAGACGAGGCAAAGAGATGGCTAAGTGAAGAACGGGACGCCGTCAATATGATCAGGAAGATTGCCATCGAGAAAGGAGCTCTTACTGAAAAAGAAGCAGAGAAAATCAGAAAGCAACTCCAAAAGGAAATAGACAATGCTGCAGAGTTTGCGAGGAAATCCGACCTTCCCAAGCCTGAAGATGCACTAGAAGATGTTTATGCGGAGGCGATCTAGATGACTGAGAAGACATATCGAGATGCCCTGAGGGAAGGACTTCGGGAAGAGATGCTTAGAGATGAAAGAGTCTTCATTATGGGAGAGGATGTAGGGCTTAACTGGGGAGGTGCATTTAAGGTAACAAAGGGTCTGGCAGAGGAGTTTGGCGAAAACAGAGTCAGGGATACGCCCATCTCTGAAAACACAATTGTTGGTGCCGCGATTGGTGCAGCTATTACAGGTATGAGACCTGTAGCGGAAATCATGTTTGGCGACTTGATTGCCTTGGCAATGGACCAAGTGTGTAACCAGGCAGCCAAGATGAGGTATATGTTTGGAGGACAGACCTCTGTTCCAGTGGTCATACGAACCGTGTTTGGAGGTGGTAAGAATATCGCCTCTCACCACTCGCAAAGCTTGGAATCATGGTTCATGCACACTCCAGGATTGAAGGTAGCCGTTCCAGCATTTGCAGCCGATGCTAAGGGGTTGATTAAGACTGCCATTAGGAATCCAGACCCAGTTCTTTTTGCAGAACATAAGTTGGTCTACGATAAGAAAGGAGAAGTACCTGATGAAGACTATGTGACACCATTTGGTAAGGCGAATGTCATTCGAGAAGGAGAGGATGTCACCATCTGGGGAACTATGTATATGCTGCACAAATCATTGGAAGTCGCAGATGAGCTTGCCAAAGAGGGAATAAGTGCTGAAATCATAGATCCGAGAACACTTGTTCCACTGGACAAGAAGACCCTGATAGACTCGGTGAAGAAAACCGGAAGACTTGTCCTAGTAACGGAAGAAACAAAGACGCTCGCTACTACCGCAGAAGTGGCGGCTATCGTTCAGGAAGAAGCTTTTGATTGGCTTGATGCTCCCATTAAGAGAGTTAATGCACCTGACACACCGGTACCATTCAGTCCGCCACTTGAAGACTATTTCATTCCTGATAACAAGAGGATTGCTCAAGCAGTACATGC
>JBHLQM010000058.1:4038-23534 GCA_048884785.1 Candidatus Thorarchaeota archaeon | reverse complement strand
AAGCTAAGAGAAAAACTGCCAGCCTACCCTGGCAATCGAATAGCAATTCTACCTCTACGCGGACTGTTTGCGGCCATTGTCGGATACCTATTCTTGATAGTATTAGATATCATCCCGCGGCTTTTCGGTGACATCGTGTTTCTGGCGGCTACAGAACCATATCTACCAATAATTGGCAGCATATTCATCGCTGGCCTTGCACTATGGCTTATTGGAAAACTCTGGAATAAGAGAGAAGCGATGAAAGAGAAGTATGGTGATCTAGCATACCAGAGAATTATAATGAACGGAGTGACAGGAGTCTTCTTGGTCCCACCTATCGTCTTCCATGCCTTTACTTCAATCCGCTCGCTACCACCAGTTCCACCAATTAATGAGCTGACTATCCTTTGGTCACAGTCAATGCTTCCATTCGTAGGAGTTCCTGTGGATATTGATGTGCTACTCCGTATGGCAATATCATTTGCTTTCATAATTATTGGAGCGCTCACTGTCAGAAGTGCAGTACTCACATTTGGGCTTGATTACATGACGGTTGTGTATCTCTATTTCCCTGAGGAATCAGAGGTTCAAGAGAATGAGATCTACTCGGTGGTCCGCCACCCTGCATATCTGGGAGGTGTCTTGCTAGGACTTGCAGGATTTCTCTTTCGGTTTTCTTTCTATTCCATGATCTTCTTCATCATTATCTATCTTGTATTCAGGCTTCAGATTAGAAGAGAAGAGATTGAACTCAGAAACAGATTTGGAGAATCCTATACTGAATATATGAAGAAAGTTCCAGCACTCTTGGTGAAACCAAGTAAAATAGGTGCATTCTTCAGGTTTCTATCGGGCAGGTCAAATGACTAGGCTTCACTGCTAGTTGAGTTCACTCGTCGATATAACAGAATGAAGAGTACCATTAAGAACACAGATACGATTAACATCCCTGTGTATACCCAGCTGATCCCTACCAAGTAAAGAGGCTCATAGACTGTTGGTATCAGAGCAGATCCAAGAAAGAACGCAAAGGTCACAACCCCTGCCAGAACACCACGACGTTCAGGAGATATCACTTGACTGTAGGTAATCATAATTGGGAAGAGGAGTCCACCTGCCCATCCAACAGCAACTAGGCCCAAGAGCACAAATAGAATTGAGCTTGAGAGGGTGATGTCGCCGATAAGGATCAGGACAGATAGTCCAGTGAAGAGGGTCAGAAAACCTAGTATGATTGGAGCTCTATAACCAAGTCGCCTTATCATAAAGCCTAGGAGTGAGCCAGCTGTCGCTCCGGAAACTCCTCCACCCAGTAGTAAAAGTCCAATGAGATTTTCATCCAGCGCACCTGTTAGTCCTCTAGATGTCCACACAAGTGTTCCAAGATAAGCCAACGCAACCATAAACGTAGTTATGAGCATGAGAAGAACAACTGGTCTTCGTAGTTCCGTTCGAAGATGCGAAGCAAGAACTCTCACACCGGAGTCGCTATGAGTTCTTCTTGGGGGGCGTTTTGCCAATGTAATAGCGATTATTCCTAGGACCACAATGACAAAGAAAAGCAGGTAGTACGATGCCCATCCAAATATGACCATCTGCCCCGCAATATAAGGTCCAAGTCCAACACTCAACGAAGCAAGTGCCGATGCAATGCCCATTCGTTTTGGAATGTCCTGAGGAACTGCACAGTCTGAAAGCAAGGCAAGTAGGACTGGGTTCACAAACCCAAAGCCAATCCCACACACAAAGTTGCCAAGGGCAAAGATTTCCAATGAGGGTGAGTAGGCTGTGAGGAACAGTCCAGCTGCAAAAGCTATCAATCCACTCGCAATAACTGGAACTCTTCCATAGACATCACTTATCGCACCTGAGAAGAGCTGGATAAACGCGAACGGGAACATGAAGGCAGGTATTGCTATAAGAATGACAGTAGGATCTGTAGCAAAGTCAATTGAGATTGCTCCGAGTAGAACAAGAACAGCATTACCAACGAGAGGCCCAACTGCAAAGAGAAAGTAACAGAGCAGCTCAAGAAACTTGTAGCTAGTGCCCTCATCTGAGGCGCATGGTTCATTCGCCATCTCATCAGTACTGTTCATATCTGTGCTAGATTGTTAACTATAATTAAAGGCTTATGTATGGTCTCTTTAGTTTTCACTCCCCAATGATCTTGACTAAGACTCGCTTTGGCCGTCGACCATCGAATTCTCCATAAAAGATTCGCTCCCAAGGTCCAAGGTCAAGTTTTCCGCCAGTAATTGCAACCACGACTTCACGGCCCATTATCTGTCGCTTGTGATGTGCATCGCCATTGTCTTCTCCAGTACGGTTGTGCCTGTAGCGGCTTATGGGTTCATGCGGAGCGAGTTCTTCTAGCCACCTCTTGTAGTCATCATGCAACCCGCTCTCATTGTCATTGATGAAGACGCTGGCAGTTATATGCATCGCATTCACAAGGCATAATCCCTCTTGTATTTCGCTTTCCTTGAGTGCCTCCTGAACTTGTGGTGTGATGTGCACGAAGTCCATTCGCGCAGGAACATTGAATGTGAGATACTTTGTATGACTCTTCATAATGGTCACAGAGTCAGCAAAACCACGGAAAAATCCTCTGCCGAGAGGAAAATGCGCATTTGCACATCCGAATTATGACTATAAGTAATAGAATATAATGGAATCATGCGCCGCCTTCGATAGAACGAAGGAGCATTCGCATATGAGTGGGACTCTTCGTAGGCAATTTAAGATATGTCTCATTGGCGACGGGTATGTAGGCAAGACCAGCATTCGAAGGGAGTATTTGAAGGAGGGCTTCAAGAAGAGCTACATTCCGACCTTGGGTGTGGACTTTGCCCAGAAATCAATCATGTTTGAGGATGTGCCAACGAATCTGGTGATATGGGACATAGCTGGCCAGCCGCTGTTTCAAAATCTGAGAAAAAGATACTATGATGGAAGCAGTGGAATTATTCTTGTCTACTCTGTTGTTGACAGAGACTCATTTGATAATGCATCAAAGTGGCTTGTAGAGGCTCATGGATTTGTGGGCAAGTTTCCTGCACTAATGATAATCGGAAACAAGGTGGACCTGCGTCCTAGCCACCCACGCTCTGATACTGTATCATCAGAAGAGGGACGTGAATTTACCAGAAAATTTGGTGAAGAATTAGAAACACCAACGGTTTTCATCGAAACCTCAGCCATGACCGGAGAGAACATAGACGAGGCATTTAATACACTGACGAGGCTGATAGTCTATGGCAAAGTGGATGAGGAGAAGGCAGAACCACTGCTAGTACCGGTCGAGAGCCCCGAAGGTGTTATTCATGCAACGGAGCAGACAGCTTCAGCAGAACCTGAGATGACGGATCAAACCCACGTGGTGGCTCCATCAACCAATGAATCTGCAGCTGCGGTATCTGCAGACAGCACAGTATCAAACAATAATCATCTGGATCCTGTTACGTCATTGGTGCCAGATTCCCACTATTTGGAAGAGGACACGATCGGCAAATCGATGACTGAGCTGAACAAGATGCGTGAGGACCTTCATAGACTGGAAGAAGAACTGGCAAGCACAACATCTAGTTTTGAAACCAAGCTGCTTAACCTCAGGAATCTTATCCATGTGAAGAAGATAATGTACGAACATCTACGAGGACAGCTCAACCAAACCAGACAGGAATGGGCAGAGGCATATGATGAGTATGTCAAGATAGATACAAAGAAGAAGGATGAGATTGCCCGGTTTAGTAAAGAGATAGAAGAAACTCGAGGCAGAATTGAGAAGATGGGGAGGACCATCCGACAGCGTGTATCAGATTTAGACTTGAAGAAATTATCTGGATGATCGCCTGTTTAACTGAAGTATAGAGAGCAGTCTTTCCTTGGTCTATTCTTCATCTAGCAGATATTCAACACGATTCCTCTCTTCAACGCTATACCGTGTGGAATAATCAAGAGGGTCTGGTTCTTCCTCACATCGTTTTCGCCTTGCTCCTCTGAATCCAGCAATGGCAGAAGCCAGATAATAGAAGAAGAAGAATCCAAAAAATGATATCTGTGCAATTGCCCAAAAATCTATGACATATGCACCTAGAAGACCCATTATCAATGCAACAAGACCCAAAAGGAAGATGATTCCAAAGCAAAATGCAACGAGTCCAAAGGATCCATATCTCTCGATTGAGCTGCACTCCAATGAACAGTAGCTATAATTGATACCTCGATACCATCGACTTGCAGGTCTTACTCTACAATAGCTGCACATCCGTTTGGACCTATCGGCCTCCTCTGACATTGTATATCAACCTCCAGAATAGAGAAAGCAATGCAACATGAAACGCTGTATGAAACAGCAGCAGTCATGGATGGTTCGTGCAATTCAAGCTGTATGCTTATCTAGCTGCTTTGACTTAAGAATTCCGAACGCTCACTACACTACCATTTTTGTTGCAGGAAGACTATAAATTGAGCCTGTCAAGAAATTTTGACAGACTGATTTATGACTGTCAAAAAAGTTAGTGAAAATTGGTTAAATATCTAGTAATCCAAGTACATACCGGTATTGAAAATGAATTCCGAATCTGAAAATGTGTTGAAGGCGCTGTCCAGTTCAACACGTCGAATAATTATGAGGCAAATCTCAGAGAAGGGAACCGCAACTTATACTGAGATTATGCACGTGCTTAATCTCGATCCATCCCTAATGAGTGGAAAATTCAACTATCATTTGAAGGAACTCAGTGAAGCAGGATTGATTGAGAGAACGAATGGAGAATACAGGATTACAGACTTGGGAAAGCGCGCACTGATTTTAGTTGACCAAGTAGCCAAAGAAACCAAGATAGACCGCTACGGAGTGTTATCCGCAGTTATGTCAATGAGTCCGAAAAAGGAACTGGACCTCTTCACGAGCCAAATGGGTTTCATGATAGGTTTTATGCTAACTATTCTTAGTACCGTTGGATTCATACTGATTTACGAATCGGCTAGCATCTGGGTATCGATCTCGGGCATTGTTTTGCTCCTGTTTCTTACATTGACCATTGTGTCAACGGCAAAGATGATCAATATTATCAGAAAATTCCGAATCGGAGTTTCGGCGATTGTCTTTCTGTCGTCCAACTGGTTCTTCATACGGTCACCTAACAGGAATAGCTTCTTTGCAATAACATTCTTTGCAGCGGGAGCCGTAGTTGCAGGCATTCTGACTTTCCTTCTCCCAATTTCAGACGCAATGCAATGGTACTCTGTGGAATGGTGGGGTCTGCTGATCTCTGCGATCAACACAGCACTATTGACAATCGGTTTACTGATCCATGCAAGAAGAAAGGCATACCGTTTGGAGGAAGCAGAGAATGAGCAATGAGGACCTTTCCAAAGAATTGGATCATTTGCTTGAGATCCTTTCGCGGCCTCTAAGCAGGTACATATTATCGGTGTTGGCTGGAGTTGATCCAGGTAGTTACACTGGACCAGTTGATGACGAAGATGACCGCCCTGCTCCATCGCAATAATAGCTCAAGCTTAGTTTGGACCATGTGATGAAGATGGCGTTCACCTCTTCATCCTTGGTTCTTTTTTTCTGCTGAAGATATTTATTCATGTCAAGCTAATATTTTCACAATGAGTGTGCGGTATAGAAACAGAGCACATGCTGGCGAGGTCTTAGCACAGCAATTAAAGTTCATCAAGTTCACCACACGTCCGTTGGTTCTCGCAATTCCGAACGGAGGAGTTGCAGTAGGAGCAGAGATAGCGAGAGCCCTAGACGCAGAGATTGATGCGATAATCGTGAGGAAACTACAGATACCGCATAATACTGAAGCAGGATTTGGAGCACTCACGTCATATGGGGCATTGCTGCTCAACGATAGATTAGTAAAATCCCTCCGATTAAGCAAAGAGCAAATTGAGAGCGTGGTTGAAAGAACAAAGAAGCAGATTGAGAGAAGAAGGGCAGAATATCACGGGCTTGTGGGAGTTGTTGAACCAAGTGGTAAGGATATTATTTTGGTAGATGACGGTATTGCCAGTGGGTACACCATGCTAGCTGCAATAGAATCAGTGAAACAACTCTCCCCCAGAACCATCATGGTGGCAGCTCCCACAGCATCAGATGGAGCTGCACATTTAGTTGCTGAACAGGTAAGTGAGTTTATCTGCCCGCGGATTGGAACAGGTTTTGTATTTGCAGTAGCTGATGCCTATGAGAACTGGTATGATGTTCCAGATACCGAGGTCATCGAGATACTAACAAGGCTTCGCAATTAGACCATCAAGGGGATATTATGATTCTTGAGAACTCACCTAGCCGATTCTTTATCTATAATCAGATAGAGTCCCCCAGTCTTCGATGTAATCATCCTTGGAATTGCGAAGGTGAAAGCGGATTTTGATATGAGATGAGTCAAGTATTGGAGCCACCTCAACCAGCTGACGATCACCATAGCGAAATGCTTCAAGAACTAGATCAAGCTCTCTACGAAAAATGCCTTCTCGGAAACTGACAGACCCAAAACCCCGTTCAATCTCACAGTGCACATGAAGTTCGTATCCATCAGGGTCAGAAACCCACTCGGCAAGCACTTCATCCCGCATGAAGCGTGTATACCACCCTCTGATTTGCTTCTGATTATATTCAGGGCCAATTGTAAGAAAGAGTTCACCAGTCCGATCGGAATGTGTCAATGTATAGCAACGAGGAATTATTGGACCGGTTTCATTTGCAGGATTGATAAAACGAACATGTAGTTTCGTTGGATTAAGTCGGCGCATATCTCTCAAGCAGAATCTTAAACGATTCGTGATTAATTAGCTGAATTGTGCAGATGAATTCAGGTTTTCATCATTAAAGACTACTCTGGGAATTATTTATCATAGGGATGTAACAACGAACTTCATCTATATCAAGGGTGAGCAAGTGAGAATACTAGCGGTTTCAGATGTCCATAGTCCCCGATATCTTTCTGAATTCAAGAGGGCCCTAGAAAGATGCAGTAAACCCGATGTATTCCTTTTTGCGGGGGATATGATTGACGCTGGTAAACTCAACGAATACAACCTCGTAGTTGACGCTATTTTGGAGCGATTTGAGGAACGAGTACCAGTGGTTGCTTGCTTGGGCAATTCCGAACAAAAAGTCACAATTCAATCGCTTCGTGCTACAGTTGGAGAGAAGATGATTTTCCTTGATGGTGAAACTACAACAATTTCAACGGGTGACAAGAGCTTAGGGATACTTGGCGCTCCGATAGTGGACATCTCCAATAATAAGCAAGACAGAAGCATTGAGGAAGTCTTTGAGAGCAGGATACAATTAATGGCACATCAACTTGGACAGCTGAATCAAACATGTGACCATTCCATTCTTCTTTTGCATTACAGCCCCCTTTCAGTGGACACCTTTCCGGAATCATTCTCCTGGTGGGTTTCAAGAACATTCGAGGAAGCTCAACCTGATTTGGTCATTCACGGTCATATTCACTACGCAACAAAAGCGGAAACGCTGGTCGACAAGACCAGAGTGTTTAATGTAGCTTTACCATCTGCAAAGAAGATTACAGAGATTCTAATTTAGATTGTATTGAGTGCTCAGAATTATTATTATGTGGTAGGACCCTAGTGAAAGACCCAACGATGTGAAGAGAATGAGTCTAGAGGATAAATTCAAGGAAGAAATGAGAGAGATTTGTGAGAAATACTATGAACTTGACAAGGAGAGAGATGCCATAGAAGATCAACTTGAACATCTTCATGAGTACATGGAAATCACTCTTCGCAAGTACAGCAAAGAGGAATTCGATGACCCAGAGGTCCCACTGAAAGTCCAAAAAATCGTGTATACCAGCGAACGCATGAAACGAGGAGGAAAGGAACGGCTTAGAGAGTTGCTTTCACCATCTCAGTGGGATGAAATATATGAAGAAGAAGAGAAGATTGAAACAGTAAGAGTAACGCCAAGGAAGGAGAAATAGAAATCACTGTTGATTCAATGGTTGTAATCAAGCTAGTACTTCCCAATAACCCAGGGACTCCATCTAGTCCTTGAAGCACTCTTGGAGAGATTCTCTTCGAGCTGCTTTCGAATTTCGTAAAGCTCCTTGTATCTGGGCTGATTGGCATGCTCAGATAATTCTCCAACCACTTCGTCGTATAGTTTCAGAGGGACATTTCTAAAGCAGCCAACAACATAGTTCTGATTCTTCTTGCCAAGCAGGAACGCCTTGAGTATGCCCTTGAGGTAGTTTCGTTCTGCTACAGCTACCCTAGTAACTTTCATACCGTTGATACTCATCATTGCCTTCGCTAATAAATGTGAATAGTATCAAGGAGATATAGCATGAAGCAGTATTCCGAAAAAATCCAATGGTGTTTCATACACCCAAGAAGCACAGAAAATAATACAAGGAGGAAAACCCTGATTTAATGGGTGGTTAGAATATGGTAAAGATCAGCCCGTTTGTAAAACTGCTCAGAGGGGAGTATGAGCTCACTGTAATCCTCCTCCTCACACGTCTCAAAGGTAAGGCAAGAGCTGACGAGATTATTAAGAAAGGACTTGAAACCAAGACGCTTCCAGCATTGAATGGTGCGAGAGTTGCAAGTGTTCGAAAATTCCTGCTTGACAATGATCTAATTGAGATTGAAAAGGAAGGCAAGGAAATCATCCATGTCCTTACAAAGAAAGGTGACAAATTGGGAAGATTGCTCAGTTCAATTTCGGACTTCATTGTTAAGGACTTGAGGTGGGAACGCTAGGGTCATCCCCACTCGACATCATCATCCCTTGGACGTTTCTCTGGTTGCTGGTCAAATCTCCAGTCGTATTGAGCCTGAGGTTCAGGAGGTTTCAGTGACAGTGTTTCTTTCTCATCTTGTCCCAATGGCAGTGGCACCACATCTTGTTTGAGTGGATCTTGATGCTTCCTCCCTTTAGCAAACCACCACACTCATCTCCGGCCTGATGAAAGACTAGTCCGTTCTCATCATAGATGGTTATATGAAACACATCAGCCTTCTTCTGATCCCAGATATCAATTCTGAACAGGAAGTTGCGTCCGAGATGCTCAAGCCGTCCAGTATCAATATTAAAGCGAAAGACAATACCTGTTGCTTCAAAGAAGGCGTGTTTGCCTTCAATACCTAAACCAATCCATGTATCACTCTTGATAATGTACTGCCATCTCCCCTCTCTATACATGTAGAGTGCATTACCAGTCGGTAGCCCATTCTTCTTGTATTTGACAACAAACGCGAAGGTACCCTTCCCACCGCTTGGGTCACAAATCCAGCCACCTCCAGTAACAAAGTCACGGGAGGCTTCAACAACACTAATGACTACAGGGCTGGAATCTGCACCTGTATAGTAGATATTGTAGTTGGGATCGAAACCTATTATTACAAAATACTCGCCGATGCATAGAGTTGGAATCTGAAGGACTGCAATTCCTACTCCATCGATATCAGTCAATTCTACCGAGATAGGGCCATAAACACACTCCACGTCAAAAGAGTCTGTTCCAATTGAATAGATGGTGAATGTGACGTTTATCCTAGTCAAATCGCCCCAATAGCCATCCGCATCATCAAAGACCGTTGCTCTTAGCATCGTCGTTTCGACTTCAGATGCCACAACTGTATAACCAGTGTACCAAGCAAAGGCACTCTCCTTAAAGACTGTGAACTCGACACTGTCTGAAGATGAACTAAAGTCTGAGTCGCCCTCAAATATTGCGGATAATGAATAGACACCTGCGGGATACCCGATGATTATTGTCAAGCTTGCAATACCGCTTGAGTCAGTAGTGGCATAGAATACTTGGCTACCAAGAATGAACTTGATCGGCATTCCTTCAAGTGGCATGCCAGTGGCAAAATCAAACAAAGTCGCTTCAAGAATTGCTGGGTCTGAATAGACTCCGCTCAGTTGTCCGGTATACGTCATCTTCGATGCATTGACAATTACTACAACAGATTTCGTATCCTCTTCATTTCCTGCGACATCAAAACCTCGATAGTAAACTATGTGGATACCGGGAACTGTCAAATGGAATGGGTCTTCATAGACAATCCAATCGCCGGAGCCGACACGATATTCAATTCTATCGAGTCCAGAACCGTATGGATCTTCACCACTCAGAGAGAACACCGACAAAGGCCCCGCGTAGTAAATACCACCTTCCTCTATGCAATCCCAGCATTCCATAGAGGTTTCTGGAGGAGTCACGTCTATCAGAATATCAATGCTTTTCATGGACTCTATATTACCGAAGGAATCTGTGGAATAGAAGTAGACCCTATTCACACCTTCTGTCTGTATTCCGAATTTACCTGTGTATTCATTCCAAGTCGTGCCATCAAAGCTGTAGACTGTTTTTTCAACATCTGCAAAATCATCTATCGCGATTAGCGTTACATTCACAAATGACACATACCATCCTTCCAGGCCAAGTGTGCCTGCAAGTAAATAGGTGGTTTCGGGAGGAGTGACATCTAATTCAACTTGGACCATCTTGAGCAACTCAATGTTTCCCGCGTTATCAATAGCATAGAAGTATACTACTGCAACTGGTCCTGAATCCAGAACAAATGACTTGACATATAACGACCAAGTAGTGCCATCCAGACTATAGTTAATCCTTGCAACTCCAGATAGACTGTCGGTTGCACTCAGTGTCACATTAACACCTAGACCACTAATGATCTCTGAGCTCAGAATGGTTGCAGGAGCTGTCTTGTCAATCTTCACATTCTCTATAGTTGAGGGACCAATGTTTCCCGCCACATCGATGGCTCTGTGATAGAAGTACGTTTCTTCTTCTAATGTGAAATCAAATGGTGCAATGTATTCTGTCCAAGTGTTCCCGTCAAAGCTATACTCAATGTAATCAACACCTGATTGAATATCAGTCCATATGCTGGTATCCAGGGCCTCAAGAGTGACTGTGACATCTGATAGCCACCACCCGTTGGTGCCAGCCGTTCCCTCGAAACTGGCAGATGAAGTAGGAGCGTCAACATCTATCAGTACAGCTTGATGAAGCTCTGCATAATTACCAGCCGCATCCCACCCACGATAGGAAACATTTACAGATGCCAACCTAACTACGACTCCATATCCTGGCCATATAGAATACCAATCAAATAGCTCGTCAATTTTGAATTCTAGATAGTCAATGCCCGAGAAGTCATCAGTTGCTTCAAAGGTGACAAGCACATCACCAGTGAACCACCCTGCTGAACCTTCGGGACCGCTAAGAGCTATTGTGAGCACCGGAGCCGTCTTGTCGATGGAAACATATTGTGTGTGATATGTTTCTACGTTGCCTGCATTGTCGGTGGCTCGGTAGTAGAAGACAAACTCACCCTCACCCTCTATTGGGAACTTCCCGATATAGACAAACCATGTCTGGAGATCCCTGGAATACTGAATCAAAGCTATGCCTGAAGTTGTATCGAAAGAGCTGAGTGTTATATTCACATCAGAGCGATAAAAGATGCCACTACCATACTCTCCCTCCAGAATTGCCGTAGTGACTGGTGCTATAGTATCAATGTAGATGGTGAATGATGTGGAAGCTTCTTCATTTCCTGCAAAATCAACAGCATAATAATGGACTGTATTCGCACCCTCAGTCGAGAGAGAGAACGGCCCAATGTAGGCGGTCCAAGTGATACCATCCAGACTGTAGTATATTTCATCGACTCCACATCCAACATCAAGTGAAGATAGTGTCACGGTGACGCTCGATAGATACCAGCCATTATTGTCTGGAAGCCTGTCCAAGAAGTATGAAGTTGTCGGTGGTGCAGTATCAAGAACCTGGATTGTGACTGTAGCAGTATTCCCTTCAAGCAGAGAGAGGGACTCATAAACGCGATAGGTGAAAGAATCAGTTCCACACCATCCGGCAGCAGGAGTATACGTGAAGGATCCATCTGGCAAGAGCTCGAGTACACCATTTGTCGGGCCATTCACGAGAGTGGCTTCAAGTTGGTCTCCTTCAATGTCAGAGTCATTCAGCAAAACGCCCGGAGATACGATGGTCAAGGTTGCATCTATGCCAACCTCGTAATAGTCATCCATTGCCACAGGAAGGTCATTCACTGCGAATACTTCAATCTTCACGGTTGCCGGATTACTTGCGATAGAAGATCCTTCCAGGAACTGGTAGGAGAACGAATCAATACCATTCCAATCGGGGTCTGGGATATAGGAGAAAGATCCGTCCGAGAAGGTTGTCAATGTGCCATGGTCTGGCATCACTAGAACTGAAACAAAAGCTCCTGCATCCACTCCTAGGTCGTTTCCGAGGATACCCGGAGCATCCACAAACAAGGCCATGTCTTCATCTGTTGAATAATCATCATCCACCGCGAGGTTACCTGGGGTTACAGTCAACGTGAAAGCCCAGATGATTTCGCCGCCACCCTTTACCATTACCTCCAGCCAATATTCTTGTGCGGATAGTGGCACTATATTTGTGATGACGCCATTCTCATCTATCGAGAAATGATCGGTATCACCTATGAACCAATCAAGATCTGACCAATAGGAGTATACGTATATCCATAGTGGATATTCGAAGTCTTGACCTGCCTCTATTGCTACATCAATAGGCCATGATGTCCACCTGACACCCATCCGAGGAGTGAGGTCCATATTATTTGTGAAGAGATGGGGTATATCGCCAAATTCATCGAAATCATCATCTGGTCCATGATAGCTCCACCACATGTTGCGTTCAAAGAGATTATCTACTCCATAATCAATGGCATCAGCAGTTCTTCCTCTGATTATATTGTCCTGAACAATGCTGAGATAGGTATAATCGTCAAAGTAGAGCCCATATTCATTGTCAGAGAAAATATTGCCTCGGATGAATTGATCAGCAGAACCACTGCACCACTCCAGAAGCAGTCCAATACCTCCATTTGATGTGCAGTTGTTGCCCTCAACCTGCAAAAACCTCACATTAAAGAGATGAATGGCGTCGCCATCGTTCCCAATTATCCCATTGCTTGTGATCTGCGCGTACGCTGCATTCTCTATGTAAATGGCCGCTATCTGACTTCCGGTCACCAAGTTCAGATTGAAAATGCTACCGCCTTCTGATGGCACACTAAAATCAAGAAGCTGATAGAGTGCGTACCCATTTTCATAGAATCTATTCTCTTCAGCTGTGATGAATGAGTCTGTAGGAATGAAGAATGGATCCATAGGATTAGGCATTGCACCTATTCCAATTTGGTTGCCAAAGAAAGTGTTTGATCTGATATCAATAGGAATGGCCACGCTCTCAACTTGAATGCCAATTTCACCACCTTCGAAGTAGCAGTTTTGAATTGACAAGTATGCACTCTCCATGTTTCGCAATATGATGGAGTTTTGACCCGAGGTGCCAATGATATGATAATTCTCAAAGACGAATGGGTCTCCATCAACTCCAGACCCCCGCCAACCTTCCGCCAGTGCCCTGACCACAAGGTCGGAATCACCATCAATCACAAGAGGAAGACGATATCCATTAAGCCAGATTCTCGGATTCAGGTCCTGAAAAGTGGACACCGTATAAGGAATGTCGCCAATTCCATTGTAATCAGCATCAAACCCGTCATAGTCGTACCAAAGATTTGAATCGAATTCTAGAAAGATTGTGTCTTCAGCTATCATATTGACAGGGTTGTTGAGGATGTTATTTACCATAAATGTCCCGTCTGCACTTGAGAGATGTATTCCAACATCATTCCAATATATCACATTATCATCAATGGCCATGTCCGAAGAAGTTATGATTTCTATTCCTGCTCCCAAGACATTCGAAATCATGTTTGCATGAATTGAAGCCTGTTCTGAACGATAAATGAGAATACCAGCATCAGAAGCTTCAGTAATGATATTTCCATCAAGAGCATTTCCGTTCGACCCTACAAGGCTGCTTGTGATTATATTGAAGGCCGGCTCTATATCAATGCCTCTTGAGCAGTCACTAAATGTGTTGCCTATAATCATGTTATTTGAAGAACCATAGAGAAGAATTCCACCTGCATTTCCAATGCCATCATTATCGAGAATCACATTTTCATTGGACCCCTCCCAGCCCTCAAATTGGTCTTCTGCACCTAATGTGATTGCAATGAGATTATTTGAGAAGGTGTTGCCTATAATCTCAGCATTTCTAACGCCAACCAATTTGATTCCGCTACCTAAGCCATACTCATCATAGCTCGTTGCACCTTTCAAATTGCAGTTTATAATCTGGAAATTGACAAATGTGTTGATTATCAGAATACCACTACCGGACGAACCACCCAAGTCAATCTCGAGGTCTTGTATGATATATGGATCTCCCGGGATTCCAGAACCTAGCCATCCTTCTGTGAGAGCCATTGCATCAAACTCGCCATCACCCCATATGCGAATAGGAGCATGTGAAGAAAGTCCAGCAACTGTCGTTGGTTGAGAAGTTGGCAAGTCTGCCTGAGCTAGAGCATGGCTCAAAACAGGAGCGGTAAATGATGCCATGCCAAGTAGAAAAATGAAAGTTGCCAGTGATATCAGAACAAGCCGGATTCGCATTCCTCGAAACATTATCACCACTCCTCAGCGCGACGGATGCCATCAATGAGAGCAAGTGATTACTTCATCCAATACAATGGTAGTAGAGCCGCATATCTCCCTCGCGAAGACAGATACCGGATGTAACTGGTTGAACCTAATTAGTTTTATTATCAGTTTTTATTTCGACCAGCTTTACGAATAAGACAACATTCGAGTAGTTTATGGAACCTGAGATGAACTCAGCCAATTTTATTGACGTTTTCGAATGAATTGGAGAAGAAGTATCACCAATCCAACAAGAACAGCTGATAGGGCCATGAATAATCTGATTTCGAGCGGAAAGGCCACTCCAAGAAGATCATCAATGTTGGTTATGAAAAGCAAAAACAATACAACTGCAACCGAGATTCTTTCTTCGTTCTTTCGATTCAAATTTCCCACCTTCTAGAATATATGGCAATAATATCTATTATTATTGCCAATTGTCCATAGGACGTTTGGCAATAGTATTTATAATTCTTGCCACAAGTGCAATGAGAAGCCGTGAGCCTCAGGAGCTACTCAAATGAAAGTGATGGATTCGAAAGATCTCAAAATTCTTGAAATTCTTGATGATCTGGGTCCTCGTACATCCACACTGGTTCTCCAAGAGAGGGTCGGAATTCCTGCAAGAACCATCAGATATAGAATTCGAAAGATGATGGAGAATGGCATTCTGTCGTCTACATTTCCACTGATTGATGATAGAAGGCTAGGACTGGATTCTCAGATTGTTGTTATTAAACCAACAAAGACTGCACACAACAATGTCAAAAAGCTTCTTGAGCGCGATTCTTCAGTACCTTGGTTTAGTTCTACCTATGGCAAATATGATGGATATATTGCTGAGTTTACCTACGCTGTCACTTCTCGTAATGCCAATCCAACCCTCCTGGAGTCACTAAAGAAACAAGGTCATGTTCAAACATCATACCTGTTCGACATAGTTGACTACGAATTCAAGAAGGCAGACTTTGCCAGCTTTGATGCCAACAGAGGATGGAACTGGAATTGGGAAGAATGGATCACAATGAAAAGCACAGCATTTCATCAAAAACTGAATCTCGAGAAGGATTTTCCTTTGACAAGTTACGATTCCAAGGATATAGCCATATTGAAGATGATGCTAGACACACCAGGAATCAGCTACAGAAAGCTAGCAGAGGTCATCTCTATCTCTAAGACAGACGTCAATAATAGAATCCACAGATTGGAGCACGAGGGAGTGATTAAGGAATACAAATTCATCTTCACACCATTTGATGAATTACTCTATGTGGCATGCTTCCTCCAGGTTGATGAATCATCTGAAGAACCGCTCTCAAAGTTCTATCAATTACCCTTCCCGGCCTACATCATTAAAGGAGCCCAAAAGAGATACTGCATACGACTTGATTTGACACTGAGAGATTTCAAGGGTTTCTTGCGAGGTCTTGACCAAATCAAACATGGGTTTTCATCAGTTTTCATACAACTGTTACATGACCCTAGACAGAAACCACCATCGAACATCTATAACTTGCTTGATGAAGATACTGGGACTTGGTGATTAGAGTAACTTCGAATCATGCATTATCATTGAGAGAAAGAGTTGTATATCCCTTTGGAAAGTGCAGGACCCTTGCAGTCATTTGAGGAGTCAGAAATGAAGAGCATGAAAATCTACGTGGCGGGCCCGTACACTGCATCCACACCGGAACAGATTGAACAGAATGTGCAGAGGGCAATCGATGCAGGCATCCATCTTTGGAAAAAGGGGCATTTCCCGTTCATCCCTCATATTCTTCATTGGGTGGACCTTCGTGCTCGAGAACAAGACATCCCTATGGGGTGGGATGAATACATGCTCTGGGATGCTCCATGGCTGGATGACTGTGATGCACTCCTTCTCCTTGGAGAGTCGAAGGGTGCGCTCATCGAATATGAGAGAGCAAAAGAAGAGGGCAAATTACTCTTCCACTCCATTGAAGAGATTCCATCTGTGGAGAGAGCTGAAACCTGGGCCAGCAAACATGCCAATTCTGAATAGACTGCATTTGCACCAATCACAAGTGTATTAGTTTCTCGTGTATAAGTTTCCACGATATTAGGAGGTCCATTATGACAGAACAGAGCAAATCGAGTCTCTTTGCTGTACTCTACATTATCGGAATCATCTTTGCATCAATAGGCGCAAGTAGATATCCCATTGGAGATCCTCTCTTTTACCCCCTATTCTCCATAGGGCTGGTCTTTCTTGCGGCAGGTCTGTATGTGCAGAGGAAATCATCGTCGCCAATTACTGAGGAAAATCAATAATCAGTCCACAAGAACAAGAGCATATCTGTTCATTGTTTCATCACGTGTCTTGAGGACATGGATTGGAAAGCCTACATTTTGAGCGGCAGAATATACATCGATTGCGAATGCCTCTGGAGTAGGTCGCGCCTCAGAGGGATGCTTGCAGTCTTTCTTATTGCCTGTACATTCACTGCATAGATTGCAGGAACTGATTATGAGTACAAATGCGCGAACTAGCCCTTCAAGAAAGAGAGTTCGTTCTAGCTCCAATAATCGTTTGTTGACACGTTTTGCCCATTTGGTCCGTTCAGAGGGAGATGTAGGATCTAAAGAGAACTGAAAGATCAATATTCTCTTGAATTCTCCTAGAAGTTCCTGGCAATCCTGAACGGATGGCACGTTCGGTGGACAACAGGCATTCTTTCCATATTCAGAACAGCCATACATGCACTTCATACGGACCCAATGAGAAACAGGAATCTCGTCGTGGTCAATCCACTTGTAGTCAGTAAAACCATTTGCCAGAAGTATTTCTTCAATTCTCTTGTCTGGAATCATGGACTTGATCGTAGGCACCACCTTCTAGTAAATGGTCTTGTCTGGACTCATATAGTCAAAGAACAGCGCAATTATTGTGGCATGCCATTAGACATCCAGATGAAGTCTTTTAAGCTGCCAATTCAAGGTCTCGTGGGTTCTCTAAATGCGTCCCTACAGAACTTTGCCTACTGTTAGACTGAGTCCTAAGGAGTCAGTGGATGAAGATGACTTGGTAGCAATCGAGTCTGCACTTGAGATTCGCCTTGGGGATGAATTTCTAGCGGCGTTTGTTTGCACTCCTGGATCAGAGAAGGAGCTTGCACTCGGGTATATGCTCTCTTCTGGAATTGTAGGTTCTCCTGCCGAGGTGCAAGACATTAGGTACGCCGCGAACAGGTGTTATGTGACTCTGCAGAGTGACGCCACACCAAATCCGCAGAGGGGGTTCTCACAGATCCGCAGATTCATCGGGACAGAATGTTCAGCCCCTGAGATTCTACGAGAACTCAGAACAGCCGATGGTATCCCGCGCAATGATTCTCATATTGATATAGAGTATGATGGAATTCTTCAAGCCGCTGATTTTCTTCGTTCCCTTCAAGAGGGGCGCAAGAAGACTGGCGCATTGCATGGGGCGCTCATCAAGCAATTCTCAACAGAGGACTATGCATTTGTTGAGGACTTAGGGAGACACAATGCTGCTGACAAGGCGATTGGACTTGCAGTGGAAAAGGGATTAGACCTCACCCAGTGCCTTATGATTAGCACAGGCAGGCTCACTGCAGATATCGTCAGCAAATGTGCTTGGACACGTATTCCCTTGCTGATTTCCTTTGCAGTTGCCACGGATGCTGGCGTAAAGTTTGCAGAAAAGGCGAATCTCACCTTGATTGGAGCATTCAAGGGAAAGAGGATGCGTCTCTATCATCAGGGAGCAGCAAGAATCAGCAGGAATTAGCGGATTTCTTGGGCACTCAAAACCCCAACAGCTGAGTATTGCGCCGAAGGCAATCTTTTATACTTAAGTATAATCTATTATACTCAAGTCAAAATAACAATGTGGAATCGCAATGAGCAGGAAGAAAAGTGCTGAGGATTCAAAGAAACGAAGATTGGAACTCGAGAGAAAACACCGTCGAGAGATAATCGTCAATGTCGCTGAACAGGCCTTCATTGAACATGGATATGATGCGACTATGGTTGATCAACTTGCCTCGGAGGCAGGGTACACGAAAGCGACGATATACAACTACTTTGATTCCAAGGATGACCTGTTCATTGCTGTTTTGGGAAGAACCTACGAGAAACTTTTCCAGACGTTGCAAGAGATGCTTGGCCAACCCAATGCCAAGTATGAGCTTAGAACCCTGGGAGATGCCTATCTCTTGTTCGTTGACAAGTTTCCTGGACATACAGGGTTTTTTGACTCAGGCAAGATTGGTCCAGCAATTATGAATATCATTTCGAAGGAACAGACCAAGCAGCCACTTACAGAGAGTGAGAGCGAGTTTAGGCTTCACCAGCTGAGAGTTCAAGAACTCATGATGAATGTGATCACTCAGACAATGAGAGAGGCCGGAGTAGAGGGCAGGGTTGATCCATTCAGTGTGATTATGGCACTCAGTTCACTCAATTCAGCTATCAGAGAGCTGGTGATGCGGGGTAAGTCTGACCACGAGTCAGGCGAGAAGACAAGAGAGTATCTTGCAGTCCTCTTCAACATAATTGATCAAGGATTGAAACACTATGATGAGAACTGAAACGGAACAAAAATACGAAGAAAAAGAAACGAAGAAAGAGACTTCAGGATTGAGGAGATTCTTCTCTGTACTTGCGATTGCAGCGGGTTGGACATTTCTATCCTCCCTGGTCATCGGCTGTCTTTCTGCAGGCATTTGGACAGTAATACCAACTGAGCTCTTGGCATGGGGTTCTTCTAAGGTGAATCTCATAGGCTATGTGTCACACTGCCCATTCGTGCCCGTAAGCACATTCTCTCTCCTCGGTGCGGCAGGAGTAGGAATATTGCTTATTGTCAGAATGCCCCTCAGAAACCCTGTTGGGCTGGTTGTATTCATGAGCGCACTTG
>JBHLQM010000058.1:0-3938 GCA_048884785.1 Candidatus Thorarchaeota archaeon | reverse complement strand
TGAAGATGAAGGTAATTAGACCACGAGAGTCTGCGATTGTGAGCGGCAGAGAAGGTCCGTTGGAACAGCAAGCGGAGAACTCATTCTTCATGATAGGGAAAGAGATTGCCAAAAGTATCAATCCCGATTTAATGAAGATAAGCGAATCCACCTAGAGGAAACATGCAGATTTGAGAATGCCAGAGCTTATTACGGAAAAGTGTATGAAGAAAACCAAGCTGCGTGTGGTTAGCACAAGGGGTAGGTAACACATGAAGAATAAGGGAAAGAGTGCGTCCCTTATTGTCTTAGCTCTTCTTGTTTCACTCATAGTCGCATCAATACCCCAGGTCAATATCAACCAAGAACCAACATTCCGAGGGGCAAGACAAGAGGACACCAAGATAGTTTTGCAGGATTCGAAATCAAGCCGAACAATTGCGTTCGTGGACCATGTACCCATCAAAATCAATGGGAATCAGGAGTTTAATGATACTGCAACATTAGAGTCGTGGGAAGGTAATGGAACAGCAACAAATCCATATATCATTGAGAGTTTTCTCATCGATCGAGATGGTGATGATGGCCACTGCATTGATATATCCAATACCGATGTTCACTTCATCATACGGGATTGTAATCTCATAAAGGCATCAGCTTCTGCTAGAGCTGGAATCTCGCTCACAAACGTAATCAACGGTGTAATATCGAACAACACATTCTCGGAGAACTTTAACGGTATCTTCCTGAATGGGGCAGGATATGCTACTATCGAGAATAACAGAATAGATGCAATGTTACAGAACCTAGGCATTGGTGCCGTAAGTTTGAATAATTCAGTGATAACAGGAAATGAGGTCAACGGAAGCATAGGCGGTCTGGTTCTATCGGATGCAATGTATAGTGAGATAAGTCACAACATCATCAGGAAAGCGTTGGCTTCAGGATTTCAGATATTTAATTCCTGGAATCTGACGATTTCGTATAATGACATAATCGATACTGTAACTAATGGAGTATATCTCGGATGGTCAGAAAACAATACATTTGTGCAGAACAACTGCTCTCTGAATTATTATGGATTCTATTTTCAATCGTGCTCATATAACACAATAATAAACTGTACATTTGCCGCAAATACAAATGGCATCGTATGCACCACCGGTGTTACACGAAATCACTATGAACTTTGTCAAATTAGAGATAGTGCAGAACGGGGGATTTGGATCCAATCCGGCGCAACCTATAATGGTTTCAAATGGAATACTTTGAGAAACTCTACTATTTTCCAGGTCTTCTGTGATAATGCCCTAAACGTAGTGGAATACAACTACTATGACAACTATACAGGTTTCGATCTTGATGGCGATGGATATGGTGATCTTCCCCATCCGCATTATGGATTAGCAGGTATAGTAGATAATCACCCACTTATGATTGAGCCTACATATCCGAGGTGGAATCCCATTCCTGTGAATCAATACCTAGAACTTGGAGAGAGCCTGAACTACGATCTTGATGTGTTCTCACCAGTACCAGTGGTCGATTGGGATGTCAGTGATTCAGCTTATTTTGCTATTAATAATGAAGGAGTGCTCAGCAGTATTGGCAATCTGAATGTTGGGACATACCCTGTTGTTGTCACCGTGACCAATTCCTTTGGCATGTCTTTAGAAGGGGGATTCTCGATAATTGTCGATGATACAGTAGGTCCAATCTGGATATCCCAGATTAAGAATAAGACCTATGCATATGGAGAGTCCATTGAGTTTCAGATGACAGCATGGGACCTTGCGGGTATCGATAGATGGACAATAAGCAATAATGACAACTTCACGCTCACTGAGTCCTCATATGCTGATACCAGTATTGCCACCATCGAGGGAGCATCAATGCTCAACCCAGGGACATATCATCTGACTATCACAGTCTATGATAGCCATGACAACTTTGCAAGCGCCCAGTTCTATGTGATAGTTGAAGAAGAACCTGGAGATACAACTGCTCCAGTCTGGATTTTGCCGCCGCCTGAAGTGACAATTGAATATGGGAAAACGATGACTATTCAAGTGGCTGCATATGATGCATCAGGAATTGATGAGTGGCATATTGATGGAGTGCCATCTTTCACGATTGATGAGACCGGAGTCATTACAATTCTTGGAAATCTGGAAGTTGCAGTACATTACGTGGAAGTTAGAGCATACGACCCAGCAAGGAACTACTGCTCAGCCTATCTCGTTGTCACAGTTACTGAAGCATCAACCGATGGGACCGACACAACGACAACTCCCACACAGCCTGTCGGAACTGGCGACTTCGGATTTCTTGTATCGACTATAGGAATTGCCATTGCAGTTGTTGCATTGATCATGGGGATAGGTGCCTTCCTAAACACTAGAAAGGCATCGTAGGACGGAGAGAAGAGATGGTTACGACATGAAGCAAACCATCTCTTCTTTACTAATGCAAGCATGATTCGCCATTGGTGAGAATACTTTGCGAGGGGCCAATTGCAGGAATAGCGAATAACTGATTAGTAGCATTTGCACATGTCTAGCTTTAAGTTTCCAGAGGTGTTGTCGATGCTTCCTCTCTCGAAGAAAGTCGGATATTCTATGGGACGGTTTGGGCCGTCATTTCTTCTGAGTATGATCACAATAACTGCTTTCTATGTCTATGGCACACGTTTTGAGCTCAACTGGCTTCTCAATGGTATCTCGCTCGCCGCATCCTATACTGTGATTGGACTCACTCACTGGCTCACTGGCTACTACAGCGACGGACTAAAGAGCCGTTTTGGACGACGACGTCCATTTGTCATAATTGGGACTCCGGGAATTGTGATAACTGGGTTTCTTCTCTTCGTGCCAAACTGGTTCCTCAATACTGCTGACACTTCTCTCGAGCTTATGGTCTTTGGATACTATCTCACCATGCTATGTCTGTTCAAATTCTTCTATGCTTTTGTCATGACCGCGCATCAAGCATGGCTCCCTGAGATCACAGATGACGACGAGAGACCTCTGGTGTCAGGATTGATGAACACGTTCAATTTTGCAGCAGATTCCGGCGGTGCTATTTTAGGATTCGCAACACCACTGTTGTTCATTGCTGGACCACCTCAACAACTAAGTGAAGTTGGGCTTATGCTCCTGCTATTCTTCTGTGCAATTACTCTAGTCTTCATGTTGCCGTCAATGACAGTCATTCGAGCAAAGAGTGAGATAATACCTATCGAACGAAGCTTGAGAAAGGAGACCTCTATTGCCATTGCAAATCGAACCTTTGTCGGATGGACTATTGCTGTGGGCTTTCTCTCATTCACCTTCATAACCATCTCCCACCAGATGGTCGGATTCATACAACAAGTCCTGTTGTTGGATACAATGGAGGCGCTCATTCCTCCTGCACTTGCAATGCTTGTCTCAACAGTCGTCTGCTTCTATCTCTGGTTGTTAGGCATTCGCAGATTGGGAAAGAAGAAATCGTTGTTGATTGGATTGGCTATATTGATGGTGGTTATACCACTGACCCCAATCTTGCGTGGTCTTGGTAGCATCATTGGTTATACGGTAGTGGCTTTCTTTTTCTTCGTCCCTGTTGGTGCTGGAATGGCAATTTACTACCTCATGAGCTACGTCGTGCCTGCAGACATCGCCCAGGTGGATGAGATTGAAACTGGAGAGGCGAGGGCAGGTATCTATACAGGTTTTATTGGCGTCCCTCTGAACATGTTCCAAGCGGCTGCATCTCTACTTCTTGGAGGGCTGATGTATATGTCAGACCTCTTGACTGGGAGTGAGCTCTGGGGCTTGATGTGGTGGGGGCCGTTCTTCGCACCGTTTCTTCTAGTTGCCGCTCTTATCATACGCAAAATCGATATTGATCCTGAGTTTAACGCACTTGAAAAAGCAACGGTGGTCGAAGGTGAGTAGAGAGTTCATCCCTGGCGCAGA
>JBHLQM010000057.1:19384-24136 GCA_048884785.1 Candidatus Thorarchaeota archaeon | reverse complement strand
GGCTTGGCGATTGTCCAGTATTTTCGAGATAACAAGAATGCTTAGACTCAGTAATGGCAACGGAACTGTGAACCCGAGTAGTGGCGCTGAAAGGCGAATAAGAGTATAGGGGATCCCAGACAAAATCTCCAATACAATTCCGATTATTATCACACGTTTCAATGAAATCCGCTCGGCAAAGTGGGCGTAAGCAAAAATCACGACCAGAAAACGAGGAATCTGGTATATGAAAGAGAAATAGAGCGGGGCGAATATGAACCATGGATCAGTATAGAAATACGGTCCAGACCCTGTCAATCCAATCCTATACAATACCGATTCAACCAGAAGGTATGGTTCATTTGCATAATCAATTCCAGCCATGAGCAAATAAGGAAGAAGAATGACCAGCAAGAAAAAGAAGAGTGTTATGAAGAATGCTTTGTTGGCCTCAAAAATCCGTTCTTCATGTACTTCGACAGTTGCTGATGTTTGCATCACATGTTTTACACGAAGAATCTGCAAGAGAGGGACTCCAGCTAGTGTCATAACCGGGAGCGGAATGAGGATGGAATACCAGCTTGAAAAGACGAAGATTGCAAGAGGTAATGTCACAGACAAATCGCCCAGTAATCCAATGATTCCAATCCGCAGTAGGTTACTCCTCCCTGCCGAAAATCGAAATCCCTCAAAAACAAAAATCGCTCGGAATGGTAGCTGGAGTACAAACATACCACTGAATTGATGGAAAAAGGTGGCATATATCACCTCGGAGGCACCACTATTAAAAATAACCAGTGCCCATGTATAGGAGAGCCATATGATGCTAAAAGGAGTAGGCTGATGCCCTGCTGGTGCGCCATACATCCTAATGAATGCGAATGGAGCGAATAGAAATAGGACGATTAGGAGAATTATGGCCGCCACTTGCCTTTTAGAAACAGATTCAATTACTCCCACCAACACTCTCCCCTGCTCTTAATCTTCCAGGACTTCGTTGTTTGATTCTCTTGTTATCTATACATTTGAGAATTTCTGTTTCGAAGGCGCCACTTCTTATCCTATTGTTAGCCAGCAAATCAATCACTGGCATCTTTCATTAGACACGCTTGATTGTTATGTACACGATGATGTGGCATTTCTTGCATCGATGTCCAGCCACTCCAGTGCAAAACCCATAGTCTCTCGAGATACGATCGCCACATCGACAAATCGCTTTGGGCACGTGGTCACACCAGCTGATGGGTCTTGCAGATATTAGATGGCCGGGTTCCATATCATCTCCGCATGACGGGCACTTCACAGTTACATACCTTCCTTCTGTGAGCCCTCTTGAAAGCACATCAATGTTCGCTCTTGGCCGCGTCACGTCTTCTACTTTCATTTGTATCTTACACATGTTTTGCAGACCTAACACTAGAGAATTATTAATTCTTAATCCGAATCTTTGAAATCACAAGTATTCCCAGACTTAGAAGAGGAAGGGGAAATGCAATGAGAGGTGGGGCAAGTAGCCCAGCAATGACATAGGGCAATGCAGTTGTTATCTCCAGAATGAAACCAATAAGCATCATGTATTTCAGCGCAATTCTGCCATTGAAATGGTAATAGGCTAGTATTGCTACTAGGAATCGAGGGATTTGGTACAAGTGAGCAAAGCTTAGTGTAAGGAGAGTTTGGAGTGGAATGACAGAACCGTAGAATGTATTGGAAATCGCTATGTAATACACAAACGATTCCAGCATAATGTATAATTCATCATTGGAGGCGACTCCGGCAGTAACCACGAATGGAAAAATAAAAACTAAAATTAGAAATAACAGCGAAATAAGGAGAGATTGTTTGCTTCCATTCTCCATTATCACTAACCCATCCCCACAGTTTGAATTGTGAGATTCATATGCCAGTTATATATATTGCGCGGCACAGAATTAACATAATTCACAGGTGGAAGCCTACGAAAGACCTTGGTTTCAGGCGTTGGCGGAGAAACACCATATCAAGGAGAAATCACATTGATTTGCTCGCAGCCAAAGAGGACTCATCGTTTCTTAGTGCACTACGAAAACTCGCTTCATCATCAGAAGTTCAAGATCGGATAGGGAATGACTACACGGACAGACTACATTACATTGAAGGTGCACTCGGAGATACAGGTTCTTAACCTGCAACGCCACTCAGTCTTTCTGGTGGACTATCAATCTCGCAATGCTCTTTTGCTCATCCAATTCTCAGCGATTCCCCTTGGCCATGTTTCTACAGCCTGTTTCTTCCTGACATCATTTGGAAACAGCTTCAGAGGATTGCAGTTGCATCTTCTGGAGGAAGTTGATATCCTCCAGAAGATTTGATTGTTGATAATTACAAATCAACAGGTCTGCAAAGGTAGTCTTTGTTGTTTGCAGTTCTACTACAGACTTCACAGATGAACTTTGCATTCTTTACACGTGTTCGCATTTCAGCAACATTATGATGCTTTGCAAACTCACACATATGGTCTTTATGCTCTCCCATTGTTCTCTCTCCTGATAGGATTAGTTATGAATACAATTGCTTCGTAATAAGGCTTGAGAAGCGGATAATGGAACGTTCATCTTGTCCTTGCATTGTTTTTGGCGGAGAGCTTTGATTGCTGAGCTTCCTCGAGAAATCCAAACCATCAATGATGCAAAGAAAAGCAAGAACCAAGCAGAGTCTTGCGTTGATTGGGCAAAATGGAACCACGTGGTTCCCATGAATTGTTATGCAGAGATCAGTCACTGAACCTTAACTTATCTAAAAATCAAAACCCTCTGCCTCAATCTACATATATTATATAGAGTAGAAATGATGGGTCCGCAAGAGAGGAGATGAATCAATGCCACACATCGATCATGATGATACAAAAAATCATTCTATGCTTAGACTAATTGCCAAAGTCGGCCTGGTTGCAGCCATTAGCGCAATCTGGATTGCTTATAGGTCTGGAACTAAACCCACCCGTATTTCATATCCCTGCCAACAAGCTGCATTATCAAACATTGAAACCTTCAAGTCCTTGCTCCTTGCCCTTGTCCCCTCTATTGCTAGTATTAAGGCCATGGGCAATTCTCTCAAGCCAGTTGCAATTCTAGTGGCGCTGGTTTTTGGATCGATGGCAATCACCAGCAACTTTACCGCTCTCAATAACTATGCCCTTGCTCCTCCTGATAACTACAATCGAGTCCCGATTGACCTGATGCCGAATACAGCTATCACTTCAGAAAGTGCCTCCGACATATTCCTTGTTGGGAATGCCTCTGGATTGGAAGGCAACATGGACCCAGCGATTGACGCGCTCCTGAATCTGATGGAGTCCAATAATCTGGATTTCTATGAGAGTTCCTCGACGCCTTCAGGACTAATTGGTTCGAATGATGTCGTGATACTCAAGGTTAATGGGCAATGGAATAATCGCGGCGGCACAAACACTGACCTTGTCAAGAGTGTGATTAATGCGATTGTCAATCATCCTGATGGATTCACTGGGGAGGTAGTAATTGCTGACAACGGACAGGGCCTAGGTAATATGGATTTTACAAGTAGCAATGCATTTTACCATAACCAATCGATGGACTCAATCGCAACCTCATTCTCGACTCATAGAGTATCGACTTACCTCTGGGATGACATAAGACAGTTCACTGTCGATGAATATGATGAGGGTGATCTCACTAGTGGCTATGTTTTAAATTATAATTGGAACGTAGACACGCACCTCTTCGTATCATATCCAAAATTCCGGACAGTTTATGGCACATACATCAGTTTCAAGAATGGTATTTGGAATAATGAAACTGGCTTTGATTCTGACAGACTAAAGGTCATCAATATGCCCGTGCTGAAGTCTCATTTCCGTTATGGTGTGACAGGGTCTGTAAAGAACTACATGGGTCTGCCAAAAGGGTATATCGTATCAGATATCAGCTATGATGTCCCTCACGAGCACTTCTCTATTGCACTAGGCGGAATGGGGACTCTGATGCTCGAAACAAGAGCTCCGATTCTGAACATCCTGGACATGATTTGGATAAATGCGCATCCAATGGAGAGCTCCACAAGAAGAGGGCCATGGTCTAGCTACTCGAATGCGGTCTTTACAGACATTATAGGCGTTAGTAGTGATCCTGTAGCGCTGGATTATTGGGCATCGAAGAATATTCTTTGTGCAGCTGCAGAGTATCTCAACTATACGGTTTACTCATCTCTCGACCCTGATTATGCACCACTTAGTGACCAGTATTATGGAGTTGAGCTCATGGATGAATCATTTCACAACTACCTGAATCGAACGCGGGTGGTCCTGAATAACGGCGGGCGTCAGGCAACAATGAATACCGATGAGATGAATGTATACATTACAGCCCTCAATGATAATCCTCTCGGACAAACATCTTCGACTACTCCGGAGACCCCTACACCACCCACTACTACTACTTCGGGTGACATCTGGCTTCAAGCTCTGATTGTAGGTGCTCCAATTTCAGCAGCCTTGATTGTTATCGTAGCTCTCATCCGCAGAAATAGATAGACAATGGTTTTAGTCGCTCTCAAAGCCGAAATCTCGATGTCATTTCAAATCACTCATACTGGCTGCTATCTCTCTGATCTCAAACTCATCAACAAGCGCCTGCATAACTGAATCAGATGGTCGTTTCTCATAACGAGTGGCCGCGTCAAGTATCTGAGGCAGAAGACGCATATCACCAGCGGTGACCACAAAGCTGTCCTCCAATCCCATTGCCCAGTGTATTG
>JBHLQM010000057.1:0-19284 GCA_048884785.1 Candidatus Thorarchaeota archaeon | reverse complement strand
TGGGTATATTTGGTAATGCTCATTAATGGTTTCAACCAACAGTCATTAGCACAACAAAAGGTGAAGAACATGGGTCTAGCTGATGCAATCCGAAATTATTTCTCTGATCACCCTCGAGCGAAGAAGGCACTAGGTATAGCCTCTGCAATTGCAACTAATTTTGCCATGATTGCTTCAGGATCAGCTCTTCTTGCAGTGGCCGCAGGTACAATTGTCAAGCATCAGGACGACAAAGAGAAGGTTCGACCTGGAGAACTACTTGATTTTTTCAAAGAAGCAATTCAAGATCCGGAGGTCCGGAATTCGCTGAAAAACACAGTTACTGAGGGTGATATCGGCGTTGCATCAAATGTTTCAATGGCTCTGAATCAACTAGGAGCCAGCAGACCCCAAACCGCTCAGTTTGTTGACACAATGAAGTCTGAGATCACTGTGGTTCTTCAACAGATTGGCATCATTCGCGAGATGGTTTCGTATTACGAGATTCCTGATTCTTTTGACAGAGTCAAGAATGTGTGGCGATTGCCTACCTACATCGATGATGTGCTTGTAATTGACCAAAATCTACGTGGCGTATTGGACCTAGCAATAAGAGAGATACAAGATGGAAAAAACATCGCCATTCTTGGAGCTCCGGGGTCCGGTAAAACCACTGCACTCTATGCAATATGGAAAGAACTTGATGAGGAATCAAATCTTGCTCTTGTTTGGGACACAAAAGACGTCAGCCGAGTCCATGAAAGAGATGGAGTCATCTTGTTCAATGATGATATACCGGAAACTAGAGAACTTGTGAAAGCAATTACTGAACGAGATACTCATGGTATTGTGACGACTGCACGAGAACAGGAATGGTCTAGATTACCAGTCGAGCTTAGGAAGAAGTTTACGACAATAGATCTGCCAATGCCATCGGAAGAGGCAATGTCACAGATAGCGGCTAGACATCTTGAAAGCCAGAGTATCAAATTCGATAAGAAGAATCTTGATTTACTGGTGGCAAATGCTCGGGGTAGTCCAATCTACATCCGCTATATGGTCGAAGAGATAGGTACTGAAGCTAAAGCTGGTGGTCCTTCCAAGTTAACTGAAAGCAGAATCAGAACAGCTCCTAAGGGAATGAGCGATTATGTTGCTGGGATACTTGCCCGAATTCTCTTTGAGCTAGATGGAACCATCTACAAACCAAAGGCAGGTGCACTACCTGTCATCAAGACTCTTCTGTGCCTTGCAGATATGCCCAATTATGAGACTCATGAAGTTCATCTCAATCAGCTCTTCTTTAAGATAAAGACTCCAACAGACGCTCCTGGTCCGTTCAATGCAGTCAAGCAATACCTGGCACGCGACCCCCGATTCTTTTCATTGAAGTTTATGCACGATACACTCGCAGATGTACTTCGGGGAAAAGTTGACCACCCTATTGTGGGGGACATTAGGATGCTTGCACAAGAAATGGGAGTTGCGGGCCGACTTAGGATTGAGAAACAAGCCCTTATCGATGGTTGGGAGCATGTGAAGGAGGAGTATGGCATCGATTCTTCAGGTGGTCTTGAACCACTTCTGGCCTACGGCTATTTTACGGCAAAGAACTTTGGACCTGAGTATCTTGATAGATTAGTTATCGAGCTCGCAAATAGTCATATGGACAATCCTCTGAGCCAAGCATTCATTGCCATAACTGGACCAAATATCGAAAAGCTTCTTGAAACATCATCATACTCCGAAGACCAGACAACAGAAACCCAAATCCCGGAACCAATCAGAGATCGACCAGCAAAGCCTGTTTCCGCAATGCAAAATGCGCCTTTACTCTCTGAGTCAGACATGAACGATATCAAATCTGGAATCAAGGAGCTTGAACGAGTTAAGGAGGTTGTTCCCGGACTCGGTGAGGCAATCTCTAAGATTGTAGAGTCAAAGATATCCGGAATCACCGCTTCGGAGATTTCTGGTGCGGACACCTTTGGGGCCTTGGAGCAAGCCCTCAAACAGGAATCTGTTAATCCACGACGGCTGTCCCGTTTGCTACAAAAGGCCGCATTGAAGATTAGTATTCATAATGACAGAGGAAAACTCGTCGAGGCAAAGAAGAAAGGTGAGATCATCACCCAAGCAGCTGAAAGACTTGTGCTACTTGATTCAATGGAATATATCGAAATTCTCGAAGAATTATCAGATTCGTTGTCAATTACTCTTGGTCGGCCTTTAGCTGCAGAAACAATCACAAGGATACTAGGAGAAATCGATGTTTCTCAGCTCGATGCCAAGACCAAGGACTCAATACTAAAGGTCTATGATAGAAGCGCAAAGAAATCGGAACAGATTGGGAATTACGAAGGAATGAAGAAATTCCTGAGAAGTAAATGGGCTCTCTTTGGGGTGGATACAAAAGATCTTGATTTGCTCTCAAATCGTTTAGGCAAGCTAATGAAGCTAGGCCGTACGGTCTTTGCATTGGAAAACGCAACAGAGTATGTTAATGAATTTGAACTGATAGAGTATAAGGTAGGAGTGACACTACAGACCTTCAATAATCTGGCAAATGCTAACATCGGAGATAGGGAGGAGTATCAGCAAACCATCCAAATATCTGGAGGTCTCTTCCATAGTGTGGTAAAATCCCTGGATTCAAGTCAACTTCTAACACAGAATGAGTCTGCCGCTGAGCTATGCACAAGTCTTCTTTCATCAGTTGTATCAATTACAGACCGATTTGTAAAGAAGTCTGGTAAGAGCGTCGCGCTTGAAGCGTTCTACCCGCTCCTTCACGAAGCCATGAAACCACTGTTTATTTCCGTGTTTGATATACTTGTTAAAATCGGATTAAAGAAGCAACTCAATGTAGCTTATACTATCACGCGAAAAATAAACGGGGAGAGCGATCACAAGACCAAGATATTAGAGGCAAGTGAATCGCTCAAGCAATCATGAATCTCTAAATCGGCCTTTGTGCATAGAGCCTGACCTTGGAGATTTGCCGATGTGTGACCATATCGTCCTTGGCTTTTGCGGCCATTTCCGATTTGACAGCCTCTTCCATTGTGAGGGATAGATTCTCTTTGTCCACATTAAGGTCGATCGTTTCTCCAATGCTCTTGATAACCTGTGCCGGCACTATAATATCCACGTCTGCTTTCAAGCCCAGTGCTTCAAGTTTTTCCTCGAAGAAGCCTCCTCCGACTATCAGCGATGCGCATCCATCAACATCAAATTCGACATCGATTGCTTTCCCAACTGAAACGCCTTTTTGGTCATAGATTGAAAGTTTTTCTAATTTTGAAAGCTTAATCTCATCTTTTCCAATTGAGTCTTTGTCCAACGTAGTCTTCAGACTATTCCTTGAGGTGTTAAGGTATACTTTCTCGTCAATCCTCTTAATCATTGAAGCATCAAAGACAGGGTCCCTGTTGGGTCTTATCTTGATTGATTCGAGGAACTCTTCAAAGGCCGGGCCTGCTAGAATGAAATGAGTAAGACTCAGGGTCCCATTGAATGTGAACGTCATATCTCCAATCCTACCGAGTTTCTCATTGTCACTACCAATCACGTCCGACTTTCTTATCTCTCTGCAACTAAGTGATTTCTTTATTTCCATGTCAATTCCTCTCATTGTTTCCAATCTTGTGAGGGATCGTGTGCTTGTTCAGCTTCGAATTGGTGTCACATTACCTAAAGAATTTGTCAAAAGTCTTTTTCTATATTCAAAATTCAACAAAAGTCTAACTGATTTTTTTGAGAGTTTCTATTACTTTGCTCACTATGTCAAAAGTGAGATCCCTATGCCTGTCAATGAATGTTGAAGAATAAACTGTATTTGATGTGACTACCTTTTGTTCACTTCGCACAATCAATTCTTCCAGTAGTCTTTCTCCATCATCCTTAATTGGTGTGACATGAAGAACAATAAGTCCTACATCCTTTGCTCCTTGTTCCAAAAGAATTTCTCGTGATTGTAGGAGCGTTCCTCCAGTCTTTGTCAAATCATCTATTACAATGACATTTTTTCCTCTGACCTCTAGCTGCCCAGATAGCTCGATAGTGAAAGAATCAGTGCGCTGCTTTCTCAAGCCTGGTACACCAAAGCGATTCTGAGCTCCCTCATCTGGAGCTACAATGACATATTCATCAAATTCGAACTTACTGGCCCCAAAGTCTACTATCTCCTTCACAATATCAATTTCTGAGTATTTCCCCATTTCACTCATCTGGGCAGCCCAATCAGTGTCTTTTGTTACAATGGGTGACACAAGCCATAATCTATCACAGGCGTCTGCAATGGCTCTAGTGGCATGAAAAGACGATGCAGTTTCCCCAGTCTTGAAGGGTTTATCCTGTAATGCATAGGGTTGTAGGGTAAGGACTACTTCTATTCTTGCAGGCGGCTTTAGTTCATTTGTTTCGTATTTCTTGTGGCCTGTTTTTTTCACATTAATCGGATTTCTGAGGATGCTAAGAATGAGCATCAACTCTTGCACACGATCTGCAGTTGTGAATGTTTCCTCCTCATCTGGTGAAGAGCCAGTACAGCTCTGAATCACTACTACATTTTCATTTGAGAGCTTGGAAACATCTGAAAGCCTGACATAGATGTCTGAGTTTGGAAAGAACCTCTTGCCATCATGATTGGTATCCGAGGTATAGACTTTAAACCCTCGATCTAAAAGACTCTGTTTCAGGTGCTCCGCGCCGCTCGCCAAGACAAAATCAATCGACATTGTAGATCTGCGGTTTGTGTATATGATATACCCAAAATCAATCTTCGCTTACAATCTCAATCGACTTAGTATCCTACCTAGGTCTTTGAGCAAAGAGCTGCACTCTCGAAACCTCACGTTGATTAATCATTGTGTCTTTTGCTTTCTTCTTAGTCGAGGACTTAATAGCTTCTTCCATCGTAAGTGCTAGCTCTTCTTTTCCCACACTGAGCCGAATTACATCCCCTATACTCTCAATGACTCTGCTTGGGACAATAATATCTACATCTGCTTTCAAGCCAAATGCTTCAAGTTTTTCCTCGAAGAAGCCGCCTCCGACTATCAGCGATGCGGATCCATCAACATCAAAATCCACATCAATAGCCTTTCCAACAGACAATCCGTTTTTGTCCAAGATTCTTAATTTCGTAAGTTTTGAGAGTCTAATTTCATCACTACCTATTGCTCCCTTCTCGATACTTGCTCTGAGATTGTTTTTTGATGTGGTAAGGTGAATCTTCTCATCCATTCTTTTAATCATTGAAGCATCGAACACAGGGTCGTAGTCTTTTCTGACTCTCAGTGACTCAAGTAATTCTTCAAAGACTCGTCCTACAAGAATGAACTGTGAGAGTTTCAAATTGCCATCAAACTTGAAGGTCATGTCGCCAATGCGTCCAAGGGGCTCTCCCATTGATCCCACTACTTCGGTCTTCTTTAATTCTCGACAGCAGATTGATCTCTTTACTTCCATAAACATCACCAAGCTGTAATTGTTGTGAAAAGGCAAGTGACGTTTCGCTAAACATCACCATGGAATTTACATAATATCCATGTCTATTGAAGGTACCGAATGTGGACACATTTACTTGCCCTCGATAGGAATTATAATCTCGTTTTCTATCAGCTCAGATAGATAGTCCATTGCATGTCCTTTTGATATGTCTAGCTCAGATACCAATCTATCCGCCAAGGCCTCAATTCTGAAGTAAGTGCCGCCAGCATACCGTCTTATGAGTTGAAACACACGAATTTGTCGAGCATTTTCTAGCAATCTAATAGCTCTGTCATTCAATCTATAATTCGACTCGTTCGAAACCAGGCATTCCATTAGCTGGAAATTGGCCCAGTCGTGATCAAAGAATGTTCTATCGCCATGCCAATTATGGAGAAGAAATCCATATTCATGCTCGAAAGCCAATACAAACCGTTCAAGCCTACCCACAATCTCATCAACAACTGCTATGTCTGAGAGAATAATTCCTGTCAGATACTGACCCTGACATATTTTGGCAGTCCATTTGTCGAACTGTAATACTTCATAGGCTTCACCCTGCCCCACATAAATTCTATTCATCATAGAAACTGCGGTAAAAAGGGCACTGAATAGATCTGGGTCAATTTTCACACTTGAAAAGGACTTGTGAAAAATCGCTAGACCACTATTAGAGAGTGATACTATGATGTGCTGAATCTGATGCAAGTCATTGTTTCTATTTGATGTGTTGCGCTGTCTGGAAAGTTCTCTCATTCGCACTATCCTCATGAGGTCTACCATAAGCGTGCAAGTCCGCAACCATTCGCACGACAATCCGCGACATTCAACCTTAACAATGTTATGTCCTTTTCATCAGGCAAAAAGGAATGTGAAGATGTTATCTAAGGTCATCATGATGACGAACCCAACTATGAGTCCCCAAGTGGCAAGTCTTGCATTCCCTCCTGCATGGCTCTCTGGCACCATCTCCTCGCCAATGACAAAGATCATTGCTCCAGCTGCAAATGCAAGTCCATATGGAAGTAGAAAACCAGCGAATGTAACAACTGTGACTCCCAATAGGCCTCCTATAGGCTCAACAAGTCCAGTAAAAAGCGCAAGTCCACCTGCATACCACTTGGAATATCCTTCTCGTACCAAAGGGGCTGCGACTGCCAATCCCTCAGGAATATTCTGAAGTCCAATTGCGACGGCAACAGAAACACCTGTCACTATCTCTCCGCCTCCAAACGAAACACCGACGGCCAGCCCTTCTGGAAAGTTATGTATGGTAATGGCTAGGACTAGCAACCATACCTTGGCCATTGACGATGACGGGCCTTCTTCACCTTTCTGAAAGTGTGCATGAGGAATATACTTGTCAGCAATATGAATGAAGACGCACCCCAAAAGAAATCCAAAGGACACAACAGATAGGATTCCTGTCCAATCCGTCATCAGATCTATAGCAGGAACAAGTAGACTGAATGCTGAAGCCGCCAGCATTACTCCGGCGGCTAGTCCAAGCATCAAATCCAAAGATCGTCGACTAAAATCAGATTTGAAGAGAATCGGTATAGCTCCGATTCCAGTAGCAGTTCCTGCTAGAAGACTCGCAAGGATTCCCATTGAGATTGTGTCTATGACGACCTGCAACCATTTTCCTCTCCAAGTATTTTGCAAATATACTACTCACTATTTGGCCCTTGCTGTATATCTAATCAAGAACACGTGTTCTAACTCCTTGCATCAATCTGGGCAGTCTGAAGACAGGGTCGTATACTATATATGAGAGCAGTGAAGAGGTCAATGGAAATCACCCTTGGAGAATCCCTAGATTGAATGAGAATATCGCCACTCAACTCAGGACTGCCTCAGTGTTTGTATTCATTGGTTTCCTCATGACAATAGTAATGGCTGTAGGAACAGTATTGGATCCAGCTGGAGGTCAGTTCCATGAAGCCACGAATCCTCAGACAATAATTGACTCCCTTTTGGCCGCGCAAATCAATGATTTGTATCTGGGACTCACAGGTATTGTTGTTGATACTTTCTTCATTATAGGATATATCGGAGTATTCTATGGAATTTTCATTCTCATTCGCGATGGTGATGGGTTTTTCTCCAAACTCGGATTTCTACTGGGTCTGACAACTGGAATATGCGACATGATCGAGAATGCGTTTCATGTTGCGCTATATACTGGAGTTCCGAACGGTTGGACCCCTGATGGACTATTCTTCGCAACACTTTGGTCTCTTACCGCCATCAAAGATTTGACCAGCTATATGGCTGGCATGATATTTGTTATTATGTTGCTGTTGACCTTGGATGACACAATAGATCTGAGATTATACAAAATTCTGCTGGCAATTCTGGTCGCTCTCTATGTTGGGCTGGGATCCATTGCAGTTGTAGAGAGTTCATTTCTCGTATTCAGGAACTTGAGTTTCATGATTGACATGTTGCTTGGAGCACTGATACTAAACCGTTTGTCGAAACTATATAGGAACAAGTCCTCTATATAGAAGAAATTCGCATCAAAATCAGCAATAAGTCGTGGTGGGCCCGGGGCGATTTGAACGCCCGACCGTTCCCCTGCCTGATGGAATTCATCAAGCATACAGGTTATGAGCCTGCTGCTCTACCAAGCTGAGCTACGGGCCCCGCGTTTTCATTGACTTCTTGTTCTTGATATTAAGGTTGTGTAGAGGATACGTAAAGGCCGTCCATATTCAAAATTGGCCCATAGTACGTATAATAGCTGCAATTTATTGTACTGCGTTCGACTCTGCTTCATCCGACCTTAAATTCAGTAAGAGGGACCACGGATAAACGTTAGAGGTGGAAGAATACGATACTCTTCTTCACATCTGAGAATTGTACATGGTGCGATGTAGTGAGAACTATGCTCGAAGAAGAGCTGAAGGATTTTGCAATTCAGGCAAACCTCCATGTAATTGATGTTGAACGTCATGAATTCATAGCCGAAGCCTATGATATCATGATGGTACCAACTCTGGTTTCTGGGAACTGCACTATATCAGGAGTTCCCACAGAATCAGATCTAAGGTCCTTTGTCATGCAGTCCTTTCCTGGAGTATGTCATTTGGGAAGTGAGCCAAGTCCATACAGAATCCTATCAGGAATGAAGGAACTGATGCGAGCAGATAAAATAAAGGAGCTGAGGGAACCAGTCACAACCAGAGCCATAGATCAATCCTAGAAATGCAACCTACACAATCTTAATAACAGACTTGGGTGGCCGGAGCGGATAAGCCCCAGTAGTGTAGACCGGCCCAGCATCTAGGACTTTCGATTCTATGACCCGGGTTCAAATCCCGGCTGGGGCACCAATTTTGCTTCTTTATGAATTTCCTACTTGTCGAGAGTTATCTTCATACTGTAGTCAGACGATTTGTATGAGTGGGTCAACGCTCCCGAAGATATGATATCTATACCACTTCCCGCATAGGCTGTGATATTGGTTTCGTCAATACCTCCTGAGATCTCCAAAAGAACTCTATCCCTCAACTCCTTCTCTTTCAGTAGAGCATCACACTCATGGACCTTTTCAGGACTGAAATTGTCAAGTAGTATAATATCAGCACCTGCCCTCACAGCTTCCAGTGCTTCATCCAAGTTTCTTGCCTCACATGATATCTTTTTCGAGAATGATACCGCCTTACGGGCAAGTCGTATTGCCTGACCAACTCCGCCTACAACGTCAATGTGGTTGTTCTTTATCAAAACCATGTCGTCCAAGGCATACCTATGACTATCTCCACCGCCCACTTTTACAGCTCTTTTTTCAAAATACCTGAATCCAGGTGTCGTTTTTCTAGTGGCAGCAACTCTGACATCCGCATTGCCGCGTCGTGCAGCTTGGACCATTCTGTAAGTCTTTGTAGCGATACCGCTCATCCGCATTATTATGTTCAAGCATAGTCGCTCAACTATCAACAAGGTCTTCGCAGGTCCAGTCAACTTAATGACAGTCTGCCCCGGCTCAACCCAATTTCCTTCGAACACAAGAACCTCGCATTGTAGACCTGAAAATTTCGCAATGGCAGCGATTTCTTCAACTCCTGCAACGAGGGATTTCTCCTTGGCGTAAATCCTGGCATTCGCATTTCCTTCTAGTGGCTCCATTGCATTAGTTGTTATATCACCTGATCTGACATCTTCTTTTAGAAATGCTTTGAGTTGCTCAATGACTTCCGGTGGAGGATCGTTCATCTCTGCCAAGTCTCCTTTCTAGCATCTTAGATGTTCTGGATTGCGAACAATCTCGCCGCTAGGGGTTTTTTCACCAAATATCTCTGCTTGGAACGCCATAAACTCTGTGCCTTTGTCCATCCATGCATTAGTAGGAAGTCCGGCTTTGTTACAGGTGTGTTCAAGAAACTCCTTTGTATCCCATCCCCACTCGATGGGAACCTGAGGCAAGAGAAGACCTCGATACATCCCTCGAATGGCAATTAGTCCATCCCGTCCAACCTTGACAATATTGAGGAGATCCTTTGGATTCGAGTACTGGAGTTTTACTGGAGGTGTAAGTACGCTCAATTCCACAACAATTGAAGTAAGCTCATCCACTCTGACTCGATGAAAGCGAGGGTCATTCATTGCCGAATCAACAGCTGAATCTATTGTGGCTTCAACCAGTGGCTGACTTGGGTATGGCCGTCCAATACACCCTCGTAGGCTCACTCCCTTTCCTGAAAGTGTATTCAGAGTGACAAAAACTCCGGACTTCTCTGTAAGGTGTTTAGGAGTACTATGAGGAATGTCAGGTTTTTGCTTTCCAGATACAACTGCATCGACAGTCCTCCTAGCCAACTGAACCAAGAATACTCCTTCATCATCTGAGTAAGACTCTGTCAATCCAAAACCACCTGTATTCTGTGATGAGCATTGTCGGTTATGTGTTTCGGGGTTGAATCAATGACCTGACTGGGGCTATTCCAGCTTTTCCAGGACCAACAAGAAACCTCCCGTGGTCAAAAACGACCTCTCCGCCTACAATTGTTGTAACTGGTTTTGCTCGTACTTCTCTCCCTTCAAATGGTGTTACTTTCGCCTTTGAGTGAAACTCGGTACCCATGATTTTCCAATTCTCTTTGGCAACTATGATCAAGTCTGCATCGTACCCATGACTAATCAACCCCTTACCAGCAAGCCCCATTATTCGTGCTGGCCCTGAAGAGCATACCCGAAGATACTCCACCCATGATAGTTTTCCATCAATAACTTCTGAGAGCATAAGAGGAACTAGAGTTTCAAGACCTGGAATTCCAGAAGCGGCATCAACAAAGGGCTTTCTTTTCTCTTCGGAAGTATGAGGAGCATGATCCGACGCCACAATATCGATGCCACATCGGCAAAGGGCGTTTCTTAGTGCTTGGTTATCATATGGAGAACGCAAAGGAGGTAGCATCTTCGCAGTGCCATCATCATTGCTGAAGTCTGCACCTGAGAGTAGAAGGTGATGCGGAGTCACCTCAGCTGTCAACCGATCTTCTGCTCGATTCCGTATAATCAATCGAGCAGTGGAAGCACAGCTAACATGACATACATGTAGCCGACCGCCAATCTCTTGAATTGCATCGATAAACTGATTGGCTGATATCTTTTCGTTCTCACAACTGTGCAATTGAAAGAAATCATCTATCGATTTGGGTTCTGCACCAGGGTCTGAAGCATCCGGATGCACCAAGAGAGGTAGGCCCAGCCCAACTGCCAGCTTGACGCAATCCCTGATTCTTTCCTTATCATACCGAACACCTTCACTGAGCGGTGAGTGGGGATATACCTTCAATCCTAGAACCTGTTTCGCAACGTCGACGTCAAAACTGGGAATATCTGCAGGTATCCCAGCGTAGAATCCAATGTTTACGTATCGACATCTCTTAGCAATCAACATCTTAGTTTCTAGACTTTCCCAATCAAGTACTGGCGGTACTGAGTTGGGCATATCTACAACCGTTGTGACACCACCAGCGGCTGCTGCCCGAGTACCTGAAATGTAATCCTCTTTTCTAGCTTGTTTCAAATCACGTAAATGGACATGAACATCTATTGCCCCAGGTAATATGTACTTGCCATCACAATCTATTTCAGACTCACCTTTTGGTTCCTCGTCTACTGCATAGATGCCTTCTATTTTTCCGGTCTTGATCGCAATGGATCTCGGGAATTCTTTCCCTTCAAGTATGACGATGCCATTCTTTAGCACTAAATCGACAGACATCACCTATCAACGCCGTATCGGCAAGCATACATCATTCACTCGCCGCTTTCAGGTACCCTGAATTTATTAGCTACAAAGCGAGTGAAGTCTGTTGCGCTTATAACTCCAGCAAGAACATTGCCCTCTCCTACGACTGGCAATGCATTTAATTCTGATTCAAGCATCAATGTAGCTGCCTCAGAAATTGACGTACCCAATGCAACCAACGGAGGTTTCTGTAACATCGCCTCAACAACCCTGAGTTGTCGTATCTGATTGCTTCGGTATTTGTCAGGCACCTCCTCACTAAATTTGGCCATGGCAAGCGCGACCATCTTCTCAGTCAGTATCCCCAAGACACGTCCGCCATCTGTTACAGGTAGTCCTGAGTAGCCTTCGTTCAACATATCCAGTCTCGCCTTTACCAAACGTTCCACCGGATTAACTACAAGTAGATTCTTGGTCGTCATAAGGCGGTCGACTGGGATGTCAGTGTGTTTCTTCATCAACGGCAAAAGCTGTTTTTTGCCTATAATACCAACGAGCTTCCCTTCATTATCGAGGACAGGGCATCCACTCATTCCTCTATCAATCATTAGCTGAGCGACTTCAGTAATGTCATCATTGATTGAAACTGAAATGACAGTGTCACTCATAGCACTTGATACATGTAGTCTTCCAATGGAAACAGCAACGACCTTGCCAACCCCCAACCTGTCAGCGATATCTGCATAGGTCAGAATACCAGCAAGCTCTCCGTTTCTGACCACAACCAATCGATCTATCTTATTCTTTTCAAGGAGTTCAATGGCAAAAGGCAGCCTTTGATCCTTGTCAATAGTTACAGGTGCAACCATTATTTGACTAACTTCCATCTTTCACATGCTCCTTGGCTCTCCAATTGGAGATTATCTACTAGAATCCGATTACTATCTATTCTCTACAATCCTCACAGAGATATCGCCCATCTTCTAATCGTAGATCTGTAGAATATTCCCCGCAAAAATCACAAAGACCGCCATGTTCAATCAGCTCATCATCTTCCAAATCGCTTGGCTCTTCGTGACTATTTCTGAGTCTAAGCGACTCTACGAGAACATCAATGAGTTCTGGTGACCACTTCAGGATATCTCTAGATGTGATTATGCCAGCAAGAGAGTCATTCTTCAGCACTACAACTCGACGAATATTGCTTCGTGCCATTATCCGCATTGCCTCAGTCAGCGGTGTTGTAGGACTTACATAGAACAATGGTGAGCTCATTACATCACGAGCCTTTGTTGTACTTACATCTCTACCCTCTGCAACCACACGGCGTACGATGTCAGACTCAGTGATAATTCCCACAGGACGTTCTTTATCAACAATGATTATTGATCCCAAGTCCATTTCGTCCATGAGCTTCGCAACTGCAAGAACTGAAGCATCAGGCGGCATCGTGACGACATTCACTGACATGATGTCCCTCACGGACATTGAGTGTGAGGATTCTGACATTATTTTACCTCCGCGTGCTGATTGCTGGTCAGTCGTTTCTGGTCGGTGGTTCGTTCTTAAATCTGTCTGTATCTCCTTTCAATATGGAATGAGCGATATTTACCCGATTACACTCCCCCCGCCCGAAGGCAAGACCCTCATAATATCCTCCTGCTGTACCTGATCAACCAAGTGTTTTTGTTCATCCGGTAAAGCTTTCTTGAGTTCATTCATGACATCCTTTACGAGTTGTCCCTTTTTCTGTTCATGAGGCGTTATCTTAACAAATACATTACATTGTCCTTCCACAGCCGCTATAGGCCCCGACATGGGTATTGCAGCTTCTTCTTCAACAATCAGGCCAACAGCAAGTTCTATTGGTACATTTCTGAGGTAATTCTTCGTTCCGTATATCATAACTGCTCCGGATGGCAGGTATTCTCCTGAAGGTGGCGAGAAGCTTACCTGTTCAGGAGAAACCCAATATGCATCACCCGTCGATAGGCCATCTTGCCACGCCCGCGAGAATGTAATCGCAAATTGAGCTGCTTCCTCTAACGTAATCTTACCGGGCTGCTGATCTGGAACTTTTATTATTACATAAGGCGCTCCATGCATGGATGCGTGTAGAAACACATCATTCGCGCTCAACTGCTTCTTTGCAAGCTGTTCATTACTCTTGGCATCTCTCCCTCCTAACACAAGATAGCCTTCCGAAGAGATGAACCATCTGTATTTCTCATACCACCGTTTCTTCCTATACTTGACGGGTTGTTTCTTTTCAGGTGCTTCGATAGCAATGACCTTGAGTTCGTCTATTTTGGCGCGAGTCTTTGCAATCTGATTTTCTGCTCCTGCTACCTTGCTACGCGCCTTTTTCGCCTGGTCATATGACTGTGCTGCATTTTCTTGGGCACTGATCCGTATATCTAAAGACACCTCTTCACCATCTAGGCTGACTACTATCTCTGCCTGAGATGGGATAATACGCGATATTAGAAGGGCGGTCGCGTTTCCCTTTGATTTTCCATCTTCAATCACTTTCATAATCCTCGACCAGGAAGTTCCCTTCGCACGCTCCTTGCTGACTGTTTCCAGGACTTCCACAACAGTCTGAAAGTGATTATAGATGAGCTCACCTTTTCGTCGCTCTCTTTCAGCTTTTTCTGATAGACCGCTAATGCCTTCTTCCTGTTTTTCGATTATTTTCTGTAAACGTGCACGTTCTTGTTCAACTGCGCTTTGTTCCACCTCTTCTTCCTGTTCTGCCTCAGAAATACCGAAGTAATCATCTATTGCCTGGCTGAAATTGTCAAAACACCTGTGTCCGAAACCAGTGAACAGCTCGAAATTGAATGGTGTATAGGACACCAGCTCGGGCTCATACTCTTCCCCATCATCAGGGTCAAAATTCTCAACAACGCATGGTGTACTTGGGCCATCTTTCACTGCCAGCAGGAATTTATCCAATCCAGCTTGAAGGTCTTCTAGGTCTTGCGTAGAGAGTTCACTTGCTTTCGTTCTTTGCGCTATACCCCCTCGAGCGCAAATTTCCTCGCAACTCTGTGAGTCGAGATTCAGTCTGGATGCAAGAGTCCTAACAATATTCGCATCAGACTCATCTAGAACTTCGCTTAGCTTGAAATCCGTACTTGTTAGAATATCTACTCCTCGAGGTGGGGGAAAGACATACTCGGCCTTAGGCACGACATCACGGTCACGCATCTTCCTGTAATGCATTGCCATGAATATGGCGTCCTTGGGATCGAGCAAGAGTAAGTTACCATTTCCGAACAATTCTGCAACAAGCTTGTGGGAGCTTTCCTCATCGCCAATTTCAATTATAACAATTCGATCCAATTCATGCTGCTTTATAGAGAGGACTTTTTTCTCACGAAGGTACTTTCTAAGGACCGTACAAAATTTGGGGGGTAATCTTGGAGCAACTCTTCGAAACTCTGTCAGATGTATTCGTGACCCGGGCTGAATTAGAAGTTGAGATGTACCCCCTGATGGCTGATAGAGTTTCAGAACAAATATGTTCCCATATTGATAGATATTCTTAATGAATGACCCTACGGCTGCTTCGCTAATCTCAGGGATTATCATTCTGATATCGATATTGCTCATTGATGTCTTCATGCCACATACCTCATCCAACCGAGTGTTTTATAACATGTCGATTGTCGTGAACGTACCACATGCATAGGTGATTACTAATGGAAGTTCTCCGTAATAGCTTTCAAAGGCTATTTGCTCGATGGAAAGGCAAGCCCAATGACCAGCAATATTACGTAAAGATTTTCTCTGCTATCTTAAGTGGTCTTACTTGTGCAGCTGGAGGACAAGTATTTGCAGGACTCAGAGGTCTTATGTTCGGTCTTTTGATTTACGGACTCAGCCTCTACATAATCGTCTATCTGCTTGACATTGACCCCCAGGAACTCGGAGGACGCCAGAAGTTAATTACAAACTCCCTTCCTTCCTATCTTCTTCTCTGGGTATTGCTCTGGACCGTCTTGTATGCCTTTACACTTCCACCTGAAATTCTTCAGGAATTGGTAGGCGCGTTTAGAAATAATATCTTGTGATTCTCTCATCAAGAGTCTAAAAACCAACTCGCAATAGGGACAGATATCATATTATCTACAGCACAGATCATAGTATTATGAATAACTCTCAATTCCTTGGCAAATGATTGCGAATCACACAATACTTAATAATGAACTATAGAAAAACAAGACGTTATGCCAAAGGGATTAGATGATTTGGACCGTCGCTTAATTCGAATCCTGCAGCGCGATGCACGGACTCCGTTCACACACATTGGAAAAGAATTAGAAGAACCCGACACGACCGTCCACTTTCGAACAAGGAAACTTGTGAAAAATAACATTGTTAGTAGATTTGCTGCACTTGTAAGGCCAGAGGCATATGGCTACAACGCTGCTGCACTTCTGCGAATAGAGATAGGTGGACACATTCTTCCAGATATCAGCAAAGATAGGACAACAACATTTGCAAAAGAACTAGCCCAGTCAGAACACTACATCTGGATCTCAGTTGAAGCTCCTATTACAATTCATGCGTTGATGATTGGCAAGAGTGTCGAGGACCTTGAGAGTAAGAAAGCAGAGCTTGACAAATCTCCCGACATTGTGAATACTTCAATGATTCATCTTTCCAGAGTTGTGAAGGGCTGGGAGATCAGTGGTAACCCAGAGTGAGGATTTCAAAATTGATAGATAGACTTCAGACCGGTATCCCAGGGCTTGACGAACTTGTTGACGGGGGACTGCCTAGGGGTACAACAACTCTCCTCTCTGGCCGATCAGGGTCGGGGAAGACCATTTTCGGATTACAATATCTCTATTATGGAGCAATCCAACTCAACGAACCGGGAATCTTTGTTACGTTAGAAACCCGTCCAGTTGACATCAGATTGGAGGCGCTGCAATTCGGATGGAACCTTGTGGAACTTGAAAAGGCACAGAAACTAGTAATTATTGATGCAGCATCTAGTAAGGCCGGTCTTCCAACCTCAGAACGCTTTGCATTAAAACGTGGGTTCGATATGGAAGCTCTGGCCGAAACTATTTACGGCGCTATAGAAGAAACGAAGGCCAAACGATTGGTTCTAGATAGCATCTATGGACTTGCTTTGCGTTTTAATGAGCCTTCTGAGGTTCGTCGTGAGCTTCATAGAATAAGCTCTCTCTTGAATGAGCTAAAAGTGACTTCAATTCTCATTGGTGAGATTGAAGATGCTTCGCTACACGGTCGTGTCAGCGTAGAGCAGTTCATCACGCAAGGTTTGATTTCACTAAATCTTCGGGAGAATGATGGAGGTCTTGAACGCGACCTCTTGATATGGAAGATGCATCTTACATCTCATAGCATGAAGAAGCATGTATTCGTTATAGGCGATAAGGGAATCCAGATAAGACGGACTTCATCACGGTCAAAATAGCAACGGACTATAGGAATAGAAGCATCTGTACAAGCAGGTAGCCTATAAACAGGAAGGGGATTAGAGGAGCTGGTCTTTTGCTCGGGCTCTCTCGCATCCTTCTCTGATACAAATAACCTAGCAAGAGCATAACTAGAAGTTCTACTCCAACCGCGAGAACGGCTTCGAATACTGCATTATCTAACACCACAAATTCTACACCAGGACTGATAACTCCGATAGTTAGAGCCACTTTCGCATCTGCGCCTCCAACAGCGCCTATCTTGAAGAGCACCAAAACGAGACATCCTACGAAGATGACTGCAGAGAGGTGTAGTATAAGCTGGGATGTCAGGTGATTCGATACCAAACCTGAGACGATGCCCGCAACCAAACCAAGAAGGACCAAATAATTAGATACCTTTCTCAGTCTGAGGTCATAGATACTGAACAGTAAAAGCACTGCAAATGTAATGACGAAAGCCAATATTCCGGAATTGGTAATTTCAATTGCCATAGTTCAGCATCTCCTCTGCAGCACCAGACCTATTTAGCTCCTCTAATAGGTATTGACGACAAGACAGATTAAGGGGCGATTTGTCCTCCAATCTGTGCGAGGGGTGGGTTCCAAACCTCTCGGCGTCAAACAAAAGAAGTTGATACAATGAAGGATCCGTTTCAGGTTATTCATGAGACAACTTACCGCTTGCTGAAGATGGCTGCAACAAAATTACCCACAGATGTAGAGGCATCCTTGAGAAAAGCACATGATCGTGAAACGAATGAAACTGCAAAGACACAGCTAGCAGCAATTCTCACTAATCTTGAGATTGCTGCTGAAGGAATACCCATGTGCCAAGACACTGGAATTGTGATTTTCTACATAAAGGTGGGTGACAAATTCCCATTCATCGGTGAAATTAGGAATGCATTGGAGAAAGCAACCATCAAGGCTACCGCTGAGGTTCCACTTAGACCCAATGCTGTTAATCCAATTGTTGGCGGTAATTCCGGAAACAATACTGGCAGGAAGATACCCTGGATCAATTGGGAAATTATTCCTGGAGATTCTCTTGAAATCACTGCCTTTCCGAAGGGTGGAGGCAGTGAAAATGTCAGTATTGTTGGAATGCTTAAACCTGGCGTTGGTCTTACAGGAGTCAAGAAACTCGTAGTTGATAATGCAATGAAGTATATGGGACAGGCCTGCTCACCAAATATCATTGGCGTTGGTATCGGAGGCGGGGCTGACATCGCAATCAAGATTGCAAAGCAACAACTTCAGAGACCTCTTGACGACTCCCATCCCGAGGCTGAGGTGGCGAAGATTGAGAACGAGATATTCGAGGCGATCAATGCCACGGATATTGGTCCCATGGGACTTGGAGGGAAGACCACTGTCCTGGGAGTGAAAGTTGATTATGCAATGCGACATCCTGCAAGTTTGCCTGTCGGAGTTGCAGTACAATGTTGGGCCGCTCGGAGAAGCACTGCAGTGATTAGCAAAGAGCTTGGTGTGAAATATCTCACGCATCCAGTGGAGGGAAGATAGATGACTGAGTACCATTTTACAACGCCAATCTCAGAAGAGGACGTTCGAAAGCTAAAAGTTGGCGATATTGTTTATGTGACCGGAGAGCATGTCTATACAGCTAGAGATGAGGCACATGAACGTGCCTTACACATGTATGAGAAGGGAGAGAAGCCGCCAGTAGATTTTGAGGGCAGCGTCATTTATCATGTTGGTCCTGTTGCTTGGCAGAAGGATGGAAGGTGGCAGATCCTATCTGCAGGCCCTACTACAAGTACACGAATGGAGCTCTTTGAGGATGAATTTCTACGTAAGTATAAGGCCCGCATCATTGTCGGAAAGGGCGGCATGGGTCAGAAGACTCTGAAAGCACTTGGAGAAGTAGGAGCTGTCTATTGCAGCTATACTGGTGGTTGCGGAGCTCTAGCAGCGAAAGGACTTCGGGAAGTGCGTGCCTATCTCTGGGAAGATCTAGGGATGCCTGAAGCTCTCTGGGTCATAACCGCAGAAAAGTTTGGGCCCTTGCTCGTTACTATGGATTCTCATGGCAAAAGTCTACATGATGAGATGGACAAGAGGGTTGCTGAACGGAAACCTGAGGTCTATGCCAAGATTGGGGTCCGCGAATAGCATTTGGCATCA
>JBHLQM010000056.1:0-24685 GCA_048884785.1 Candidatus Thorarchaeota archaeon | reverse complement strand
TGACATCGTCTTGATGCACAAGCTGATCTCTTGAGACCCGGGTTCAAAAAAGCACTCGAATTCCGACTGCTCTGATATTCCCGGCGGGGGCGCCACTTCTTCTGCTACTTCTTCTACTACTCATTCTCAGGTTTCATATTATCCCAGAAACTCTTGGGAGGGTGTCGCAAGTCCCAGTCAACCCGAGTATCATGAAGTACACGAGAACAGTAGGGATCGCCTTGAGCAATGGTGTGCTCCATTGTCAATACTATGCTATCGTGGTAGTCCTTGGCCCTTTCGTAATCTCCGTAACAACAGACATAATATTTCAGCTCAGAGTCAGGCAGGTCGTCTATTGCTTCAATCCAGAGACAGTTATCGTTGCGATAGGCATATTTTCCGTCACCGATCATTCCTCGAACAATTACCCAGTCAGATGGTACTTCTTTCGGCTCTGTTGCCTTTTCAAACAGAGTTTCTAGATTGTCATAGGTTTCCCTATTCGGATTCCGAACATAGTGCCAGTAGCTTGTAACGAATTTCTTATAGAATGCAATGGCCTCTGCTCTTCCAATAGTTTCAGTCAGGACTAGTAAGTTGTGATAGCTAGGATGCGAAAATGATTGGAAATAGTTCTTGTTAACAACTTTAGATGTACCCATTTTTGTTTCAGCTGGTAATTGAAGCACCTGCAGAATGTAGTTCAAAGTAACTCTTGCAAGTTCAAGATGCTCTTTCATATTTGGATTATCGGATACGAGTTGTTCTAGGTCGTATGGATTAGCATTCCTTCTTTCACCATTCAATAGATCTTGATATCTGGCTAGGAGATTGCCTACATATTCCGTGACGACTTCGGGGTGCTCTTCTTTGACGAATCCGAGCAAATAGTCCATGCGCTTGAATCGGCCTTGTGCTTCTTCAAGGGAATTAATCTCAACTAAACGTTCTTGAGTATCTTGTCTAGATTTTCCAGTTCTAACAAATCTCATTGAAAACCACACTACAAAATATCAGATGGTATCTGAAATACAATGGTCTGAAATTTATAAGAGTTTCAAAAGGCGCAAGAAAACACCGTTCTTGAAATCCGTCCAAATGAAATTGGGTTTGTATCGAGATTGTCTTAAGGAGTTCATATCATCCTCAGTAGTATGATTTCTTGCATCGAGATGCTCTTGGAACATAATTATTCAGCCAGAGTATCTTTGTTAGAGTCTGTAAGGAAACTCAGTCACGATGACTTCACAAGGAACCTGGGAGTAGGAGAGGTTTCGATTCGGTCCCTCTTGGTTCATCTAATGAATTCTGAGATCTATTGGATCAATGTAATTGGTAACGAAGAAACTTCTCCGCTAGAGCTTCAGGATTTCAAAACTGTTGATGATGTTGCCAAAAGGTGGAAATTAATTGAAAAAGAGATGCGAGATATTATCGACGGCCAAACTGATGTCACTCTGCAATATGTGAAAAGACTCAAGGTGAAGGGGGATACCATCAGTTTCACGATTGCACGAGGGCTTCTACATTTGGTCACTCACGAAGCACATCATCGTGGATTTATTGTAGGACTACTCAGGCAAATGGGCTACAATCCACCAAATGTCAATATGCTAAAGGAGTTGACAACCGGTGACGGAATTCTATGATATATGCTACGATTCAATCAAAATGCAAGTAAGAGCCATCCCGGAAACCATTGATAATGTGGATAATAGAGACGTGGAAATTCTGAAGGACAAACGAGTCATTCTGATTGGATGTGGTGATTCCTATGCAGTGGCAGATTATGGCAAATGGGCATTTCTTCCCCTAATGTTGAATATCAATTGTCTGTCACCTCCAGAACTAGTCAGGATTTCTTTGGATGAAGATACTCTTGTTGTGGGAATAACTGCATCTGGAAGGAGTTTAGAAACCATCACTGCTCTGCAGTATGCAAAGAAAAGTGGGGCTGCTACTGTAGTCCTTACAGATAACAAGAAGGGAAAGGCTTCTGAATATGCTGACCATGTTTGGGAAACCAAGTCCGGCGTGAAGACCTATAACACTAGTCCGTCTGCGCCCACAACAAGTGCCATGGCATACTTGCTGAAACTTGCAGATTTCTATCAGAATGAGATGGATACGAAAATACATTGTGATCTATTGAGATTCAAGAGTGTTGGTGCTGAGATGTTATCATGGGCAGAAACTGTTGCAAAGGAACTTTCGCAGTTGCCTAAGCCAGGAGAGATGGTATATCTAATATCTGAGGGGCCAAATTATATCGCTGCACAAATTGGGATGATGAAATTTAATGAGTATTCGATAATTAAAGCAACGGCTGCTCTTAGAGAAGAGTTTCGTCATTTCTACAATCTCTCTGTCAGAGATGGAGACCCAGCGATATTGATTACAGATTCTCCTAGAGATGAAAGGGATGCTATGTACATGAGTGTGATTACTAATACATTAAAGATGAGAGGCTTTCATCTCCACTGTTCTGAGAGCTTGGATCTTCAGAGCTCCTTGGGCCAAGTAATTGCCAATACAGTAGTTCTTCAGATGACGGCCTATTACTCTGCATTGCGCCATAATCCCAATAAGAGAATGTTCAGACTACCGCATGCAGAAGCATTCAAAATCTACTAGAAATTGCGTCATAGAAAAAGGTAACAGGTAGCGCTCTTGAGTTTGGATGTTGTGAATACATTGCGAAAGATACTCTCAGATATCACCGATGCTGAAAAAAGACGAGAGATATCTGATTATTTCAATTCCAACCCCACTGAATTCAGAGATCTGCTTAATGATGTCTTTGGATCATCAGATAGTGGATACACTGAAGATAAACGTTGTATTCTTGATTTGGTTGATCTTCTCAGTACTAAATTAGTGATAGAAACAGTAGTTAAGGCGTTGGCAGACAATGATGTAAGAATTCGAATTAAAGGTCTGCAAGCTACTTACAGAAGGCAAATCGACTCCCTCAATGATATGATATTGAGGATTCTGAATAATGTTGATGAGCCATTTGAGATTCGGAAATGGGCTGTTCACATTCTTGGTGGGACTGACCCTGTTGGATTTGGACGTCATTTAAGACAGATAATGCGAAATCCAGAAGAAGATGTGAATCTAAGAAAAGAAGCTATCTTTGCACGGACGAACAACGCATCTGTAGAAACGTTGGGCACTCTCTGTATTTTGCTTGGAGATAGAAACTCTGAGATTCGGCAATCGAGTGCCTGGGCACTAAGTAAGATTGGTTCAGAAGATTCGATAAGCTGTCTTCTAGCCGCATTAGAAGATAATGATGAGAGCGTGAGAGAATGGGCAATTCGGGGTCTTAGAGATATTGATAGTTCACGAGCCTTGCAGGGCCTTGCAGATTCTATGGTTCGTGCACAGCCGAAAGAACAGGTGCAGTTCATACGACTCGTCGCTGAGAAAAAATCTGAGATTATTATGAGAGCGATTGCTGTGCTTTTGGAATCATATGATGTATCTGTCCGACGGTCAGCTGCATGGGCAATGGGTGTTTCACCCTATCCGCCAGCTGCTGGAACCCTTGAAAAACTGATTAAGGATGACGACTCAGAAGTTCGAGAGTATGCAAAGAAGGCACTTGCAAGGCTAGGACTTATAGATTCTACAGATTTTGGCTTAGTGTTGTAGAGTCACATCATGCCTTTGTATAACCCACCATCAATCAGTAATAGAGCTCCATGAATATAGCTAGAAACTGGACTCAATAGGAATGCGCAAGCCGCACCAAATTCGCTTGGTTCACCCATTCGACCCAGTGGAATAGCAGATGTTATTCTTTCAATTGATTTCTGTGTGTCACCAGATGCCTCCATGAGCTCTGTCACACGTTCTGTGTTGATGTAGCCAGGACAGATTGCGTTCACACGTATACCACCTGGTCCAAGCTCCTCGGCCAAAGTCCGCATCATCCCAATTACTGCAGGTCGCATAGAGTTGGAGAGTAAAAGATTGCCAATAGGCTGCTTAACAGAAATTGAAGTGCTGTATAAGATGGATGGCGAATCTGACTTTCTCATAAGTGGAAGAGCTTCCCTTGTTAGGCGCACTGCACTCATCAATGTTAGTTGAAAGCTTGCATTCCAGTCGTATTCAGTTATTTTATCAAAGGTTCCTGGAGGTGGGCCACCAGCATTCACAAAGAGACCATCAAGACTTTCAGTATTTGTCTTTACAAAATCAATAACTTTGACCACATCATCCGCTTTTGAGAGGTCAGCTACAACATACTCTACTCTATTATTTAGTGAACGTGCAGCTGATTTTAGCGATTCTTCTGTACGGGCACAGATAATTACGCTAGCCCCTTCATCAACAAGTGCTTTGGCGACACCAAACCCCAAACCGCGAGAAGCGGCTGTCACAAGAATGGTTCTATTATCAAGCCTTAGATCCATTATGATTCCCAATAGAATCCTGTAGTTCTGATATTTGACTCCTGCGAAGTGCGTCTATTGTGCAGTCACTTCGATTCTTTTCTCAGTTCGAGCGCCAAGTTTTACCTCTAGGTGGAGAAATGTCGCACTTAGTCGCTGGAATTCGTTTGGGACAGAGAATTCTCCCGCACCTATATCGTTCAATACACGTTCAATTTTCCGAGTTGTTAGTCGTGGATTCTTCTGTGAATTGAATGCGATTAGTACTCGGTATTCATCTGGGTCTGGCATGTGGTAGACCGAGTGACATTTTATACCGTGCGAGTTCAAGCTCTCCTTGATTTTTGTTTCAATAGCTCTCACTATTTTACACCGGTTTCTTGTTCCGTATTTGGGTACTTTAGCACCTGTAATACCGAAGTAACACTGACGTAAGGCGCCAATCAGAAAAGCTTAATCGATGTACAATGTCTTCGATTTGTAAATGAGAAGGATTCTGATACTTGGACCAAGTGGTTCTGGAAAGACAACACTGGCAGAAAGGATTGGGAGTATATTGGAAATCCCGGTTGTGCATCTAGATCGTCATTATTGGAATCCGGGTTGGAGAGAAACTCCGGAAATTGAGTGGGTTGAGAAAGTCAGGAGACTCATTTCACAGGATTCATGGGTCATGGACGGCAACTATACTACCACCTTGGCTATGAGAGCAACCGTGGCAGATACTATAATCTTCATCAAGACTTCTCGAAGAGTTTCATATTTGAGAGCTTTCAGAAGAATATTCAGATATTATGGACGAAATAGACCTGACCTTCCTGAGGGGTGCCCTGAACATATCGATTTGGAATTTCTGAAGTATATCTGGAATTACCCTAGAACAAGACAGCCAGTAATCCTCAGATTCTTGAAAGGGCTTCAATCAGTAAAAGAGATTCATGTTCTAAACTCCCAAACAGATATTGATGGATTTCTAGCCTCTCTTAATGTGACCCAAACTTCCACATCTCCTACGTGAGATTTGGACAAATCTTGCTCTGTTCCGGTGCTTGAAATACATATTTCATATCCCAAATAGATTGTTTATTGTTGGGTGGTAGGGATGAACAAAGCTGGATTTCGTAAATTTCTACAGGAAAGGAAGATGCCTGACGAAAAGATAGATGATTCTATCAAAATTGTGGAAGACTTCGAGTCTTTTCTGGAAAATGATCACGGCATGACACCTGAATCTGCTAGTTCGGTACAGGCGCTGAGTTTCATAGATACAATGGTTGAGAATGAAAAGAATAGCTATGGCAATTTTGTTGCACTGATGAGGTATGGATACTTCATAGGAAACAATGATTTGTATATTTCATTCTTAGAACCCATAGATGGAAGTGAGGTACTCAACGTCTTGCATGACAAACTTGGAGAGAGTGTTGGAGAAGAATTACGGGATGAAGTCTTCAAGGGAATAGATTTCCCTCCATTGGGTACTCCCTCATCTGAAAAGCCCAGAATTGCAAAGAGAGTAATGGATCGCATGGAGACCTTAGTCGATGGAACGACCTGTGAAAAGACACTGACCGAGGTAGCTCATGGGCTTCCAAAAGAATACTATAATGCTGGACAGAGAGAGAAATTTCTGGCTGCCAGAGATTTAGACGAGTATCTTGAGCAAAAGAGGAATGCATTCATTGCTCAGTTGGAGAAACATAGAGATGAAGGAACCCCATTCTTCAATCAAGAGATAACTGATGATGTAGTTCAGTGGATAAGGAGCAATCCCGGGATTGGCAGTGAGAAACGAGAAGATGCATTTCTCATTCATACGAAAATCCCGTATTTGACTAAGGAATATCTGGTTGAAACTGATGAGAGAATGAAGCGGTATTATGCATGTCATTGTGCATGGGCCAGAGAGGCAATAAAGACAGGAGAGGATGAGGTTTCACCAACATTCTGTTATTGCAGCGGGGGATATGCTAAACGTCCTTGGGAGTTTGCTTTTGATCAGCCATTGGAAATAGAAATGCTGGAATCAGCCCTCAAGGGAGATGAAAGGTGCACGTTTAGGATTCCAATCCCGAAAGATGTGCTTGAAAAGATCCAACAAGTTTGAGGCTCTAGGAATCGGAGTCTTTATGGTAGTATGCCCAGTTCCAAAACCAATACGCCATGCCACGCCATTTACCCCACTTTTCAAATGCTGCTTCAACTTCTTTCGGGCCAATGCTTTGGCCATCATACCACTCATAGGACACAACTTTCAGTGCCCAGGTGTCAATGGGAAGAAAGTCATACCGACCTAGGATATTCAACAGATTCGCAGTTGCATAGTTTCCGACCCCTTTGATTTCAAGCAACGCCTTGCGTAGCTTTTCTGTCGGTATTGTCGGGTCCTTCAACAGTTCAAGGTCAGTCTTCCCTGAAGCAATGGACTGTGCAAGTTCTAGGACGTATGGAGCTCTATATCCAAGACGTGTTTCTTGTCGCAGAACGCTCTCTGATGTTGATGCAATTTGCTTGGGAGATGGAAATGCACGTTGCTCTGGGTCTTCCTCTAACGGGCTGCCAAATTGCTTGATGAGATTCTGGTTCATTCGTTTCGTGGCACCCCACAAGGTATTCGTTGTTAGAATGGTCTTGATAACATCCTCAAAGAGTGTGGGAGATCGAAGTGCTCTACCTTGTGCCTTCTTCTTCATCTGTGCAAGTTTGGGTTCTTTCTTTGCCAGAGCGTAAAATTCGGAGAAGTCAGAATCTAGTCCAAGCATCCATGTGACTTGGGCCCTAATCTCTTTCTTTTCATCAGGGTTTAAACTCCCAGTGATATCAACTTGTACTCCCTCTGGTATTTCGCATATACGAAGATCGAGAACCCGATTGGACCTGAGTTGAGTAATGTATCTGAGCTGTTTGTTATCCTCCTCATAAGAGAACGGAGCCATCTGCCACCAACCATGAGATCGGACGGTGGAGTGTAGGGAGAATGGTTGTCGTGCAGCTAGTTTCATGCGCATGATACATCGACCTTTTCGTTACCACCAACTCAGATAAGTCACTCTTTTCTGACATATCATCGGAAACTTGGCAATCACGTCTGGGAATAACTTTCTCTCGGCTCGTAATTCATTCAGCATTTGTAGCTCGATAGTCCTTTAAAAGCAATAAACGGGTTTATTAAATTCAAAAATCTAATTTAGGGCTTTATAAATGACGGAAGTCTTATTAGTTATTCCGTAGTATCTTCTGTAAGACTGATGAGAAGTAGGACCGACCTGCTGGACAGGTTTAGGCAGAGCAAAGCCTGAATGAAACTCTCGTAGATTGTGAGTGTTTTGAATTGGGGTAATCGACGGAACAAACAGACCTACTTGACCATGTGATGTCGAAGTGTTGCATAAGAGGTGAAACAATGAGAGAAGATGAGAGAGAGACTCTTGCAGTTGACGAAAAAGAGAGATTAGCTGCAAATATACCAATCACGGAGTGGTATGATATTGAGTGGAAAATGGCAATCATATCAAGAATGACAACTGAGCCGAACACTGTTAGAGTGGATCCAGATGACAGTTGATCATTCATACAGCTATAGAGAATTATTATCCAAGGTTGTGGCCTTTTGACTCATTCACTGTATTCGGAGAATGTAATCACTCGCATCGATGATTTAGCAGAGTTCATAGATCTCACAGAGTCAGAAGAACGCCTTCTATGCAGATTAAGTAGAATCCACCCACTTCGTGTTTCAGAGTACTATCTATCTTTGATTGATGAACAAGATCCGGAGGATCCTATAAGAAAAATGGCTATTCCAACAAGTAGCGAGTTAGTTACTGAGGGATCCTATGATACTAGTGGAGAACTAACTAACACTATCATGCCTGGGTTGCAGCACAAGTACAAGCAAACTGCAGTGATTATTGCAACGACTGAGTGTGCAATGTACTGTAGACACTGTTTCAGGAAGAGATTAGTTGGATTACCAAGTCAAGAAGTTCTCAGGAACATTGATGCTGCTGCCGAGTATATTGCAAGTCACAAGGAAATAAGCAATGTACTCATCACCGGCGGGGATCCACTCACCCTTAAGAATTCCAAAATAGCTGACTTGCTTGAGGCTCTATCGCCGATACCTCATTTGGATTTCATTAGATTTGGTACTAGAATTCCTGTTACATTCCCGGCACGAATATTGAATGACAACGGCTTGCTGGAGATTTTGAATGAGTATTCTGAAAGATCAAAACGATTATTCATAGTAACTCAATATAATCATCCGAGAGAAATAACAAGAGAATCAACAAAGGCTATTGACAAACTATTGAAGTCGGGTATAACTGTAAGCAATCAGACAGTACTCCTCAAAGGAGTAAATGATAGCCCAGCGGTTTTGGCGAATCTTCAAAACAACCTTGTAAAGATTGGTGTTAATCCGTACTATGTATTTCAATGCCGACCTGTTGCAAGGGTAAAGAAGACTTTTCAAGTCCCACTCTACGAAGGATATACAATTACTGAGAAAGCAAAGGAACTACTCAATGGACACAGCAAGAGATTTCGTTACATAATGTCGCATGAAACTGGAAAGATTGAGATTCTTGGGATTTTGGACAAAAGATTTCTCTTCAAATATCATCAGGCAAAGATTCCTAGTAACATAGGTAGAATCTTCACTCGAGATTTGGATAAAACTGCTACTTGGTTGGATGGTTTGAAGAAATGACATCATCAGCCATACCAGAATTATCTATGTGATCAATTGCATACCTCTGTGAAACACATTGCAATTACATATTTTGCAATCGCCTTCAAAATCATCATGATTTTCGCGACTGTGACCACAGGTACAATGATCGTATGAACTCGTACTCATTTTTCCACCTCTGTAAGATTTTGATGGATTGATTCTTTGCTTGTGCGTTCTAGTCTAAATTCAAACCCTTCTCTTGGATTCCTTTTTTGATTAATCCTTCCAGCATTTCTTGTTGTATCATTTCCAGCATTTTGTGAGGGCCATGTCCGTTTAATACTCGGTTTCGATTGTATTCAATCTCGGAATTGATTTTCATTTTTTCCATTTCTTATATCCTGCTCTCATGAGCGTGGTTTATTCCACAGACTAAACTTGTGATTTCTGAAAAACAGATATTTCAAATACCAGAGAAAACGTTCTGGTTTTAGTATGGTTTTTGGCAACCTGTAACTTTCTTTCTCACTTTCTGCGTTTCACGATTCTCTTAAGTCTTAATAAACTTGGGCATTTATGTGTGAAAACACAAAGGATGAGCAACCGATGGATTGTTCTAGATACTATCGAGATTGTGCAATTCATGGAAGAGTCTTCTTTCTGGGCTTCTTTGACTAGTCTTGTTTATGGATAGGATAGAGAAATAGTGGTCGGGACGGCCGGATTTGAACCGGCAACCAATGGATCTACAGTCCATAGCTCTGCCAGATTTCTCAGTGGCTACTGATGCAGCGCACTATTGAGCTACGTCCCGAGGCTGGCTCATCTCCAAGTATATCGAATAAAAGGATTGCTCTGTAGTTAATCCTACAATAGATGAAAGACTACAAGTAAACTTGTTAAAAGGGCATAATTGAAATGAAAATTGCTTTTTTATCAAGTCTTATACAGCGGTTGGGTTCGGTTGTGATTGTATTAAGGTACAGGTACATTGGCAACATCTGGCGAGGCATAGAAAATGGACTATGATGAGGTAATCAGAGAAAGGAGAAGACTCTTGAAAGCCAGCATTTCTGAGGATGTCCCTGATGAATGGTGGAAAACCGATCAGCAAAAGGGAGTAGGCCCTCCTCCTTTAGAGAAGCCCTATGACAAGGATGCTGAGCTAATAGATTTGGTAGAGCCAAAAGACTTCAAAGTGGGACAAGTTCCTCTGATTAAAGCAATTGGCAATCGCCAGAGCAGACGTATTTTCAAAGACGAGCCGTTATCCCTTGAGGAATTGTCATTTCTTCTATGGGCAACTCAAGGAGTTCGTCAAGTAGACAAGAAAAGGGTATGGACTAAACGAATGGTGCCCTCCGGAGGCGGACGTCAGCCCTTCGAAACATATCTTCTTATCAGGAATGTAGAGAGTCTTATACCGGGTGTCTATCGGTATCTTCCAATCGAGCACAAGCTGATTTTGATCTCGGAGCGTCTTCCAAGTGCGAATGAACTGCTGAATTATGCCTGGTCTCAGAATTTCATTGGATTGGCGCCGGTCGTTTTTGTCTGGGCTGCTATACCCTACAAAACAGAATGGCGGTACAGTGTCATAAGCTATAAAGACATCCTGATAGAAGCGGATCATGTCTGTCAGAACTTATACTTGGCCTGTGAAGGCATAGGTGCTGATACATGTGCTATTGCGGCATATGGACAAGATACGATGGATGAGCTAATTCAGGTTGATGGTGAGAACGAGATGACAGTCTATCTCTCGGCAGTTGGAAAGGTATGATTGAGAATAGGAGAAACTTGATTCTTCTGGAACTGGATGCAAGAACATCGATCGCATCAAGGTCTTTGTTTCTAGACTACAGACCACACATGTTTTAACGATTCATACCTAGCCTCACTTGAGTCTAGCAATGTCAGAGAGAAGATGTAACACCAAGAGGAATCTGGAGCAATGCGGATGCTCATATCCTGGTTGTTCTCGTAAAGGCTATTGTTGTGATTGTCTGCAATACCATTGGAAACACAAGGAGCTGCCCGGTTGCCTATTCCCGAAGGATGCTGAGCGTACTTATGATAGATCCTTGGAGTATTTCCTAGAAGTCTGGAATGAGAAGCTAGGCAAGAATTAGCTGTTATTTACAGAAGCGCTTAAGAGGCAATCAAAATCATAATGGCTTGGGCACGTAGTCTAGCCAGGATAGGGCGCCAGCCTTCGGAGTTGGATGTCGCAGGTTCGAATCCTGCCGTGCCCGCCAGTTATCCTGATTCAATAGGGAATGATCTTCTTTTGATCAAGTTGTGCCTTTGAGGTTAAGTCAGACGATGGGTATCTGTTTAAGACTTGACTTCCGTAATGTGACAAGTTGTATGGCTAGTATCAAGCCGGTGGAAGACAAAAGTCATGGCGGGCCCGGTGAGATTTGAACTCACGGAAACCAACTGTCTCCCAAGTGGAAGAACGCTTTGATAGGAGGCTGGTGCCCTATCCTGGCTAGGCAACGGGCCCACGAGTCAGCGGAGTCGTCCGTTCGTTGTTAAAGGTTTTGCAGTTTCTATTCTGCAATCTTTGCTGTTATAGCTGCACCCTCTTCCATTGCATCTACAATCATTGCACCCTGACGAGTTTTAATACGAATCGAACTCTCGCCATTTCGTCCAATGACGGTGGTTGTTAGGTAGGCATCATCAGCGAACAGCTCCATCCTTTGTTTTGCGTATTTTTGTCCTGCATAGATTGTCACTTTCTTCTTGGAGTAGCTGACCTTTACAGGAACTGTTTCTCCTGGACGACCTCTGCGTGGTTCCCTACCAACTGGCGTTACGCGCGGGCCTCCACGAACGGGTACAACGACTTTTTCTCCACCAAAGGTGAATATCTCATACTCAAGTACACCAAGCTCAAAATCACGGACTTCAACTACAGGTCTGGCAAGGTCCTTTTGGGAGCTACTCATACCTGTTGGAAGTTTTACTTTAAGAGTTAGTGAGGAAACCTTGGCAACTTTGCCAGCCTCAATATGTATGACCGTGTCTACTGTGCTTGGTAGCTGACCAAGTTCGACTCTTCCTCGCAGTATCAGTCTTTGAATGGCATCTATAGATGACCCAGCATGGACCACTCCCACCATACCAACTCCAGCAGCCCTCAAATCCGAATATGCCTCAAAATCACTGTTCTTTCTCAATTCATCATATATTACATAGTCAGGACGAACAAGTAGCAGAATGTCAGCAGCCTTTTCCATGCTGCCATCAAGAGGTGAATACTGTACGATGTCTTCTGATACTTGGAGGTCTCTGGGTTGCTCAAGTGTTTTTACGATATTGCCCTTTTTGCTATAAAACTCAGCAAGAGCAGCTGAAAATGTCGATTTTCCAGACCCAGGAGAGCCAGTGACTAGAATTCCTTCGGCCCTCGTTTCAAGTCGGTTCGTAAGTTTTGGACTCAAATGATACTCTTCAATTGATAGCTTCTTGATGGGTTTAATCGCTGAAATCTCAAATTTATCTGCAAATGGAGGCATGGCTATTGCTATGCGGAGATTTCTTAGCTGCACTACAGCAGCTCCGTCCTCCTCAATTTCAATGAATGATTGTCGATCGTTCCGAGCGCTTTCAATTATCGCTTCGGCCAGAATCTCAAGTTCCTCTTGTGTAAGAATTCTTTCTGACAGTTCTACTAATGCCCACTCGCCAGGTGCACCGCGTTTTGCACGAGGAGGATTATTCTCTATTAGGTGTACACTCATTGTATGTTCATCGAAAAAGGCATCTAGCTTGACTAGCTCCTCATCTTCATTCATCCAATCATCATTCATTATTAGTATTCCCTCCAAGGTCACGAAGTGTTGCTTGGGCAACTCGGTAATAATTTACTTCTCCATTTTGGTCTACCAATGCAAACAAGAGAAACTTGCGTGCCGATAAGGCGGTTTCTGTTACTGCATCAAGTTCCTGTAGTGATATGGGGACTCCTTCTTTTAGCACATAGATTAGCTGGCTTGCAGTTGACGATCCAGGCCGTTCTCCACGACTGTATACTCGAAATCCAATTCCACTCCCAAATCCTTGGCGTACTGCATATCCCCTACTTCGTAAATCACGAAACACAAGATAACGTATCCAGAGATCGGGGTCTTTGGCAAGTAGCTCCTTGATAATATGTGCGGAACCAATTGTTTCACCTGCTGCGTTTGCCAATGTAATTCTCTTTCGCTCTAGTAAATGTAGCAATTCCACAGGCTCAAGTTGTAATGTGCCATCATCAAGTCGAGATCCATAGAATCCCTGTTGGGATATTCTATCAGCATCGTCTTTTCCAACGTAGCCCTTCTCATCTCTGAAAATTGCACTTGACGGTTCCTCCTCTTCCTCGGGTTCTTCATCAACAAATTCATCGAGTTCTTCATCAGATGATTCCAAAGGAAACTCGGAGTTCCTCTCTTGATCAGACAACATGCATTCGCCTACAGATGTAGGCGCGGTGTACAATTGTGAAAAACTCTTCGACGTGTCCAATGATAAGAGATATAGTCGGATACGACAGGTCGTTTGATGTGACCGACCCCAAAATTGTGCACCAACTGAAAGACTTCATCTCAGGTTCAAAGAAGATTGCAATATTGGGACTTGGGAACGACTTGAGAACGGATGATGGTCTTGGACCTTACATCGTCAATGGGTTGAGCACGAGGCACCCTGACATTTTCATAGAATGTGTCGGCTCGGTACCAGAGGCTTTTGCCCGTCCTTTGGCGGAGTTTGGTGCAGAACGAGTGATAATGGTTGATGCAGCAGATATGAAAAAGCCAGTGGGTCACATTGAATTGGTCACCAAGGATAGAATAGGCGGAATTGCTATCAGTACACATAGTATGCCTCTATCATTCCTTATGCAGTATCTGGAAGAACAAACTGGTGGAAGGACCATTCTTCTTGGGGTTCAGCCTCAGAGTATTCTATTTGGAGAGGGGCTCACACCAGAGATCGAAAAGGTTTCTCAGAACCTTATTAGCACGATTGATGAACTTCTGAAAAATCACATACGAGGATAGTACAATGTTTCGCACAATTGAATGGATGAATGACAGTAATAGAGTGCGTTTTGTTGACCAGACAAAACTGCCACTGAAAACAGAGCATATTATTACTGATAGTCACGAGAGAATGGCCCAAGCTATCAAGGTGATGGAGATTAGGGGAGCTCCTGCGATAGGCGCCGCAGCAGGGATGGGTATGGCGTTGGCTGCCCTTGAGAGCAGAGCTACTAGCAAGAACGAACTTCTGGACTACTTGGAACGTGCGGCTGAGGTATTAAATACAAGACCAACTGCTGTGAACCTGACGTGGGCTACAAATCGTATGCTTGAGACCCTAAAATCAGCAGATGGCAGTATCAATGATATAATTCGGCAGCTAATTGATGAGGCAAAAGAGATTGCTGAGGAAGATGTTCGTATGTGCAGAAGAATTGGTGAAAATGCACTTGAGTTAATCAAACCAGGATATACGATACAGACAATTTGCAATGCAGGGTCGTTGGCTACTGTTCACTTAGGCACAGTTGGAGCAGTTGTACGAGTGGCACATGAACACTATAACGGAAACATCAAGGTCTATTCTGCTGAAACGAGACCACGTCAGCAGGGCTCAAGACTGACTGTCTTCGAGTTTATGGAAGATGGTATTGATACTACACTGATTACCGATGGTATGATAGGAACTGTGTTTCGAGAGGGAAGAGTTGATTGCTGTGTGGTCGGAGCTGACAGGATTCTTCGTACTGGTCATGTCATCAACAAGATTGGCACGTATACTATGGCGATTGTAGCTCATTATCATGATATTCCATTCTACAGTGTTGCCCCAATGTCCACCGTTGATATGAAGACAAATCCAGAAGAAGTAGAGATTGAAGAAAGAGATCCTGATGAAGTACGTATCATAAATGGACTACCTGTGACTGTACCCACAGCAAAGGTGTACAATCCTGCATTTGACATGACTCCACCGGAGCTTATCACGGCAATCGTCACAGACAAGGGAATTATCAAAAAGCCCAATGAGAGGAAAATGAGAGAATTGTGTGAAAAATAGACTAGTTCTTGATTTGGTCGCGCCGAGTGGAAATGGCTTCAAGTTTTAAACTTGCATGGCAAGTAAGATATTTTGGTGAAACAAGGTCAATGTTTATCAGGAATCCGAAGAACGTAGAATTCAGAGGGTGCTTTTTGTGCCAAGTTGCGAACTATGTGGAAGAAACATGAAAGGCCGTGGACGTAATGTCACAATCGAAGGCGCTCTGATGAACGTATGTCCCCAGTGTGCAGACAAATTTGGTGGTAAATCAGAGTCATATTCAGGAAAAGGAAGACAAATGCCATCGGCTCGTCCATCTTGGATAGGTGGCCCGGAAACAACAACTTCACACGTACCACCTCGCACAACACCTCGCCCTCAAGTGACCCAGAAACCAAAACCGAGGCCGTCCAGCGGTGGGCCTCTCCTTGATGACCTGGATCTCATCGAGAACTATTCAGATATTATTCGAAAGGCTCGCCAGAAGAAAGGATTGAGTCAGGAAGAACTTGCTCAAAAAGTTGGAGAAAGAATTTCCACCCTTCAGTCAATTGAATCAGGACGACTAAAGCCTATTCGAAAGACAATACGAGGATTGGAGAGAGAGCTTGATATTTCGCTCTTGGAACCTATTGGTACGGTACCACTAAAGTTGTCTCGTGAGAAGGGAGAAAGCGGTGCAACTCTGGGAGATATAGTGAAAGTCAAGAGAAAAAAGTCACAAAAGAGCAGCTAGCGAGAAACTTGTGCAATTGTAGCTCAAAGAACAGCTCTTATATAGTATATGACTAAATACTATTACAGGTATATATCTCTCGTCTTAGGTCTAATGACGCTCAATGGGTTCAGTTGATTATCCATCTACCAACAATATAGGTGAAAACAGTAAATGGCACAAACTAGCTTCAACACCGACCTCTTCCGTTTAGTTGTTGAGGAAATAGCAGGGAAAGAAGGGGTAGATGTTGCAACAGTATTGGTAAATGCTGATGAAACTACAGATGAGGAGATTGCTACAAAGACAGATTTGAAGCTAAATATTGTTCGACGAATTCTCTACAAGCTTCATGATAATCATCTGGCATCATATCGTAGAATCCGTGATACGAATACAGGTTGGTTTCTCTACTATTGGCGTATAGATCCAAAGAAAGCACAGGCTCTAGTTAACCGCAAGAAACGAATGGTCTTGAATCTCCTTGAACAGAGACTTCAGCATGAGAGCAATAACGACCTCTATGCATGCGTTAAAGGTGATTCGTCTCCTGTTCCTTTTGAAGAAGCGATGAATCTTTCTTTCAGATGCCCGTCATGTAATGAGCCACTTGAATATGTAGATAATAAGAGAGCTGTGTCTTTCTTGAAAAAGCGTGTTGAAGAACTGAAAGCCGATTTAGAAGCGACTTCTATAGGATAATGGGTTTATCTGTTTACTTCGCAAACTACTTAGGAGATTTCAAAGGTTTGCATAATGGGTCAATTTAATTGCAGCGTATAGCATTACTTCCCCGAGTTTATGGACAATATCAAAACAGGCTTCTAGGAATCATTCAGTCTGAGATAGAGGGGATGCTAGAGGAGCTCGACCTTGAGAAGGTCGCTCTTGACACGGACAAAAGAGGACATCTTCTTCTTTCTGTTTCAGGATCCGATGAGGAGTTTGTTGTCAATCTTCTTGCACAAGAATATGGGAGAGTGCCCGAGATGTATGATATTCTCCCGGAAAGCATCTATCGTGGGCAACTTGTGGATGTAGGAAAAGTTGGGTATGGTTTGTATGTGGATGTTGGTCTACAGGAACCAAGAATTGATGCTCTTATTCCATTGCACCAACTTCGAGAACAGCTCGTTATGAGAGGAAAATCTCTTAGAAAGATAGCCGAAACTCATGTCTTAGTTGACAATTTACCTCTCGAAATAAGAGTGACAAGCGTAAATCTTGATGATGAGCAAATTGGAGCCGAGCTTGCACCAAGCTTTTTGGAGAGATTTGAAAACTGGTTGAAGGATGACCACGAACGACTTCTTGTATTTGGCGCCAACCAGCAGATGATAGAGAGCACACTGCAAAAGTCAGGACATGAAGGAGATATCTATCTGATAGAACAGCTGGGACGGTTTGAGTTCTCACTTCAGTGTAAGAGAGGTACCCGTGCAACCGGAATACTTGCAGCTATAGGACCGAAGATGCGAGGTGTGCCTATGCATCTATTCATCCCAGAAGAAATTGAGGAAAAACGAAATGCCAAGACTTGATGTCTGGCTTGTTGAAGAGAATATTTTCACTTCTAGACAAGCAGCCAAGAGAGCAATAAAGGAGGGACTTGTTACTGTAGATGGAAGACCGATGAAACCATCTTATCATGTGACCGGCAAGGAGAAGATACTCGTTTCGAGCCTGGCACGAGATTTGCCTCGGGGGTATGGTAAGCTCAAGCAGCTCGATGATAGGGTTCAAGGACGTCTTGTGAAACCGGGAACTTTTGCGCTTGATGTTGGAAGCTCTGCAGGAGGGTTTCTCTATTACTTATTGGAAAAAGGAGCAAAAGTAGTAGGAGTCGAGATATCTGAAACATTTATTCCTACACTTCGCGAATTGGAAAAAAGCTTTACAGGCCTGTTTACATTGATTGCTGGAGATGCATTCTCGATAGACCCATATGCAATCTGTAATGCAGGAGAACTCGATGTATTACTCATTGATGTAACAACCGATCCCAATGGGACGCTGTTGCTGATTGAAAGATTCACACCAGTTTTGAAACATGGTGGTAGACTAATAGCGGCGTTCAAGGGTAAATTGGATACTAATATCGTTTCAAACTTATCAGACTATTATTCTGAATCTCAGATTGTTGAGCTTGATTCTTCCGTTAAGGAATTTCATTTTATTGGGCAAAGAGGATAGACTAATCCCCAGTGACATTACAGGTTTCTATCTTTCTTGCTTTCAAGTTCAATCTCTGTAGCTAATTGTTGGGTTAAATTTGGCACATTGAGATAACGTTTTTAATTGACTGGTTGCTTGAACGACTATAATGGGCCGCTAGTCTAGCCCGGCTATGATGTCTCGTTTACACCGAGAATTCAAATGAGATTCATGCTCGTTTGCATCGAAGGTCGCTGGTTCAAATCCGGCGCGGCCCACCATGTCATATTTGCAGTACAAATCTGATTATAATGAGATGTAAGCACCAAAGAGTTGAATAGACACTTGGTACCTGCAGACTTATGCGGTGAGTCCCAAACTGGAGCGTCTGCTCTTTTTCAGGCATTCAGCGGGAGTTGCTAAGCCTGGTCAAAAGCGGCGGACTTAAGATCGTATGAAGTATGGGGTCATTCGACAAGAAATCCGCTCCCGTAGGGGTCCGTGGGTTCGAATAGGCATATGATTATCATCTGTCTGGAATATCCCACCTCCCGCACCAATTTTTCTATTTGGGATATCCTTATTCATGGGTTTTGTTTTCAGACACTTGATACCAATGAAGTTCAAAGATCTTAGATTCCCGAATGGTTTCCTTTGGGGGACTGCCTCTTCTTCTCACCAAAGTGAAGGGGGAAATCATAATGATTGGAGTGAATGGGAGAAAATCCCTGGAAACATCAAAGATGGAAGCAATGCCAGAATAGCATGTGACCACTACAATCGATATGAGGAGGATTTTGATCTAGCGAAAGAATTTGGGCATCAGGTACATCGTTTTTCACTAGAGTGGAGTAGAATTGAGCCAAAGATGGGAAAATGGAATGAAAAGGAGATTGAACATTACCGAAGTGTAATCAAGGCGCTGATTAAAAGAGGCATACAACCAATGATGACTCTTCATCATTTCACTAATCCTCTATGGTTTCGTGATATGCAAGCTTGGTTGAATCCAGAAAGCCCAGAGATTTTTGGAAACTATGCAAGGAAAGTGGCTGAGTCTTTCTCTGATTTGAGTATAATCTGGAATACTATCAATGAGCCAATGGTGGTTGCTGCATTGGGGTATTTGTATGGAGGGTTCCCGCCTCAGGAAAAAGACTTTGGAAAATCACAGATTGTGACTAGACACATGCTCATGGCTCATGGACAAGCTGCCACTTGTATTCGAGAGGTTCATTCAGACAGAGGAAAACCTCAGCCACAGATTGCCCCAGTAATTAGTGTTTCATACTTCGAGCCAAAGGACCCGAATAATCCGAGTGATGTTGAGCTTGTTAATTATCTTGATGAGATTTACAACCAGATTTGGATTCGAGGCGCTGTGACTGCAACCCTTCCAGACATAGAGGGAAATTCCCCGCGGTACAAACCTCTAGAGAATTCTGTTGATTTTATTGGTGTCAACTATTATAGCAGAATGGTAGTTTCTTCGGAGATGGACTTCTTGGCAGGGGAACTGCCAGAGAAGGATCCTGACTTGCCAAGATGTGACGGCCTGGATTGGGAGGTCTACCCAGAAGGATACTACCCAATTATCAGGTCATACTGGGACAGGTATAGAAAGCCCCTTTTCATGACTGAGAATGGTATCGGTACAAAGGATGATGCTCTGAAGCGATCTTATATTGTAAAGCATCTTCAGCAGGTGCATAGAGCGATTCAAGAAGGAATTGACATTCGGGGATATCTTGTTTGGACATGGGTCACTAACTTTGAATGGGCGGAGGGATTTGGAAGCGACTTTGGTCTAGTTGGAATGGAGCCCAAAACCCTGAATCGCGTCCCTCGAGAGAGTGCCTACATGTTTAAAGAAATAATTAGAAACAATGGGCTAACACGAGAGATTCAGGAAAAAAATCTCTTCTAATTGGCCATTACAGATAGTTCCTTAAGTAGCTTCAAGAGGGCTGCAAAACAAAATGCCACTTCAAGTTCTTCTAGCATCTGCTGGTCTTATTTTCCTCACTGAGTTTGGGGATAAGACTATGATAACTGCAATGTGTCTCAGTGCACAATATAGAAGACCTTGGATAGTCCTTTTGGCAACAATTATAGCGCTAGCTACTTCGACGCTAATCGCAGTGATTGTTGGTGTTATTCTTTCTGCTGCACTTCCTGTGGAGTTCATTATCTACATCTCAGGGTTTCTGTTTCTAGGATTAGGCATTTTTACCATTGCTAGGAGAAACAAGCAAGAATTGGATGACTGTGATACCCCTGCAACCTTCCTGAGTATGGTTTCCCTCATACTCTTCTCTGAGTTAGGTGATAAGAGTCAGATTGCGATTCTTGCCCTTGCCGTTCAATCCTTATTCCCTGCAATGGTCTTCATCGGGGCAGTAATGGGATTTCTGTTTTTGAATGTCATGAGTGTTTTTGCTGGAGATTATATCTCTGATAAGGTGTCACTGAAAACTATTAGATTGGTGGCAGGCATTGTCTTTGTTCTGTTTGGACTATTAGTGATTTTCAAGATAATCTAGGTTCCCGAAGACTTTATGTCTGAGCCAGCAGGAACTCATTTGTCAACGCGAAGGTGTGATTGATTGTGGGTCTGGAAGGTTCAGGCTATAGCGGATTAGTATTTGAGAAATTGTCTTCTGCAAGCATAAGAATTGGCGATCGAGTGAAGATTACTCAGGACAAACAGGTCTTTGAAGGGGTGCTCATGCCAAGAAGTCAGGTGGGCACTGATCCATATCATATTGTACTAAAGCTAGACAATGGATACAATATGGGCATTAGGGTTTCCAAAGGAACTCAAATAACTAAAGGGAAGAGACCTTCTCAGGAAAAACCCCCAACAATAGAAATTCCTGAAAGCCATAATCCATCTGTGCCAACTATTGCTATCTTGAGTACTGGGGGTACAATAGCAAGTAGAGTTGACTACTTGACTGGAGCTGTTAACCCTGCATTGACTGCAAAGGACCTATATGATGCCATTCCTGAACTTAGAGAACATGCCAATATACATGCAAAGGTGGCTATGAGTATTCTTTCAGAGAATATTCGTGTATCAGATTGGACAAAGATTGCTAAGGCAGTAGCATTGGAAATCAAGAGTGGTGTTAATGGCGTAGTCATTGCACATGGAACAGACACAATGGGCTATACTGCAGCAGCACTGTCTTTCGCACTTCAATCCCTTCCTGTTCCCGTTGCATTGGTAGGGTCTCAAAGATCATCAGACAGACCGTCCTCGGATGCAGCTCTTAATCTTGTAGGCGCAATTAACCTAGTTGGTCATGCCGATGCAGCAGAAGTCATGCTGGTTATGCACGGCCAGAGCGATGATAGTTTCCTCTATGCCCACAGAGGAACTCGTGTCAGAAAATTCCACACGAGTAGACGAGATGCATTTCAATCGATTAACAGTTATCCTGTGTTCAGAATCGAAGGAGATGAAATTGAAGAGATTTCAACTCCATTATTGAGAAGAAGCCCTGATAGAGTTTTGAAACTAAAGCCCAAATTCGAAGAGAGAGTTGCCCTTGTAAAGACATATCCAGGACAGAGTCAGGATAGCATAGATCATCTTGTTGCTGATGGCTATAAGGGGATAGTCCTTGAGGGCACCGGACTTGGTCATGCACCTGAAGTCTTTCAGCCATCACTCAGGAAGGCGATTGATTCAGGATTGGTCATTGCGATGACTAGTCAGTGCATTCAAGGTCGAGTCAATATGAATGTCTATCGGACAGGAGTAGAACTCTTGGAGATAGGTGTGGTGCCATGCCAAGATATGCTTGCTGAAACAGCTCTTGTGAAACTCATGTGGCTTCTTGCTAATACGAAAAGCCCAGAACAAGCCAGAGCGCTGATGTCTACACCTTTGGTCGGAGAGATTGCGATGCGGAGTGAGTACTCTGAGTATTCTAGGGAGCCGGAGGTGTATTAGACTGAAGAGAAACTCCCACTATGAAGAGTTGGGTTTGATGGTTGGTCTTGAACTTCATCAACAGCTAGATACCGAGAGAAAATTGTTTTGTCATTGTCCAACCCTGATACGAGAGAGGGAACCCGATGGTACATTCATTCGGCGTCTCCGACCAACCAAGGGTGAGCTCGGAGAGGTTGATCCTGCAGCTCTATTCGAATTCCAGAGAGGGAAGAGATTCTGTTACGAATATTATAATGATTCTACATGTCTTGTTGAAATAGATGAAGAACCGCCTCATGACCTCTGCGAAGAAGCAATCGATACCTGTCTTATCATGGCAAACTTCCTTGGTTCAAATCCGATCAATGAACTACATCCGATGCGTAAAACTGTGATTGATGGAAGTAATACAACAGGATTCCAGAGAACAGTTATTGTTGCTCTAGGTGGAAACATAGTTGTCGAAGGCAGGAATATTGGAATTCAGACAATTGCCATTGAGGAAGATGCTGCACGCAAAATTGCTGATGATGATAAGAACAACGTGCGAATCTATCGACTGGATAGGTTAGGTATACCTCTTATTGAGATAGCAACAGCACCAGACATACAAAGTCCTATTGAAGCACAAAATGTGGCACTAGCAATTGGTATGTTGCTAAGAGCGACTGGAAAAGTAAAGCGCGGACAAGGGACAATTCGTCAAGATGTCAATGTTTCGATAAAGGACGGTGCAATAACAGAAATCAAAGGGCTTCAGCAGCTTGATTTGCTTTCCACTGTTGTAGAGTATGAAGCACTCCGTCAGGAACGCCTGCTTGAGATTCGCAATGAGCTTGTTGACCGTGGTATAACTCCAGAAAACATGGCTGGAGATATCATTGATGTCAGTAGTATTTTTGCTAATAGTGAGTCAAAGGTGATTAAAGGAGCTATTCGTTCCGGGGGGTTTGTCTATAGTGTAAAGCTAACAGGATTCTCAGGTCTGGTGGGTCGTGAAATTCAGCCAAATCGAAGGCTTGGCACCGAGCTGTCAGATTATGCAAAGTTCTGGGGTGGTGTTGGCGGAATCTTTCACTCTGATGAGCTGCCTAAGTATGGTATCACAGACGAAGATGTGAACAGACTGAGAATAACTTTGAAACTTGCAGACCAAGATGCGTTTGTCATTGTTGCAGCTCCTGAGGATAATTGTCGGAGTGCCCTTGAATCTGTCGTGGCTAGAGCTCGAGAAGCTGTAATTGGAGTGCCTGCAGAAACAAGAACTCCATTGCAGGACGGGACCACAAGTTACGCCAGACCACGGCCGGGATCAAGTCGTATGTATCCGGAAACTGATGTGCGCTCTGTGAAGATTACTGATGAATGGCTTGAGCGGATTGAGAGAGAGATGCCTGAAACTCTCGAACACAAGGAGAAACGGTTCATCAAAGAACACTCGCTCTCACCAGAACTTGCATCTCAAGTTGTCAAATCTGTGAGACTGGATTTGTATGAGTATATTATACATGAAGTGCCCAAGATTTCACCAACTCTCGTTGCTGCTACCATTGAAAATACTGTTGTGAGCCTTAGCAGAGATGGTATCCAAACGGACAGGCTGACTGACCAGCATTTTGAATTGTTGTTTCGTGCAGTTGGTAGTGAGCAACTATCAAGCGATGCCATTCCTGCTGTTCTCTCATACTTAGCACAGAATCCTACCTCAAGTATTGAGAATGCATTGAATGCAACGGGACTCTCGATGGTCGCAGAGAACGAAGTGAAAGAAATCATCAAGAAGATAGTTGCAGAACGTATTGAATTCGTTCATGAACAAGGCGAGAGGGCCATTGGAGGTATTATGGGAGTTGCAATGAAAGAACTGCGAGGCAAAGCAGACGGAAAGACCGTCAAGGATTTGATTACTTTAGAAGTCAAAAAGATGTTAGAAAACCAATGAGATGTTTCCTTGGGCTTCTATTATAGAGCAACAGGTGTAATTCTCCAAGGGAACAACTCTAATTTTGCACAGTGAAAATAATAGAAAATGAATGGAGCCCCGGGCGAGATTTGAACTCGCGGTCTCCTGATATCTTGATCAGAGGACAAGGGTCTCCTGACATACAAGTCAGGCGCCTTAGACCACTTAGCTACCGAGGCTTGGGCGGTGGAACATCTAGTTTGCATTATAGAGTTTTCGTAGTAGTCGCAGGCTACTTGTCATGATATACATTGTCAATAATAATCGCATACGCCAAGAGCATCAATCTTGGAGCATTTCGGTCAACAATGTGAATCACATATCTGTCTTTAAAATTGAAAGCAGGTGCAAAAATATCACGCCACCTGTCTGCCTTCTTAATTTCTGCATAGACTCTGCTTTTATCTTTTGAATCAGTTATTGTGAAGTTCCACTTCATTACGCCGCCTTGCGCCTTGTAAATCATATTCTCGTCGGTATCATACATATCAATTGACCCTCGAATGGCGACCATAGGCCGCTTTCCTCGGCCAATCAGTTCCCCATCAGGTGTCTTCACATCATATATAGGTCTGGCACTCACAAGTTTCTTATGAATAAGACAAATTGGAGTTTCATCTAGTTCTTCAAGTCGAATCTCTGCACGCATAGAAATCAACTTTCTCTTCATCAGACCTATTTTTTCGCCCTGTGGATTGTAAATCTCTCCACCGCCAAATTTCCATGCTTTCTCATGCATTACATAATACTCATTTGATGGATC
>JBHLQM010000055.1:0-24768 GCA_048884785.1 Candidatus Thorarchaeota archaeon | reverse complement strand
GGATAGACACATCTTCTGTGAAGTGGCTAAAGGGTGAAGAGAGAGAAAAGGCAATTGAGATGTTGGTTCAGTCAATGAAGGAGGGTAGCTACTGGGCGCCCATGGGTCTACGTGAATTAAAGGCGATATCATCAATACCAGACTTAAAGCAGGAGCTACAGAATGCTGGACCAAGAGCTCTGATAGAAATAGCCCATGCACTAAATACTATTGAAGAAACATCAGAGTATATGAAATACATTCTACTTGTTTTGAAAAAAGGCTCACACTGGACATTTCGAATGTACGCAGCAATTCTACTTCGTGAATATAATGCACCAGAGGTCATCGAGGCACTTTATGATTCGATGCTTGACCCTGACTATTTGGTCAGAAATCATGCATCGGAATCTTTGCTCTCCATTCATGGCCTTCAGCCAAGTATCTCCTCACACAAGGAGATATTCAAGGAAATCATCGTTGAGTTCGATCCCAAGGATTCTGCGAGTTTTGAGAGTGCCAAGCAACATTATAGAAATGCGGCTAACCTGCTGAGAGACACAATTGCTCAAGAGAAGAGATGATTTGGTGGTAGTATCTATCTGAAATGGACATATTCATTGAGCGTTTCTATGCTCTTCCCTTGAATCTGCTTCGAGCGTACCATCCTATAGCTGCTATGAGAACCACCACTGTGCCGAAAGTGATTGGAATGACAGAAGCCATCGGGCCATCATATACCATCGGGTCATACCCTGCTCGATACTCATACAGGTTGCTTAATGTATCTCCATCAGGATCTTGATTCGCATCATCAATTAATGGATTGAGTCCATGGAGAACTTCCCAGCCATCCAGCATTAAATCCGAATCAGTATCACTGTTGTTGTAAAGCGTACCGTGCCGATATTCGTCAATATTCAAAAGTCCATCGAAATCAGGATCCCTATTTCCATCTTTGAGCAAGGGATTAAGTCCCATCTGGACCTCCCATCCATCAGGCATAAGGTCTCCATCAGTATCGTTATTGTTAATGGCTGTCCCATAGATATACCTCTCTTCGTAGTCCGAAAGGTTATCTCCATCGCGGTCAGAGTTCATGGGATCTGGACCCATATCATCCTCATCATCATCGCCTATTCCATCATCATCCGAATCATCTTGGTAATTGCTATACCACTCTTGAGTGCTGTCAGGGATGTCGTCGCCTTCAATATCCGTGTCATAATCTATTACAACCTCAAAAGTAGTCGTTCGAGATTCAACATTGGTAATTTCAACTCCGTGTAGACCAAAAAAGGAGGTATTTTCAGCAAACCGTAATGATGACTGACCGTTAGCGTTACCTAGAATCTCAGAGCCAATTTCCTGGCCAAACGGACTTATGATGCGGGCTCGTATTGACCCTCCTCCTGACACCGTAGAAGTAACACCAATCTCTGTTTTGAGTGACATGGGAATAAGAATTGTCTGGCTACTGCCTGCGGAAAGAGTGAATTGGTATCTTTCATAGAAAGGTTGATTCTCAATTCTAGAGAGGGAAAATGCCAGTGCTGCCCCAATGCTTGCGGTAGCGGCAGCTCCAACATCATATCTGTAGAGGGGGTTTGACCAAACATCATTTTCAGTGTGGTATGCTACATCTCTATTTCCTCCTGTTTCATGGGCGAAAATCACTCCCTTATATCCGGCTTCTTGAAACGGACGGTGATCAGAGTAGTCCCATGAGGCAAAATCAGATGAGGGGATAGGATTGGTTATTGCCGAATCATAGTTATTTCCCACAGCACGAGTCAGTTCTGCCCAAAATTGAGAATCTTGATACTTGGCTCCAAATTCAGATAAATAGGCCATATAGACACGACGATCCAAGGAAACACTCACTGAAGGCACTAACAGCATGTCTATGTTGTAATAGATTAGCATGTCTATCCCTGAATCGCTGAAGTTATTTGCGAAATCTCGTGAACCATGAAGCCCTGATTCTTCGCGATTCCAAAATCCAAAGTAGATGTCAAGCGGCCACGAATATTGGGAGAGAACTCGAGCTAATTCAAGTGTTGTAGCTACGCCTGAACCATCATCATTTGCGCCTGCAGAGATATCAATGGTGTCGTAGTGTGCACCTACCATCACCACAGGACCTGAACTACCGGCTGTCCCTTTCAGTCGACCCACTACATTCTCAAAAGCTCCCACAACCTGACCCACTACTTTGTTGTTTGTGAGGCTTGAAAGTTTGTCAATAATCCAATCCCGAGCATCATCATTCCCAGGGGTTGCGTAAAGCTTGGGTCCCAAATCCGAGAATCCCTTTACTAAATCCGAATAGGAAGTCTGTGTAACTTTCATGTATACTTCTTCTGCAATTTCATTTGCATACACAGGGCTTGCTGGAAGCATCTCATTCTGAGGATTGAATTCGTGCTGAATAAAGGATGATTCTGTACCCGTAAGAGGAATCATCAGCGTCAATAGCAAGAAAATGGAAATCACTAGTGAAACATGATCTGATGATGGTTTGAGTGAATTTGATAATATCAGCGTTTTTACCTCTCTGCGGTTGTACTTGGTTATTCTAACGAATGTAATTGCTTCTCAAAAAGGAGATTATTATAGCAATTTGAAGATTGGGATGGAATATATGAATAAGGTAACTCCTGCCAAGTATCGGATTTACCGGCATCTTTTGCCTTCAACTCTTGGAGCAAAAGCCTTTACTCGATGTTTTAGGCGTTACAAGGCGTGATCTTTCATGAAGGTGGCCATGGCTCAAGTTAACTCGACAGTTGGTGATGTAGAAGGTAATTTATCAAAAGTCATCAATTGGATTGGAACGGCTAGAGAACAAGGTGCAGACATTGTTGCTTTTCCTGAGATGGTGATCACAGGATATCCTCCACAAGACCTTCTTCATGAGAGTGCATTCATTAAAGCAAATAGGAAAGCTATGAGGTCTGTTTCACGGAAATCAAAAGGTATTGTCGCCATCGTTGGCTTTGTTGATATCGATAAGAAAGGGTCCCTATACAATGCTGCGGCAGTGTACGCAGATGGAGAGCTACTCCATATTATTCACAAGGTCCTTTTGCCAACGTATGATGTGTTTGATGAGGAACGCTACTTTGAACAGGGCAAATCAGAAGAAATCGCTCCCATAGCTATTCGAATCGGAAATATGACCATTAATTTAGGAGTAGAGATTTGCGAAGACCTTTGGGATACTACCTATGAAGAGAAAATCACTGAGCTTCTATGCCTTCGAGGCGCACAACTTGTCATCAATATCTCTTCTTCTCCATTCCATGTTGGTAAGCAATTTGAACGACAGCGTTTGGTAGTTGAGAAAGCAAAGAAAAACCGAGTACCGCTATTCCTAGTCAATCTTGTCGGAGGCCAAGATGAATTAGTATTTGATGGCAGAAGTATTGGAGCAGATGCAAAGGGGAGAATCATCGCACTTGGGAAGCAATTCGAAGAAGATCTGATATTTACTGAATTCGATTTGGATACGGGATTCGGAGAACCCCTACCCAAACCGAGGTATGATCAAGAAGATGAGATGTATAGTGCTCTTGTCTTGGGAATTCGTGATTATTTCAGAAAGACAGGATTCAAGAAAGCTATACTTGGACTCAGTGGAGGAATTGATTCAGCTCTAACAGCATGCATCGCCGCGGATGCATTAGGTACTGAGAACGTAATTGGCGTATCAATGCCATCGAGATTTTCAAGCGGTCATAGTATGACAGATGCTGAGGAATTGGCTCAGAATCTAGGAATAAAGTATCTTCAAGTTCCAATACAGGATATTGTGAATAGTTACCATGACTCATTATGGCCACCACTTGAGGAACTTCGAGCTCATTTCGGCGTAAGTATTCAGCAAGATGATCCTGTAGCAGACGAGAATATACAACCTAGAGTGAGAGGCAACATTCTCATGGATATCTCAAATCGATTGAAGGATTTGGGAATTCTCGTACTCAACACAGGGAATAAGACAGAAATTGCTCTTGGATATTGTACACTATATGGAGATATGACCGGAGGAGTTGGAGTCATTGGTGATGTAAGCAAGCTCGAAGTATACAAGCTTGCAGAATATGTGAATAAAAAGGCTGATAGACAAATAATCCCTGAAGGTTCCATTAAGAAGCGCCCCTCCGCAGAGCTCAGAGAAAACCAATTTGATCCATTTGATTTTGATATTGTCAGTCCTATGGTTGATGAGATTGTTGCAAATCGAAGAGGCAAGAAAGAGCTACTGGCAATGGGATATCCTGCAGACATAGTTGAAGATGTGTACAGGCGAGTTCGCCTTTCAGAGTACAAGAGATGGCAAGCCCCTCCATGTATTCGCATTACCAAGAAGTCTTTCGGTATTGGATGGAAGATGCCAATTGTTAATCATTTCCGAGAGTAATGCTATGCTGCAAGTATCAATCTCTCGATAATGAAGTAGAAGAAACTTGCATTACCAATATACATGACCATGATGATGAATGCCATTACCAGTCTATGCACAATGCCCATTTTCCGAGTTATTAGATATCCTATGTATGTCGAGAGACCTAGAAGCAGCTCGGGAATAATGATGTAAATGGCAACATTTCCAATCATGAGAACATCATGTGCATACCAAGAACCCAACATCCACAGTGTGGCCTCCGAACCCACGAATAAGAGAAGTGACATAATCAATATTGAAAGAGTGGTCATTGGAACTCCTTTGCTTCTTACTAAAAGTCCAGCATACACAATCAAAAAAAGTGGTATCGCCCAAAGTCCTGCCATGTAGATTGGAACTGCACCAATCATTGGAAATCCATCCGCCGGGAATGATAATACATCAAGCTGTAGAGCCAAAAACCAGTCTGGAAAAACCATGAGTAGACTGATTGGGAATACGAATATCCAAACCTCTAGCCATTCCTTATGATCTCTGAGATATGCCCAAAGAGGTAGGAGTACATTGTAGAGAACAACAACAACAAGTAATCTCGCACCTATTGCTACATCTTGGAAGATTGCTAGAATAAGTGCTGTCGGTATAGCAAACACAAAATGCATCAGGATGAGGTCTAGAATAGGGTTCTCTTTGATTTTCTCCAAGCTTCACACCTTTCGCTGTACGATTGCATCGGGACTAAAGGTTCTTTCTGAATTCCTCTAACATCAATTCAAAACAACCCATTCCTTCTGAAGTTCGGTCATTTCATCGAGAAAGGAGTTGATTAAGTCCTTGCGGGGGAAGTTCGGATCCGCTTCAAGGGCTCGTACAGCATCCTCTCTTGACTTATTGAGAATGGCGTTAACGACTAAATCTTGAACACTTACTTCATCCCTTAATAGCTCAACAAGTGGTGCTGGATATTCTCCAAGCGGGATCCCCTGCACTCCTGATTTACTAACAATAGCTGGGCACTCAACGATTGAATCTTTGGGGAGATTGGATATTATACCATCATTTGGTAGATTAACAGAAAGTTCATGGTGATTGCTGTCTGTAAGAATCCCCTCAATAATTGGGATAGCTCGTTCATTATCAGGTTTCACTAATTCATATCCCTTTCTTCTACTAATTTTCCTTCGAATCTGAAAACCTCTGTAACGCAGGGTTTGTCTGTAGAGAAAGTAGAAATTCTTGATTCCCCTCATGTTGACAACATCTTTTGCCCAACCAATATACTCTCCATAATGTGAATCATTGGTATAGGGCACATATCCATACTTGTCAAGTATGTGCAGAGTCAAATCAACTGGATAATGCAATCTTGATGAAACACTCCATCTCCATCTTCTCAAGAATTTAATACCCTCCTCCCTAATCGTAGGTATCAAATCTTCATTAGTGTCCCTATGTTTGGCCTTTATGATAGCTCCCATATGATTCAATCCGCCGCACCACAAATCCACTTCCTCCAAGGGTAGTTTCAGAACCTTTGGAAGCATATACTCAACTGCTGCGATTTCGTGACAGAGACCAATGGTCTTCAAGTTGGGGAATTTTCTCTTTATTGCCAAGCAAATTCTTGACATTGGGTTTGAGTAGTTGATGAGAGTCGCATTTGGACAGATTCTCGTGATGTCTTGGCAAATGTCTAATATTGGCGGGATTACGCGCAACGAATGGAACATCCCTCCAGGTCCTCCATTCTCACCAAATACCTGAGTGCTTCCATACTTCCATGGAATCTTCTTATCTAGCTCCCACCAATAGAATCTTGGACCTACTTCAATGGAATTTACTATGAACTCTGTTCCTTTCAGACACTCTGCACGATCTATTGTGGCTTCTAGAGAAAAATTCAGATTATCATGATCAATCTTTGCCTGACATGCTTCTCTTGCCAATTCCAGATTTTCTGCATTAATGTCATGCAAACAAACTTGGGCTCCATCTAGAACTTCAGAATTGAATATGCTTCCGCAGGTTCCAAGACCGAAATTAAGACTACCGGCACCAATAACAGCAATCTTTGTCGATGTCATGAAATCCCTCTTATAATGGAGATTGCTCCTCACCAAGTCTGGATGATATATAATTGATGCTAGTTTCAAGACTACAGAAACTTATATTCTCTCATGACGACAGACCGATAATTATTGAGGTTCATAGCAATGTCAGAAAGGTTAGGACAATTGGATCTGGTGTTTGTTGTAGACAATACTGGTTCGATGGGTCCCTATATCGAACAGACGAAGTCAAAGATTCTAGAGATTATCCGTACAATCAAGAAAGAAGAGCTCTGTCATAGGCTTCGTGTAGGTCTTGTTGCATATAGAGATCATCCTCCCGAAGAAGCGACATGGGTGACACAGAAATTTGAACTCACCTCTGATACTCACAAAATAGAGGAGAATGTGAAGCAGATGCAAGCCTCTGGTGGAGGTGACGCTCCTGAAGCAGTTTCTACCGCGATGAATGTTGCGAATAGGATGGAATTCCTTCGGGACGCCGCCAAGGTCATTGTCCTTGTTGCAGATGCACCACCTCACGGAGTTGAACCACAAGATCGATGGCAAAGTGGCTCACCAGATGGAATTGAGTGGGAAACAGAGGCTCAAGTCGCCTTTGATAAGGGAATTGTATTTCACACTGTTGGCTGCTATCCAGAAATAGAGAATTACGAGAATGCAATTGCCACCTTCAAGAAGATCGCTGAAATCACTCAAGGGAACTTCTTCCCACTAGCTGAAGCTGAAACGCTTGTCAGTCTGATCACTGGAATCGCAGTAGAAGAGATTGACAAGATAGGTATCCAGCAGGAGATTCTAAAGGAACTAGGAACCAATATCGAGGTCTTCACTTCAGATGAGGAAATTTCTGAAGAGAAGATGGCTGAATTAGCATCTACATTAAAGGCAAAGGGGTACACAAGACGTGCAGTGAAGTCTGCTCCTGCAGCAGCAGGCGCCAAAGCCGACTATGCTCTAGAAGAGCAAGAGATTAGTGAAGAAGATGTTCGCGAAGCTGTTAGACAGTTAAGAAAGAAATCAAAGTAATTTCATGCATGCAAGCTATAGGAATCGTCCTATGGCTTTCTCCTATTATTTCACTACAATCCTAGTCGCTGGAACATCATGTCCTTCCAAGTAACCTTTCAGAACACCTGGTTCCATCAATGACAGTAGAGCAACATCCATACCTTCCTTGATGTATTGCTTCAGCGGCTCAATCGATTTGAGCTTCCCCTTCATCGCTCCACTTGCATCAACTACACCTGATTTCCCCATTCTTGATAGTGCCGCCTCCAAATTGCTGAGGTCTATGCTCTCTATTAGATGGGCATCTGGATCTACTTTGGGGTCAGAATCATAGATTCCTTTCACGTCCGAAACGAAGATCAAGTGTTTGGCTCTCAGCTCAGCCGCGACAATCGCAGCCATTTGGTCGCCACTGGCAACACTCCATCCCATTGCACTGTCGATGAGTATATCACCGCCCATTAATGGAACCATGCCAACTGAAAGGAATCCCTTCACTGGATCAAGGAAATGGTGCGTGATATGCATTGTATCAGATTTCATCATTGAAGAAGGATACATCAGGCAGATTGGTACTCCGGCTTTTTGAAACTCTCTCACAATGATATGGCGAAACTCTCCAACCTCTTCCTGAGTCTTAGAGAGGGGCAGTAACTGCTCCTCTCCGAGAAATCCTTTGTAGAGTTTGTGTTCAAGAACCGGAGGGTGACCGTATGAGCCCACGCCATGCAAAAGAACCAGACGATCTATTAGTTTGGCATCGATGCACTCTCTTATCTCATGAGCTACAGACTCGAGAACTTCCTTTCTGTATGTATACGGTTTGGTTTTGTCAGTCAGCAAGGATCCCCCGAGTTTAATTACAGTCACTTCTCGGTTCATTGGAGGTTTCACCTTCTCAGAATAGTGTTTGGGCAGGGAATGCCCATGCAAATCCGAGAATTGGCAATAGCAGGATCATGATGATAACTGAGATTGGAACTGTCCAATTATCGAGGCCCTTTGGTGATAGAGCCTCTACAATCGTTGCAACGATGCTGATAATCAAGATAGGTATCACCATATTTGCTATCGCAAATGCTGTTGCTTCAAATGAGAAGAAGAAAACCAACACGATGCTAAACAGGAATGAACCGATAAACATCCCAATCGAGCCCGCAACAGTCCTCTGCGCTCCACCAATCCCAAACTTTCGCTCGCCACCATATTTTCGGCCAATAACATCAGCCAGACCATCTCCTCCAGCTAGACATCCAAAGGCAATCAGTGCAAGGGGTGTTGCCTGACTAAGATTCCCAGAAGCAGGGACATAGAACCATAGGATTGCAAAGACTATCATCAAGAATGCATAGTAAAGGGTCCCTCCAAGAAGCTCCTTGGGGTCCCCGCTCCTTGACATTGATCTCACGAAGTCTTCATTCTTCATCTTCCCAGTGCCAATCGCTACGAATTGTAGCACGAAGAATAAGGGTACAATAAGTGCCAACCAACGGCTGAATACTCCACCCGAGAAGAGGAGCCACGATAGTACCCACACTGGTGCTGCAAAGATGTGTATGACCTTGCGAGTAACGTCTGTTGATAGCTTTCCGCTTTTTTCAATGGCCGCATTGATTTGGACAAGTAGCAAAATCAGGATCAGAGATATGACGAATGCCACAATATCCCATACCAATTCTAGCCCTGGACCTAAAGGATTGAATACCATGACTGAAACCTCCTTTGAAACTTGAATTATCCTTAGCTATCAATCAATGATATAAATCTGGTTTAATGCCGAAACTGACTTCGTCATCAGAGAATGTTGCTACCGGGTCTAATCAGGGTTCCAGTCTACCATTGTTTTAGTGAAATGGCGCGATTTTTGATTTGGCATATCGAAATACCGAATGGTTCTCAGAACTAGAAGCAGAAACTAGGTGGTAGTCAGTGCCAATAGGGCCAACTGGTAGGAGGGGGGAGTTATGAGGGCATGTTACAGAAGTAGTTTGCCCCACTAGCCACCTGACTACCGTATGAGGATGATATCTTCTTCCTAATAAGGTCTACCATAAGTATCAACGAAACTGCCTATTTGCTTGAGTTTTGGACTCCAAATAGTTTTCAAACAATCCATAGCGGAAGCCATTTTTGTTGTATTTTGGAACAACTGAACGATGATACGATGACTCTAGAAGAGCATAGATATGAGTTGAAAAGCAGATGGGTTCGTGAGAAGATAGTGTCCCTTCAGGCGGCTGGAAAACCTGTATTGGAGATAGCTACCCCACTTGACTTTTGGCCAGAGAGTCCTTCAGACATGTATTCGCCTGAGGATCTATTCCTGGGTTCAGCAGTGTCATGTTTTGGAGCCAGTATACATGGCGTTGCCAATCGATATCATGTCGAATTTCTTGATTTCCAAGTAAAGGGAACAGGTACTCTCATGAAAGGTGAACACGGGTGGGTCTTTGAGAAAATTACACTGGATGTAGAGATTCTTGTCGAGTCTGAGGAAAATATCTCCAAAATGGAGAAGGTAGCTCAAAGGGCGCACGAGTATTGTATTGTTGCGAATTCAATGAAATGTCCTGTCAACCTAAACTATAGGATTAGAATCAATAGCTCGTAGAACTACTCCTTTGGGTGAAAACTGCAATATCATAATTCGGCAGGTAATGGTAGTTCTGCAGAGTACTGTTTCCCACAAGAACAGTCCAATTTTGCGGTCCATCTCTTCGGAATAGGGACTTTGAATTCATCCACATAATCGCCAAGACCATCTTTGATTCCTTTTATTAGACCGACATATGCCGAGGCGAGTCGATGAATCTCCTCTGGGAAATCAATGTCTGACAGAAAATACTTGACGTTTTCCTTGCAGTGTGAGCATGTTGTTACAAGGATGTGTGTAGTGTCTTCACAATTGCTGCATCTTATTTTATGCTTGAGAATGACTGGGGCTATTGGTACATCCATTGTCAACTGGTTCTTGTGACCGCAAACATAGCAGTAGTAGTCAAAGGTGTTTTCTGGCATCTATTGTATTCACTCCCGGATTCCACTATCAGAAAGATGCTATAAGCTCTACCTTTTCAGGTGGAAGTGTATATCAAGGGGTAGCTATCGTATTCGTCCTATGTCTAGAAGTCGGAGAAAACGACGTGAACCAAGTGTCACAACAGAACCTGAAGCTCGGGAAATTGGAAATTATTTCTTCTATCCTGTTGAAGGCATTTGGCCCTATCTGGCAGTGGTTTTAGCCATTATTCTCTTTGCTGTTTGGACTTTTAGATCTAGCCTTGAGCTTTTCACCATGGTTGCTCTTGTCATATCTTATGCCTGTCTGGGGCTTGTGACAACCAGATTCAAAATGAGAAAAATCTCTCTCAATGGCACCTCAAATAAATACAACTTCCGCTTCGTACGGTCGGGGGTTTCATGGAAAACGCTTGTTAGTGCCATACTCGGTGGTGCCATTCCAATATTGTTGGCATGGTTTATTCTCACAGTTTCTGTTTCTGGATCCGACACTCCTTCTCAGTTCATAATGCTCATTGCAATGATTTGCTATATTATATTGGTCCCAATTCTACCGGCGCTTGCCTCAGTTTCTAGATTAGGTATACTCAAGACAACTCTTCATGCGACAGTGGATAAGAACACCAATGAGTTCGATGAGCTGATACTTGTTGTCAACCCTCTTGATGAGTACTGGTACGAGAATAGAAACGAGCCGGAACTCATAGCGAGTCTCAAGAAGATTATCCATGATTTCATCAAGCGATACAATGAAGATGGATCATCTAATCTCTCGTAGCTCTTTCGGGTATCTTCGTGTATTGTTCACATAAGTGTCCAGATAATTATCAATTGCCCGGCGGGCGGGGTCATTATCTGTTAGGTCTCTTAGGTATTTCGCAGGAACTCCTGCGTAAATCTTGTATGGCTCAGTCTTGGTTTTTGGATGAAGAAGAGCAGAGTTTGCTATCATGACTCCCTCGGCTATTTCACACTCCAGCATAACAACGGCTCCCATTCCAATTGCCACATTATCCGCAATGTGCTTCGCATGTATTGAGGCATTATGACCAATGTTTACACGTCTTCCGATGATGGTGGGATGCAATTCCGTAGAATGGATTACGGCCCCATCTTGAACGTTTGATTCATCTCCTATCTCAATGCGACCGATATCACCTCTTATAGATGCCATTGGTGCCACAAACACTCTCTCGCCAAGCTTTACGTCACCAATCACTGAAGCTTTTGGATGAACATAGGCGGTTTTTGCAATCTCGGGTTCTTTGTTTCCTAAGGCATATACTGTCATATCTTCTACCTCTTTCTCAAGAGTCCAACATAAAGGCTGCTTGGACCGAATGTTCTCTCTAGGTACCATCCGGCTTCATTAGCTAATCTATCCATATCGCCCGAGCTGCACATTAGCAATTTCCACCATGAGCCTACTTGTTCCTGATAATGAATCCGTATTTGAACTTGCCCAACTGGTAATCCATTTTGTCTATTTCTCATATGATATGCAAAGTGCTGTGGATTATCAGTGGCAACGACATCTCTTGTTTCAGCTAGAATAATGGCATCTGGTGTTGATATTTGATGGAGTGACTTGAGCATATCCACGATCTTTGCTTGTTCACCAAGCACCCCGAAGTTGTTTCCGAAGAGAATAATCGTTCTAAAATCAGATTTCCCTAAAGTGATCCTTTCAGCAGACATCACGTGAACATCTTTCAAACCACGTTTCTTGCACACCTCTATGGCCATAGGTGATATGTCTATGCCTGTGTACTGTATGCCGTTTTTCTCTAGATACATACCCACACGTCCCGCACCGCAGCCAACATCTAGAACTGGTCCGACCGCATGTAGTAATGCTGAACGCTCTGATTCTGGCCAGTCAGCAATATCGCACAAATACTGCGTTCCTTCCGATTCGGTCGTATAGCCATCATCTCTCTCAATTCGATGGATGGCCTTTCCTCCTTCGCTTGCATCCTTCATTATTTGTCCAAAGATGTCGGGCATATTCCAGCCTACTGTCCAGCTTAGTAAAGAATGTTGGTTTCTACCATTTATTTATGGTGCAAAATTGAGGCACCATATATGAAGAAGAGGGAAGTGCACTGCATGAAATCGTTACTTTCAAACAGCTAGGAGAAGCAACGTAACAATTCTGACGAATGCCACATGAATACAGGTCTTTCTCGGAGGTGTTATATTGCTCTAGCTTCATTGAATAGATGGTTGTGTGTCAGGAGGACAAAGGATGGCTGCGCCAGATTCAGATGATAGCCATGTATCTAATGACTACTCAAGTACCCTCGATCCAGACTTCTTTATTTCTGTATATGGAGGGAGGAAGAGTGATGTTGAGGAATCGCTCAAAAAACACCTTGCCCCTGAAGAGGATGCTCACCTCTATCAAACATGGGTCAATGTATCCCTCATTAGAAGAGTTGGTGGTATATTTTCTGGTAGTGTCGAGAGTGCAGGTGGAATCACGGATTTGCTCTTTCTTTTGGTAGTAACTGTAATGATAATTTCGCTCTTCATATTCTGGCAACTTGTAGTCTACGTAGTTGTCATGATCGTACTTGCCCTACTCAGTGGTGGAGCTGCGCTAAAATTCCTACGTGGCACCTTCATCGAGCTCAGAGAAGAGAGAGTTGATTATGGAAGATTAGAGGACTTCGTGAAGGAGCAAGTGGCAAATGGGCATTTCGTGCATATCAAGGGTGAGGACTCTTCCAAGTTTTTGGAGTATTCGCGTAAAGCCACATCTGCAACGAATCTGTTCAAGGCGGGCATCTATTTGTCTCTTCTATTCGCAACATTGATTCTGGTGGTTGAAGTTGCCTACTATTTCTTGAATCATAGATGGTTAACGGACATAACCTCTTTGCTGATTTTTGGAATCTCCTTTATTCTGGGAGTGCTTCTAATGGATATAGGAGTAGTACAACGGCAACTGCATGATAGATCCTTAAGATAGATTCAGATAACGCTGAAGACAATCTCCCAGAACTCTCTCTCAGAGACCCCGGTTCTCAAGGCCCTCAACTCAGACTTGATTTTGTCAAATGACTCCTTCGATTGATGTTTCTTCAAATCCTCATGTGTCTTCTTGATTCGTTCGGTGATTTCTCTAGTTTGTTCAGGTGACGCATTGATACCTCCCATTCTCAAGAGATACTCAACAAAGTGTCTTCCAATAAACTTACCAAGATGAAACTCTCTTCTTCGTCCAACTGTTAGGGGGTTGATTGGCTCATATGTCATGGAGTGAGTAAGTTGTCCATGTGAGTGAATACCGCTTGAATGGGTGAATGCGTTATCTCCTGAAATCGCCTTATGGAGAGGAAGTGGAATTACAAAGTGTCTTTCAACCAATTTTGATAGCCGATACATCTTCTCAGTTTCTATCCCTGTCTTCACACCATAAAGCTCCTCTAATGCAGTCACAACTTCCTCAAGTGCTGCATTTCCTGCTCTCTCGCCATATCCATTCACACAGACGTGTGCATAGGTCGCTCCCTGTTCGATTGCAGCAAGTGTATTGGCATTGGCAAGACCAAAATCATTGTGACAATGAACTGCAATTGGAACCTTGTATTTGCTGCTTCCCCAGAGCTGGGATTTTATGCTCTGCATAATATGCGTCATAACGCGAGGTCGCACAAACCCGACTGTATCTGCCACACAAATCTTGTCGGCGCCTGCATCAATTGCCTGCCTATAGGCAGTACACAGAAAATCGATGTCACTCCTGGTTGAGTCCTCTGCGATGTAATCAACAATTAGGCCATGATCCTTTCCATATTCAACACATTGAGCTAGTCTCTCGAGCATCTCTTCTCGGGTCATCCTCAACTGATACTTGAGTCTGAAATCTGAAGTTGCAATGAAGATTGGAACTTCGCTGACTCCTGCGTCAATGCACGCATCAATATCAGATATAACAGCTCTCGCGGGAGCTGCCACTATGGCGTTCTTGAGACCCTCTTTGGCCACGGCAGTCACAGACCTCTTCTCTTCCTTTGAAACGGCTGGAAATCCAACAGCTACTATCGACACTCCGATGTCATCTAGAAGTTTTGCAATCTCTATCTTCTCATCTATTGTGAGTGCAACACCTGGTGTTTGCTCGCCATCTCTTAGCGTTTCATCCCAGATATGTACTTCAGATGGCAGAGAATCCGGTTTTGTTTCTTTTAGCTTGTTGTAGTTGACTGCAAGTCCTGCTTTTTCTAGGGACTCCATGATTTATTTGCCTCCTTAGGGACTGCTATCTAGCTTTTCGAAGCCACCTACTCAAATTTGTATTGACCAGCCTGAGGTATCTTCGATTCCTCACTTGACAGCTTTGCCATTTCCTTATCAAACTCATCTTGGGAAAGATTTCCGTTTTCAAAAGCAGTTTTTGCCTTGCTTTTTTTGTATGTTATCTTTGACATGGCAATATGATTTAGCCGCAAGGATGTAATCACTTTAGGTGTCGTCGCTGTTTTTTCCCCTATACCCTCAAGCATAGGTTTCCAGCATATTTCTTCTACATGAAATGCAAATTCCAGTCCTCTCTCCTTAATTCGATTCCAGATTGGACATTTCCTGACAAACACCTCGGTACCTCGCGCTTCGGTTTCAAGGCCCATTGCGTTCATTATTTCGGATGCAATTCCAGCTGCTTCCTCTGGTCCACTGCCTCCTATCTGATCTGCTAGTTCAATGCCAAGTTGTCTGAATCCACCTTCATATCCTTCATACATTGACAGTGGCCCTACATTATCTCGGAGACCCCACCAAAGGCCGTCCAGAAATGCGACAAATGCAGTCCGAAGTATTTCCAAATCGTTCACTCACTTGCCTCCTTAGTGAATGGGTTGCCCCACGAATTCAGAAATGCAATTTCCTCTGGCGGCTGACGGGGAGGACCTAGAGTACGCTCAGCTAATGGGTATCCAAGTGTTAGACATAGAATGGGGACCCAATGCGGAAACGGAATACCTAGTTTTTCAGATATTGCTCCAACGTCATCAAAGTGGTCCAGTTGAACAGATGATACACAGCTCCCAATACCCAGTGATGCTGCTGCCAAAGCCATATTCTGCATCATCATGGAACCAGCTATCACAGCATGCCTAGGACCTGACCATCCATAGACTCCTCCAGTACCTCTCAATGTTGGTTGAGAATTTCCCACATGGGTCTGGTCAACCGCCAGGACAAGAAGCACTGGTGCTCCGTTTGATTCCGGTTTTCCTTTAATATATTCGAACCGTTCTCCTGTTATTAAAATGTCAATTGTTCTTTCAAGACTTGACTTGGACTGGATATAGCTCAGGCGTCTCTCAAGTTCCTCTCGGGGAGTTGCCCTTCCGAAGAGCATTATGGTCCTATCGACAGCAGCCTGACCAATGAACTCCTGAAGTCCTTTGTCGCGCACCACAATAACACGCCACGGCTGCTGATTTTCTGCGCTTGGAGCGTATCCTCCAACCTCAATAATTTTGTAGATCACCTCATCAGGAACATCTCTTGATGTATCATAATCCCTGATTGCTCTACGATTCTTTATGGTATGAATTGTTTCGTTGTCTTGCAACGATTATCCGACTCCTATCAATGATAACTCGACACGAGAAATTCCATCTTAAGTACGTAGCTCTATGAAGATTTCTCTGCAAAGAAACCTCCAATTTTATTTGACTGTTCTGTATTGGCATTGATTTCTTTCAGGCGGATTGAGTGGCTGCAGAGTGCACGCAGCCTCATCGAATCCTACATTATTGGGGCATCTCTGCCATCATACTTGACGTGAAATCCTGTATCGAGATTTTCGCCTTCCTTCAGAATCACGCCACTGGCAACTAGGCGCTGTACCTGATTTGTTCCTTCATATATTTGCAGAAGCTTTGCATCGCGCATGAGCTTCTCAGCAGGGTATTCTGAGAGATATCCATAGCCGCCCATGATTTGAACTGCATCGATTGCATTCTGCATTGCGGCATCTGAAGCAAAGAATTTCGCAAATGCAGATTCCTTCGTATTTCTAATATCTTGATCTGCCATCCAAGCGGCATATCGGGTTATATGTCTAGATGCAAACACTCTTGCACCCATGTCTGCAAGCATGAATCCAATTCCCTGAAAGCTACCAATTGGCTGACCAAATTGATGTCTTATGTTGGCAAATTTTGCTGCTTCATCTAAGGCGCGCTGTGCTACACCAGTTGCAATCGCAGCAATTCCTGCTCGTGTTTTGTCTAGGGTCTTCATTGCTATCTTGAATCCCTCTCCCTCTTTTCCAACAAGACACTCCTTCGGTACACGAACATCATCAAAAATCACCTCACTCTGTACTGAGTTAAGCTGGCCCAGCTTATTCTCGACATACCCTATCTTTACTCCTTTACCTTTGGGCACCATAAAGACGGATAATCCCTTGCTCTTCAATTCAGGCTGAGTGGACGCAAAGACGGTAAAGAGTGATGCTTGAGGTGCATTGGTGATGAAACATTTGAGTCCATTGATTACATACTCGTCTCCATCTCTAGAGGCACGTGTCGCAACAGCCCCAGCATCTGAACCAGCCTTTCTCTCAGTTAGACAAAAAGCTCCAAATTTTGCCTCTTTCCCTGTAATAAGAGGTTCTACATATGTTTTCAACTGCTCTGTTGTGGCTGCTATGACTAGAGGAGCGAATGCCAAATTATTGCACATAATTGAGGTTGCTATACCAGCACATCCATACCCCGTTGCTTCTGAAACCAAGGTTTCATCAAGGAGTGAGAGTCCTGGCCCCCCAGCTTTAGTTGGTATATGCAGGTTCATTAGACCTGCTTCATAGGCTTTCTGGACAACATCTTTTGGGAAATCATTCCGTTTCTCCAGATCGTGAGCCCTTGGTGTTATGTGCTCACGTGTGAATTCAACCGCTCTTTCAAAAAGCTTCTTTTCCTTCTCAGATAGTGCGAAGTCCATGACTTGTCAACTCACCATAAGTTTCCGTGTGTTCCTCAATTTAACAGCTTCGGAGAGTGAATGCCGGACTAAATGTCACCATTAGCCGGAACCGGCGAGCTTTTTATATCCTTAATTAACCGGCGAATCATTCATTCAGATGAGGGAAATGGCGAGTTGCCTCTGAAAAACACAAATATTGTTAGTGGTGCCCAGACGAAGTTTGGTGCACTTACTGGAATCAGCATGAGAGAGATGTTTGCCGAGGCTGTAACTAAAGCCACAACTGATGTAGGCATTCCCAAAAAGGATATCCAAGCGGCTTTCATCGGTTCGTTCATCCCTGAAATGTTGATTCATCAAGGTCATACTGCTCCTCTTCTTGTCGACTATGCAGGACTAAAAGGACTTCCAGCAACCAGACATGAAGCTGCATGCGCTTCAGGTGCAACAGCACTCAGAGCTGGAATAATGGCCATAGAATCAGGTCTCTATGATACTGTTTTGGTCGCAGGAGCAGAAAAGATGACATCAGTGTCCACAAACCGGGTTACTGAGGCTTTGGCGGCAGCAGCGGATGATGAATTCGAGTCTTCCGTAGGTCTCACATTTCCTGGTGTGTTTGCAATCGCAGCCGTTGCTCATATGCAGAAATATGGTACTAGCGAGGAAGACATGGCACGGGTGGCAGTTAAGGCTCATAAAAACGCAGCGACAAATCCATTGGCCCAATTCCAAAAGGAGATTACTCTTGAGAAGGCAATGACTCCTCGATATGTTGCTTGGCCACTCAAGCTCTTTGATTGTTCTCCAATTTCTGATGGGGCTGCGGCATTGGTGCTCACATCAAATGATAAAGCAAAACAGTATACCGATCTCCCAATCAAAATTACAGGGTCGGGGCAGGCTTCAGCATCAATGAATCTTAGTGATAGAAAGCAACTGACTTCATTTGAAGCCACAGTAAATGCAAGCAGGGCTGCATACGACATGGCTGGATTAACAGCAAAAGACATCGATTTTGCAATAGTACATGATTGTTTCACTATAGCTGAAATAATAGCGAGCGAGGATATTGGATTCTTTAAACCGGGTGAAGGCGCGAAGGCGATTCGTGACGGTCGTACCGAGATTGACGGGGACAGGCCTATCAATCCTATGGGCGGACTGAAGGCAGTTGGTCATCCAGTAGGAGCAACTGGAGTCAAACAGATATATGTTGCATACAAGGAACTTCTAGGTGAAGCAGGCCCCAATCAAGTTCCCAATCACAACTCTGCAATTGTTCATAACTTCGGCGGTACAGGCGCAACTTGCGTAGTCAATATTCTAAGGAGGGCTGACACGTGAGCGAGAAACCATCTATCGATGCCTACAAGAAGTACATTCGAGAAGAGAATTTTCATGCCTACAAATGCGCTGATTGCGGTGCAATAATTGCTCTTCCATCTGGGACCTGCTATAGTTGTGGCAGCACAAAACTGGAATGGGCAAAAGTCAGCGGAAATGGGAAACTCGTTTCCTTTACAGTCATTCATGTTGCACCTGAAGCTTTCCAAGCTGAAGCTCCATACTTCATTGGCATCGTGGAGCTAAACGAAGGATCCAGAGTAACATGTCGTTTGAAAGGCTTTGATGTGAATAATCCCAGTGAAGTGGTTCTTGGAACACCAGTAATTCTCGACTACGAACATGGAGAAACAGGCAATATCTACCTTGCATTCAGACCAGCCTGAATTGAGAAATCAAGCCGTTCTAAAACAGCGGCTTGATTTCGGATATTCAGTAATTTTACATCGAATCCCTCTTAACTGTTCAATGCCTTGTGATTTTATGGTTGACAAGCGATTTGGACATATGATACGCCCGAACATCAAAGCCTCCTCGATGACATTCACAGAATGCAATCCAGGTCTCCATGCTTTTTTTGACGAACCCTTGCTAAAGAAGCACCTTCCTCCGGTGTCCGGTGCCCTTACCGGCGATAAGACTCTAGTAGCCACTCTAGGCAAATACATACCAGATGATACCGTTGCCGCATTAAAGGAAACGAAGTTTGTTAATGTTCATGGAAGAGTTGTTTGGGATGAACACAGAAAGAGAACATGCTTACAGTACCTGTATGTCTGGGACTACCAGTCAGTACCTGCGCACGAAGCAGACTACGAACCCATTTTCATTTATCTTGATGGAGATGGAAGATACGCCATATATGATTTAATCCATTATTGCACCAGGAAAATAGATCTAGGCATTCCTGGAGATGATGGCCCTGGTCTTCGCGTTGTCCCCGGATGGCACTCATTTCTTCCTGACCAAAATCTGAAAACATCGGAGCTTGATAAGGGACTTGATTTGCAGCCTTTATCAGACCAGCATCTTGCATCATGGTGGAGTATTCCAGAAGAAGAACCACGACTCAAGATTGATGGTTTCATCAGAAACCCATTTAGTCTAAAGGCTCCCGGACATTTCATGGACAATCCTAATGAGGAGGCTCAAACATTGTGCTGTACGTTTCGAGAAATCGAGGGTGCTATCCATGAGTATGGCAATCCCAAAGAGGGTTTAGTCGAGGGCTTGAAGCGTGCTTTCACACGATGCATTGGCGTACTAGCGCTTTACCGCCTCCCTGTTTTCATAAAGCTGCTTGTAGAAATGAACGATGTTGGGATGATTACGGTACCTCCCTCACTCAGAAAAGGCCTGAATCTTGGCACCATTGGACAAATGCTTCAAGATGGATTCGTAAAACTCACAAAGATGGGAGCTAGCATGTTCGAAGGATTCGGGGATTCATGATTTGCTGAACCACACCATGAATTAGGCATTGCCATCTGTATTCTGAGGAATTTGCTCCTTTGGTATACCACGTTTAGTTAGTCTTGACCAATCAAACCTAATGACCAGATATATGCTAATAATAAGAAGTAAAAGTGCTATCACCTCTAGTGATTTGGTCACTGGATTCGTTGGGTCTCCAATTATAATTGATTCAATCCAATATAGACCAAGATGACCCGCCCAAGCTATAATCGAAAGGAACATGGTTTTTCCAATCAGTTGAGGAATCAGCACCTTTCTCCATGGGTATTTTGCTATGCCAAGTGGAATAACTAATACATCATCTGGGAACGGTGTCAATGCAAGAAACCATAGAACGACAGGCGTTGCTCTGGGGTATTTTTGAGCAAATCTGAGAAATCCTCCACTCTGATCACGATTCACAAGACCAGAACCAACTCTCCCCAAGAGGTAGCCTGTCATTTCACCGATTGTAGCTCCGATGCCTCCAATAATACCGAGCAGCCAAGGGTCAAAGAAGAAGGGGCCTCCCAATCCTGCCTTCGCGCCTCCAAGAAGGAAAATCACAGCAATATATGGAAATGGAATCAAGATTGTGACATTACCAATAAGAGAAACAAGAAATGCACCAGGATATCCAACTAGAATGGATAAACTTTGAATCCAATAATATAGTCCAACAAGAGGTCCAACAGATTCCGGAAAAGCCATAATGAATATCCAATAAACGAGCGTACCGAGTATCAGCAATCCGAAGATTTGATCAATGCGTTTCATTGTCTATTCAGCCTGCTAAGTATAATCGAGAGAGATAAGTAGTTTGGCTAAAATCAGTTTCTTACAGGCTTAAGTACCAGCAACACCACGAAAGTCGGGACGGAGATATGAGAATCGAATTTGCTTATGGTGATGGATTTCTACCCTTAGATACAGGTAGATTCGAAAAATGCGATTATATCCAGCCCAAGATCGTTGTGGAACACACCGACATAAGAACCGAGATCTACAGAAAGATTGAGAACTCAGGTCTGCTGAGCAGAATTCTACGAAACGCAAAGAGTAGCAGAAACACGACCATAGTCATGGACCATCCAGAACGTTTTGCTGATCCCAAAACACAACTCGAAGCCATTATTTCTGCCTTTGAGTTGGCATCTATTGATCCGACTGCGATCTCGCTAGTACTTATTCTTCCAGAGGCTTTCAGAAGTGATTTGGATAGTCTAATGCCAATCCTAGGAACTCCGGCTTCTCTAGGTGTGCAGCTAATGATCCATGAGGAACAGCGAGAGAGTTCTCTTAGATATCTTGGTGATGCACCAGACCACGATATCCCAGTTTGGCTAAACAAAGCATATAGTGACGCATCACTTCGTATTGTCCTTAGCACTGTTGCGCCTAGTATTCTTACAGGCGCTACTGGAGGATTAACATCAATTGCTCTAGGAATAAGTGGGCAGAAGACGGCAGCACAAATTCACAAACTTATGACTGTTGAGAGCAGCGAACTTTTCTACATTCATGGTCCTGTTGGTAGGACCATAGCATCTGTGGCCGAATTCTGTGCCCCTGATCTTTCAATCAACACAATTCAGGATAATATGGGGAATATCGCTCAAACTGTTGTTGGTCCTTCCAGCTCATCTTGGGAATCGGCTATTAGCGTATCACGAGAATTAAGTTCAGTGAGAATAGATCGGCGTTCAGATATTGCCATTGTAGGAACAGGAGGCAAGGGGATAGATGCAACGCTGTATGATGCTATAGAGTGTTTGCACGCAGGCTTTTGCGCAACAAGAACGGGGGGAACTATTCTTCTTATTGCAGAGTGTGCCTATGGGGCTGGTCCTGAAGGTTTCATTGAGGGTGTAGCTTCTGCTCGAACGCCAGCCGAGCTCGAAACCATTGCTGCAACAAATTTTAGAAATGGGATGGAACGCTCCAAAATTCTGTTGAAGACATTAGAGTCTCGAAACATCATTCTTTGCTCGAGGCTCAGAGAGTCACTGGTATCAGAAAGGCTTCAATGTATAGGGGTGCGTGATCCCCAAGAAGGATTTGAGCTGGCCCTCTTGAATGCAGGGACTAATGCCAGGACAGCAATAATTGAGAACGGATCAAATATTAACCTGATATTGAGCAAATAAGAAGTGGGACTAATCTTTCCGTTTTTGGGTCTTGGATTTTTTTGGTTGCACTTTTGCAGCTTTTGGTGAAGACTTAGGTTTTCCTTTGGCAGCTTCTTTCTTCGGATTCTCCCTATCGAATAGGGCATCGACGGCTCCGAGTGCGCCTTTGGCTTCCTTCGCGGTAAAGACCTCAAGATTGCCTTGCTTGGCAATTCTAATCGTTACTAACGCATCTTTATCTCTGGGCTGCATTTCCCATGACATTTCAACGCCCGGTTCCTCAGATACGAATTCCTTGAGCATATCGAGCCATGCTTCTCTTACGTCATCGATACTGGTATACAGGAATTCCATTAGTGGAATCGCTATTTCTACACTCAGGACACGTCCATCAACGATGTAATAATTTTCAATGTCCCATGGCAATTTACAGGCCTCGTCCTTTTGGCTACTAGACCACTTGATAAGTGTTCTTTGCTCCTAGCTAGTCAGATTCATCTTCTTTTTCTTTCTTAAGCAATGATTCTACTTCAGCCACAAATGCATCTTTGGGGTCTATTTCCTTCTTCTTTGGTTTTTCCTTCTCTTTTTTCTGCTCTTCAATAGGGGCTTCTTTTTCTATGTCCGGAGGCGGTTCTAATTCTTCCTCAGAGGTTTCTTGTTCATCAACTGCAGGAGGTTCTTCTGTTACTTCGATTTGCTCTTCCTCTTCGATTTCCTCATATACGAGCTCCTCTTGAGGAATCTGCACTTCCTCTTCTGAAAGTTCATCTACACCCGGTAGCCCAAGTCCCTGTCTTAGAAGTATTGTTGCCACACTAATTGGGTGAATAATGCCTTTCTCTTGCATCTTGAGGAATGAATCTAATGTTTCTGCCTTTGAAGTACCTAGCATCTTCGCTACTGGGTCTAGGTAGTCCTTGATAAGAAACTCTCTCTTTCCATTGAGTGATGCTTTAATATAATTGAAAATCTTCCTTTCCGTTCTGTTCATCTTAGCAGTTTCTTCAATCGTATTATGTATAACCCAGTCGTAGCTAAATGCAGTAATTAGGTTTGAAACAATCCACTCTGGGTCGAAGCAATCCATCACACCTGTCCATTGCTGCAGATGAGTATCATACTCATTCTCAAACATCTCGACAAAGAATTGGAGTCTATCTCGAAGTATCGGGGATATTTCTTTCTCAAGAATCAAGATGCCCAAAACATACCTTCCGCTGTAACTATTCAATCTGAGTCCCTGGTAATGGATTTCCTCCAGAGTGCCCTGTACGCCATCACCTTTGATTTCTCCGTAAACACTTGTCACAGCGGCAATAAATCCGCTAATCAGATCAGCTTGAATTCTCAATTCCTTGAATGGATGGTAAAATACGCAGGTTCCGCGATTGAGGTATACCGCCATGAAATGCTGCATTGAATCTAGGTCATTGAAGATGCGCAGCTGCTGATCCAGCGCAATTCTTGAGGCTTTCTTCTTTGGCTTCACTGTTTTATTATAGGCGCCAGCAATAATGCCTACAAATACAAATGCCACAATGATGTAGAACCCAACCCCATAGACAAAGAATGAGATGAGTGAGGAAATAAGGTCCTGTCCAACAGGTACAATTGAAAATGCCTCCGCATCCCAAGTGTCTAAAGGCGCGTTATAGGATACCCTGATTTCCAATCTATCCACTGCGCTATCCAGACCTCTTGGGATTGTAAATGGCCAGAGAGCCACCCCAACTTCATTTGTTGAATCTGTGCCCTCAAAGTAGAGTAATGTATCATTCTCAAAATAGACCCATACCTGGAAACGAATTGTGACAAATGGAATAATGTTATCAGTTGCAGTATCGCGTAGAGTTGTTTCAATTGAGATTTGGCTTCCTTCAGTCGCACCTATTATGTCGCTAATCGTTAGGTAGACATATCTCTTTTCCAGCACTTCAATGGAGATCCCTACTTGAGCGCTACGACAACCACTTGCTGAGGCTCTTATTGTAGCAGGGTAGAGATTCGGAGAGAATGTCATGTTGATTCTGACAACAAAATGGCCTCCAGTAAACTCGGCGACATAAACCACTCCTTGAAGCGTTAAATTAACGCTCGCCCAATCTATTGGAGTGTCATAAACTGAATCGACGAAATCAATGGTAAGTACTAGCTCTTCAGTTTCGTATACACTGGGATTGATATTAGCAATAATCTGAGTAGTAGCAAGAATAGTCAGATTGAGCTGCAATGATGTCAATTCAAAGCCGGTTTCTGAAATAGTCACGGTTACTGTGTAAAGACCAGTGATATTAACAGGCATTACTGATGTTGAATACAGACCCGCTCCGATATAGGCAAAACTGTAGGTGGTTCCTTCGAATAGAGCAGTTATGTTTGCATCGGGAATTGGATCTCC
>JBHLQM010000054.1:1616-25829 GCA_048884785.1 Candidatus Thorarchaeota archaeon | reverse complement strand
CACCTGTGAAACTGCAGACACTGATTGGACCAGAAATCAAGGTTCAAAATCTCGACATAATTGCAAAAGAGTAGTTCCATATGTGGCGGTTTAGGCTGCCACGTTTTCTTTCATGGACCTATTTGCGGGTACTAAGCATTTGGGCAAAGAGGAATGATTCCACTTTGGACTCAGATTCTCGCCAGCTTGATTTTGACAAGAGATCCATGAGCTCTACAGTTGTATAGGATGCAAGCAATGACCCAAGCGGCTCCCGTACATTTCTCAGTGCTTTTGGAGCCACAACCCGTGCGGCAAAACCCAGCAATCTGTGCCAGAACCTCCTGCAATCACGACGCATATCAAAGAGAACAAGTAGACCGTCTTTACGCAATACTCGATATATTTCATCAAGCACAAGAATAGGTTCCGCCCAATGATGAAGTGAAAATGATGACACAACAACATCGAAAGAAGCATCATCGTAGGGCATGTAGGCTCCATCACCCTCTCGTACATCTACATTGTAAATACCTGAATTCGCCAGATTCTCCCGACAAAGCCTGACTGATTCTGAGCCCAAGTCCAGTCCATGCAATTCAAGTGGATTCAATCTACCAGAAACGATGGTATTATGCAGTACCATCAATAGATGTCCTGTACCGCAACCAAGATCTAGTAGTGATGAACCTTCGCCAATCTCTTTGCCAACAGCTGGTTCAATGATGCGATTAACTACCCTCTTTCTCAACATCCTGAACTGAGGAAGCTCTTGAATCCTGCTGAATGCGGCTCCTACAGCACTATCATCAATTCCCTCCGCAAATCCCACTTGTCTTGGGGCATTACTTCTGGGAAAAAGCAAGAAGCCAATGACACAAACTACCACGAATAACATTAGGACAATGATCCACTCTGTCATTAGAAGCACACCTACGAATACCTGACCTTTTTATCCTCGGAGTTGAATCAAATGTGGAAACGGAACGCATGTCCCTAATAATCCTAACTTCTGATTTAGGAAAATTCTCTAATACAGTTCCTGTAACATCTAGATAGGGTTGCGTGTTTAGTAATATGCCTGAAGCAAATGAATCTCTACTTGAAGCCATGAGTGCAGCTGTGAAAGGAGATACCCGAAGAGCTAGAGTTATTCTAAAACGAATACTCAGACGAGATCCAAAGAATCTTGAGGCATTGATTGCCATTGGTGCTCTGCTTAATACTTCCGAAGAAACGGCCGAAGATGCAATGAAGTATCTGATTCGGGCAGTGAAAATAGACCCCAAGAATCCAACTGCATGGAGTCACCTTGCCGAATCGTTGTTACTACTTGAGAGATATGAGCGGGCTGAGAAATATTTCAGGAAGGCAATCGAGTTGAAGCCGGACAACCCGAATTATTGGCATCGACTCGGAATAGCTCTTGATAAATTAAAGAGAAGAGAAGAAGCCATTTATGCCATATCAAAATCATTAGAACTCAATCCAATGCAAGATAGTCCCTGGATTTCACTGGGGCTTGTATATCTTAGACAAAAAAATACAGAGAAGGCGATAGAATCCTTTCAAAAAGCATTAGTTCTTAATCCCCAGAACTCCTTAGCACTCAAGCAGCTTGAGGAAGCGAAAGATAGCCAATCATAAAATAATCAGGAGCAGATATGCAAAGGTGAGTTTCAGTTTGATTACAATTGCTCTGATGGTACTGATTGCAGCGTCCACTTTATTCCCAGTATATGTCCTGTGGCAAATGAATAGACTACCACCAAATAATCCTGCAAGACTGAAACATGTCCTCAAGCAATCAGAAAAGAAGACACTCGTTTTTCTAGGCGATAGCATAACTCATGGAAGGGTCAGTGCCAACTACATCGATATCATATCAAGAAACCAAAGGATGGAGTTGTATAACATAATCAATGCGGGAGTCAATGGAGACCTTGCATGGAATGTTCTGAATAGGCTTGACGACACAGTCAGCCTTAAGCCGGACATCATTATTCTTATGATTGGAACAAATGATGCAATGGGATCGCTATCAAAGAAGGATGCAAGGATTCATAGGTATCAAAAGAAATTGCCACGGAATCCGACTGTTAAATGGTATGCAGAGAATTTGGATAGTATTGTGAAGAAACTGGTGGAAGAAACATCTGCCCAACTAGCCATTATCTCAATCCCCCCCTTAGGCGAAGAGATAGCACATCGGGCCTACGAGCGAAGCCAGGATATTGCTGAGGTTTCCAAACACATTGCTGAGGCATATAACATTGCATATCTTCCTGCAAATGAGGTGATGAGTGAATATATTCTGAACAATCCTTCTCATCCAACATCCCGGTTTGAATCCAGACTGAGAATCATGTTTCAGGCCTCCTTTGGACACTATATTTTTGGAAAGAGCTGGGATAGAATATCAGCTGAGTCGGGATTCAATCTCCTCATCGATCACGTCCATTTGAACACAAAAGGAGCAGCTATTGTTGCTAAGCTGATTACTGATTTCTTGGAACTGTGAATTTTCATTTACCTGCTGAAAGAACTTATCTTCAACCTATGCCCGTTAGTAACTGGGATTGCAGATGGTTGAGAGACATGTGGATATAACTCAAGATGAATTTGAGAGAGTTCTAGCAAAATACAAGCCAAAGCGAATTAAGCCAAAAGGCGTTTTCGAGGCAGTGTATAAGATTCCCCTTCCTAATGGCCTATCAATCTGGATTTATTCTACGATAAATATTCACACCGGTGTTTCAAGAGAAAAGGGAGCTGATGCAATAAAGACTGTCCTAATGTACAACGATACAAAGATTATTCAAACAACTTCCAAGACACTCCGAGTTGAAAGCTGGAAAGAGAATCTAACTGCAAAGCTTGATGGACTCATTTCAATCGTTACTGAGTACAGAGATCCACAAGGACATCCTCTACTCAAGAAGAAAAAGAAGGAAGGAAAAGGTATATTCTACGGATGTGCACTGTACCCGGAGTGCAAGTATCTCTACAAAGGCGAAAAACCGCTGTCACAACTATACGAAGGGAGAGCATAAGACCATAATCTGCATCCCCAAAAGGGCTATATCCTGCCATCCCCAAAATGAGGCTACACAGTTTAGGAGTAGGTATGCGAAGATGGGTGAAATCAAGGTCGAGCAAAAAGACTCAATCGTAACCATCGTATTCTCTAGACCTGACAAATTGAATTCTGTAACAGAAGAGATGCTGAATGACTTTTCGGACAAGGTCTCAAAGTATACAAATGATCCTTCGATTGCTGCCATCGTTTTTACTGGAGAAGGAGAACGCTCCTTCTCAGTGGGGTTTGACCTTGAAATGATCACTAATATGAGTGACAGGAAAAAGAAGGAGTTCTTCAAGAAGCTTGAGAAGATTATCCGGCTAATAAGAAGTGCACGGAACTGCATCACGATTGCAGCGATTAACGGGTATGCAATTGGTTTTGGGGCAATGGTTGCGGTGGCATGCGATTTCCGCTTCTTTGCAGAAAACAGCGGATTCCGTTTTCCTGAGATAGATTTGGGCGTCTTTCCCGGTGCAGGGGCTTCTTCCAATCTTATACATATTGTTGGACCTGCTAGAGCCAAAGACATTCTTCTGACTGCAAGAACGGTTCAGGCGGATGAATGCCTTAGAATCGGACTTGCAGATAGATTGTATTCGAGAGAAGAGATTCTAGACAAAGCCCTCGAATTTGCTACTGAACTTGTCAAGAAGAATAGAATCATTCTATTGAGAACTAAAAGTCTCGTTGATTCAATGACTGGCAGAACTGTTGGTGGCGCCGATGAAACGGAATCAACATATCTTGATGAATGGATATCAGAGCTACCTGATTAGCAACATTCAGATTCATCCCAAAGAGTAAAGTTTTGGATTTACCAGTGAGAAGAGGAGTGGTACACTTTGTGTGATACAATTGTTGCCTTAGGAAAAGCTACCAAGGACGGATACACGCTCTTTGGAAAAAACAGTGATAGATCTCCAAATGAATCTCAGCTTGTTGAGTATCATCCTTCAAGGGAGTATGACAGCGATGCTGAAGTCAAATGTACGTATTTGAGAATCCCGCAAGCAAAGAGAACCAACGCAGTTTTCCTATCTCGGCCCCACTGGATGTGGGGTGCAGAAATGGGCGCGAATGAACATGGTGTTGTGATAGGAAATGAAGCCGTTTTTTCAAAGGAGGAGGTTCCGCAGACTGGACTTCTTGGAATGGATCTTCTGCGTCTTGGATTGGAGAGAGGGAATAGTGCTAGGTCCGCAATGGACATAATCATCGAACTATTGGAGAAACATGGTCAGGGCGGAGTCTATGAACTAGGGGGTGTTCTGACCTATCACAACAGCTACATCATTGCAGACAGAAAAGACGCATGGGTGCTTGAAACTTCCACAAGAAGATGGGCGGCTGAGAGGGTTGAGTCGGTTCGTTCCATCTCAAATGGCTACTCTATAGGCAAAAAATGGGACCTGGCATCCAAGGATTTGGTAGAACATGCAATTGAACAAGGGTGGATCGATGATAAGGAATCCTTCTCGTTTTCAGAGGCTTATGGCAACGAGATGATGAGATACATTACAGTGTGTCACCCCCGAATTTCATACACATCTGAAGCGTTGAGAGAAAAAGACGGCGGGCTCGAATTTCAGGATATGGCCCAGATATTGAGAAACCATGCTGATGGATGGCGATCGTGGGAAAGCGAATTATTACCCATTTGCCAGCACACATCTCATGCACATAGAGATTCATCAGCAGGGAGTCAGATCTCAGAATTGACCACAAATGATATTCATTGGTTTACTGGATGCTCCTATCCCTGCTTGAGCCTGTATTGGCCTTTCAGTTTCAGAAACCCCCATATCTTCAAAGATTGGAATAAAGGAACGGAGAAGTATTCATCAGATTCCTACTGGTGGCGAAGAGAGGTCACCAATCGCATGATGTCAATAAAATCGACCAAGGACATAGAAGGTATGTATGCGTTCATTGATGAAACACAGATGGACATCTACAGAAGTGCCCATTCTGAATTCGATAAAACATCATTTCAGAATAGCATCGATGAATTTGAAAAATACAGCAAGCAATACACTTCTGAGGCAAACGATGAAACAGATTTGAACGACGATTATCGGGCCCACCTTTCACAAATCAATAAAGATGCTGAAGTTCCTTAGGGAGACTTCAGATTTCAGCAAGTTTAGGCTGCAGACGATAAAGACCGTCCGCAATTTCAATGAGAAGAGACCTGTTTTCAATGCCTTCAATCCATCCTGAGGGAATTGCATCTCGTCCAAGCCTTGCCCCAGCTATAGCTCCTGCTATGCAGGCTTTGGTATCCGTATCACCGCCGGAATTTGCCGCCTCGAGGATGATGTCCTTGAAAGATGAGGAGTGCATGATATTGGCGTAGAGTGCGCCGGCAACCGCCTCTTCTGAAACCCACCCTTTGCCAAGATGTTCGTGTGCTGCCTTGGCCTCCCCCATCTGTAGTGCATCCGGTATTTTCATCATATGTTGAGCAAATGATTCATCGATTTTTCGGGTTTGAATGACAAGCTCATCTAAAAGAGAAATGGGATCTTGAGAGTCTATTGACTTTGCAACAAGGAATGCAGTAGCAAAAGAGCCAGCCCTGGCAGAAGGATGTCCATGTGTCATTAAAGAGACCTTTCCAGAGAGACTCATGATTGCGTCTATTGCATGTCTATATGCCAGTCCTATAGGAGCAGACCTCATAGCGGCACCACATCCCTTTGAGTCCAATACACCAGATTCAGACCAATGTACTCCTGATTTTAGCGCACCCACACCTCGCATACATGTCGTACCAGGCGAACGGGAACTGCTAGTTGAATTGATCCAAGAAATAAACTCCACAGTCATACTCTCCATGATTGCATTTGTAGAGAAATCCTTGGCTTTCAGGAGCCCTTGGGCAACAGCAATCGACATTTCAGTATCATCAGTATATGATCCAGCGCGAAGGCCTCGAAATGAGTGGAATCCTTCAACTCCATTCGGGGGAAATCGTATGCGAATTTCATCAAATGTCAGGAATTCTGTGGCCGCTCCAACTGCATCACCAATAGCAAGCCCCAACATACAACCTTCGTATCGATTCCTAAGATTTTCCATGAGAATAGATCTCCAATACAAACTCCATCATGTTAACTGGCATATAGGCTTGACCATTTCGTTTATCTAGGAGTATTCCCCCTTTGAAGGCCTTCAATGCTATGAGATGATAATAATGACCCAAAAGGCAGTAATTGCAATTGGCGGAAATTCTCTAATTAAAGATAAGAATCACAAGACTGTACCGGATCAATTTGCCGCAACCGCAGAAACATGCAAACACATTGCAGACATGATTGTTCAGGGATGGGATGTAGTAATTACCTCAGGTAACGGACCTCAAGTGGGTTTCATCCTGAGACGCTCCGAGCTTGCCGCACATGAGCTCCATGAGGTGCCATTAGACTATTGCGGCGCAGACACACAGGGCGCAATTGGCTATATGATTCAGAGAGCACTGTTCAATGAATTTTCCAAGAGGAATGTCCAGAAGGAAGTGGCCAGTATTGTTACGCAAGTGCTTGTTGACAAAAATGACCCTGCTTTCAAGAATCCAAACAAGCCCATAGGATCGTTCATGGATGAGAGTGAAGCAAAACGCAGAGAAAAAGAAGAAAAGTGGGCTATCAAAGAAGACTCCGGAAGAGGTTGGAGAAGAGTTGTCCCGTCACCAATTCCAAAACGCATCATTGAGCTTGAGTCGATACAGACCCTCAATAGACTAGGAATTATAGTCTACGCTGTCGGGGGTGGTGGAATACCTGTCATCATTAACGACAAGGGTGAACTTGAGGGAGTTGCCGCAGTAATTGATAAGGATAGAGCATCAAGCCTTTTGGCTACTGGCCTAAACGCAGATGTCTTGCTTATTTCTACCGCTGTCGAACAGGTCTATTTGAACTTCGGAAAGCCAAATCAGGAAGCAATTCTGCAGATGGACCACATCAAGGCTCAGAGATACATCGAAGAAGGCCATTTTGCTGCTGGAAGCATGCTGCCAAAGATAGAAGCATGTGTTGAATTCATCAAACGCGGCGGCAAGAAGGCAATCATCACAAATCCAGAGAACATTACGCGGACACTCAACGGCGAAACTGGAACTACAATTGTAGAGGGTTTTGCTATCCCGCCTCCTCCCGAAAGAAGATGAATCTCTCCTTCCGTAAAGAAAACTGATCCTCTAGAGTTCTTGCCTTCCTGATCCAAATATAAGTAGCAAAATTAATTAGTATATCAATTAGCTATTATATTTACTAGGCGATTCACTACGTAGAAGATCTAATTCTGGTATCAACATTGCCGCCTAGGAAATATTGGAGGTTAGGAGAAGGCGATTTGAAAATATCAAATGTCCTATCGTGGATTTTTGTGCTAATATGTCCTCTTTGGACAGCAGTCTATTTCACTCTAGACGGAATCGGTTCATCCATAGTCGGTGGCTTCTACAGAATAGGAATAAACCCCGGCACGCCAGAATATTCCTATGACATAATGGTTCTTGGTTTCAATATTTCTCAAGCAACAATCGATTTCGGAATCATCACTATCATTTTCATAATTCCATCGCTTATAGCTAATTACATGCTTGACAAAATGGACAAAGGTGGAGCGCATAATCCTCGAATGAAATACATTATCTGGATTTCTCCATTAATACTCACAATCTTTTCACTCATTCAAACTGTGCTAAGCGTGTTGTTTGCAACTATGTACTTTTCACTTCCGGCGTATCTGCTTGTGGGTCTGATGCACTGGTTGAAACTAAAGAAAATGAAATCCACCTGATTTCATACCATGATGCTATTGTATCAAAAATGCGTTCAACCGCTTAGCTTCTTTTTATTGCGCCCAGTAGATAAAATCATTGAATTATAAAAATAAAAAGATATTAGACAAATCAGAGAGATTCTATTGGGTATTCGTGTTGCTGAAAAAGTGGCAGGGTTGGCTTGTCGTTATTCTAATCATTCTGGGAATGCAATCCAACTCCATTACAATGGAACTAGGCTACTGCTGATCTCTAAGAACACAATTGTCCCTAGCTATTCTGTTAAGATTTTCCCTGAGATTCCACCAAGCAATGATACAACAACCAAAACACCATCAACTCAAACAGGTCAGTATGATGCGGAGATTCTAATATACACCGCCGCAGGTGCAATTGCGATTTCTTTGACCATGATTCTCGTTGAGGTTTATTGGAAACGACGTCGAATCAGCTCATGATATATCAGCAGATTTGATCATCCCTCGGAACCAAGTTGACTAGATTCTGCTGCTAGATTGGTCTGCATCATTCGCCTTCTCATGAATCCTCCAATTGCGCCGCCTGCGCCTCCAAAGACCAGTGAAATGAGGTATATTATGGGTGTAATGACAAAGCTGAGGATAAACACAGCAAGTGCCGCAATTCCTGTAACATCAAACCAGACATCATACGTGCCACGAAGTGGGTAGTAGATGGTTACAACAAGTATTCCAAGAAGAGTCGTATCAGGAGTTATGCTTTCAGCCATGACGATAGGCACGAGGGCAAAACCAATCACTAATCCTGCAATCCAGGAGGCAAGTGTACAAAGGAGACCTCTTGCAAATCCGCCGGAAATCAATCCAATGATGAATGCAATAATGAATATCATCGGAATTGCTCCGGTCAGTAGGGTTAACCATCCAAAGGCAAAATCGGATACAAACAGGGTGATGCCAACTAAACAGGCGATGACTGCCTCTCTCTTATGTCCTTCCCACAACCAGATTGCACCAAGAATACCTATCTCAGAGTTTTCTTATAAGCTCTATATAATTTGAACAAGCCCATCGAAAAGGGAGAAAATCAGCAACGCCCATATTCTAAGGCAGACCGCTAGATTAATTCAGAGGGCGTGTTTATCATTTAGTTGATTAAAGATGACACGTGAAGTGATTTCCACTGAAAAGACCCCAAAGGCAATTGGTCCCTACTCCCAAGGAATCAAGGCAAATGGGTTCGTATTCTGCTCTGGACAGATTCCAATTAATCCAGCAACTGGAGAGCTAGTTACCGGCTCTATTGCTGAACAGACCAAGCAATCACTCAGTAACGTAAAAGGTGTAATCGAGGCAGCCGGCTCGTCCATGGCCAAAATCGTGAAGGTGACGGTTTTCCTGAAAGATATGAATGATTTTGGTGAGATGAACCAGGAATATGCCAAATGGTTTTCAGACAAGCCCCCAGCCAGAGCTGCTGTTGAAGTTGCCAGACTTCCGAGAGATGTTCGAATAGAGATAGAGGCAATTGCCATTCTCTAGAGAATAACCTTTCTTGAATAAAGATAGAAAGCATTGTGCTTTCTTCGTTTTTCTACCTGTTCCATTTGGGTAAATTCATTAGGGGGAAGTACAACCAAACTGAGTTGCCCACCAATTGAAGGTCAATGAATTGAGTGTTATTAGCTATGAGCCTTGTTTGCTTTGTGTGGAAATAGAGGTTGCAAAATTAATCTCACTTGCCATAGATCTGGGTATCGAACCAAAGAATCGTGAGGATGTCTGGAATCTCATCAGAATTAGCGACTACTCTTCGGTAACTGAAGACATGATGTTCATTGAGAATGTGATTGACGCATATCTTGAGTCAACATAGTAGGGTTTCATTTACTTTCTGCAGTGCAAAACACTTTTTCGAAGAATTTAACTTATTTTGGAAGCTACGGCATTTGAGAGTGGTATTTCGTGGATATAACTAAATCTCTGAATTGCAGGGAATTGAGGGATTGTGATGTTGTGGATTCGAGTGGCCAGAAAGTTGGTCGTATCAATGACATGACATTCACATTTGATGGCCAATTCAAGCTCGAGCAGTTTGTGCTTGCTGGTTCTGCATGGGAGGAGTTTCTAGAGTCCATTAGAATGCGACCAGATGAAGATCCAGTCTTTGATGCATCGATGATACGTCGGATTGGTGATAGAGTCCATCTGGAATCAAACATTAACTCTTTGAAAACGACTCTTGACAAGGCTGCTATTCCAAAAGGAGAAATTCGTTGGTCTGAGCTATCTAAAAAACATATTATTGACAAGGACAATGTTGCCGTCGGAAAGGCGGTTGATATTGATTTTGACATTGATGGTACGGCCTCTCTCACTGTAGGTGGAGGTCTTATAGAAGAGTCCCTTGAGAAAATCGGTCTGAAGGAGGACATTGATATCCTTGTGCCTGCAGAAACAATTGAGTCAATTGCTGATGATATTAGACTGAAGGTATCAAAGGACGAGTTGCAACTCACTATGGATGAGGCACTCAAGAATCCCGAAGTTCTAGCAATAAAAGACAGGAGAGATGTACATCGAGGTATGGTAAAAGTACGCCTGTTCAGTGAGCCTAGGTGATTATTCTCGAGTTTGTAACAGAGGTGTAGCCGGGATGATGTGAAACTCATTTCTTGCTTCTTTTGTATATGTAAAATAATATAGGAACAGCAATTACCAGACCAATGATACTAGCACCAAAAATCATGGCTGCAATTGCATATCCGCATATTGGCGTTGTAGCATTTGGTCGAGTAGGATCATATAGGAATGAAGGATACCTATCAAATGCGGCACCATTTTGTCCAGGGATTTGGTAGGCACCAGAACCGCAATAGTCAGTCCAATTATTCCCTCGACTGATTCCATCATCCCAGACATTGGCACCTCCATTATCACGAGCGTTCAACTTGTTCCATCCAATGAGATTCTCGAATACGTGAAAAGCAAAAGTCTCATAGCCGAGGGTGATTCCAACACTAGTGCAATCATATACAATATTCCTTCTGATTACTCCTGTTTGAGAATAATCTATTATTATTCCAAAGCTGCTGTTTACGATGTGGTTGTCTTCGATTGTTATTGAAGATGAATGATCTGAAGCCGTGATGGCAGCATGTGAACTGTTGAGAATTGTATTGGATTTAATGAACATGTCCTTTGTACCATAGATTGAGATTCCATGAAAATTGAATTGAAGCGAGTTTCCAAGAACACGAATTGAAGATGATGGATCGATTCGTATTGCATACAGATTATTGCAAAGATTGCTATTCTGAATTACACAGTTCACTGAATCAAGCACATAGATTCCTTCGCGAGAGCCATCCACTATGGACGAGTTCGTCACCTTACAATTTATGCAAGATATCAGCTGAATGCCACAGGATACATTCTCAGCATAGAAGTCAACCAATGTGATATTGCGACAATCACCCAGTACAATCTGACCCTGGCCCGCCCCATTGATGGTCTTGTTTGACTCGTGGTAATAGTAGGAGAGAACGAGATCATCCACAGTATTCCCTGTTATTGTGTGATTTAGATCGTCTGTATTTCGAACTCCCCAAAATCGGATTCCGCAATGAAGGAACGTATTATCAGATATTGTCAAGTTTGTGGAGTATCGTATCAGAATCGCCCAGTTCTTGGCCCTAAAGGTCTGATTCTGGAAGACACAGGAGTCTAGATAGATAGTCCAAATATCCTCCCAGTTATTGAGGAATTGATTATCTCTAAACACTGTGTAGTTCGTATTGGAGATTTGCCCACCCATTTGATTATCTCTTATGTTGTTGTCAAAGAAGAAGAGATAGGTACAATCCTCGATTGTGAACCCCTCTCCATTGGTTTCAATAGCACAATGTCGGATTGTGCAGTTTCTGGAATTCATTATCTTTGTTCCCGTACCCATAGCTATTACGTCACTACCAGCGGCACCCCAAGAACCAAATGATCGAATAGTACAGTCCTCAGCAATACCATTCTGCACGTTCTCAAAGGAAAGAGCAATTCCGTAATAGCCATGTGTTGAATACAAAAAGCAGTTTCTGATAATGAAATACGCAGTGGTGTCTGATATTGATATACATCTATCCATTGCTGTGATATTCAATGATTCAATGATGTAGGGATCAGTGGCTGTACCTTCGCCGGTGAATTCCAGCAACTCAAATCCTTGATTCGAATGTATGATAATTGGGTCATGGACTTCCAAAGTACTAGATATTTCGTACGATTCCTTGCTGGCGTCCTTTGTCAAAACGCCGCCATTTTCACCTGTTACTATAAAGAGTGAGGAGCTAAGTAGCAAGATGATAGCAATGCAATTCAATGAATATACGAATCTCAATAATCCCCACACATCTGTATCAATATGCATCTCCAGAGATAAAGAGTATTGGGTGCCTTCCAACACAACAAAGTGGTACATGATTGGGTCGTTGCTACAACCCAATCCTTGTACTCAACATGATAATGATGTACGACATCATGTGCTTCTACGATTTTCTCCTTCTACAGACAAATATCACGAGGAGAAGAACGGCAAACCCTACAACTCCAGCAGCCACATACAGCCAGAAGGTGTAGTCTGCTGGAAGGGATGCGCCTACTCGATTGGAGTCATAGATGATATCGCCGCTTGTGACAACTCGTACTGTGAAGAAGTAGGTAGTTTCACCTGTCAGACCACTCACGATTGCTGATGTCTGCGATACATCGGTGATTGGTGAACCAAAGAGAGTGCCTAACTGATTTGGTTGTTCAGAGTAGTAGATCTCGTAAGCGACGAAATCTTCGGGTTCATTGAACTGTGTCCACTCGAGCTCCACAGCAGAACCTGACAAGATCTTCGGCGCACTCAGATAGACACCAATCTCTGCAACATTGATTCCAGAACTGTCCAGAGTTATAGTGAAAATATCATTCTGACCCGGAACCGTTTCACCTACAACTTCCTCTGTCACAAGTTTTCCGTCTACCATTCGATTCGCCTCCATTCGGTACTCACCCACATCAGTTCCAGTGAGGTTGATTGTATACGGGAGCCCGGGCGCGAATGGAAACAGGATTTGCTTCTCTCCTTCATCTTCCACCATGATGGCAGGAAACTCTACTTCTGGAACACCGTCATCGCCTATTGAAATAGTTCGACCCAATGGGTCGGTCACCTCTATATCAACAGGACTGAAGATTCCCAGACCAAGAAGTTTGGGCAGTAAGTCAATCAGAGCGGTGATGATGCTATTGTACTCTCCTGTATCAGGATAGAATGAGAGTCTCGTGAACATCGATTCTCCTAGGCTTGCATTGTCACCATATGGTGCGAGCCTAGTTCCTTGGAATGACCCATCTGGCTGAATTAGAATCCAATCATCGTACTTTGTCCATGTTTCATCGTATCTATACCAATTGTTATAGATATACAATGTAATTGAACCATTTGCATTCAAATCGTAGTCATAGATATTGACAAAGTGACTTGATGTTGGTTCTGGTACTTCCCAGACGGGAGCCATGAGAAGGACTACTTGAGGCGCATAATGGGGAGACCCAAGCAGCATCTCGTCCATCATCTTCTGGACCTCCTGAGCATTTGTGATTCCGCCCTGCGGAGTTGGAATACCTAGATAGATTTTGATCCAATTCAGTAGATGATTAGGATTGAAGAATGCACCGGATCCTTTCCAAAGGACATACTCCTTAATTGCGGCTTCTGAAACATCGCCTCCAGTTGCTTCTGCAATTGTAATGTTCGGATTTGGATCAGGAAGTAGATGTGCGTAGTCTCGACCTAATGGAATTTTTCCCGGGTCTACAAAGTAATCTCTTGAGGCCTGAGCAAACCCATTACAGAATCCTGCGAATTCCATGTCTATCCAGTCAATGATCAGCGAGTCAAAAACTCTGAAGAGCAATATGTCAAAAATACTAACCTCACAAGCGGCTTGAATATCGCTGTATAGAAGCTGGAAGATGTAATTCCTTAGATTTGACTCCACTTCTTCGGGTTGCATTACAAAGTCACTGAAATAGTCACCACTATTTGTGAAGTTGAAGGTGTGCCGCCAGTCATACGGAACAGCCATATCCGCCGGCAAATGCTTCTTGATATCACTACCCAGTTCCCAAGCCTCATCCATTCCAGCACTCAGGTCTCGTTCGGTAGTCAGTTGCCATGCATCCATGAATTCTAACAGCCGCGCTCGGAGAGTGTCAGAATCCAGTGATGAGGCAATTGCCAATCTAACTGGCGGTACGAATGCAACTGATGTTAATCCAATCACTATCAGCAAACAAATGAGATGTTTTGTATTTTTCTTCATTCTTCAACCCTCCTTAGCAAGCACAAAACCTCCGTGCGGTTTCTTTCAGGATTTCAAGCATTTTATCACGAATTGGGAAGATTGTGTCCAATAGTGCCATAATATGAGAGTTCTCATGATTCGATGGGATACTTGTATACTCAGCCAAGCCAAATGCCGGGCTTACCGGAATCGAGGAGGAATTCACAATCCATTCATAGGCATAGAGGTAGCCCTTCAACGCAGTAGCTATGATCTCCTGCCTACCATTGACGTTTGAATCACCCAATCGTATGTCTGTGATCTCCTCGTGCAGCTCGCCACTGGTCCAGACTAAATCATAGATGTGGTCTTGCCTTAGTTTTGTTTGGTTCTGTTCAAAGACTGTGAGGTTATTACCAGTTCCAGCAATCACTTCATGCCAGCTGTCACCATCAGTATTACCGACACGGACCGCCTTTGTGGTGTTGGCAGTAGGCAATGTCTTTCTCCAGCCGATAGTGTTGGTCGCATCACCTTCAAAGATGTAGACTCCCTCCACACTACCGACGAAGACCTCAGGTCGACCATCCAGGTCGTTGTCAGCTATATCCAGACAGAATGTAGCCGATTGAGGTTGTTCCAGATGATATTGGACATATGTATCGTCGATAAAGGTGCCATTCGCATACTTGACAGGAGTCATGAATCGCACCCATCCATATTGAAACTGAAGCTCACCATTGAGATAGAGGTCATCCGTTCCAACGACCACGACATCTCGCATGCCGTCCCTGTTTATATCGCCCGTCATTATACCTCTAATGAATGGGTCCCCGGTCTCCAATTTGGCAAGCTGGTAGTAAGCAGCAACTACATACCTGTTGTCATCGATGCATTCAAAGAAGAATAGGAAGTCTTGAGAGCCAACGATAATCTCACCGAGACCATCATTGTCCAAGTCCTTGGCTACTGCGACAACATAGGGCTGCTTTGCAAGATATTCTCCCTTCTTCGTACCACCGTAGTCTTCCCAGTAGATCGTAGGAGCATACCAGACTAATTCATACATGTCGTTCTCAACCACTTCAAACACGTACACATGGAATCCAGCGCAGACGATAATTTCCTGTTTTCCGTCAGCATCTTGGTCGCCTATGACCATGTCGCGGATATTCATATACGCCGGGTACATTAGCCCTGTCAGAGGATGTTGCAGTTTGATATCATTTGAACGCCACGACCTTCTATAGGTGTTATTTGCCACCTGTTCGAAGGCAATGATGTTATTGTCGAATGATCCAACGAAAACCTCAGGTTTCCCATCCTTGTCTACGTCACCATACTCGAGTGATCTAGACCATGACTCAAAGATCAACCGGTTTGTCCACGAGTCATATGCCTCATAGCCCCAGTATCCATTTGCTTGTAGTCTCTTGTCCACTTCTACCATGTGGATATAGGGATAAGTAGCTACCATGAAAGAGTCATGATTCAATGTTGCATTAAAGCGTCTAATGTTATCCTCGTTCATGCATATCAAATCTAGAAGACCATCTCCATCTAGATCCGCCAATTGTGGATAGTCATATCCACGCTCAGGATTGAGCAGAGTTCCGGTGAAATCAGGCTCAAACATCGACCTATCCCGAGTCCACACAGGATCAAATTTTGTACCAGTATTCTTCCAGTACGTAAATCGACCAGTTTCACATTTGTATCCTGAGCCTGTGTAGTTCTCCGTTGCATGTGGCACTATGATATCTAAGTCACCGTCAATATCGAAGTCCCAGAATGCGACTCGTCCAAATACTGTTTCATTCCTTCTAGCAGCATTGATCTTCGCATAGTACGAGTCATCTCGCGCTAGATAGAACTGGAATCCTGCAGAATAGCTAGTCTGTTCGAAGTAGTAGAGTTTGTCCAAAGAAACAGTGAGATCTTTGTCACCGTCCCCGTCATTGTCAACTGCTGCGACTCTTGCCACCCAATCATAGCTGTTCAGTAGGCTTTGAATAGCAGGAAGGTAATTAGTTCGCTCGGTCCAATACAAGCTTCCAGTCCTTTCGAAGTAGCGAATTGTTATAATCCATCCTGTATCAGGATCAACTCCAGCATCGCATATGATCATGTCATCGTCATAGTCGCCATCTAGGTCTGAAAAAGTGACAGTGGCATGAGAATACAGTTGGTCACTACCTAGCGTGCTATATGTAACAAAGAAGTTTGATTGGTAACTCCAGACAGGAACATCATTAGTTCCTGTGTTACGGAAGTATATGATTCGTGCATTTCCCCCATCATGGATGGTTGCTACTAGATCAAGCGCAGATGACCCATCGAGGTTTATCAACTGGTATGAGATGAAACTATTGAATCCCGCAATGCTAGCGGTAACAAGCGAACCAGGTAGAAGATTCCCATCATCAATCCACGTTGGAACCATTCCTTTTCCATTGACTTGGACTATATCCCAAATCGATGTGCCTAGTGAAAATCTGGGTTGATCGGATTGACTCTCCCATACCATGGCGCCTCCAGCGGTGTATGCCATTATCTCGCCATCAACTGTTCCTACTATGACCTTGAGTTCATCATCATTCAAGCCGCCTGTACGAATGTATCCGGTTGATACGACTAAGGCTGTGTCAATAGGACGCGCAACAGTACCATAGGCGGCATCGATATGGTAAATTTCTCCACCCTTGACACCGATCTTCATGTATCTGAACTCGTCCCATCTAGCTGCCCGAAGAGCATGGTCTACGTCGAAGAAAACAACCCCGGTCCATCCCAGGAATATATTGGCATAGATGTATGTGCTATACTGGTCAGTCAGTTCTATAGGCTGCCATGTTTCCAGGTCATTTGATATGGCGAATTCAAGATTCTCGAGGTCAACATCGTCCTCAAAGACGACAAAGAGGTCAACATCATCAGTCGCATCTCCACCCATTTCCTCCCATTTTCCGAAATCAACAACCGCAGTGGCGATGTTATTCAAAGCAATATAGGGACGCAATTGATAGATTGTGCCATCATTGTCAGCAATGAATAGACTCTGGTTGACTGAGTTCCACATCATCCCCAGTGGAGTCATTGGACCAAGATTCTCGACCTCTGGATTGCCCACACTATCACTGAACACATCAATGAGAACACCGTCTGCGGTGTATTTCTTCAATGTGTGATATCCGCCACCTGTAGCATATAGAAAGCCTTGGTCATCAAAAGCCATGAATAGGTCAAGGTCATAGCTGCTCCAGAAGTCAATTGGTGTACCATTCTTGTAGAACCTCTGAATTCGGCCATTATACCATTCACTGACATAGAGCAATCCATTCGGACCAACCTCTATACCATATGGTCCATCGAACTCTCCAAGTCCAAATCCTGGACCACCGATTATCCTGATGAAGTTGCCATCATAATCAAACACAGACACTCTGTTGTTGAACATCTCCACGATATAGATAAGACCGTCATCAAGGGCGATATCCCTTATCATTCGCAACTCTCCAGGTGCAGAACCTGTGCCTCCGAAACTGTTTGTGAGATTGCCCATTGTGTCATATCTATACACTCTGTTGTAGTCGCCGTCATAGATGAAGACATTGTCATCCTCATCCACTTCGACACCCCACGCATATGCAAGCCATCCTTCAGGCAAGGTCCAATTCAGTATGAAGTTCCCTTCAGGGTCGAATTTGAACACATAGGGAGTGGCATGGTCAGTGACATAGAAATTACCTTCTGAGTCGAAATCAACATCGAAACCACCTGATTGGTCAGGATGCGAAGAGAAAACATCTACTAGCTCATATTCCTGCACACCGAATCGCTGGAGTCGATAGCTGGGCGGATCCATTACGACAATTCCGCCTAGAGGATGCAATGCAATTCCCCATGGAGCTAGGAATTGACCGGGTCCAGACCCAGCTGCACCGAATTCCGACTCGAAATCGCCAGAGGGGCTGAATTTTTCTACTCTCTCATTAGCCGAATCAGACACAAAGACTCTTCCATCACCATCAACAACAGCAAAAATGGGAGTGTCAAACTGCCCTGGTCCTGAACCTGTGGAACCAAATTGATTGATGTATGTGCCTTCAGAACTGAATTTCTCAACTCTGTCATTCTGAGAGTCGCAGACATATATCGAGCCGTCTAGGTCAGTAGTTATACCAGTTGGGAAGTTGAATTGACCATTGCCTGTTCCACCACTTCCAAAGTGGAATAGGAACTCCCCGGTTTCTTTATTCAGAACCTGAGTTCTGTTATTCCCATAATCAGTTGCATATAGTCTATCTTGCCATACTGCAACATCAAAGACAAAGTAGAATTGATCATCGTTGGTTCCATTGGTTCCAAATGATGCGATGAACTCGCCTTCAAGCGTAAACTTCTGGATTCGGCTATTACTGAGGTCAGCTACATACACAAACCCTTCCTCATCGATAGCAAGCCCAGTTGGATAACGGAATTGACCCGTTTCGTTTCCGGACCCTCCAAACATTAGGATGGGCTCGAGGTTCTCAGTGAATCGGGTCACTCTGTGATTGTTGAAATCAGAGATGAAGATCGTGCCGTCAGGGGCAAAGGCAATGTCATATGCGATAGACATCTGACCAAGGCCACTTCCAGACTCAAATGTCCAGTGTCCTTGATAGACCAACTGCTCTGTTGAGTCAAAGGTGGTTTCTAAATCATCCCAGGGGCCTGCAAGAGCCGATGCACCTCCGAGTTCCACCGTGTTCCATGGTGCAGGGATGCCGCCAGGCTCAGTGATGCCCTGACCTGCCCATCCGAAGACCTTTCTGTCAATCCACTCATCAGCCTCGTAGCCAGTCCAGAAACCAGCTGTTATTGAGGTTCCTCGTTCCCAGCTCTTAATGCCTTGATTCAGCTTAGTGACATCAAAAGACTCTGTTTCGTGGTTATAATCAAAGACAAAAACGCCTTGCCCATAGGCAGAGGCCACAATCTCGCCGAATTTGTCGTCATCCAAATCTTGACTTGCTGTCACAGATGTAACAGGCGCCCAAATGGCATCGCCGCTTGTCCATCGAAGATCATACACGTGCTTAAGGCATGGTCGCTCTTCAAACAAGTAGACTTTGTTATCATAACTTCCTGCGACAATCTCCATTCGTGTATCGTTGTCGCTATCGACAACTGCAACCGAATAGACTCTACCTTTGATTATATCGCCTGAATCCCATACTGGTTCAAAATGAATCCAGTGTTCCTTGAGGCAATACGGATATGCAGAATGGTCAATGAAATCAAAGACGTAGACCTTTGAATCCCAGGCGCCAACAATGATCTCATCGTGGCTATCATGGTCTATGTCGTATGCCTCAACTGACCAGACCTGCCTGTCGATATACAGTCCACTGTCCCAGACCAATTCCCATTGATGTGACATGGAGTATAGACTGAATGGTTCCGATGCATCGCCCAGCTGTTCAAATACATAGATATGTCCATCTGCACTTGCAGCAACCACCTCGAGCCTCCCGTTGTTATCGGAGTCCATGAAGTCTACATCCATGACATCACCCTGAATAATGCCATCGCCAGCATCAAAGATTGGAATGTATTGATACGCTGCATCAAACCATCGGTAGATGTGGACCTCACGGTCATTCAAGTACCCTCCTGCAGTCGCCATCCATTCATTATCCTCTGTGACTGCTATGGCATGAGTGGAACCTCTGATATTATTGGGCTCCCATATCTTCTGATACTCATTCGTGAGGTTGAAATCAGCATTCATCTGGTTAATGACGGAATCGACCAGATCGTTTGTGCTGTCGCCTTGGACCTCATTACGGTTGAAGTCATACATTGCAGCTGGCATGAGTGATACTAGGAATAACATCACAAATGCAAGCGAGATAATTCGAGGTACTAGTCGATTCATTTAGCATCACCCTCCTTGCCTGACTTCTTTGTGGTCGTCTTCTTACTCGTAGCGGTCTTCTTGGTGGCCTTCTTGGTGTCTGCCTTCTTGGTGTCTGCCTTCATGCCACGACCTCTGATCTTCCTAAAGGTGAAGCGCAGCACCGGCGGTATGATGATTCCAGCAATGAATCCGGCACCGCCAATGATTGCCACCATCATCCAGACAGGATAGCCCTGTGTGATGGGGATGATCGGATTGCCTCCGACCTGAATCTCCTCACTGTCACTGATCCCATCGTTATCAGTGTCTGTAGATGTTGGATCAGTACCGTAGACATGGACCTCTGTGCCGTCGTCAATACCGTCGCCATCTGAATCCGGATTATTGAAACCTCCTGGGAGACCCGTCCAGTGCCAGAGACCAGTCGAGTCATTGCCAATGGGCAGGGGAGTCATCCAGGTCATCTCGATGTAGAACTCCTCGCCGTCACTCAGACCATCGCCATCAAAGTCGTATTCGAATCCATCTGCAATACCGTTGTGATTCTCGTCCCATTCAAGTGGGTTCAGACCATAGACAAGCTCGAGACCATCTGGCAGATAGTCGTCGTCTGTATCTGAGTCATTGACATCAGTCGGGTACAACGGCCACCACGTTTCATTGTCCTGCGATACTATATACACAGGCGGCGTAGTTGCCTCAGGCGGCGTTGTGTTCGCCACAACGCCCTCCCACGACTCTAGATTGTCCGGGATCTCATCACCATCCGTATCGTTCGACATAGGATCCGTGTGAGTGACGAATATCTCATTGTAGTCGTTGATGTTGTCATCATCCGAATCCTCATCATTTGGCCACGTGCCATATTGAAGCTCGAGACCGTCATCCAGCCCATCAGAGTCCGTGTCATTATTGACCGGACAGGATCCAAATCTGAGGCGCATGGTGAGAGCCTCGTATGGGAAGGTTATGATGCTCACGTTCTCAAGGACCATCTCCTGTCCATCAAGTAGAGTGTCCCCGTCAGTATCGTTGTTGAGAGGGTCTAGTGGTATCGGGTCGCGTCCTGGCCAGCCAAGTCCTAGATAGATCTCTTGGGAGTCGCTCAATCCATCAGCATCCGTATCAACAGTGATTGGAGAAGTACCATGGTCGAGGACCTCATCACCATCGCTGAGAGGCAGGGTCATCGTGCCGTTCTCATTCGGATAGTCGAGAGAGTCATGATCTGTGTCCCAGTCAAGCGGATTGGTATTGAATACGAGAAGCTCCTCTCCATCACCAAGTCTGTCATTATCAGTATCGAACAGTCGTGGATTTGTCTTTGAATAGAAGACCTCGTATCCATCAGACAACATATCGTGGTCAGTATCCGCAACCAGTGGATCAGTCAGATAGCGCAGTATCTCCTCGCCGTCCGTAAGTCCATCAAGGTCCGAGTCTCGAACAAGCGGGTTACAGTAGAAGAAGAACAGCTCTTCGCCATCTGTGAGCCCGTCGAGGTCTGTATCATTGTTGAGGGGATTCGTTCCGTACAGGAAGTACTCATCGCCATCGAGAACCATGTCCTCATCGCAGTCCGGGTTCCTGGGGTCAGTAGGTAGTTTCCAGTCCTCGTAGTCCGGCAGGTGATCATTGTCAGTGTCAGGATTCTTTGCATCTGTGCCAGACCCGCCTGGACCAATTGCCTCATAGCCATCCTTCAAGCCGTCACTGTCCTCGTCGCCATTTGTGGGGTCGTATTGTGGGTCAGATGCTAGTTCATAGCCATCTGTCCTGTAAAGCATCACAGCACCCCACGCTGTGTCATTATCTGTATCAGGATTGCATGGATTGGTCTTTACGAGTTTGACCTCGGGATAACCCTCAAGGTCAGGGATAGTGGCTATCTGCCCCTTGACCTCTGTTCCATCATGCAAGTCCCATAGGTATGAGTCAGTAACATAGAATGGGTCACTCCATGGACCTTGCCAGAGCCAGCCAACGCAGTCATCGTCTGTATCTGCATCAAGCGGATGAGTCCACCTGAAATTGACGTACAGGTACATAGCGACCTCGGACTCGTTCATATACTCAACGCCATTGTCCCATTCCTCCCCATCTAGTAGCCCATCATTATCTGTATCGGGATTAAGTGGATCAGTCCTGTCATCATAATAGACTCCGCCAATCTTGACAGACTCGACAGCGCCATAGGTCCCCTTGGTCAGGGAAACATCGTATTCGGTGTTGATCTCATACCAGTCGTACAACATGTCTCCGTCGGTATCGACCAAGAACGGCGACGTGTCGTAGATCTTGACTTCCTGATAGTCAGTGAGATTGTCCCGATCCGTATCGTTCAGGAGCGGATTGGTCTTGTAGGTGACATGTTCCTCATAGTCTGTAAGGAGGTCATCATCAGTGTCTGTCTTCCACGGAAGGGTGTTGAGTTCTATCTCAAGTTTGTCTCCAAGCCCATCGTTATCTGTATCATCATTATTAGGGTCAAGGAATGTCGAGGAGTCAGCGAGCTGGAACTCTGGGAGAGTGCCATAGAGGAGTGACATTCTGATCTCGAAGTCATCTGGAAGACCATCAGCGTCTGTATCAGTGAGGTCTGCCGCTTCGGTGCCATAGTCTCCATCGCCCCACGATGCGGACAGATCAATCGTTGTTGTCCACGGACCTCCAAAATGCGTGCCAAAGGATGTGAAGAACAGGTCAATACCAAAGTAGAGCGAGCAATAGAGAGTTATGTAGATACCTATTGTCGAGGTAGAGATGTCACTTAGGGTATGTATGATGACCGGGTCGGGGTCCTCTGCCAGCGCCATCAACGGAGACCCGGAGAGTATGCCTGACCGTTGTTCGAACCTGAGTCCCACCTTGAAGGTGCCCTGAAATACACAGATGAGAATTCTGATGCTCAGAGTCACACCAATGATGATATCGAACAAGAGAGTCGAGAGCGAGGGAAGTCCCTGTCCCTGATACTTCTTGCTAATCTCGAATATTATTGATAATGTAAGTGTAATAGAGATCGAGAGGAGTTCTGAAAACCACTCCAGAATGGTACTGATGACTCCTCCAGGCCCTGGGGAGAGGAATGCAGATATGCTCAGTGAGAATGAAGCATCAAGCTCGAAGCGAAGTCCCCACTCACGGACATCTATGAATGAACGGTCGGTGTTTGATGCGTCCACAGGTGGGAATGCCAGCTTCAGCCAAGCGTGGCCAAAGAAGTCAATGGTGAACTGACCCATGAGACCCTGTACCCAGTCATTGCCAGTAGGCAGGAAAGCACAGATACCAAGGTCGATCTCCATCACTGGGATCACATCTATGAATTTCCGAATCTCTGTGAACTGGGCCTCGGCATCGCCGAAGGAATCCATATCAACTCCTCCAAGCACTGCCTGGTTCATGAAGGACTCAAATGGGGTCTTGTCAATCTCAAAATCTGGCAGCAGTTTTATACGAAGAACGGCGCCAAAACTTGCGAAATCCGATCCTAGATTCAGAGGAGTGCCAAGCCGGAACAGGAATACAGGCACAAGACCAGTCAGCTTTTCCTGAACTGGTGTATTAATAATCCAGTCAAAGAACTCGCCGATGTACTCGTCCACTTCATACCAGGCATCTAGAATCAACTGGTCGATCATTGACCAGAGTTCGAACATCTGTCGTGGCAGGAGCTCTGGCATCCACGTCGAGAAATCATGGTTGGTCACGTTGAGACCCTGGTTGTTAAACCAAGTCTGGATTTCATCTCTTGAATCTTCAACAATACCTTGAATATAATCGTTCAAGTCCTCTGCAGCATCCACATGTATGGCTAGGTCTTGAAATCCAAGGTCAATTAGACTGTACAAAACAGTATCAATCAGCCATCCCATTGGACCTCCAACTCCACTAGTCGGAGACATCTCTCTTAGTCCAATATAATCCTCAGTTTGAGCCGGAGTGCCCAACCGCATCATAGGTTGAAGCTCATCGCCCTTGTCATTATATTGCTTCTCTTCGATAACCCATGATTTTGTTAGGGCGGGGTCTTCTATTGGGTCGGGTACATGTTCGCCTGTATATTCTTCAGGAACAACCCCCTTGGCAAAATACTCGTTAATATTATCGGCAAAATCTCGGAGGACATCTTCTCGCAGGCCTTC
>JBHLQM010000054.1:0-1516 GCA_048884785.1 Candidatus Thorarchaeota archaeon | reverse complement strand
GATTCAACGAGAATACCTCTTTGTGCAAGGGGCGAGATTGTATCAACCGCCATGCTCTTTGCTTCTTTGCTTTCCTTGTCATAATATACATGTACGAGAGCTGGATTATATTCAAACCTCTCTTCCTCAGCAGTTTCTGGAATAGACACTGCTGACACTGGATAAAACAATGATGAACTTACAAGCATCATCACTGCAAGAATTACGAAAACCTTACGGATTCCAACCTTCATATTCCAAGACATATCAGAAAACCTCCGAGAAAATAATGAGAAATAGAGAAGCTATAGATGAATCATTGGGAGAATCAGCTGTAGTCGTGTCTTGAGCACTTTTGGAATGACAAGAAATGTCGACGTGCTCAGCTAATGAATTGGATGGTCTACATAGATTCATCCTTCTCTCCCGGGCGATTACCATACTTCCTACATGGGAATGTATTATCATGCCGAGGTAAAACTCCCATTTAACCCTTGCCTGAAACCTGTCTTTTGGGATTTCTTCAGAAGATGACTAGAAAATGACATTTCAGGAGCAAGAAGCTACCCTTCTCGACAATTTATCCATTATTTTAGCACAAGTTCCTACCTCAATATTTTTCTTCAAGGGATAACAATCTTCCAAGTAAAAAACACAAAACAGCTGCAGCAGGAGACTTGGCTAGTGCGCATTCTCAAAATGAAATCGGAGTTTTTGGAAGAGTTCTTAATGAGTCTTGAGAAATTTGGAAGGCTATACGGTCCTAAAAGGGAGGGCAATATCCTTACTTATGCTCCTATTGAGAAATTTGAGGAACTTGCTCTTGATGACGGAATACCTCTGCTTCCCTTGAAAAAGCTCTTCCACCCAAGGAAGTTCGATATGTTCCGCTTTGACAAAGAGAAATTCACACCAGACTACTCAACATATGAGAAGCGAGTGATTCTCGGGGCTCATCCATGTGAAGTACATGGAATCCTAAGATTGGATGAAATATTTCTAGCGGAGCCAGTGGATACATATTATGCAGGATTAAGAAACAGGTCTGCGATTATTGGATTCTCATGTATTCCAGATGAGAATTCACTATGCAAATCCACAGGCACAGACATTGTAGAAGAAGGATTCGACCTCTTTTTTGTGAACCTTGATGAATTCTATCTTGTGTGGATAGGATCAAGTCTTGGGTATGATATGGTATTGCAGAAAGAACAGTTCTTTGATGAGAAAGTCACTCATGATGACATTCTACATTATATTGATTGGAGAGAGAAACGAGATAAGCTGTTCAAACGCTCTTTCAACTTCAATGCAATGCCAGATATCATGGAGCTCAGCTACGGTAGTGAAATTTGGGACTATTTTGCCAGCAAATGCCTTTCATGTGGTCAATGTTCAATGGTTTGTCCGACCTGCAACTGTTACAATGTTGTTGACCACTTTGATGTCACAAACGAAATATCAGGGCGAAGGGAAAGATCTTGGGATAGCTGTATGTTCGTTGACTATAGTCTAGTTGCAGGAGGGCATAATTTCA
>JBHLQM010000053.1:0-25867 GCA_048884785.1 Candidatus Thorarchaeota archaeon | reverse complement strand
AAATATGCAGATCGAATTCTTTTCGCCACTGATTGCGTAGCAAGCAGCCCGGATAGAAGTTACTACGAAGGAAGACATGCTGCTTTAAGACTAATGCTCGAGTCGGATGTCAAAGGAGTTGATTTGCCATTTGTTGATAATGACACGATAGACAGTGGCGGCACCAAAATATACGGGCTCGAGCTCCCAACCGAGGTTTTAAGGAAACTATACTGGACAAATGCTGAGCGGCTGCACAGAATGTGAATTATAGGCGCAGACGCTCCATCTGCTTGCGTCTTTCAATTGCAGCCACGAGTCTAGTTCTATCAAAATATACTTCATTTCTAGTTATTTTTCCGTTTTCTATTTCCACAATATCAAGTCCTACTTCTTCCAAAACTTCTTGTCCTACAGGAATTTGACATCGCCATTTGACAATGGTACCTCCCTCAATTGGAAAAACCTCTAAGGGCTCCCAACTCCAATCATGATATACTCTAAGAAGGCGCTCAAAATATGCCAGGATTGATTCATGTCCTTTTAGGCCTGCCCGGTTTGCAGGATCAATGTAAAGGGCATCTTCAGCGTAGAACTTGATCAAGATTTCAGGCCTATTTCCAGTCCAGGCGGATAGCCATTTTCGACAGAATTCAAGTAACTCGCCTTTATTCAATGGATTTCACACAAAAAGGATGTTAGAAGAAACAGCCCTAAAGGGCTTTTGATTTCTTCCTCTTGGCTTGCTGCTTTGCCGTTTGCTTTTTTCCTAGAAATTGCAGGAGAGTACCTTGCGGGGACTCAAGAACTCGCCACCCTTGTTTGCCCAGACCTCTCTCAACAGCTCCTTCAGACATTAGATTTCTCAAATGGTATAGAACAGTTGAATATGAAATGGCAAGCTCCTTGGCTATATCAGCGGCTGTTCTCCATTCTTGATCCTGCATCTTGTTCAGAATTCTGTCTCTGGATTCGAGGCCTCTCGGGACATTCCGGATTATCCTGAGGTAGGCTCTTGAGTCATACCGCACTACTATACCCACAAATGTTTCTTCTCAAAGCACTATGTGTTTATTGGTTGCAAATTCATCTCTGGTCTTTGGGGGTCCCAATCAGATCGTGAAAGGCCGCAGGCTCATGACCTTCAGTTATTGGTCGAATTCTATATTCTCTGTAGGTGTCACTTAATTTGGCGGCTACTCGAGTTCCCATTAGCTTTTTGAATAGACTGGCCTTCTTTCCTCTCCATAGGTAGACGACCTTTGCATCGTGATCGACAAACACAAGCACTTTTGCTGTATCAATCATGTCTGTTGTGCAGTCACACTCCACAAGTTTTGCATCAGAGTCTATTTCGAAGGTATCTACCATTGCCTTGCCCCTACTAATAGAATTCATTGCAGGATACTGTGCAGACCTACATATGAAAGTGATGTTAAACCTATGTTTCCCGCAGAATTGCATAGGCTTGGCGTCTGTTTATTGTTGAAGATTCTCCCATATAGCTTGGTAAAGAAGCACCATATCACATCACAGTCAATATGCCAATTAATGATATATGCCAATAAAGCTCTGAGATTTTGGGCTCAAAAATGCCATCCACAACAGCTCAATTCAGATTCATTGATAGAGAGCTACGCCGCATTGAATTAATGATGAGAGGAGTAGTTCATTCATACCCTTTGAACCCTTTGCCTGATGAGCTGTATGAAGCTATGGCTGGTTCAATGGATGTTAGCCAAACGGACACTGCGGAATCAAGGCTTCAGGCAATATACCAAGATACTCTCATGAAGCCATCACTTTGTACCTTCAGCTACGAAGGCCCTTTTCCTGTGAACGCTGCCTATAAGATTGTACGATTAACCCTCACAGATGAAGCAATAGAGGATACAATTGATGAAATTGAAGGAAGACTTCTTGCATTGCAGGGTTTGCCTTTCAATGAAACCATTGACGGACGAATGGAGTTATACAGAGATAACTTCGTGGATGATACGAAAATTGATAGATTCAGACTTGGAGTGATGGAGATTTATGGCGATGCGACTTATCGAAATCTCCTGAGAGATCCCAGAGCGAGTTTAGTTATGTATTGGCGGGATAAGAAATCCAATTATACAAGGAGCGTTCAGATAAATGCCATCGCAGAAATTGTAGAGCCTGGTACACCATTCTATAGGTATATGCTTGTTATGAGATCTCTATTCTCTTCAAGGTTCCTTGACATGAGAAGAGAAGGATATGTTGCAGCATACAAACTGTGGGTATCGGAAGTCCATGACAAAAGCCTCATGCCCAAGACAGGTTTTGTCCCTGATTCTAGTAATTTGTGAGTCTTAGAAGCCGCTCAGGCAGCTCTTCAATAGTTGCTATGTCAAGAACCACTCCATGAGACAGTTTGGCTAATTTCTCTGCAGCCCTTCGATCATATTCGTGTTTTGGAGCAAGAATAATCATCTGGATATCATGATAATGAAGATCCACGGCTAGCTCCTCACATGCGGCTTGGTCAAAGAGGTACGCATCAGTGCTGAAAATGAAGACTTTCTCTTTAGCCCGAGTTTGTTCAAAATTCCTTAGCGCAAGCTTCATTGAAGATGATCCTCCAGTACCCCCACTGGCTCTAACTTCGAGAAGATCTGCTGCAACCTTATCAATAGATACAGTCTTGTCTGGAATCTCTTTTACTATGTGCGTCTCGCTATCGAAAAGAACAACTCCAAAATCATCATTTTGCACACCATATAGGCCAGCCATGACAGAAATTGAAAGCATCCCTAGTTTTTCTGGTGCATGCATGGAGCCCGATTTATCAAGTGCCCAAAAGAAGGCTCTGTGACCTTGGTACGGCTCAGTGATGAGAAAATCTTCAGCATCCAAGGCGTCAAAGTCATTTCTCCCTGAAGCAAGAAGGTTATCCATTGTTTCTTCAAGGTCTATTAGATCAATGTCATCTCCGATTCTAAATGGCCGTACCGTAGTGGATTGCTGAATCCCACCAAGCATAGAGGAACCCATTGTAGCCTTGGCGAATCGCTTGCCAAGATCAATCAGTAATCTTCTGGCAATATCTTTCAGCTTCTTTCTCAGGGCATCGGGGATTTGATCTCGGTATGTATACCACATCTTAATGACATTCGTAGCAGGCCCACCCAGAAGGCCCCCCATCACTTTCTCAGCTCTCTCATTCTCTGAAGGAGTGAGCTGTCCATGACGCCCTTGCGAACCTGCACTGCCGAGAGCGGCCATCAAGTCTTCATGTGCAATAGCACCCAAAGCAGACTGGTTATCCATATTCGCTGCAAGATCTGCTAGCTCTCGTAATTGATGATTGGTAAGTCCTGCAGAAGACATCAAACTATGGAGACGGTCAAAATCGTCAACGCCCTGTTGGATTAGATTCTTAATGACCTGAAATGATGGATTGAGCAATTCAAGTATTTCATTCTCGGTCATTCCCATTGAAGACGCTGCTTCACGAACAGCATCCTGACTTGGAACAGTTCCTTGTGAACTTAGCTCTCGTACGGTCTGCCGCAGATGAGTCTTGTTTGGGGAACTCTTTACAGCAGCATCAGCAAGCTTCTGCATCATGCTTTCCCATGATGGTCGGGTTGAGCGGTCTTTCAATTGATCACGTAGATTAGACGCCTCTCTGAATCTTTGGCGGAGATAATCCGAGGGAGAAGATCGGGACATGGCATCTTCAATGATATCATTCGTGATTTTGTCTACCAAATCCTCCCAGCTTTCTGTTTTCATCGCTGTTTCTGCGAGCTGCCTCATGTCCACGTTATTACGTGCGCCATTGTCATACTGTTCATTGTAGGCATCCATTAGGTCTTTTGAGAGGTCTTTTCCCGTATGCTGTTTAATTGTATTGGCGAATTCCATTGACTGACTAAGAGGAAAATCAGAAGCTGCCTTTTCCACCATATCATCTCCATTTTCAGGAAGCCTCTCAAGATTTGCAGCATAGTCTTTCATCTCGCTCAAATCTCTAAGAGAGTCGGCAAGAGCTGAATCTAGCCTATCAAGCATCTCTTTGTCGAGTTTTTCGAATTTTTCCATGAGTGAGAGAGCCTTCGCAGCCGTCCCAGGATTCCTATCTGCTAAATCCTTAAACTCCTCCTCTACGCCTTGATCGCCTCTCAGAGCCTTTGCGGCCAATTGCTCAGCAGTGGATGTTGAATTACACACATCGTCTAGAACATCCAGTGTTGCAGAATTCAAAATATCCCTGGCACTCAAGCCGCCCAAGTGGTCGAGAAGCTCTTCTGATGCCTCTTTCTTGAGTTCTCCATCGCTTGTGAGCCCCCGTAATACAACGTCTCCTTCCTTGAGATAGTCCATTGCCGCATCATATAGAGACTTATCTTCCCGGCGTCGCAGTTCCTGAAGGTAATCAAACCCCGCCTGCACTTTGTCTTTCTTTATGGTCTTAGCTAGTTCCAGCTCTCGCTTGATCTTAGCCATGACTTCCTGAACAGGATCATTGGGATCTGGGGGTGCCTGCTGTTGTGCTTGTTCGATTACAATCTCTGGAACAAACTCCTTGCGGCGACCCAATAGAATCTCTTCTGCAATGAGTCGAGCAATTTCCTGATCCGGCGGATAGGATGTAAATACAGCAGCCTCTACGAAGTCATCAAGAGTCAATGATCCGTTTCTGAAAAACCGTGCAGAAAGCAACTGCGGGATAGCCTGTGTTTGACGTACACTTGGCTTCGCTCTTACCTCTAATGATTCACGCATACGTTTTACAAACTCGTATGCAAAGGGGGGAACACTACTAGGTATTGGGTGGAACTTCTCAGGTTCACTCATTATTGCTAGTCCCCTTTGACCCAAGCACACGCCGCACTAGGTTGTTCACGGCTGGTTCGGGGTCAATTCCTGGACGGAATCTGAGGGCGCCTGTTAGGACATATGTCGCGGCTTCAGAGAGCATCCTGTGATCAATCTCCTTCTCTTTCTTGCGTTTGGCCATCTGAGCCGAAAGACGAGATATCGAAATTCCTGCACGTATCGATGCTGGAACCTCAATATCAGTACTGTTTCTTGTTGCTGAGACTAGTCCATACACTGCATCGAGTATATCATCAGACAACTTGTACTCTGGTGCATTGACCTTGATGATCTCAATCTCAGTTTCCTTTCGCGGATACCCAAGTCTTATCCAGACCCGTATCCGATCACGGAGAGCCTCACTTAGCCTGTGTGCGCCTGCCATCTCTTCTGGATTCATTGTAAGCACCGGAAAGAATTCCTCATGTGCTTTTATTCGACCAAGTCTTTGCACGTTTACTGAGAGCTCCTCAAATGGCTCCAAGAGAGAGTTTTGCACGTACTCAGGTAATCTGTTCCCCTCATTCAGACCAAAGACTCCACCAAAGACCATTGCTTTTAGTAGAGGCCCTGGGTCAAAGGATTCAAGATTGAAACCTTTCTTGAGAACAAGCGCGGGATTGAATGACCCGATTAGGTGTGAAGGACGCACACCTTCATCGCCAGTTATCCAAGTGAAGTTCCTTTTGCTCTTCTCAGCATAGGCCCGGAGAAGAAGCGTCTTTCCGACACCTGGCGGACCAATTATGCCAGGAATCAAGCCTGCTGCCTCACAGTCTGCCAGAATATCAAAAGCATCCTTATACTGCTCTTTGATCACAATTCTCACACGTTCTTTGGTTGCCGCTGAGAGACGTTCCTCGAACGCTATTGCGAACTGCAGTGCCTCGCTTTCCATATCAAATGCCCCCATAGATACAGTCTATTGTTCCCTTTGTGGCATATATAACCATGTTTCTTTTTTTCTGGCCAAGGTCAATCCCAGGAACAGTCATGAGTTCGAATTCCTGTTTGAGATTATGAGCCTTTGGGAAGATGTCAGTACTACTATTTCCATTGTTTTATTGTCGATATTGGGGAATCTCGACCCTCGATGAAGAAGAGAATGGCCAAGCATACAGATATCACCATGACGATTGCCTGCCCAATAAGGTAACTCGTCAGGTAAAAGAGCGGAAGAAAAAGTGGAAAGAAGATGGCATACATAAAGATGTACGGGATGTAGAGCAAAAAGCACAATATGGCAATACTTGCTACCACCGGTCTCCTTAGTCCTTTTCGAAGAGTGACAAGGCAATAAAGAACCAATACGTAGTATAGAAGAGGTATTGCAGCTGATGCGTATACAGTAGCTATGAGGATGAAACTATAGATAGGACTATAGACCAAAGCTTCGATCGGAAGGCTTCCCAAGAGAACGTTAAACAGAAGATTAATCAAAATAATAGCTATACCCAAAAAGAGAACATAGCGAGAGGGCTTGTGGTCATATTTGTAGTAGAATCCGAGAAATCCCAGCCCAAGTAGTATAGGTTGTACCAGTGAGATAATAGAAACAGGAATTGAGAGTACGTAGATCATTGGATTTGTGTAGCTGCCGACAATAATCATCCAGTACTGAATAGCTGAAGCGAGAAGGATAAACAGCCATAAGACTGAACCGATAGCTCCCAGCAAGAGATAGTTTTTCGTTCTGGTATCCATTATTGCTCCGGTTTCCCAAGGCGACTGTGCTCTGTCCCAAGGACTACCTGACTGGACCCATTCAGTTCTCTCGTCACAACTAAAGCATGTTATGGCCCCGTCATTAGTGGTTGAGCATATTCCACACACATGTCGTCCGCACACAGAGCATTTGCCTGTGGCAAGTTGGTTTGGGTGATTCTCGCAAAGACTCAATGAAACTCCTCTAGGCAGTAATAGAATGGAAACAACAAAAAGCTTTGTGGGAAGGCAATGCATTCACTATTTTCTAGATGAAGAACTCCTCTGCTCGGGCAAATAATTCAGGTATCCCACCTGTGTGCCAAAAGAGGGCTCTTGTGTTTCGATTAAGGTCTCCAGCTAGTGCCATTCTCATCAATGCTAAACCGGCTTTGCAAGAATAGACCGGGTCCAATAATATGCCATCAAGCTTAGCAAACATCTCAATAGCTGTTCTTTCAGTATTTGAGAGAATACCATAGCCTTCCCCCTGAAAATGATCATTTGCGTGCACCTTGTAGTCAAATGGCTCGAAGTACTGCGGATAGGCATGGATAGACCTATCTATCAAATCACGGACTTTTTCTTCGAGTGTGTCGGCGTCATAGATCACACTGATTCCATGTATTTCAACATCCAACTCAGCAAGATTAGCCCCCAGAATCATGCCCGCTAGAGTTCCGCCAGTTCCTGCGGCAATGACAATCTTCTCTGGATTAAAGTTCCATGTTTCTATCTGTTCTTTTAATTCAAACATCGCCTCGACGTATCCAATTGAGCCAAGGGGTGTTGCAGCTCCGGCAGGAATCGCATAGGGAGTAAGTCCAAAATCCTCCAATGTTTCAAGAATTCCATCAAGTCTTTGATTGAGCGTCAAAAAGTCGTCATCAGGAAAATATTTGATTTCAGCACCGTGCAGTTTGTCAAGAAGAAGATTGCCAGTAGAAACTTCCGGTTCTTCGCCTGCAAGCAGCAGTATGCACCTCAGACCAGAAATTGCGGCAACCGCTGCGGTTTGTCTGCAATGATTGCTGTGTATTCCGCCCACAGTAACCAATGTATCAGCACCTGATGCCTTCGCGTCGCCAACAATAAACTCGAGCTTGCGGGTTTTGTTTCCACCTGCAGAAACTTCAGTTAAATCATCTCTCTTTATCCAAAGATGGTCTAGGCCCAGAGATTCACCCAAGTTCTTTAGAGGGTGAAGTGGTGTGGGAAGAAAAGCAAATCGCTCTCTTGGCAGATCCTCGAACATTCACTAAGCCCCTGCACCTGTCAAGAGTGATATGAAGAACATAAAGAGAGCGGTCAGAATCCCCGCAAAAAGTGTCTTAGCTCCATACCCCCAAATACTCTTGCCTGACACAGAACCAAGAAACAAACCAAGGGCAAACAGCAGAATCATGCATACTATAATTGCAGCGTAAAACGCAGTATAATGTCCCAAAATACCAAATGGTACCAAGATTAAGGGAGACGCTACAATAATAGCAGCCGCTGCGGGAGCCAGACCATCAACTACAGCAACAACAATGGAAGTGACTCTAGTGGCCCGTGCATACATTGAGTTGCTCATATCTGAAAGCATCGCTTTTCCCATTTCATCGACTTCACGTTCTCTTTCGGCACTCTCAGTAAGGTACGAACCGCTAAAACCAGAGATTGCCATTGCCAGACTAGTTCCAACTGCCGCAAGCAAAGTAGTTTGGAAAACAGTTTCTACACCCAAGGCAGCCATAGAAACCAAGCCACCCAGAATAAGACCCAACATTGTCAGGGCGCCATCAAAAGCATTCATCGCAAGATATCTTCTTGCTATCTCTACGCCCTGAGTAATTTCTAACGCCCTCATAGTTCGTCCAATAAGACCCAGAGTCTTTATAGGTGAAGTTGGAGTTTGCTGGTTTTCATCATCAGATTCGGTCAACTACTAATTCGGACCTCATTTATAGAATCTTCAAAGAGTCGGACTCCGTTCATTGGTTATAAGTAACATGGTAGCACAATTTGGCTTACATAGGTCGGAAGAGTGATAACATCATTGATGTTTTGGGCCTGTATCAGAAACTGGACGGTGCACGAATGACCGAATATGATTCCTTGCTAGCTAGATTCAAAGAGGGAACAGTCCTTACAACTGCAACCGGTATCGTCTATTGGGACATGGAAACCTATATGCCACCAAGAGGCATTATGCTTCGCGGAGAACAGCTTTCGGTTCTCTCCAAAATCACACATAGAATGGCCACAGACCCAGAAATTGGGAAGTTGCTCGATTCCGTTGATAAGAGTCAAGACTCCCTAGATGAAACTGCAAAACGGAATATCTACTTGATAAAGAAAGCATACAACGAGGCAACAAAACTCCCAGAGAAACTTGTAGGAGAAATCGCTCAACAACAGGCAATTAGTACTGAAACCTGGAAAAAGGCTAGGGCTGCAAATAATTGGAAAATGTTTGAACCTGAGCTAAAGAAATTGGTTGATTTATGTTATCAGCGCGCTGAGCTTCTTCAAGATATCAAAGGCACTTCAACAATATATGATACATTGATTGATGATTTTGAACCAAAGATGACTACAAAAGAAATCACTCGTGTTTTCTCAGAGCTGAGAGATGGTCTGATTCCATTGACTGAGAAATTCTCTGAACTATCGTCTGCGGTTGACACTTCTTTCATGCAGAGAGAGGTTCCAATTGATATTCAGAGGAAAATTGCCACAGATCTGTGCACATTAGTTGGGTACGATACGACCACAGCAAATGCGGGTGGCAGAATCGACGAAGTACAGCATCCATTCACACTTGGATACTATGATGATGTCCGTATTACTGTGAAATATCATCCAACCAACTTCAGTTCGGCCTTTTTTGCAATACTCCATGAAGCCGGCCATGCCCTGTATGAACAAAATTTGAATCAAGAATGGAAGTTTATGCCGATTGGTGCTGCGGCCAGTTCAGGCATTCATGAGTCGCAGTCACGTTTTGTTGAAAATATGATAGGGAGGACTCCCGAATTTTGGAAATTCTATCTGCCAAAATTGAACAAAATAACTGGGAATATGTTTTCTGACATTCCTCTGGAAAGATTCAGCAAGGCTTCAAACATTATTACGCCATCAAAAATCAGAGTAGAAGCGGATGAAGTCACATATTCATTACATATCATAATCCGTTTTGAGATTGAGAGAGACCTATTCACAGGGAAGATTGAGGTCTCTGAATTACCAGTTGTGTGGAATCAGAAATATGAGGAATATCTCGGATTGGAAATAGAATCAGATACGGAAGGAGTTCTTCAGGATACACACTGGGGAAGTGGTCTATATGGATACTTCCCAAGCTATGCCCTAGGAAATGTCTACGATGGAATGTGGTTCGATCAGATGAGCAAAGACATCCCAGGGTGGTACGAAGGCATTGCTGAAGGTCACATCAAACCTGCAATTGATTGGCACATTCAAAATGTCCATTCCAGGTCAAATCTTCACAGCCCTGGTGATTTGGCCAAGCTAGTCACAGGAAAGGATTTGACAGCCAAGCCATTCCTCAAGTTCTTGGAGAACAAGTATTCCAAGATATTCCTATGAGTCTCTGAGTATCTGCATGAGAGTATATACTCTCATGCGGATAATATTCTATTCTTCAGTTTCTTGGATTCTTATTGCGAGCTCTTTTAACACATTATCCAAGTTATCTCCGGTTTCTATACTGACCTTCCTGAATGGAATTTCCATCTGGAGAGCTATTTCCTCAACTGGCTTTAGCTCATTTTTCGAGATATGCTGAGAGGAGTCAATAATGAGAACCATTGGTATCCTCTTACCAATATGAGTATCCATGGATTCTATAAAGGAAGGAATATGAATGAGCGACTCAGGCCTTTTTGGATTGGCACATATAACAGCAGCGGCAAACCTTCGGAAGTAATCTCTCGGGTCCATTACATTGTATAATTCCCAAATCCACGGACCATGTAGCTCCAAATCAAGCTCCATAGTAAATACAGTTCCTTTTGAGGAGAGTGTGATGAATTTCACCCATTCATCTTTTGGCCAATCTTTGGAAAGAGATTCAAGCGCAACCTTTCGCGGGTCGGGCAATTGGCGGTCCATAAGCCTCGTGCAGAAGCTGTATCCTGATTCTTCATCTCCTGCCACAATTATTTTGTAGGTGTCGCGTATTGAACTCATAACTGCCTTCCTCCTAATACGCAATGGTGTCATTTCATGAATCATTCTAGGATGATATCTCGTGTTTGTGTATGTACACTTCCTCAAAAGCAATTCGATATAGAAAAGAGGAGCCCGAAGGCTCCAAAAAGACAAATCGTTTATCCTGTTACACTGAATCCGTCAAATACCAGTGTTGGTACGGCTATGCCGAATGGAAGCGGTTCAACATTTGATCCAATTCCAATCAGATTCTTGAACCCTTCATAGAAGTTGCCTCCTACTGAAACTGGCTGAATTGGATATTTCTTCTCTCCATTTTCAACTAGATATGCTGAAGCTGCAACGACCGAGAACTCTCCTGTTGCGACATTTGTATGGAAAATACCGATTGGGAAGTCACGTATGAGGATTGCACGGCCATCAATATCCGAGATAAGATCCTCCTCAGCTTTCGATCCTGGACTAACTTCTAGCCACTTGGTTGATACACTTGGCGAGTTTTCATATGGCACAGCACCGCCAAATGGACCGCCTGCTCGATCGCAGTTGCCTGTTGAATCGACACCGAATGCACCTCCATAATATGAGTCAAAGAGGAAACTCTTGAGAACTCCTTTTTCTATGATGGGATTCGTTTTTTGCGGTATTCCTTCTCCATCAATGGCATTTGTACCTAATCCAGTTCGACTCTGACCATCATCAATGATTGATAGTGAAGCAGGTCCTATAGTATCGCCAATCCTATCACAGAGTGGTGAGATACCTTCGACTACTGGATTACCTAGAATTGATTGGCCAAGACTCGCCATAATATAGGTTGCAGCTGGAATTGGAGTCCAGATTGTCTGCATTTTATCCGTTGCATCGAGTTTCTTAGCACCCAAAAGCCCGGCAGCTTGTCTTGCAGCCTTTTCGCCAATTCCCTCTTTTTTGTAGACTCTATCGATTGTAACGTCAAATTCGAAAGACTCTCGTCGCTCCTCGCCAACGATAGCTTGGACATTTCCTTGGCAAGCACTGAATCCATACCTTGTTGCACTGTGAACTCCTCTGCTGTTAACAACTGCATATCCGCCCCAGGAAGTCTGTGCACCGCCTGAAGCGTATTTGATTCGATCATCAGTTGCTTTGGCTTCCTTGGCGATATATGCTGAGTCTTTTATGAGTTCATCAATGCCAATATCAAGAATTGACTTGTCAAAAGCACTCTCTTTCGCAGGTGATATAGGGTCACAGAATGATTTGAATCGGTCGTCCTCAACATTCACACTGCTGATAATGTCCAAAGCTTCACGTGCGCTCAGCTTTACTCGCTCCTCACTCACTCCGCTGGAGCAAGCGAATCCTATTCGTCTGCCAATAGCAACTCTTACTGCATTGCCTGCAACTGCGCCATCTTTTGCGGTCACAACTCCTTGATCAATTGATGCCTGAGCAGAATTCTCATAGATAATAAAAATCTCAAAATCTGCATCGGGATTGAGTGTTTTTGTATACTTCAATCCAGAGTCTGCGACGGCAAGAAGTTCGTCCTTAATTGTGTCGTACTCCATCATACTTGCCTCCTTATACTTGCCCTCCAAAAGTTACACCATCGATGATTAACATGGGTCCTCCGGTTCCGGTTGGGAGTGGAAATTGACCACCTTTGCCACACCCTCCGAAATATCCTGAACGGATCAAAATGCTCTTTGTTGCACCTTCAACCTTCCCAAGAAGCTCAAGGATATTCCCAGACAGAGCAACCTCACGAATTGGATATTTTATCTCACCATTCTCAACATAGTACCCTCTAATGGCCTTGAAGAGAAATGATCCATCACCCTGTACTTGTCCACCGGAAGTCTGAATTGCATAGATACCAGTTCCAAGTAATTGCAGCGCCTCTTCTTCTCCATTCAAATCTCCAGCCATGAAATAGGTATTTGTCATTCTTGGAATTGGAGGATAAGCAAAGTTTACTGCTCGCGAATTGCCTGTTGGATTCTGTCCTAGCTTGTTAGCTGTGCCCCGGTCATGAAGATAGTGTTTTAGAATCCCTTTTTCCAAAATGGTTGTTGTACCTGTTGGGGTTCCTTGGTCGTCATATGGTAGCCATAAACCACCGGTTTTTGAAATTTCAACCAAGCCGCCATCAACAATTGTTGCATGCTCGGTCCCCAACGTCGAGTTGATCTTTCCTGTTAGAGGAGAGCCACCAGTAACAATAAAGTCCGCCTCACTCAGATGTCCAAATGATTCGTGCGCAAGTACACCCACCAGGGTTTCTTCCACAAGTGATTTGAATTTCCCTGCAGGACAGGCTTTGGCCTTAAGCTGCTCCTTGGCTCTTAATGCCGAGTCTTCACCTAGCTTTTCAGGTGTAAACTCGTCGTTGTTGAAGACCTCGAGACCGTATGTGCCTCCCTTAGCAGCTGCACCTACGACCATGTCACCAGAATCGGTTTTGGATGTTACTGTACTTCTGAGATCTATTGTGAGAAAATTCCAATCTATCTCTGATCCGTCACTATTCGCAAATACCTTCTGACCATAGAGTTCACCATAGCGACCTCTTATGTTTCTGATATTCTCACCAGCATCCTTTGCTGATTCAACTGCTCTATCCACCATACCGGTCTTCTCAGAGAGCTCAACGGTTCTTGGATGAATCTTTACAGGAAGCGTGTCGGATGCTTTACTCTTAACTGCAGGCCGTTTTTCAAAAGGCAGCTTCAGTTCTGCAGATGCAGCTGATGCCTTTGCCATTTTGAATGCCCGCCCAGTGGCTTCCTTCAAGTCTGAATCCTTTGGGCTAGGAGTGAAGGAAAATCCTGTCACGCCATCCACATAGCATGTAATCGCAAACCCAAATCTCGATTTGACCTGAATCTCTTTCCATATATCATCGGTACGCTCAAGCGTCCTAAGTGTTAGGTCGTCGAATCTTGCTTCAACGAAATGAGCACCAAGGCTCTCTCCAATACCGATGCATTTCTGAAGTTTTTCGAGCATCGTTGTACTACCTCTTTTTGGAGCAAAATGCTCCATATTCTTTGAGGACTACATCTAGTCTTATCTGGTCACATGATAAAGCACTAGTGGGCATATGTGACCAGCTAGATTCCTATTTCTTGCGTTCATTATTACCTTAATAGCATAGCTAACTACGTGAGTACACACATTGTGACCCCCAAATGTGACTGGATGTTATATATAATCAAAAAATGGACCGGATGATTCTAGATGAGTAAGTCAGCCAGATTATTGGGACTTGAAGATGCTACGCCTGAGGGTATTCATCTTGCAGTAAAGCTTGCGGCCCTTATTCCCGCGTTTTCGCTATCATTTCAGCTTTCAACCACATTCTACATGATATACATAGCAGAGAAACTTGGCAATGGCGACTTTATCCTAGGTCTCGGGATGGTCGGATTCCTTTTAGTAATCCAGACTGTGACTCAAACGATACTCGATTATCCAACTGGTGCATTAGGGGACACGATTGGTCATAAATATGTCATTGCGTCGGCACTCGTCTGCTATGCCGGATCATTCTGGGTGACTTCACTTACAAATCCGGAATCTCCCTACTGGATGTTTGTCGTAATCTACGTATTGTTCGGAATAGGATTCTCTCAAGAATCAGGAGCCTGGGGAGCCTGGTTTGACAATAATTATCGAGTTGCGATGCCCCACGATACGGAGCGGAAGCAATACGGTGTATTTCAAGGTCGTCTAAATATGCTCTCTCAGTTGGTGACAACAGCTGTGATTATTCCAGGGAGTCTCATCGCGCTTGTAATGCAGAGGACTTGGGTCTTTCAGCTTCAAGCGGTTCTAGCAGTCTTGCTTGCGATTATCATTCTAAGAGTTTTGAACGATTTGCCAGGAGCTCGACAAGAAACTGATCAGAAACCTGGCCTTCGAAGCTATGGAAGCAACATGAAGGAGGGATTACTCTTTCTCAAGTCCAGCAGATTCATTTCTCTGCTAGTTGTAGGAGAGCTCATCCTATTTAGTGTAGGTCCTGTATGGGGAAGCTTGCTGCTTTGGCCATTCTACTTCTCCTATCTCTTTACAGATATTGGAGTATCAGGATTCAGAACACTCATGTTTGGTCCTCTTGCTTTAACATCGGAACGTTCTGGTGTATGGGCTAAGAAATTCGAACCAGCCAAGTGGATTCCGAGATTCCGGTTCTTTGGTTTTGTAGGCGCAGCCTTCAGCCTGCTCCTTGCACTGATCATAATGGTCTTTCCACCTCCTGCAGAGCCGGGGCTGGTTTATTCAATAGTAATTCCTGGCACTTCACTGCCGATCTTGGAGTTTCCAGCAAGTACACTTCTACCTGTGTTTCTCACTGCTTTGCTCTTCATCGTCAGCTCAGTGTTTGGTGCCATATCAGCAATTCTCACTCAGAGAGTACTGATTGATGTGATTCCAAACAAGATTCGAAATGGTTTCTACTCACTTCGATCAACACTCATAGTTCTTGCCTCCCTTCCTCTCTTTCCATTCTTTGGATGGGTAACCCCGGAGTTTGGATTCTCAGCTTCATTCCTTTGGTACTTTCTCATCACTACAATTGGATCAATTCTCATCTGGCTAGCATTCAAAGAACACATACCAAAGGTAAAGGATCTAGTGATAATTCAGGAAGTAGTTTCCGAGGAAATGGAGGTCATTGAAACTACATGATTTGAATGATACTAGAACACCGTAGCAATCTCATTTCTGGGTACATAATCAATGTGGAGTACACACCATGGTGTTGGAATTAGTACAATGTTTAAACTTTATTACTAAATGACGAAAGAATGTAAACTTTTTAGTACGTATTAGCGTGCTTAACAAACCTTTTATACAAAATTTCTAGGTGTATATGTGGATGACTTAGTCATCAAGGTGTTGTCCTCTGCGGATGACGCTCGAATTATATATAGTAATAGATCTCTATCTCCGTACCCGGGATGGAGTGTAATCAAAACTCCATCCCTCTACTTCTTTATTCTGGGCATTAGATTTTGATGGAGAATCATTCCATTCCAATATCTAGTACTGAAGTTATTTATGCAAAGTTATTTAGCATTTCAAAAAGATACATTCATGGAGATATTCACTCTCACGAGGGTTGCAACCATAAAATGAGTGGAACAAGTACAGGATACAATGCCTTTCCTGCTCTTCTTGGAGGAATCAACATTATTGTTGCACTCCAGGTTGGACTAGGAACACAGACATTCGGTGTAGGATTCTGGGATTTTCTCTTCGTCCTATTAGGAGCCTATTGGGCATACAAGTGTGCAAGCTATATTATGAAAGCACACGAAAGTAGAGAAGCAAAGATTCGAACTCAGGAAATCACTGAATTCCCCAAAAAGGGTATCTACGCGAAAATAAGACATCCGGTTGGTGCGGCATTCATCTACTTCAATATGGCGTGCGTTCTACTTTTCCGGTCAGTACCACTGATTACAGTTGCACTAGTATTCGGCGCTTGTTGGTTCATCTTGGCTGTGTTTCAAGATAGGCTCTTGATAAAGAAGTTTGGCGCAGAGTATCAACAGTACATGATGAATGCGGGCATGTTCCGCGGAAAAGGAGAGCATGGTCAGAGATTGCAGGATTCAGGGTATGGCATGTACTAGGCAGGCTAACTACTCATCTGCAGCAATTGTCGGACGTGGTATTGCAATCTCGGTTATTTCGTGTGAAGAACTCATAAACTCAATCTGACCAGTTATATTCTCAAGAGAACCTCGGTAGTGTTTCAATCTGAAGTCTGCTGTTTTTGTCATTCCGGAAGAAATTGTACCAATTCGTTGCATTCTGAAACTTCCTGTCATGACGTCAATGCCATCAGGAAGATCTATGTCAACAACGACCATCTCAATTTCGTGGTCTGAGTTATTTGTGACCCGGATCGTCAGTAGAACATCATCTCGATGTTTGTCAATGGTTGACTGAACTTCTAGACCATGCATCTGCGAAATCGATGGTAACTTGGCTCTTGACATTGCCTCTTCTTGAGTTTCAGATGGTGTTCTTGTTCGTGCTGATGGTCGTCGCGCAAGAATTGGAGGTTCTGGTTTAGCAGGACTCATGCTCATTCCGCTGGAGAACAACCCAAGAATACTTGGAACTTCATATACCACATAAACGACAATCGAAACAAAGAGAAATAGCGTGACAATAGTGGACAGGATTATTGCACGATTTGCTTCTTCCCTGAGGATGTCGAAGAGAGGGCCAACAATCGGCTGAAGTATAGGGCCCAGCAATTGCTCAAGTTCATCCCAGAATAATAAGAGAGAACTGTCGGATGCCCCTCCAATTTTACCCATATTCAAAATCATCCTGGCAAGAGCAATCATTCAGAGACACCCCAATTCCCTCAATCGGCTTCATCTAATTGAAGATGCACCTGAGATGTTATTAAGTTTCACAGACCCCTGTATCTTCAAATAACTTTATTATTGTTAATTTGCTTTAGAGGGGTATGCTTGTACTCTACTTGATCGGGATAGGAGTCACTCTAGGTTTAATCATGTACCTGTACGCGAACACCATCGATCGAAGAGTCATCCGTCCAGCTACAAGTAGAAAGGGAGAACTTGCCGGAAACCTGTGGGCTGCGGTATCGCTTGATTGCGATTTTGAGCCAACGAAGCATGCATTCGGTCCCGGTAGAAGTGTGAATATATCACACATCAAGCCGGTGGATGACAAGCATATATTTCTTTAGCAATTCGATTGAATATTTGCCAGATGTTCTTCCCTGTTTTTGCGCTAGTTTCCCAGAAACTCCATCCAATTAGCTCAGCATACAATCTGCCTTCCTTTGCCGAGACTTGTCTGGAGGATTCCAAATCGCTTTTGTTTCCAATTAATACACCTGGAAGAGATTCATGGCCAGTTCCTTTGAGGTCAAGATTTTGAAGTATCCCCGCATACCAGGTTGGAAGGCATTCGAAGGAAGCTGTATCTGAAATATCGTAAACTAATACACTGTAATGAGCACCTCGATAGTACTTCGTCCTAAGAGTTGCAAAATGCTCTTGCCCTCCAAGGTCAATTACCGTCAAGATTACAGGAGTAAAGGCATCCACGTTCACTGCAACGGCGCTAAGATCCACACCGGTAGTGGCTTGATAATCTTCATCAAACTCGCCTAGAAGCAATCGCCTTATGATTGAGCTCTTCCCAACATTTGGCTCTCCTATCAATAGAACCTTGTATACTGGAACAGTCAACCGAAATCTCACCTTTTAGGAAGCAGTGAATAGATACTAAGCCGTTGGCGCAGATTCGTTTTTCTACCTTGGGATATAGACGCCTAGTTATTTGGGCATTTTTCGACATGCTCGTGTCGATTTTTGGTCACTTTTCTTGTGTAGCGGGTGATTTTCCGCGATTACTGAGTTCCCTCAAGTAATATTAGATTTCTCAACTGCAAATAGTGACCTAAAATGAATCTAGAACTCCCTGATAGCGCAATAATGGTTCTCAGAGTTCTCACATCAGGAGGACCAGCTTCCCCCCGAGAAATCAGCAAAAAAGCCAACATACCTCTCCGTACTGTGAGCTTTGCTCTCCGACATCTCCGAGGTCAGGATATCTGCCGTCCCATACCGAACCTATTGGATATGAGACGACCTCGCTATGTTGTTGATGTTGACAAAGCCAGAGCAGTATTCATGAAATACGGAATGAAAGTTTCATAAACTAGTAGAGGCCGTGTGTGTAGTTGGATGCAAGAATCCTGAGGGACAAATGTGCACATCTCATGCAAGTTCCCTTGAAAGAAACTCCCTTCAATGAAGATGGTCAGCATCTCGATATAGTCTTCCAAGATAATTGGATCAGGATAATCCTGCTTAGAGATAGGTATGATAGTAAATCCATTTCCATAGAGGTTGAGCTTTCCATACCTTACATTGATACTGGCAGCTCATCTTTCTCCAACGCGGATGAAAGTATATCAAAGATACTTGCGCATTCCATTGATTGCTTGCACTATATTCAGCGTTTGGGTGAAATCGGTTTCGAGCTTGAATTGGTTGGTCGAGAATTGCTTTGGAGTGCTTCAAAAAAGTACGATGAAGTTCCTGACCTGCAAGTATTCCAGATGCTTCTGCCGCCTAGGCTTTAGGTGCGATATCGTAATTTAGAAAAGAAAATACACATACACCTCAGTCGGGTGTGAACCAAAAGTGCTGAGAATGGAGCTACTTCATCATAGGGATTTTGCCAGCATGATACAAAGCTGTCAAAAAACTGCGAGTAGAAAGCAATTCAGAATATCATGAAACAAGTCCAGCTCTCTGATTTTGATTCAACCTGCAGCTTTTCATATTAGAGCAAACCCTTTTCAGTATGTTTGGGGATGTTAACGGTTGTGTGAATTTCTCGAATCACACAGAAGGAGGAATTTGAAAAAATGTCATCAGGTGGTTCCTTAACAGTAAGACTCGTTGCCTTCCTGGTCATTGGGATCGTCATTGGATTTGGTATAGGCTATCTGACGCCTACACTAGTTGCTCCACTAGACGACTTTGACATGATTCAGGCGCGTGGTTCAATTATTGTGGGAACTAACACAAACTGGCCGCCATTTGAGATATTCAATACGACCACAAATCAACTAGAAGGGTTTGATATTGATCTAGCAGAATTGGTAGCCGATTATCTAAATGTAACTACTCAGTGGATTGATATGGACTTTGACAACTTGATCGGTGCATGTCAAGCTGGGACAATCGACATGATTGCGTCAGCCACGTTCATTACACCTGAACGTGCTGCGGTTCTTCAGCCAGTAACATGGTATATCCGAACCAACGAAGTCATCATAACTAAATCAAATTCAACTCTTTCCATTGATGAGTTGAGCGACCTTGTTGGATATGACGTTGGGGTCCAGACTGGCACCGTTGAAGATGATGAACTAACAGATATTGCTGGAATGGAAGCCACACTGACTCGATATCCTGTGGTTGAAACGATGTTTGCAGCACTCGATGCAGGCACTCTTGATGCCATATACGTTGATGAGCCAATTTTCGGTCTCTACAGTACTGTCTATTCAATCAAAATAATCTTCACAGTGACTGCACCTCCAACAGCATTCTACATTCGATATGGCAGCGATAGACTATCTGCAGCGGTAAACAGCGCTATTGCTCTGGCCTTTGAGGACGGCACGATAGACGCGCTAATTGCTAAATGGTTTGGGTGATGCTGAGTGCAAGAGACGCAGAGTCTTCTGGACATTCTCAATTTGATTGCCGTAAGAGGGCTCTCAACGACTCTTGCGCTCACACTTATTTCTTTAGCAATTGGCTTTGCTGTAGGGACTGCTCTTGCCCTAATGCGAGTCTATGGGCCAATTGAACTGCAGTATATTGCTAAAGGTTACGAGAAGATATTCAGATCAATTCCCCTGCTCGTTCTTCTCTTTATTTTCGGAGCTGCATTACTTGGGTGGTTTATGTGGACAGGCTCCGTTGGTGCTGCGTTGTTTGCAGCCGCTGTATTCTCACTTGCTTTGAGAAGTGCAGCATATCAATCTGAGATTTTTCGAGGGGCAATATTGTCAGTTGATGTCGGCCAGATCATGGCTGCGCGGTCAATGGGAATGACCGAGATGCAGGCGACTCAACACATTGTTCTCCCTCAAGCATTTCGACTCTCACTACCCGGGTGGACAAATGAATATGCGGTAGTCATCAAGGATTCATCCTTGGCAAGCGCCATTGGCGTAATGGAAATGCTGTATCAAGGGCAAGCCTTCACAAATGCCTATCCCGCACTTTTTCTAGGCATAATTCTAGTAATTTCAATCATCTATTTTGTCTTCACATACCCCATTACAAAGTACGTGGGCGAGAGTATGACTTCAAAACTCAGACAACTTGGACTTGGAGGTGGTAAGCAGTGACAAGTGTTATCGATGTAAAAGATGTATGGAAAGCATACGATAAACTCGAGGTACTGAAAGGTATATCCTTCAGTGTGAGTGAGGGAGAAGTAAAGGTCGTCTTTGGACCAAGTGGGTCAGGAAAGAGCACTCTACTCAGAGTAATCAATATGCTAACACCACCTGACAAAGGTGAAGTATTACTTCGCGGCGAGAGCCTAATGAATCCCAAAGCAAATCTAAGTCAATTGCGATCACGAATCGGCTTCGTGTTCCAGAACTTCAATCTCTTTGCACATTTGAGGGCAATAGACAATGTTAGCATTGGACCTCGTCTGGTACTTGGAAAGACGAAAGAGGAAGCCCACGAAATTGCTTACAAGGCACTCGAGAAAGTTCGATTGGCTGATTGGAGCCATCACTATCCAGCACAGCTTAGCGGAGGGCAGCAACAACGTGTTGGAATCGCACGATCCATAGCAATGAGTCCTGATGTCATATTATTCGATGAACCTACAAGTGCGCTAGATCCAGAACTAATAGGAGAGGTTCTCCAGGTCATGCTTGACATTGCAAAAGAAGGAACCACAATGATCGTGGTGACTCACGAAATGGGTTTTGCTCGAGCTGTAGCAAGTGAGATGATTTTCATGGATGCAGGCGTGGTCGTAGAAACCGGAAGCCCTCAGCATTTCTTCAAGAATCCTCAATCCAAACGAGCAATAGACTTTCTCCATAAGCTGGAGGTTCTGTACGGACAAGCAGAATCAGATCAACAACCGGAATGACTGGAGGGAATCTAACTGACAGTTATTGAACTAAGCAGACTGTTCGAATCTCTTCAGCTCTTTGAACAATTCCAAAGAATCTTCGAATACTATCCTGAACTGGTTAGTGGATTCTTTATGACTATGGGTTTGTATATTTTCGCACTTATACTTGGACTCGGCCTCGGGATTCTATTGGCTATCGGTCGACATTATGGCGGTGCAATCACATCCAGAATCTGCACTGCATATATTGAGTTTATGAGAGGTACACCTCTACTTGCACAGATTCTGGCAGTCACATTCTTTCCTACTGTTCTTAATGCTTGGCTAGTATCACAAGGAATGGCTCCAATTGATACATCTTGGCGAATTATCTTTCCAGATATTGCAGGAACACCCAGAACAATTCTGAACCTCACTATTCTTCTTTGCGCTATTACATTGGGCTTAAACAGCGGAGCGTACCAAGCGGAATTCTTCCGAGGTTCATTGGCATCCCTTTCAGCCGGACAATCGCTCGCAGCAATGTCAATGGGAATGACAAAACGTCAAGAAATCAGACATATTGCACTCCCGCAAAGCCTTAGGCGAGCAATACCTGCTTGGTCAAATGAGGCAGTTTATCTTCCCAAATACACAACTGTGGCTTATTTTGTGGGTGTTGCAGACATATTCAGTATAGCGAAATTTATTGTGTCACGGACATATCTAGCACTTCAAGTCTATACTCTGATAGCAATTTTGTTTCTAATTCTTATCACTGTAATTTCCTCGTTGATAGACCGTTTCTATGAGCGTATGAAGATTCCAGGGCTTTAGAGAGTCCGAAATTCCAAACGATTACGAAAACCATAGAAACTAGATAATGACCTGTTTCAAGAAAAGACTAACAGTGATACTATCAAATCACTCGAGAACATCCTGCTAAAACCTAGATAGGCTACTCAGGAACGAATACTCCGCTCATTGGGGTGACTTGAAGTCCTTTTTCTCTTAGAGCATGCACAAAGGGAGCAATGCCAACTGAATCAGATGCGATATGACCTGACGCCACGAGATTTCCTGCTCTCGGGTCGGAACTGAGTTCTTTCTTGTCTGCTTCTGCAAGATGCATATAGAAGACGGTAGAATACCCATGTCGAAAATACGCCTTAGCTACACCTGCACCGCCATTGGTCCCTCCAGCCATTGCTACAATCCATTTGCCTAACAGATTCTCGGATGACCCAACATACACCAAGGGTTCTGTTAATCCAATCTTCATCTCTGGAAGTTCTTTCATTGCATCAATGGCATCCTTGACCTTTGGATTGCGCTTGCCTGCAACTGCCTTCTGTATGGTTTCAGTGAATCGACGCCTGCATATCAAATCAAGAGGTAGATGCACATTCATGAAGGGCATCTTAAGAAGTTTGGCTGCCGAGATTATGCGGTCATAGTTGCTGACATGTGTAGTTAATCGCACGGTATCCAGCCTTGGTTGTATGGCTTTCTCTGCCAGGTGGGGCGGAATTCCAGCATCAATCATTTGCTGAATTTGAAGTTTCACAACTTCATCGAAGTGAATTCTGCTCGTGCCTCCTGGAGGATGATGTGCAATTACAAGATCATATCCTAGCTCTCGAGCCAAAAGCAGCTCTGATGTATCCATGTCTATTCCAATTAGAATCTTCTCGATATTCTCCCCGTGTACGTGAATGCCAGTGTCACCAGGCATTTCCTCAAGGCCTGCCATTGCGAGAGCTATCTGCATTATTTCTTCAGTGTTCATTATAATCACGCGCCCAATGGTTTCAATACGAACGCGTTACATATAGTTGATGGTGATTTTGGTCCAACCGTAAAACCTTGGCATATTGAGAGATAATTGCACATACTAAAAGAAGGATATTCGTTTTAGGTGAGATTCTCTGAGGTGTAATCATTGGAAATTGAACATCAATACGGGTTTGAAGATGCAATTGACTATATGAAAGAATTGTATAAAGGCAGAGAAGGTCCAACCATGATAGACTTTGAGGAAAGGGCCAAAAACATAAGCTATGGACCTATCATTGAAGATGATATTGCTCGACTCTTCAAAGTACTTCTTCATGTCACAAAGGCAAAGCGTGTTCTTGAGATAGGAACAAGTATTGGATTTTCAACAACCATTCTCGCAAGTGTTGTGAAGCAATATGGTGGAAGAGTAACAACAATAGACGTAGATCCCAAAATCATAGAAGAAGCGAGAAGGAATTTTGATAGAGAGGGTGTGTCTGATGTCATCGATATAAAAATAGGAAAGGGAGAAGAGGTACTCAAGCAGTTGGAAGATGAAAGCTTCGACATTGTATTTCAGGATTCCTCTAAACAGGGATACCCGCTAATGCTGAATGATTGTCTTCGAGTGCTTCGAAAAGGCGGGCTCTTGCTGGTTGACGATACTCTCTGGCCTGCGGCCCATCCAAAAAAGGAATGGGATGATTCTGTGAAGGGCATCCACGAGTTCAATAGAAAACTCTTGGAAGCAAATGTAGAGAGTGCAGTCCTGACCATTGGAGAAGGGTGTACTGTCGCAGTGAAACTCTGAAGAATATATTGATCGTAGGTCAGATCCTCGAAGGTTTCTAGATGCTGACAGTTTTGTCATAGTTCTCCATAATCAAATCAATGATCTCAGGATAATCAACAACTTTTACATCTAGTGCAAGACGATTGGAGATACCTCGCTCTTCAATATGCGATTTCGATGCGTATACAGGGACTTTCAGATGGGCTAATTCGCTAGAATGCTCACATCCCTTGTCCATCAAAAACACCCCATCTTGAACAAGAAGCACACCTACCTCATTCCCCTGGCTCTTGATTGCAGAGATGACTTCATTTAGGCTACTACAATCACTGGATAGCAAAATTAAGAACCTCATTGTATTTGAACCTCCTAGAATGTAACTACAATATCATTCTCAGCGAAGACCCTACCAACTTCTTCTTCACTAAGTATCTCAGCATCCTCCAAGATTTCGTCAAGACCGATATTCCTTTCATCAAGGGACCTTTTGCTAACGCAGATTCTGCCATCAAAACTCTTGTAGGTTGATTTGAACATCCGAATTGGCATGTCGTCCATGTTTTTCAAAAGTGCATAGACTCCGTCACTAAGAAAGAGCATTGTCGGTGTATGGTCCATTCCAAACATGCCCACTGATGCTCTCCAGCCCTCAAAGTTGATAATCCTTCCAAATGGCCGACTCTTAATTAGTACGAGTACTGGTCGCTCTGTGAATTCCATCTCTATCATCTCCTACATTGATAGTGTCACGAATCTATCAGCTTCTCCAATTATCTCTGCAAGTTCTATGAGCCCTGAAACCTCAATTCCGCTTTCAAAATCGGAACCCTTTTGGTCAAATCCTCGGGCAGCCGTACAAAGCCCGCATGCCTGGAAAATAACGCCCTCATCTGCAAGTTCTTGGAATTTTTTATTCATCGGAATATCAGGATCTGGGTCTTGATTGAGCTTTGCATTATTTACACCATCTATGAAGAGGAAGGCTTTGACTACATATCCCTTGGCCAGGGCAGCTTTTGCAATATCATAAAAGGTATGGCTGTTCTGGAATGTGTAGGGACCTGTTGTCAGTAGTACTCCCAATACTTTCTTTTCCATACTACATCATCTCAGAGGTTTTTGCTCCACGAACAAATAGGGGGTTTAAAACTCTAGCTCTGAGTTCTTCTTGATTCGTCAATCTCTCTTAGTGCAGAATCTGTTGTTGCATCCTAGGAAAGATTATAGTAGGAGCTCCGTTGACGGAAGAATATCGGCAAGATTGAAAAGACATTCATTTACTACCTCTGGAAAGGATTTGAGCAGGTGCAGGCGGGAAATGACCGAAAAATCAATCAAATTACTACATAAAGATGGAAAACAAGAAGAGATAGAATTGGATGATGATGAAGAATCCCTCGAGCTTGTTGGCAAAGGCATAGTTGAGGCCGACCTTTCCAATCTTCAAGATGCCCCTAATCTAGTTTCTCTTGATTTGGGCTCTAATAAGCTTGAAAAAATAGACCTCACACCGCTCATCTCTTGTCCTAACTTATCCAAACTTAGTCTCTTCAAAAACCATATTCCAGACCTTGATATAACTCCATTAGGAAAATGCAGGAATCTCAGTGAACTCAATCTAGGTTCTACAGGTAGAAAAGAAATCAATCTAGCCCCTCTGAAGTCAGTCCCGCTAAAGAGACTTCGTCTGTTTTCCAATGAGCTCTCAAAAATAGATCTTGGTCAGCTGTCCGGAATCACGACTTTAGAGATATTGGAGTTAGAGAACAATCATCTTTCTAAGATCGATTTATCACCCCTATCCAATTGCGCTGAGTTGCTTCAGATCAATGTAATGTACAACGAGATTGCATCTCTCGACCTTGCACCTCTTGCCAAATGTGAAAAGATGAAATTCCTCTATCTGCATCATAATGTACTAAGGGAAAT
>JBHLQM010000052.1:11960-26068 GCA_048884785.1 Candidatus Thorarchaeota archaeon | reverse complement strand
AGATTGAATCTATCGATACCGCTTTCGGTCTGTACGTAGAGCCAATTATTGGTATTATCAATTTCTACGATTTGTGTTGATGTTAAAGGATACGCTGTCATATTTGGGAAAACAGAACTTGGTGGAAGTATTGCGGGATTCAATGAAGAATCGAATTTCCTTACAGCCGCATTGTAAGTAATTCCAGCAATATAACCTCCTGTGTAGACAAAACCGTACTTGTCAACACAGATGTCTGTTAGTTGGTTGTACTCTCCATCTAACGTAATATCGATGGCTGTTTCATAGGTTGCTTCTGAAACATACCAATCAAAGGATAAGTCAGGTATACCGTCTCCATTGGTATCATTCGATCTTGGATTGGTGTTACTTTTGAATTCCTCAAAATCGTCAATTCCGTCGCCATCAGAATCATTGCTCCTAGGATCAGATGTCACTGGAATCTGGAATCGTAGCGAGTCATTGTCCAGATAGCAAAAGTTGATGATCCATCCTGATATCTCGTCAAAATCACTTACACCATCTTCATCAGAATCGCTATTTGTTCCATTAGTTCCATAGACATGTTCATACCAATCTGAAACACCATCCATATCACTATCAGGCTTGGTTGCATCGAGTCCTTTGTCTAGTTCATACCTATCATTCAAATTATCTCCATCAGAATCATAGTTCCAAGGTGATACACCATTAGCAGTTTCCTCATCCTGCAAAAGTTGGTCACCGTCTGGATCATTTGCGGTGATGACACTCCACGAGAGAAAGGCCTTGAGGTTATTTGGGAATACATCATAGTAGAAGGTCACTGCATCATAACACGCAGTCAAGTTTGCATAAGTATCATCATGATAACAATCTCCTCCTAACCCAAACCATGGATATACATAATGTTTCCATGAGTTTCGCATGATGTATGGATAACTCAATTTCATGGTTATTGGATAGTTATTCATAGCCATAGTTGGAATTACAATTGATGCAAAGACTCGCTCTATTGTTGAAAGAATCTTGTACGGGTAAGTACTAGTCTGCCTGAATGTTTCCTGAGAGTCGACAAATAGTAGGTTACCAAACCACTCAAAACCACCATCTGGGCGATGATATGTGACGAAGGGGTTCAAAATACTGTTCAATATAAGCGCTTTACCGATATTTTCTTTTGAAACCGTTCTACCGAATCGTAGGTAGAATCCCTCTTTCACTGTTGCCTCGATTTGTCGTATTATAGTTCCATCAATTCTCAGCCAATCGCCTAGTGTGAGACCATTCTGTTGGAAGTCAATAATAGAAATATCTGGTGCTTCAGCAAGATATGCATTTGGAGAAGTACTTCCTATTGCATTCGGAGTCCCGAAGAACAATTTCGTTAGGAACATTATGAAATCGGATGAAAATCCACCAATGACATCAGCAATGCACACCGCGAGGGCAATTAGCCATCCTACTACCGGGATAGTTTCAATTACAGCTAGAAGCGCAACTATGATTAAACCAATGACTGCTGCTGTTATTCCGTAGATTGTACCATACTCCCTTCCTGTCTGGCCTCCAATCTGGTCAGCGATGATAAAGCCAGCTGCTATTGAGAGGCCCAAATCCACAATGATTCCTAAAACAAAGAGAACTTTCCCAATATTCTTGAATACCTTGAGCGCCTTTGTATTCCTATTGGCATTTATCCAGTGAGTATACTTCAACCAAGTACAGAATTGGTCGCTCTTTCCAATATCTTTGACTAAGTCAACCCAATCGGAACCAGCTGCAAACCTTTGTTTGATCAATTGAAGTCTAGAACTGACTTCAGCAACAGAGCCTATATTATTAATATAGATATTCAATTCCTTCCAAGCTTTTAAACCAAAGACAAGTTCATTTCCTAAGTTTATGAGTTCAAGTCCTCCCATCAGGACATACTGTACAATATCAAGCTCCTCTGAATCAGGACCGTCATACTGTTCAAGATCAGAACCAATTTTCGTGATTTGCTGAATTCCATTATCCCATCTAAGTAAAACCGCTAGTAGATTTATCGATGCCATTTCACTCAGATCTAGTTGGGCTACTTTGACTGGGAGCTCAATTGGAGCTAGAGCAACTTTGGTCGTTGAGTTATACCAGTTCATCTTCAGAGATTTCATTGTTAATACTTTGAATTCCGTGAGATTGAAAAGACAAGATTCCTGTAATCGATATGTACCACTTAGCGTCTGTGATAAATCTAGAACCTTGCTCCTATCTTCAATTGCCATCAAGATAGGTACATGCTGGCTAGAGGGAAGATCATCTAATACGCTCGGGACTAAGTTATTACATAGCTCCATTACAGCTGTATACTTATCGCGTACCGAAAGAATAGAATTGGATACATTCACATTTTGATTTGCAAGGAGCCCAGGCATTTCGGAAAGCGTTGTTGTTGCATTATTCACAAATCGGTATGTCATAAACCAACTTGCAGCTATTGTATAATTCATGCTCGTTGTGTTATAGAAAATCCCAACATCAGTATCGTAATACTCCTCAATCGTGATTCCTGTGATTCTGAATGGTTCAGTATAGGAAACTAGATGAGTGGAGGAAGTAAACACCTGATCTTCAAACTCAACTACAAGACGTCCATAGGTTTGTAGGACCAGTGTCCCATCTGGATTCAAATGGATGAATTCCTTATTGAAGCCCATTATCCATCCTTGGTATTTGTATAACTCAAAAATCTCCCTCGTGCCAATTGAAGAAGCGTTGAATACAAGAGTGCGGCCGTCACTCGCAACTGAAAGATATGGTCCATTAAATATCTTCAGAGCAAATCTCATGGTATCCGCAGTATCGCGAATCTCGATTAATTCTAATGGGAGTGCGTTTGCAGAATCTGAAACATTGCAAACAGCTATCATATCTTGATCATGACTAACATAGTAATCATCTTCAAGATAGTAGTCATCTCCCTTCAAGACCTTTGCAGTGATATCTGATAAACCATCTACTCTCCAGAGAAGCTCTGCCCTCAAATCGATATTAGAAGGAACAGAACCATTGTATAGAAGTCGACCGTTGAACGCGACTATTGAACCATATTCTAATACTGGGAACAACCGTACTAGTAATTGGTTCTCTGACGTGATTACGTTCATCTCATCAAGTGCATCTTGTGTAGGGATTTGATATGTCCAAATTCTCAAATATGGGTTAATTGTGATGTCCTCTTGCGAATCATCGTGGTCCTGCATAAGGCCTTCATAATCTAGAGGCCAATTCCATGTCTGGTAGAATAGCTTGAGATGTGATACATCAGCTGGTGTGAGCTGAATATTAATGTAGGTTGGTTTTCCATCAGTTTGAATATGCATATCAAATGAACTCATCACATTTGAGCATGCGAATGGTGAGAGATCCGGGTCATCATTGACCCCATCACCATCATTATCAAAATCCCACGCATTAGGTATACCATCCTCATCAAGATCCAAAGTGACATTGACCTCATCGAAATCATAAATCCCGTCAAAATTGGAATCCGGTAGCAGTGGATCTGTACCATTCATTGCTTCGAAGTAATCTGAAATCGTGTCTGAATCTGTATCATTTCGTGTTGGGTCTGTTCCTATGACTCTCTCGACTGGGTCATACAATAAATCATTATCATAATCCGTACGATTTACAATTGGAGTAGCATTCTGTAGTTCAATTACTAGACTTCTTAGATCTACGGGTGTTCTTGGTGGATCTTCGCTAAGCGCCCTTTGTAAGAGATCCCTACTATCAACCAATGGCAATATTTCCTCAGGAGGTTCAGCAATCGATTCTGGATGGTAAATTGCGTTTTCAATATCCAACCCAACTATCAAAATTGCAGCTAATATAGCTAAAAGCATCAGTCTGTGCCTATGCATCCCTTTACACCACGCGAATATCTCAAGCAGAAATTATGAATGAGTTAACATTGCAAACTGGCAAACGTGCTTTTTAACTATCTGAACTTCAAGTGATTTGAGCTATATTCTGCAAATGATAAAGAACATTCAGCATAAAGCTGAATTACATCGTCATATCATCTTTAGACTACTCTGCAGTGACGAAAGAAGGTCAAGGTGTTTTCCTTCGATTCGTCTCTTTCTCCATCTATAGACAAATACTACAGTAATGATTCCTACTGCTCCTAGTATCGCAATCAAGATGATAGTATCCATTAGTCCCAAACCGACGTGGATAGTCTGTCCAGCAATAGCAAAGAGTGATAGTTTTGTGGTCTGGATCCAAATGTACCCAGCATAGTTCTCTCCGAAGACATTGATGTCTGTTGTATTCAATCCCATACCCATTACCCAACTCAGAGAGCTATTCATCTTGACCCATTCCTCACGAAACTCATCAAAATGATATAGTGACAGGGAGGTCTCGTTGATATCGCCTACATCCCCCAGGATACCATTCCCGTTTAGATCCAAGTCTGCAGCTCGGTAGTAGAACAGTATCAATGCCGATTCAAAGACGTCCCCAGTTGCTCCTGAATCCGTTATGCTGACATCGATGTATCTTCCAATTGCAGTATCTCCTTCTTCCAGACCATTTGTCATAGAAAGGACATGAGGAGTTGTGGTCTGATTGTATCGAGATATCTGGATCGACGGAGTTGCGGGGCTATTCATTAGTATCAATAGTGCTGTATCAGTTGTCTTTACAGTATCAATGGTGTTGACAGGGTAGGCATAATCCGCGGTCATGTTGTATCCTAAATCAAAGGCATGGAATTCCACGAGAACCGAGTCTGGTAGTAGACTGACCTCGAAGTACTTCAGAATCTGCAGTATTGTAAAGACATCTGAGGTATTTGCACCTGACATCAAGATAACAGTCTGTGGGTCAGTCCACACACTGTATCTAACAGCAATGTTGTCGGTGTCAGTATCCATCATTGCCTCTAGCATTGTACCTGTGTCTTCAAGAAGGTGGTACACCAATCCTGCTGTATCTGTTGCTGATGCTGACGGTCTTCCAACAAGTACAACATATTGATAATCCTCATTGACATCCATGAAGGACTCTGCGTTATAGACAGTCACCTGTGTGTAGTTTCCTAGGAGGCTGCCAAATGCTAGGATATCATCGGAGGCATCAGTATCATAGACAAGTGCAATATGACCACCCCACGGATTTAGTGTGTCTGGGTCTTCGTTGTCAGGAACACCATCCCAGTCCGAATCTGTCAGCCATGGGTCTGTTCCCTGTGCGATTTCTATGCCATCTAAAACACCATCGCCGTCTGTATCATTATTATTTACATCAAGCCATAAGGAAACTTCAACAGAATCAAGTAATCCGTCCCCGTCTGAATCATTGCTTCTCGGATTTGATCCGAAGTACAATTCAATTCCATCAAGAATCCCATCTCCATCTTGGTCAGCGATTGTAGGATGTGTTCCACTGTCGTATTCAAAACCATCAAAGATGAGGTCCCCATCTGAGTCTGCATTCAAGAGACTGGAGTTCATTGCAAGTTCATATGCATCGTCTGCTCCGTCCCCATCACTGTCAGGACTATTCGGGTTTGAGTTGTAGATGAACTCATTAAGGTCAGAGAGACCCTCGCCATCTGAATCTGGATTGACAGGTGAACTACCGAAAGTGAGTTCGACAGAATCTCCAAGCATATCAGAATCTGTGTCCCAATCCGTCAATGAAGGACCTGCAGCCATCCACATCATCACTCTCTGATGAATCAACGTTGGAGCCATAGCAGGATGTTCCAGAGGTGGTTCATAGGGAACACCTGGATATTGATTAAGCCACCATTCATAGTGATCAGATGCACCATCTTGGTCTGTATCTGGTGACCTTGGATTTGAGCCTAGAGTATATTCAAGATAATCTCCCAATCCATCAAGGTCAGAATCATTCATGAGATGATTGCTAGTCACATTGAAGGTCAACTCACCACTAGGAAAGTTGACGGTAATCTCCCATCCGTCGATTTCCTGAGTGTTGGTAAGACCATCATTGTCCCAGTCTGGATCAGTATCAGGTACTAATTCTGATGCTAACCATATGTCTTGTGTGAATTTCCATACCTTGATTCTGAAATCAGAACCTTCTTCGAAATTCTCTAAAATGTAGATGCTCTTGTCAGGCCCAAGTCGAATTTGATTTACACCAAAATCTGACCAGAATGGGGCACTTAGACTATGAGTTCCATTTCCATAGAACCTGAAAGACTCATCTTCCTCTCCATTCGGACGATACTTTCTAACATGTACACCTGTAGTATCATTACAGAGAAGATAGACATAGCCAACATCATCTACAGCAACACTGTATGTTTCATTCAGGGATGAGGGTGAAATGAAATCTTCGACGTATGAGAAATCAGATAATCGTCGTTTTACAACTCTCGGTCCTAGTGATGCTGCGCTATCTTCTACAATGTAGAAGAATCCAAACCTATCATCAACAGCAAAATCGACCGCATGAGTCAGCCCCGATGAGCTGCCGCCATAGACATTGAATAAGTACTCCTGATAACCTGTGGAATTCGTCTTCCTCATTGACCGGTAGGTAAGTCCGTATACGTTTCCTTGGTTGTCTATGTCAATAACACTATCTCCGACTGTGAAACGTCCAGGAGGCATTACCGTACCGTTCATGTCGAACCTCCAAATATCCACGGATTCAGTTACCCATTCCGCCAAGTACAGGTATTCATTCTTATCATCTATTGCTATCGAGTGGATTCCAGTTGCTAGGTAATCATTAATGTAGAAGTTAGCAAAGAATGAATTCTGAGGAAACGGAATTTGCTGAAGAGATTGGTCATACTTTCTAATTGTGTAATTACTATATGGCCCGCCTATATGCCCAGTGACATATAGAAAACCATCTTCATCAACACAGATATCTGACGCCCATCCATAGGGGTGAACAGGGAAGGTCCACTCGGTACTTGTATCGTAATTTGCCTCAGATGTAATCCAATCAAAGGAGAAATCTGGTTTCCCGTTTCCGTCAGTGTCATTTGACTTTGGATTCGTATTGTAGCGAAACTCTTCGAAGTCATCGACACCATCGCCATCTGAATCATTATTCCTGGGATCGGAGGTCACCGGAATCTCGAAAGGTAATGACCGGTTATCCAGATAGTAGAAGTTAATTATCCACCCAGAGATCTCGTCAAAATCGCTAACACCATCTTCATCAGTATCGCTGTTTGTAGCATTTGTTCCATAGACATGTTCATACCAATCAGAAACACCATCAGAATCCGAATCTGTTTTAGTTCCATCTAGACCCGAGTCTACCTCGTATTTGTCATTCAGGCCATCGCCATCAGAATCGTATTTCCACGCGGAGAGACCATTTGCAGATTCTAAGTCCGAAGTAAGCTGGTCACCATCAGGATCATTTGGAGTGATTATGCGCCATTCCAGAAATTCTTCGAGATTTACAGGAAAGACATCATACTTGAATGTCGTAACATCATAGGCTGTAGTCAGGTTGGATTCTGTGTCATAATGAAAGCTGTCTCCACCAAATAATCCAAACCAATCAAAGACATAGTGTTTCCAATGGTTCATGATAGTATATGGATAATGGAGTCGAAGTGTGATTGGATAATTATTCATTGCAATAGAGGGATACACTAATACACCGAATTCTTGCTTAAACCTATACACGTATTTGAAGGGGTGCTCACTAATACTGCTTTCGACCTCCGCAGTGATGTTTGATGGCATCTCATTGACAATGTCGTTGGTTCCCGTAGGTACTAGATATTCTATATAGGGGTCTAGAGATGATAAAGCGATTAGAGCCTGAGCAATTTGCGTCTTTGTGAACCGATAGTCATACCTCACGACATAAGCTTGGAACACATCTGCTTCAATAACGCCCCACAGAGACCCATTTATCTTTAGGGCGTCTCCTGCTGTGAATCCATTACCTTCATTGTCGATAATCGTTATATCGGGCACATCGTCAAGATACGCATTTGGTAGTGTGAAACCCATCTGCATAGGTGTACCAAATATCCAGTCCGTAAGCCACTGTATCAGTTTAGATGAATATCCACCAACAGCATCAACAATACATGCAACGATAGCCAATAACCATCCAATTACAGGTATCATCCCTATTATTGTCATGATTGCAATAATTAGCCCTCCAATGATGGCTGCTGTTACTGCATATATTGTACCAAATTCTCTACCTACATCTCCTCCAATCTGTTTAGCTATTGCAATTCCGGACCAGACTGCTATACCAATATCCACAAGAATTCCAAGAACAAACATAGTTTTTGAGAATCCCTTGAAGGTCCGCAGAAACTTGAAGTTCTTATTGGCATTGATCCATTTTGAATACTTCAGCCATGTACAGAATTTGCTGTTCTTTCCAAGGTCCTTAACTAAATCCATGATTTCGCTTGCAAGTTCATATCGGTCTTTAATAGCTTGGAGACGTCTTGCTACTTCTGCGACATTACCACCCATATTCTTGACATAGATATTGAGCTCCTTCCAAGCCTTAAAGGCGAATATTAACTCCGCAGCAAAGACTAATCCTTCCAGACCGAAAACTAGTACATTTGACGTAATTGCCAATTCCTCAGAATCTGGTGACTGAAAGAGTTCAGAATCTGAACCTATACAGGTTATTGTATGGATTCCTGTGTCCCATCGAAAGAGCATTCCAATAAGATTCAATGCTGCTATATCACTCAGGTCCATCAAAGCGACATCGACAAAGAGCTCGACTGGTGCCACTGCTATTTTCGTTGAGGTATTATACCAGTTCATCTTCATCGATTTACTGGTTATTACTTCTGTTCCGAGTAGATTGAATTGACATGGGGAACTAACGATATACGAGCCATCAGCAAGATTTGATAGGTCCAACACCTTGGACCTGTCTTCGATTGCTGCAATTATGGGATAGTGCATATTAGCTGGTACTCCAATCATCGCTGATGGAAATAGCTCATTTCCAAGTTTGACAAGAGCCTCATATTTGTCACGAACTGATTCAGTAATATTGGAAACTTCGACACTGGCAGAAGCAAGAATGCCCGGTATATCCTCGAGGGTAGTAGTAGCATTATTTGCAAATCGATAGGTCATCAACCAGCTTGCTGCTATTGTCTGATTCTTGTCGGTACTATTGTAAAAGACACCAACTTCTGTACCATAGAATTCCTCAATCGTAAGCCCTGTGATTATGAACGGATCAGTATAGGTGACGAGGTGAGTATTTGATGAGTAGATTCTATCGACTACTTCAAATGTGGTAGCAGGAGTATATTGCAGAATCATCAATCCTTCAGGATTTACAAAGAATCGATCACCAGTAACTGCAGTTATCACATCATTTTGTTTCCAGTAAAGAAACTCTTCTCTAGGACCTAACTCTGTTGCATTGAAGACCAGGGTTGTGTTGTCAGGTGCTACAGTAAGATATGGACCGTCAAATATTTTGAGCGCAAAACGTATCCTCTCTGAATTTTCCCTGATATGTATCCATTCAAGTGCGAGTGCATCGCCTTCTGTAGCATTGCATACAGCCATCATGTCTTGACCGACTGATAGATAGTCGTCTTCAGCCTTCAAAGTCTTCGCAACTATGTCTGTAGCTCCATCGACTTTCCAGATCAACTCAGCAGTTAGATCAATATTTGAAGGAACAGAGCCATCATAGAGAAGGCTGCCACTGAATGCGACAATTGTTTCATATTCTAGGACTGGAGTCAATCTTACTAGCAATCCATCTTCAGTGGAAATAACTAGCATTTCATCCAGCGCTGATTGACTTGGAATTTGGTCTGTTGTTATCCTGAGGAAAGGAGAGATTGTGATATCATCTATTGAATCATCGATGTCTTGCATGATTCCATCTTCATCATGTGGCCAATTCCATGTCTGAGATGCAATTTTGAGATGCTCAACATCTTCTGGTTTGAGTTGGAGGTTGATGAGCGTAGGTTTTCCATCAGTCTGAAGCTGGATATCAAATGTATCTAGTGCATCAGTGCATGCAAATGGGGACAGGTCCGGGTCGTCATTGACACCATCGCCATCATTATCAAAGTCCCATGCATTTGGTACGCCGTCATTATCTAAATCCAAAGTCACATTGACCTCTTCAAAATCATAGATACCATCGTAGTTGGAATCAGGCAAAAGTGGGTCCGTGCCATTCATAACTTCAAAGTAATCAGAGAGTTGATCCGAATCTGTATCGTTTCGAGTTGGGTCGGTTCCTATAACTTTCTCGACTGGGTCATACAGCAAGTCATTATCATAGTCAGTTCGATTCGCTATAGGTGTGGCATTCTGTAGTTCAATTACCAATTCTCGTAGGTTTACAGGCGTTCTAGGTGGATCTTCAGCTAACGCCCTTTGGACTAGGTCTTGGGTATCAACCAATGCTAACGGTTCATCAGAATCACCAAGACTCATCTCAGGATGATCAACAGCCCGCTGCACATCCATTCCAACAAGTAAAATTACCACCAAGGCAGTTACAGCCATCAACCTATACCTATGCATCCCATCACACCAACGCGAATTCCTCATGACAAAAGTCATTGAGTTAACATTGTGAATTAGCAAACTTCCTTTTTAATCACACGAATCTATTGGTTTCGGAGCATATACACATATATCAGTGGATTCGGAAGTCATTTTCAGCAGGGTTATAGAGTTTATCTTTCTAACCCTGGATATATTACAATGAGATATCAAAAGACCTCGAGGAACGATGTATTTCATGCCATTCATATCAAATGTTGGCTTTTGGGACAGTAGGCATCAGGGGAAGGATAATGAACGAAGAAAAAACGGTTGACAACAGACCAACGAGGATTGCATTGCTGTCTGCTCTATAAGGCAAAGTTAAGAAGTCTAAAAACATCAACGCGTACTAGGTTATGGAGCAATGAAACGAATTATCTGCCTCTTGTGCTTACTGCTATTATTGCCTATACCATCCAATGCTGTGGTCTTTGAGAATGCGTCTTTTGTAAGTGCAGGAGTTGAGGTTTTCGTTGATATTGAAGCAAGCACTCCCTGGAGTGCACCCTTTAGCCAGCATGTCAATCTTACACTCAGCGTTGTGCCACAAATGCAGAGTGTTTCAGAGGTCAATATCACCAGCATTTCACTTATTGTCAACCGCGAAGAGGCTGATGGCTCGGGCTATTCACTAATAGCTGCTGACACGGATTCAGGTACTCCTTTGGTCACAGGAAATGAGTATGCAAACTACTCAAAGCAACTCACATTGAGCTCTTCAACTGGTGGATTGAACTGCTACTTTGCTATTCTTGTCAGTGGAATATATTCTAATGTGACAAATCAAGAGTATTTCCAAGCCCTTTCGCCTGAGAATCTGGTCGGGCCTTTCGCTATTTCAATAAGCATTATTTCGCCACAGTCGTGGGTAGGTCTCATAGTTATTGCAATATCAACCGTAGTTTTTGCAGCTGGCATTTATGGGGTGAAGAAGAGTAGAACTAGAGCAAAGCGACACTCGCTTCTCGATGAATGAAATTTTCGCATCATTTCCAGTAAGCTACCTACGCCGTTGCACTCTTAAGCAGTTGATTTTGAGATGCGATAGTTGATTCACAATGACAGCAGATGAGATGAGTTGGGATCTCTCTCAATTGGTCGAGTTTGATGATCCCGGATGGATAGAGGAGAGGATGAGTGCCTCTGTAAAAGAGACAGAAGAAGTCCGAGAGAAATACCGCGGCAAGATACCGAATTTCACTGGCAGAGAAGTTAAAGGTCTTCTAGAGTTTTTAGATGAGCTCCAGTTGCGATATGAGGGGGCCTTCAAATATGCCAGCCTAGCGTATTCTGCTGATAACAAACCAGATGTAAACAAGAAACTATACGATAGATTACAGACATCATACATGTTGATAGGTCAAAACCTGGCTTTCGTCGACCTAGAACTAGGTCAACTTCTTTCAGCCAAACCAGAATTGATTGATGATCCAGATGTTAAGGAATACAAGCACAAACTGGAAGGAATCGTCCGAAGAATACCTCATATGCTTTCTGAGGAGCTCGAACAGGCCATTATTACCAAGGATAGAAATGGTATCAATTCTTGGTGGAATCTCTTCAATGATTGGCTTTCAACGAGAACCTTCAACATCGAAATCGATGGTGAAATGAAAGAGATGTCCTATGGCGAGATTACTGGCCTATATCAAAACCCGGATAGAGAATTAAGAAAGAGGGCAAATGAAGTAGTGTTTTCAAAACTAGGAGAAGACCACATCCTATGGTCATCAGCCATCAAGGCCATAAATTCCGACCATGTCCAAATGACTAAGCTCAGAAAATGGGTGACTCCAATGACTCAAAGCCTGATTGACAATGATGTTGATGAAGAAGCAATTCAAGCATTAATGAATATCATTGAAAAGAATGTTGGAATTGTGCAGGACTATCTTAGACTAAAAGCCAAAGTTATGGGACTAGATAAGCTAGGTAATTGGGACCTAACTGCACCTCTGCCCAATATTCCAGAGAAGAAATGGTCTTGGGATGAATCACGCAAACTAGTGGTGGAAGCATACACAGATTTTGATGAACACGTAGGCAGATGGATGGAAGAGATGTATCAGAGTCGCCATTTTGATGCCAATGTAAGATCAGGTAAACGTTCAGGAGCTTTTTGCTCGACATGGTTCAATGGGAAAAGTGCGTATATCCTTCAGAGCTATAACGAACGGATGGGTGATATCTATACATCCGCTCATGAACTTGGACACGCCATGCACGCGTATCTTGGAACAAGAGCGCAGAAACCCTCCAACTATGAGATTGGTAGCTGTGTTGCAGAAACCGGTTCTATCTTTGGAGAACTACTTTTGACCGAGAAGCTTCTGTCCACAGTGACATCAAACGAAGCGAAACAAGAGGTACTTGCGATCGTTCTTGATGAGTTTGTTCAAGCAGGGTATCAAGTTTCTGCAAGAGTATTCTTTGAAAGCGCAATCTATGAGGCTATTGAGAAGAACAAGTTGCTAGATGGCGAGGCTCTTGCGAAGCTGTGGATTCAGTCACGTGATAGGATCTTTGGTGACGCTGTTGATTGGCTTCCACAAGACAAGTGGTGGTGGACGATGAAGCTTCACTTCTATATGCCAAACTATCGCTACTACAATTATCCTTACGTCTATGCTCAATTGTTTGTGTTTGCAATGTACAGGCTATACAAGGAACAAGGCCAGGCGTTTGTTCCAAAACTAAAAAGCCTCCTCGCAGCCGGTTCAAGCAAGAGCCCGAGAGAACTTGCCGCTGAGATTGGCTTCGATATTACTCAAGAGTCCTTCTGGCAGAAAGGAATTGACCAATTTTCAGAATTTGTCAGGATGTTTGAAGAAACACTGTAAATTGAAAATGCAAAATAAAGAAGAGCTAGAGGAAAGCCTCTAGCTCGTTCCTTCTTTTCCGAAGGATATCACTTTCCTTCGACGCTAGGGAAGTTACGATACTATTCATGCATCTAGTCATCGCTTTACACACTGTGTCTCCGTTTTTTCTGGAGCCTGCGTTTTCGAGCTTTGTTGGTCTGCGATTTATTGAACCCCATATTCCTAAGCTCCTTTGATTGATAGCTGAGTATATTCGTAAACAAAACGCAAACGCCTTTGATTCACCCAAGGAAGCGAGAATTATAACACCTACTTCTCTGGGCGTATCCGAAGCAAATCAGTGAATCTCCGCCTTATCTACTTGTTGAAACTACTCAAGTGGAAGTGGACCTTTTTCGCTTTAGATTCGAGAGATAGAGCCTGATCCGGTATGTGATTGGTACTGCAATATATGTTTCAGTATCTGAAAGCACCTCTTTCAAGCTCCATTGATAAAGCCAAACCAATATTACACTCAAAACGAAAATCATTGGTATAGATACAAAACCTTGTTCAAAATAATTTGATCTGATTGCGTTTTCGTTCATATACCATGCAAGTAGAATTAGGATGATTTCGTGAACTGCACCCAGAAGAGTTGTTTTTGATATGCTAAATGTCTTTGAAACAATCTTAGTAGTATAGAGGAAGAATAGAATTCTGGGTGGAAGGAGAATCACTGCAGTGATTG
>JBHLQM010000052.1:0-11860 GCA_048884785.1 Candidatus Thorarchaeota archaeon | reverse complement strand
AGTTCATGGGTTGACCAGAATCATATTGGTTATTAATTCCTCAAAGAGGTTGTCGATGTTCTCCCCTGTTTTTGCTGACGTTTCCCAAAAAGAAACAGGTACTTTCATCTTCTCGGAAAAACGCTGAGCAAATTTCTTACCTTCTTTCGTCGTTACTACTAAGCTAGGATCCGCACTACTTCTGAGGTCAACTTTGTTGCCAATGATTGCTACAGGGGGGAGGTCTCGAATGTACTTCTTCAATTCTATGAACCAAAGCTGAGAATTATCGAAGGTTTTCTTATCTATTACAGAATAGACGAATATGATGCCATGAGCTCCGGAGTAGTAGCCTCTACGTACATTTTCGTACGAATGTTCTCCGGCGAGATCCCAAATGACTAATCTGATGTCTGCGTTTTCATGCGCGACCAACTTCTGAGCGAAATCTACGCCCAGTGTGGCAATGTGGCTTGACGTGAAACTCTGACCCATGAAGTTTCGTCGAATACTTGTTTTTCCGACGGCTGTGTCACCTATGAGGACAGTCTTGAATTGCCTATCACGAGTAGGGGTCAAGCTCAAATTGTTCGTAGTCCTCCCTAAAGCAAATAAGCTACTTGATACACCAAGGAGGGCTTGAATATATTACAAATAAGCCTAGTTGGGATAGTTCTCAAATGAAAGGCAATCTTACATCCACCATTTTGGATATGTTTCAATTAGTAAACCAATCAGTTCTGTGAATGCCACCTGAATATTCTCGCCTGTTAATGCAGAGGTTTCATAAAAAATCGCAGGAACTTCTAGCCGCTCCGAGTAATACTCTGTGAATTTCTTCCCCTCATCATAGTTGACGAGCTGTTCTGCAGGACAAGAAACTCGAATATCGGTCTTATTTCCAAGTACTAGAGTTGGCGGCAGTTTGCCCATGTATTTGTAGGCCTCGACCAGCCATTTAGATGCATTGTCGAACGATTGCCTATCTATTACTGAATAGACAAGGATTATGCTGTGACTTCCTAGGTAGTAGTGCTTTCTCACACTCTCGAAATCATGCTGCCCGGCAAGGTCCCATATTATCAATCGCGTCTTGACCATTTTGTAAACAAGATCTTTTCTAGCAAAATCAACACCCAGAGTGCTCAGATGGCTTGAAATGAAACTCTCACCCATATACTCCCTTCGGATGCTTGTCTTCCCGACGCCTGAGTCACCTATGAGGACGGTCTTAAACTGTCTTCCGTCTGAGGCAGCGGGTGTCATCTTCTTGGCTCTCCTATGATCCGTTTTTTTGATGTGGATAATGCATCAAATATTGTTTCGCGTCAAAACCATCTCTCAATGGCTCATTTATTAATTGTCATTGATTACATAGATTTTTGGTACATATCTCATCCATCTCCTATTATTCCTAACAGATTTGGAATTTGCTCAGCAACTCCTTGCCTATTGAAGATTCAGCAATAAATTCAAAAAAGACGCCTAATTGAGAACCATTATGGCAGTTTACGATAAAATGGCCAGATACTATGATATTATCTACTCTAATCTGGATCACGAGTCACAATGTAACTACATAGAGCAGGCTTTCACAAAATACTCAGCAAGCAAACCAGCAAATGTCCTTGATCTAGGATGTGGGACTGGCACACATGCACTAAATCTTGCTCAGAGGGGGTATTCAGTTCTTGGACTTGATTTATCGGAAGGTCAAATCGCTATTGCCTTAGAAAAGAAATCTGCTACAAAAAAGGGGGAGAAGGCTGACTTCGTGGTAGCTGATATTAGAAACTTTTCATTCAATAAGAAGTTTGATTCTGCCATCAGCATGTTTGGCTCAATGGGATACCTCCTAACGGATGATGATTTGCTAAGTGGTTTGAAAGCAATTCATAGTCATCTCCAACGTGAAGGCATTTTTCTCTTTGAGTTCTGGAATATAGCCGGAGTCATACCAAATCACATCTCTTGGGACCGCTCTGAGAGTGATGATATCAAAATCATCAGGCTCTCATCATCTAAGCCGAATCTGGAGTCATGCACATTGGAAATAGAGTTTGACACCTATGTCCTGAAGGACAAGGAATTGATTGATAATTATACAGAAATTCATCAGCTAAGAATCTATTCACCCAATGAAATGAGAACAATGCTTCTTAGATCTGGATTCGATGTCGTTGGTATCTTCGATTGCGAAACATTTGATGAGCCAAAACTTAATTCGTTCAGACTTACCGCAATAGCTCGCGCCGCTTAGAGTCCCTTTATTGTTTCAAATTGAAAGAAAAGCACTAGTTTATAACAAGAGCACTCAACGGTCCATATTTAATTTCTAAATCGAGGTGTTTTTGATGTCTAAGTCTAAGAAAGCATCGAGTAGGCCTACAGGTCTCTTAGTACTGGTATTAGTCCTTATTGCAAGTAACGCAGGCACAGTATTTTATTTTATGGTTCTCAATCCATCTGTGCCAACTTCAGATGTTCCATTGAACATCGGTGATGTTACTGGCGGAAACGCTGAGGACTACATTGGGAAGACAGTGACTCTATCTGGCTATTACATAATAGCGGCAGATGCCAATATGCTTGTACTGAATCCACTATTCTATTTCAACAACTCCTTGAATTCAGGAAATTATGTTCTGATAGGAGGAACGGTTCCGCAAAGCATGCAGAGTTCACTGGGCAAGTTGTGCGAGGTTAAAGGAGTTCTAGAAGTGGCTGATGCATCTGATGGGACTCTAAGGATTCAATATGAGAGGCATGTTGCGAAAGAATCAGACGCACTCTACGCTGGCAATTTCAATGATTTCAAGATGAGTCCATATGTGGAATTCGAACAAATCCCACACATCTTGGACCCAACTGCTGAGAAGTATGCTGTCCTGTACAGCGGAGGAATCAGGCCAGATAAGGCGTATTCACGATACTGGAATGACATTATTTACATGCACTTTATACTGCTTATGCATGGCTATCTAGCTGAAAACATCTACGTAATTTACAAGGATGGCGTAGGAGAAGATACGTATACTCCAGTTGATTACCCGGCAACCCATGATTCGCTAGATACAGTATTTGGAATTCTCAGTGAGGAAATGGGGCTCAGGGATAGCCTCTTCTTCTATACAACAAACCACGGAGGAAGTGGAGGCATCAGTGTATGGGATGCACTAGATCCAAGTGGAGCATTGACACAAACCCAGGTAGATAATTGGTTGGATTCTATCACCTGCCATCATATGATAATTGTCATGGAACAGTGTGTTTCTGGCAAATTCATCCAATACATCAGTGCAGCGAATAGGGTCATCCTTACTGCATGCAAGGACGATGAGTCTTCGTATTCAGCAGATACAGAAGGCAATTGGGATGAGTTCGTGTATCACTTTATGTCTGCCCTTGTCGGGTTTCCATGGAATAGTGATGGATCGACAGTTGATGCTGATTTCAACAATGATAGCCTAATCTCTATGAGAGAGGCATTCATCTGGGCCGCAGCAATGGATAGTAGACCCGAAACGCCATGGTATAACGACAATGGCGATGGTGTTGGCTATAATGTGCTTCAGGTTGCCTTTGGCTCAGGACCTTGGTATGGAAATAACATATTTCTATAAGATACCAATCAAGGGCGGGGAAATCCTATTCTTTCTATGAAGTAGGAATTTCCCCCCGGCGTTCATTTTTCTCTCTTGCTGCTACTCAAGAATGGCAGTGTCCGAAAAGGTCTTTTACAATAGTCATTGTTAGGCTAGTATGGTTGAAGTTCGCGAAGCCAGAGAAGAGGACCGAAAAAGTGCGGTTCGAGTATTATGGAAGGCATTTGAATCCACAAGTAACTATGAAGATGTTCTGAAACAGAAGTGGATCAGCAACTGGCACAGGCCGGAGAATAGGGAGTGGGCTTACGTTGCTGTAGATGGTGACAATGTTGTAGCAAATCTCTCGCTATTCGTGTCAGACGAGAATAGAATTCGCGGTCGTCCAGTTCCCTTTGGAGGTGTTTGGGCTGTGGCAACCATGCCACACTTCAGACGGAAAGGGCTGGTGAAAAAGCTCTTTGACCTAGCTTTCGTAAAAATGAGGGAAGAAGACGCAGTACTATCAATCTTAGATCCTTTCTACCGTCCTTTCTACGAGCGGTTTGGATATGCATTGGCTGAAAGGCGTACCAAGCATACCATAAGAAGAGATGCCCTACGAGTTGGCAAAACCAATCAAGCTATTTCCTGCAGAGAGGCCACCGCTGATGACGTTGAGAATATCATAGACATCGAGCTCTCTATGACGCGGTACGGGTCTCGGTTCCCTCATTTTAGACGCATCATCAACGAGTTGATCGAAGGGGGGAATATGCTGATTTTTGAAAAGAATGAAGAATCTGTGGGAACTGCTTGGTTTAGATATGAAAAATCAAAATCAGCACCAGGCAATGACTTGCTTGTGTCTTCAACAGCGTACAGACACGAAGAAGTCATCCCTTCAATAATAGAGCAAGTCCGTAACTATGCAGCAAATGCGAACGAAATCCATTGGTATGCTGATATTGCATTTCCTGTTCGGCATTATCTTTCTGAAATTCGGTCAGTAGATGTGGAAAACGCAATCTATAGAGGAGGTCAATCTGTAGAAATAGGATCTATGATGATGAGAGTTATTGACTTTGAAGGATACTGTAATTCAATAAATATCCCAACGGTTGCGATAAAGCCTGTAATAGTGGAACTCAAGGAGGATCAATGTCCTTGGAATGAGGGAACATATCGATTGACACCAGCAGATGGAAAACTCCACATAGAGCGGACGAATGCCTCACCAGATATTACATTGAATCCATTCCAACTTTCTCAGGTGATATCAGGAATATCGCCGGCGAAATTGCTTCATGCATTCAATGAGATTGACTGTACCAAGGAATGTGCAGAGAAACTCGAGGCAATATTTCCAGAGGATGTCTTCTGTTCCTACACAAGATTTTGAATCAGGTAACAGAAACATTAGGGTTTGGGTCTAAAGCGAATACATCCATTCTCACAGGCTTTGATACATTCCCCACACTCCTTACAATATTGAACATTTGTAACTTGAGGCTTCTCATCGAGCTTCTCGTACACACCATACCGGCATGCCTTGATACACTCTCCACAGGCAATACAGCACTCTTGATTCAAGATTGTAGGAATGATAGTTCACCTGATTTTGATTGCTGGCAAGCAAAAGCGGAGTATTATGAACCCTAACATTGTGGCGAATTTGACCGTTTAGACCACCATTCAACAGAGGCTAATTTCATAAAGAAGGCAGCGTAGCTATTTTACACTTTGAATGACTTCATTGACAAGACAATTCCATTATCATGGATTTGCAAAAGTAACTCTCTCATCAAATTGATTGAAAATGCATTACTAGAGAATAAACAGGAAACCCTTCTCATTGCTGATTTTGCATCAGGTGAGAATGACGAAGTTCCGCTCTTCTTTCATACCATCTTGCCAAAGTGCATGGGCAATATAGAAACCCATCTTCTGGTTTATTGTATGGATATACATTCATTAAGAATTGAGAGCCTATTTGACAAGCTAATTGAACACGGACTCGTATCCAATACCCGAATTGTTGCTGCGAAGTTCGAAAGTATGATTGAAAGTGCCAGATTTCCAGATATTCAGCTGGAGTACCTGAATACTGCAAAGGGAAATCAAACGTGGTTGGATGAGGACATTCTCAAGAAAAGAGCAGTGCCAATGAATTGCTTTGACATTGGAATACTGAATAATGATGTCATTGGTTATGTGAGCGAATACTACAAAGAATACACTGATGCAAGAAAGAGCATTGAAGGAATTCGCAATGCATTAAGAACTGGGGCGATTCTGATTGTGACCCAGCCGTGCCTTTTGTATCCTGTTGACAACATTAAGATACTTTCAGGTCTCGGATTCAAGTTCATGGATGGTCTAGATATTGACCTCTCTACTGGAACTGCAACTGTAGTAACTGAAAGGACACCGCCTGCTTCTTTGAGTCGTTTGGGACACTATACATTCCTTGTCTTTGAAACCGAATAGGTTCTCAACTACCCCTTTGTGCTACCTGTGATTTTGAAGGATGGAAGCTTCATGGAGGGTACAATTGACGTACTATCTCTTAGATAGCCATACTTTCCTACTAAGTCAATCGACCCAAAGAATCTAGGTGCCGCATCAGTATATCTCAGGGTCTTTAGAGGATATTTGACCTCACCATTTTCTACCAACCATGCACCATCACGTGTCAAGCCTGTGAGAACGCCTTTAGATGGGTCCACTGCATTCTGATAGTGGAAATGAGTCACAAGGATTCCTCTTTTTGTCTCCTCAATCATTTCCTCCAAGGATGAGTTGCCTTCATCTATCAGGACATGCTGAGCCATAGGCATGGATTGACCCATAAAGCGCATTTGGTGGCCAGTGCTCTTAACTCCGTCTTTGGTGGCCGTAATGGTATCATAGGCAATACTCTTGACCACGCCATGATCCACTAAATCAAGGGGTGCTCTGGGGTACCCTTCAGCGTCAAAGAATTGTGGACTGGCAAATCTAGTATCAAGAGGATTATCACGCATTGTGAATTTGTCTGAAAAGACCTTCTCACCAATACGATCTCTCAGGAAACTTGTATAGTCTTGATACATTCGAGCATTAAAGGCATAGTAGCACATGAGAAAAACGAACCCTGCAAGCGCAGCTGGCTCAAGAATTATCTCATATTCTCCAGCATCAAGAACCTTGGTTCCAAAACCATTGGCAGCCTTCTGCGCAGCTCTCTTAGCCACTTCCTCTACTTGTAGATCACCAAATCCATTCCTAATATCCTGTGACCATCCTGCAGCTTCCTCATTGCCCTCATCTGCCATAACTGTCAGATTAATCGCCGCCCGTGTTGCAGAAAGATATGCCTCAATTCCCAGGCTGTTGGCGAACACCGTTTCAGACACTGAATGCGATATAGCCCCAGCAACTGCACGAATACGTTTGTCAACATTATGGGATTCGGAAATTGCCTTTGTAGCATACTCCGCCCGGAGTTCGGGTGTGGCATTGAGTGTAGATTCTGATACTAGATCCGATTGCTTCAATTTTGAAGAGTATTCTTGAGGTTCCGGAATGGAGAGGAAGTCAGGATTCTCAGGAGAGACCTTAGCTATTTTCGCAGCAGCTTCTGTTGCGGCCCTTAGTGAAGCATTATCGAATACCTCAAAATCCACAGATCCCTTTCTCTTTCCATAGTAGAGCACAATATTGGCACTAGACCGTCGTTCAGCCACATTCTGATCAATGATACTATTCGCTAAACGTGTGAGAGCAGTGTCGGCAACACAAAGCTTTACTTCCGCCTGCGTGGCTCCAAGTTTTTCTGCTTCTTGTAAGACCAGTTTTGCTTTCTCAAGCAGGAGCTCCTTTTTCCAAACCATGCTATCGACCTCCTTCCTGGATTATACCAACTCGAACATTGCGGAATCGTGCCGTGCCACAGCCATGTCCAACATACATCACTTGGGCTGGCTGACCCTTTCCACAGTTCGGAGTTCCCCACAGACGCCAATCATCACTTGAATGTGCATCCATGCTTCCCCAGAACTCAGGAGTGATACCTGTATACGTTGGATTGCGGAGTATTTGTGTAATCTCTCCATTCTTGATCTCCCACGCTATCTCAGTGCCAAATTGAAAATTGAGCCGTTTGTCATCTATACTCCAGCTCTTGTTGCATGACATAAGAATGCCATTCTTTGTGTCCTCAATAATCTCATCTCGTTTCCAGCCCGTTGGCTCCAGATTGATATTCACCATTCTAATTAGCGGTATTTTCTGGGGACTGTCAGCACGCATTCCTGCAGAACTAGACTCCAGCCCGATAATGGCGGCAGTCTCCCTGGAGGATTGATAGCCAACAAAAAGACCCTCCTTTACTAGCTCTGTTCTCCTTGCTTTGACACCCTCATCATCGTATCCATATGTTCCAAGCCCACCTTCAAGCGTGCAATCTGAGGTCATTGAGACATGCTCGCTCCCATATTGTAGCTTTCCAAGAAGGTCAGGAGTCATGAAGCTCGTTCCGGCATATGCTGCTTCTGTGCCCAATGCGCGGTCTAGTTCTGTTGGGTGACCGCAACTCTCATGGATTTGCAATTCCAATTGGTGTCCATCTAGCAAAAGGGTGCTTCTTTCTGTGGGGCATGCCTTCGCCTCGGTGAGGGTGATTGCCTCCTTTGCAATTCTTTCCGCGTTCTCTATTAGCGCAAGCGAGTCGAAGTACTCCTGACCTCTTGTCGCAAAATCACCTCTGAAAGATCCCGGAAAGGACCGCGTCTGGTGCGGAACGCCAGTGCCTGCGGCTACGACAGAGATGCCTCCGCCACACCACACAATTCTTTGCTCTATATACGCACCATCAGTGCTGGCAAAAAGCTTGTCTTCTTGATGCGCCCGGTAGTCTGCACGACTCATCTTTATCGAGTCGCCAGCTTTTCGCAGTCTCTGCTCAGCCTCCTGAAGGACTTCGAGTTTGCCTTCGATTGATACATCAAAGGGGTTCCTCTGCGTTTTAGTTTCATACCTGTCCTGGGCAGGGTCCGTCTCAGCCAAGATGACCGGTTTCTTCCGCGTTGAACCTGAAGCCCTAGCAATTCGAACAGCCAGTTTCGATACGCGACGAATCTCATCAGCTGAGGAGTCGTATGACCCTGCAAAACCCCATCCGCCATTGGCTATGACGCGGATGCCGTATCCTTTCACTGTTGAGAGATTGAGAGCATCAAGATTCCCATTCCTAATCGTTATATCCTGGTCTTTTACTGTTACTAGTCGAATGTCAGCATATGTTGCTCCTTCCCTGCTGCATGTTTCCAGTGCCAGACGTGTCTGATCCCTCACCCGATATCACCTGATTGACTGGGCTTAGTACACATCAATAATACTCTTCCGTATTCTGGAGAACACTGACACTAGGGGGTCTAGGTCTCAATTACACGCTGCATTTCGACCTGTTCCTGAATCATTTCATGAATCTTTGCTAGTTTATCACAGGAGCCAGTGTCCATTATCTGAGTAATCTGAGAGAGCAATTCATCATCAACTAGGAGTCTGCTCTGAAGATTTCCATTGTCCCTCAGCTCGTTAAGGTTCTCAACTCCTCGTTCCAGCCTTATAGCCAGGTCACTATGTGGCTGTAGTTCACTTTTCCTCATACCCAGCAGATATCGCTGGTAGAATAAAATATCCAGGATTTTGCCAAGAACAAGATTGTTCACATCATGTTCAAAGGGGATTTTGTGACGCACCGACCTGTCGCTGATACCAACTTCTTTGCAGACTTCATATCCTCTGAGCATCGACCGAACTTTCTTGACAGAATAGTCAGGATTGCCATACTTATTGTTCAATGCATAGATCCTTGTGATGAAATCAAGGTGTTCTGGGAACTTATGTTTCACAACTCTCAGGAAGAGGTCTTTTTGCCTGCCCGGCTTTAGTGTCATTCCACCAAAGACGATGAATTCGGCGTTGGCTCTTTTTGCCTCCTTTGCCAATGCTCTCATATTTTCGTAGTTGTCGCCTATACCAGGAATTAGGGGCGTTGCCATGACTCCCCCGAAGAAGCCCAATGAGCGAAGTTTCTTGAGTGCTTGAAACCGTTCTTCAGTTGTTGCGGATTTCGGTTCAAAAGCCGACTTGACTTCAGGATCATGTAGCGTGATTGTGAAATCGATATTGGCGAATGCGACCTCATGTATCTTTTTGAGTAAATCGAGATCTCGTAGAACAAGCTTTGATTTGGTCAGAATGAAGACAGGCAGCTCAAAGTCAAGTAAGACTTCTAGGTTACGTCGAGTAACGCAATGAGTCTCCTCTGCTTGTTGATAGCCATCTGATACACCTCCGCAAACGCCTATTACCTGCCTACGCGGCGTTTTCAAGGCAAGCCTTTTTGCATCTTCATCTTCCAAGAATGCCCACAGTGTTTCTGTCTCCAGTTTTGAGCGGGAAACGAATCCCTCTTTTTCCAACTCCTTTCTTAGTACTTCTGGAGCATTCTGTTTGATTCTAATGTGAGAATCGAAATCATCTACATGGTAGTACTCGGAGCGACCATCGCAATAGTTACATCCGAACTCGCATCCTCTGTAAGAGTTGATTGACCTATTGATATGAAACCAGCTATCCCCATAGATTGGCTTTGAGAGTAGAGATTTAGCATTTACAGTTTCATATCTCAACGATGTTCATCTTCGGAATAGTCCTAATCCTATTAGGCCTTCCTAAACTCTCGACTAGAGCTAGAGGTCTCTTCGAATCACTATTCTCTCTTTAGGATCCAATAGCCACCTACGACCGCAACTGTCACTGCACCCACAATTCCAGTGACAAATGTCATCGTGAAGTCTGGAGGAGGTGTAGTAGTCGAAGGAGGTGTAGTATTTTCAGGTGGGTTCCTCCAATAGTATGGATTCTGGACAATCTCTATATACTCACCCAGTACCCACTCAGAAGCCATGAATGGACCGGATACAACAAGATTTTCAGTGAACTCGTCAGGTGTAAGTTGATAGGCACGAAGGGGATCATATTGATTTGGTGCATGTCTTGGCAAAATCGGCAGGAAACATATCTTGTACCAGTGCCAATATGATTCTGTGGAAAATTGAATTTCCAACCGTGAATCAGATACTGCTACACAACGATATAGTTCAGTTGGATAATCGTCTGAGGGAATTCCATCATAAATATCCCTGAACCAATTAATTGAATACACAACATCATGTGCAGTAATTGATTCTCCATCATTCCACCTTGCGTTCTGAACTAAGTCTATTATGAATCGTGTATTCCCTTCCGGGATTGTATCATCATCTTCATGCGTTTCAATACTAACTTCTTCAGCCAACCAATTAATTACATCGAGATTTGGATCTAGCCTAGCAAGTGAATCATGTAGCATTTCCATGTGAGACTTCACAGACCACCAAGTTGCTACGTCGATACCACAAGTATAGTAGGGTAAGCTAACTACCTCATGATTGTAAAGGATATGATTTGTATCACCAAAAAGAAGAGTATCACTTGTGCCGTTTACATTCAAGCCGGTGAAGAAACTATGTGGTCCATACGTCGGATGTTCTATGATACCATCGAATTTGTCTGTTCGATACGCAGAAAACAGAGGTAATTGTTGTAGCATTAGTTGAGGAGCTTCTTCAATGAAAATATATTGCATTTGTTTCATCGCTGCTGTTACTTCTGTATAGTTAGTTGAATGTGCAGCAATGTCTGCATATTCATCAAATGTTGAATTTGTCCAACCATACCAATCGTTGCTAAACGCTTCTATGAGAGAATCCAATGTGAGATCAAATCCAGCCATTGCAATGAGAAATATATCAAAATCCATATTTTCAGCCTTTATTAATGCGGGATTAAATCCGTCCCAATATCTTGTCGAGTATGCTTCAATACTGAGATTCTGAAATGCATCTACTAGGAAATTAGCAGCATCTTCTTGCAAAGGACCATCCTCCGCACCTCGTAGAAATTCAATGTTGATTGGAGGTATCTCCACACCTCCAGGTCCTTCGCGCCATCCATCTGAATCACTATCTAAAAAGCCGATGGAATCAAGAATTGCATTTCCTACCTCTACCTCTGCATCATAATAGTGGTGAGTCATTTCTGATTCAATAGACAGAGGAAATGGAGATATCAAGTAACTATCATGTGGACGAAGTCCTTGCATTTCACAGATAGCGGTTTTATTTATCGCATAATGAAATGCTCTCCTAACAGCGGAAATATTGAGAGGCCATCTATCACAGTTTATCTTTGCGTCATAACATGCA
>JBHLQM010000051.1:0-26103 GCA_048884785.1 Candidatus Thorarchaeota archaeon | reverse complement strand
TTTAATGTTGTAGAGATTAATACATATCTGAATCCTGTTCCCAACACCATCCAAGTGAACTGGAGAGAGAATGCATCGCTTGGTGTAGAATTCTACGATCTACTTCATGGCAACTTCACAACTGGGGCGACAGTCACTTGGAGCTCAGGCGCGTATTCAGGAACTGTACCTGAAGTTGCTGACACAGGTGCCTATTTGGCACAAGTGAATACGACGAACTTCGGTGCAGGTACATTTGTGATTACGATTCGTGCAAATAAGACAGGATTCACAACTTCAATTACTACAATCACTGTGGTTGTGCTTTCATTATCTTCAGATATGACGACTATTAATCCAAGTGAGAGTCTACTCTTCATCCCTCGCGGTGGAGAAATCAATATTACTGTCTATCTGATTGACCTTGCTAGTGGCGGTCCAGTCCTAGATGCATATGTTACTGAAGTTCTCGCTGTTCTTGAAGGATATCCGACACCATTAGTCTATAATGGAACACCTGGCTACTACACAGGTCAAATCCCCGCTGGTGGTCCTACTATACTAGACATTGGCTCATCGTACATTGTACAACTATCTGCTAATCTGGTTAACTATGTGCCTGCTGCTGACTCATTCAAGATTAGTCTGTTGCAGACACAGTCAGTTCTTTTGCTGGCAGGTGGAACAACAGTAGACGAAGAGGCATTCTATTCCGAATTGGTGAACTTCACTGTTCATCTCAATGCTCCTGACTTGGTGGTTGATATTGATAATGCAACTGTGACGTGGGTACTTGCAGAGAAAGGGCTCTATGGCAATCTCACGAGTCTTGGATACGGCGGTTTCTTCATGGTCACATTTAATACCACTGAAGTTGGTTTTGGAATCTGGGGTCTAAGTTTCCGTGCGACTCCAAATAACCCAATATTTTCAAGCTCATCAACTCGACTAAGTCTAGCCATCAAACGAATTCCAACTGAAGTGATTCGCCCATCGACCGTTGAAAAGAGCTGGGGTTGGTCAGGCAACCTAAGTTTCACTTTTGATGCAGGCCGTTTTGGACCTGTTCTTGGAGCGCAGGCAACCTATTCTTGGGGCACGTTTGGAGGAAATGCAACTGATCTCGGCAACGGAACCTACATTATCCCTGTGGACACTTCTTTGGTGTCACCGGGTTCATACACTCTAACAATAACGTTCGTTAAAGAAAACTATCAGGAAGGCCCTGCAAGTGTAACTATTATTGTTAATGAAGTTGGCACGCTCTTGGTTGTGCATACAATAGATTATACTCCGACATACTCTGGCACATTGGATGATTTCAGTAGCCTCCTTCTACCCATTGGCGACTCGGTTACTATCACCTTCTCATTCTTAGATGTCGATCCGAATGATGGCAGTGTTGGAGGCCTTGGATTGGAAGGTGCTCTTCCAACGGAAAACAGCTACCTCCGAGGTCCATCTATTGAGAGCTATCTCAATGTCACTCTCATTGAGATTGGGGGTGGTCTGTATAGTTTCACGTTCGATTCAACTGACGCGATTATTGCGGCCTTAGTTAGTCCAGAAGCATATAGATTGTATATACAAATCTTTTTGGAAAATAGAAAGGTTGCTGATATCCTAATTCGAATCCAAGTCACTCAAATTCCTACAGAACTTATCTTAACGAATCCTGATGTCCAGCTGAGCTTTGTAAATGGAAACAATCCAATTCTTGTCTACTTTTTCAATGATACTTGGCATAACAGGGGAATATCTGGAGCCAGTTTGAATGCGAGCAGTTCTTCAGATGTTGTAATTCCATCTGTCCGAGATACTGGAAATGGGTACTACGAAATCACTCTGTTAACAGGAACTCTGCTTTACACGGGCGGTGGAGTTGTATACATTCAGGTTGGCATTGGCTTCTATGAAACAAAGGAGATTCAGATAATCATCGATGTGCTACCAAATGACACAGATGTACTAGTCCTAAACCTCACAAGATATGGATTGCCATTTGGTTTAGTCCTAGTCATATTACTTGCAGCATATGTACGAGTCTGGAGCGTACCAAAGAAAATACGTCAGATTAATGGTCAAATCAAGGCTATTCGCAAGGGCAAGATACCCAAACCGCTCACTGATGTCCGGCCTCGCCAGCAAATTACTAGTGATTTATTCAATGACACATTCCAGCAGACGAATATACGAAGAATCCCCTCACAGATGCCTGAGGAGCCGATACCGATTGACATCCCTGAGATGGGCGAGCTATTGGTACAGCTCTCTATTCTTACAAGTCTGAGCCCCGGAGAGTTGGATGAGTTCAAGGCTGATATCTCAAAGATGAAGATGAGTGAACAGGCCGCATTCGTTCGTGAAGTCATCGAACAAGAAGTAATCCGTACAGCTCGCCGGGAAGGCAAGACAGTCGAACAAGTGATGACTGAAGTGGCTGCTGAAGCAGACAAACGAATTGCAGGTGAAGCGAGCCCTGATGCGGTACCAGCAAAACTTGATGAAGAGCCTGATACTATACCAATTAAGGAAGTACCTCGGACTCTTGATATACCCGAACCCCCACCACCAACTAGGCCTAGGATAATTGATGATGTTATCGACAAGGATGACAAATTATCCATCCATGAAATCGAGGAGCTTAAGGCCAAGCTGATTCGAAAGGGAGTTCCCGAGTACGAAATCAACACAATTGTTGAACAGGCAAAAACACTACCAAGAGAACTGGTTGAGGAACTTGTTCGAAGTATCGATGACGATAGAAAGTGATGATGGAAACCACATCACTCCTTCTCGTCTTCAGAGCCAATGAAGTGCGAGAGCGGCAGGGTCGTACCAAAACTGACTGGTTTTGAGCGAGAGGTCCGCCTAATTGGAAGATTAGGGTGCTTTGCGAGTGTGTACCTGAAGTATGACTTCTGTTCGTCGACCTGTACATGAACCTGTGCACAGCTGGCCAGAGCCTTTCCCCCTACTGGGACATTTTGATTTTTGTCTGCAGGAGGTGCTGAGATAACAGTGAATAGTTCCCTCTGCAGAGTGAAGGTCATTAGTCGAGTTGCCATGTGTGTCAAATGTTGAGCGCCTTCTCCTGTCATTCCCTCTTTGATATAGAGGTCTGGAAGGCCGGTTACTAACAGGAGTCGAGCAGGAACCCGCTGGAAGAACTCATCCAGCTGGCTCATCACAAGGTCATAGGTCTGCGATGAATTGAATGCCCGGGTGATGTAGATGTTATCCATGACCTCTTCTGGCTCGAGTTCGAATTCAAACGCAAAGTCTGTCATCTTCTCGATCTTGAGCATGTTTGCACTATCTATGATAATCACCGGGGTTCCAATGCCTCCCTTATCTTCTGGAACCTGGGTGTGTACTGTCATCTTGAGCAGGTCATCATGGAGTCCTTTTGCGCCATAGAAGAGATGGGTAAGCCCGCACTCAAGTCCACCATCGAGCAATTCATCTATAGCTGTGATTCCTGTCTTCATTCTTCTTCTTATGACCTGGTCTGCTGTGAAGAACCCAGGCATAAGGTCTGACTTGGGCTTTCTCATCTCATACTCTTGTCATGTCATGCACTAATAACCGCCCCTGAAAGCGAAAACTGCAGTCTGCCGCCGGCAGGCAGTTTAAAAGCCAAGGCGATAGATATAATGTATCACGTCGGGAGGATGTGTGTTGACACAGCGTACTGTACGAGTCTGCCCAAAGTGTGGCAGTTCAAATCTAAGAGCGGCAGCCAGTTCAGTAGGGGGCTGGCTAGTTCCACCCACCTATTATTGCAGTGCAGAGGGTTGCGGATATTCAGGTTCAGTCTACGTTGAAGTGGATATCAAGGAGCTTGACCATATGCGCAAGGCCATTAATGGCAATGAAGACCCAGATTGACTTCTCATGGATAGATATATGACTCTCCGAAACTGTCTTATAGTCCCTACAATTTCTAAACAGATAAGGTGTATTAGCCATGGTAAAAGTTGACGAGTTCGATTTCCCTGATGGCCTTCGCTACTACTCTAGCGAAACCGACTCGCTATGGTTGAAGGAAGAGGGCGGAAAGATTAGACTGGGCATCACTCAGCTTGGTGCATATGCAGCAGGCAAGATAAAGTTCATTCGGCTCAGACCAGCTGGAAAGGATGTCAAGAGTGGTCGAAGTATCGGTACTCTTGAATCTGGCAAGTGGACTGGAGCCGTAAAGGCACCGGTCGGCGGAATCATCACTGAGGTCAATGATGCATTGAAAGACAATCCTGCTTTACTGAATGACGACCCATATGGTGCAGGCTGGATAGCAGTCATTGATCCTGAAGATATGTCTGAGTTCACTGCTCTTCAAGGAGCCAGTGGCCTGGAAGCCTGGGCCAAGGGCGAGGTTACATCTAAAAAGGCTATGAAGGGCGAATAATACAGTATATGTGGCCGGTTCTTCCGGTCCACACCATTTCATTTTCTTCTTGCTAATTCTCTTCTGAGTGTCATTGCCGAATCATAGAGAATCTCGGGTGGAACGAGGACGTAGAGTAAATTCCTTGAGTATCCTGATTCAAAAATGACACTCTGGAAAATCAGGGTCTGAAGGCTCCTTTCAATATCATCAGGTGCATACTTAACATTCAGCTCCTCGCATTTTATCTGGACAATCTCATTCAGTGTTTTCCTGTCGATGTATGTTTCTGTCTTGTAACGCATGAGATGCTCAGAGAGAGCCTCCAGAACAAGCAGTGTCATGAAATCATTCATGCTGATGGTGTCAATGATATCCATGTAGTCTTGGTCGTGTGCGAAGGCACTGATATGTGCGGTTGCACTTCTCACCATATCTGAGTCAATCTCTTGTCCTTTTGATGCCATAGGCCATAAGACCTTCAGAGCTTCAACGGTTGTCTTAGGTTTGGATGCATCAAACTCGACAACACAATCTGTGATATATCGAACAATCTCGTCTGTAAGTCCATGAGGAAAGGTGTCTTCAACACGCATTCGCACTATATCATAGAGTTGAGACTGTGTGTAGGTGTCCAATGGGACTTCGAAATCATAGGCCATGCTACTTGCCTGTCCCTTTGTGAGTAGTCGATAGTCATGACTATTTAGGACTCCAATAGTGCTTGCATTGATCTCTTTCGAGAGTCGTGCAACCTTCGCATATACCTCTTCATTTCGTTCATCGATGTTGTCTATGACAAATACACCCCTCTTTGGTGTTGTTGAAGCAGTACGTTTGAGCTGCATCCAAAGAACATCAAGGTCAAACGCAAATGTCACTGGAGTGTTTGTTTGTCGGTGAACCTTATCGCTGAGCTCTGAAACAATTTCAAGAGAGTCCTTGTTTTTTGCATCAACGTAGATTGTATATGCATCGAAGCTCTCAGGTATCAATCTCGTAAGAAAGTAGCGAGAGAATACAGTCATGCCCACCCCTGTTATTCCATGAACCAGGCAATTGATTCCATATTCCCCCGTGTAGGAATCAGCATAAATACCACCAATGCTGTCAAGCTCCCTATCCCTGTGAAGCAACTTTTCCGGAACATAATATGGATCGAATAGCCCCTTAGGACTGACGTCTACCCTCTTCATTCTTATCAGAAGTTGGTCTCTAGGGGGGTATAAAAACCCCTCAGAGACATAGCCGAAAGTATTCCACTACACCATCGCTGCGAGTGTATCGTTGCAGCTAGAATCCAGGAGGAATGCGTTGAAACCATCTCCAATGATTCTCCTCAGCTCGATGAGTCTAGCATTCTTCACCTCATCAGAGAAAGGCCATTTGTGCTCTGGCTTAGGTGTTACCTTCAACCTTGTACAGAGATTGACGATGTCGAGAACTCCTTGATAGATCTCCTTTCCTGTCTTGCCTTCGGGCCTGATTTCCCGCGAATGCAGAATTATTCCATAGGTTGCTGTGTTGTTTCCTTGATACCATTTACTCGGGCCGTGCCCATATTTAGCGAATGGTGTGAAACCATGCTTTCTAAGTAGCGCATCAATCTCGTCAATTCCATCCTGCATCTTACGCAAGCTTTCACCATAGAATCCATAGTCCTCGAACAGCGCGAGCTGATTTCCAACCTTTGGTTGTCGCTTCGGGAGTTTGATTCTTACATCCTTCATATAGGCTACCTCTTCTTTCGGGAGTCGCTTTAAGTCTACAATCTCTGACAACTGGGAGATCGCATCTTCTGTGACCTCGAGGATATGTACCGGGGGTGTGAGGTCTCCCCGAACATCTTCATGAGCTGATGCTATTACCTCTCCATATTCTACAGGAATCCTCCGAGCGATCATCAAGTCCAGAGCCTTTCCTGCCTCATTGTTATCAGAGTAGTTGACGATACCGCCTACGACAGGCTTGGTCTGAATGGGCTTTATCAACAGACGTAGTTCGCTAATGAATCCCAAGGTTCCATGTGACCCAGCTATATCATGAATGCTCATTTTTTGCTTCTTGAGTTCTGCTTCAAGGCCTTTGTCATCACATATGACTCCATCTTCTGAAATCGTTAGCTTTCGACCATCATAGAGGACCATCTTCACTCGCAGGGTATTGTCGCGCATAGTTCCGTTGACCCATGTATCATTTCCTCCTCCATCAGTGCTCAGAATTCCACCAGCAGTTGCAATATCTCTGCTACTAGGGGCAACATAGAACTTCATTTTCATTGGTGCAAGCAGCTTGTTGATCTCATCAGGCGTGGCACCAGGCTGGACATCTACATACTTCTGGTCTTTCGATACTGTCAGAATCTGTCGCATCTGGAGACTGCTTATCATTACTCTTTCTTCATTCCCACCTGTACAGGCACCGCTGAGGCCCGAGCCACCTCCCTTAGGTGTCACTCCATAGCCCTGCTCTTTGGCTTTGGTGATTGTTTCAACTAGCTCCTCCTCAGTCCGAGGATAGAACACGCCCCTGATCTTTTTGAAGTCCATCTTGTAGTATATTGATGCATTGGCTCCGATAGCTATGTCTCGTAGTTTCATCCTACTTCTCCTCCTCCAAGACCTCAGAGACAAGCTCGACGATGTCTCTTGTTCGCAGGTCGTTGCTTAGTAGTTGCTCTCTGCATGACGGGCAGCATGTGAGTACAGTTGTTTCCTTGAGTCTTTCACTAGCAGCTTTCATCCCAAGAATGATATTGCTCAAGTTTGAGTCAGTCATTCGTAGGAGACCTCCGCCGCCACAGCAGCTCGGTTCAATATCCCTGTAGTCTACGCTCATTTTCTTGAGTAAAGACCTTGGCTCTTTCTTAATCTCAAGGATTCTATGGAGTTCACAGGGATCATGATATGCGAACTGTTTTTCGTGTTTATAGCCAGGTAGCTCGTCATACTGAATGTCGAAGAACTGTGTGTGATGTAATGCCTGAATATCGCCTAGATCATGATGCTCCTTCAACTGGATTAGGCAACCTGGGCAGCAAGTGATTACTTGCTTCGCCTTGGCATCCACAATGACATTCTTGTTATGTTTCCGAAGCTCATCCGCACCCTGATCATCGCCCATAAGATAGAGGGGATGACCACAACAGAATTCCTGAGATCCCATTACTAAATAGCTTGTGCCAGACTTCTCAAGAGCTTTGAAAAGCGATCTTAGAACATCCAGCTGGGTTCCTCTGAAGGACATCAGGCATCCAAGGAAAACCATCACATCAGCTGTCTTCCCAGACTCATATACTCTATCAGCGATTCCAGGAATCTCGTCCTCAAGTTCATCAAGCCAATAGATTGCTCTGTCTTCTGGATCGAGACCGTAGATGTTTTGCACATTTTCAAGAGCATCTCGCAATGAATCAAGATAGGCAAATTCCTCTGGATGCTCGCGAACAGCGTTACCTCTTTGTTCATGCCAAACTTTGAGGAGGTCGACATCCGAAGAACATGTTTCTTTACATCGCCCACACATTGTGCATGTAAAGAGTAGTTTCCTGAATTCCTTTGCAGCTTCAGGGTCGTCTTCTATCTGATCCATAATTTGCAGTATGTAGTTCTTTCCACGGGGTGAATACTGTTCTTCACCCATCGCGTCAAAGATGGGACATATCTTTAAGCATGACCCACATCGCACACATCGGTCGTACGACATCTAAGTAGCTCCTGTATTCGGGGTATTCCATTTCCTGATTTTATACATAAAAACTAGTCCCTATGGTCTATGGTCCGAATCGTCCTTTTTGCTCGGAGTAAGTTGAACATTGAAAAAGCTTGAATTAGACTAGAAACAGATTATAATACGAATTGAATGGATTCATAGTCGCATTTCTATATTGCTTGCCCTAGCCGTTGCGTATTTATGAGACACTATGAGAAATTCTCATGCAAGGAGCAATACAAATCTTGAGGTCTCGTCGACGGATATTTGCCATTATCGCAGTAGTGGGAATGATTATTGCTGGCTATGCAATAATCACATATCTATCAGTTGATGGACCTGATGGTACAGCGCCACAGAGAGAAATTATTCCACATCCCTATAACAATCTGAATTGGTGGGACCTTCCAAGGAAACTAACTGAAGCCACAAATATCGCCAATCACTTGTCTCAGATTGACCTCTATCCATACCGAAGTATGGTATACCAGCCAGCGGGATATTTCGCGGCGGCTGAATACATCAGTTCAAAACTCGAGAGTTTTGGGATTGATAGTTGGCTTGAAGGAAGTTACGACTCTCTTGTTGGTCTTCAGAAGGGTTTCGGGAATGATGAACGCGCCTTGGTTTTTGGTGCCTATCTTGACACTGAACCCGGATCAACACTCACCATACTTCAGAATGGTGGAGGATGTGCGCTGATAGTAATGCTTGCTGAGATTCTCAGTCAATTCCGACTTCCTATTGATATTTACTATGTTTTTTACTCGTATTCGAAAGCCGGCGATTATGCTCCAAATGGTGATTTGCTTCCCTTTCTTTATGGATCAAAAGAAATGGCCCAGTACTTCATAGATGAAGGAATCGAAGTGATGGCCGTTTACAACTTTGAAGAGGTAATGCTGTCAAGGTCCGGATTTGAGGCTCAATATGAATCACTATCACAGCCTGGGTACTATCGCAGCGAATTCCTATGTGATTTGTTGGACACCGCATTCAGGCAGAACGGGGAAAATCTACTTTCAATATCTCCTAGGGGACAAACCATTAACGACCAAAAGTCATTCATAGACCTCGGACTACCAACAATAAACATCCGAGGTGCCGAAGAACTCAATCCACTTGATCCTCCAACAGATTCTATCTCTAGTTCTGATTATAGCATGGAGAATGTTAGGAAGCTCACACTCGCTATCGCCTCGCTGGCAATATTCCTAGCTAATAGTGGAAATGGAGAGCCTATTAGAAGCCGATTTGCTGCGAATTTGACTTCCATGACTTCTGCCAGCTACTGGAATATGATGTCAACAAGTCAGCTCATAGAACTTCATCTTTTGCAAAACAGCAGTCAGCCTCTTGAATTCACACTTAGGTCTGATTCGGAAGTCATTGAAACTCTCACCAGTAGTGAGACGAATACTACCCTATTCTTCACTGAGATGTCCGGAGTGCAACTCGTAAGAATTGGAGTAAGGAATACAGGCAATTTTACATCTCAAGTCAAAATCGAATTAGAATACGAGTTTGATTTTGACGGAGATGGCACACTGGATTCAGAAGAATACACTTGGTCAGAACCTGAACCGCCGCTTGACTGGGACCTTGATGGTCTTAGTGATTCACTGGAAAAATCCGCAGGTACTGATATCTTCGTTGCAGACACAGATTTGGATTCAATGCCTGATGGATATGAATACAGATTTGGCCTGAATCCTCTTGTAGATGATAGTTTGGAGGATTTGGATGATGATGGACTGGCCAATATCCGTGAATACGGGTTGGGTACCTATCCGAATTCAACAGATACAGATCAGGATGTAATGGATGATTTCTGGGAGATAACTTATCATACCAATCCAATGGTAAATGACGCGCAGTTAGACTTCGATAACGACAATCTCACAAATATCCAAGAGTACACCTATAAATCGGACCCCATGTCAGCTGATGGGGATTTCGATGGCATCTCTGACCCTGATGAGATTGCGATTGGCACAAACCCCCTCAATGAGGATTCTGATGAAGACGGACTTCGAGATCAATTGGAGCTCATAGAAGGACTGAATCCGTTAGTTCCTGACTATGATGTCGACCTTTCTCCTGATGGTCCTGATCGAAATCCACGTATTAATTCTCTTCTTGTGATTCTTGGATTGGCATTAATCCCCGTTGCATTAGGCACAGCGTACTTCGCGAAGAAGATCCGTTAGCGAAACCTAGAACGAATCAGGTCTGCTGAATTAGGATAGATTGCAATGGAATCTAGAAAATGAAGAATAGCGGCGCATCATACGCCGCCCATTAACCTATGTCTTGGGTGCCTTGGGAATGAAACCTTTTTCGTACAAGACCTCAGATGATTTTCTAGCCGTTCGAATGACATTCTCTGCATGCTTGTAGAGGTCTTTCTCCTCCCAGTGAACTCTAGCAATGCCCTGTTCTATGGCCTTCATGCCAACTGCAGTGGCTTCTGCTGGATAGAGTTCCCACTGATCCATGGTGGGTATCACCTTTTTCACATTCGCTTCCTTTGCCCCCAAATCGGCAAGCGCTTTCGCGGCTGCAACACACATCTCATCCGTTATTGTATTCGCTCTCACATCAAGGGTGCCGCGGAAAATTCCTGGGAATCCAAGTGAGTTATTTATCTGATTCTCGAAGTCACTTCGGCCAGTACCAACAATTCGGGCACCAGCTTCTTTGGCATCCCAGGGCCATATTTCGGGTAACGGGTTTGCACATGCATAGACAATGGAGTCCTTCGCCATCTTCGCAACCCATTCCTTCTTTATGGTCCCTGGTTTCGGAGTTGATGCTGAGATTAGTACATCCATTCCACCGATAACTTCACCAAGGTCTCCCGTCATCCTATCAGGATTGGTCTTTTGTGCTAAATCATACTTGAAGGTATCATAATCTCTTTCTGCAACCACATCCTCTCGGTCTGCATAGATAGCCCCCTTGCTGTCGACCATCACAACATTCTTCGGGTCAACACCTGCTGCAAATAGTAGGTATGCAGTACGCGTGTTTGCCGCACCTACACCAAGGAGTGCGATGCGAATATTTTCGATATCTTTCTTTACAACGTTGAGTCCACCGAAGACGCCAGCCAGAACAACAGTTGCTGTTCCTTGCGCATCATCATGCCAGACTGGGATTTTAACCTCAGGATCATTTCTTAGTTCTTCAAGAACTCTGTAGCACTTTGGTTTGGAGATATCTTCGAGGTTAATTCCACCAAAACTTGGCTGCAAAATCTTAACAGTCCTGATAATCTCATCAGGATCCTTTGTGTCCAAACAGATTGGCCAGGCATCAACGCCTCCAAGGTATTTGAAAAGGATTGCTTTCCCCTCCATGACAGGCCCTGCAGCATATGGACCGATATCTCCTAAACCCAGAACTCTGGTGCCATCAGAAACAACGGCAACCATGTTCCCACGATTTAGCATGTCATAGGAGGCTTCTTCATTCTCCTTGATTGCCAGGCAGGCCTTAGCAACACCAGGAGTATACCAAATTGCGAAGTCAGAGAAATCACGTACTGGTGCCTTTCCAATTGACTGTATCTTACCCTTATAGAATGGGTGCAATATCATGGCATCTTTACCCGGTTTCTCAGCCTTCTTCTTGAGCTCCTCTACGGATACTTTCTCATCAGGCATTTTTTTGTTGCCCCTACACCTCAACATGCGGGCTAAATTGCCCACTTAGCACGCCCAGCTGGGAAAGAGCCTCGATTAAAGTCTATGCCTTTCGGTCACTCTTTTCTCTCTGCACCTAGACATTGACTCATATAGGATTGCAGCAGCTTTATAGCCATGACCGCTTTTGGTGATGATTTTCTTCTAAAATCGAAATACACAAGGGGCCATCTCCCATACCATTTTCTTGACTGGACAAAGAAACCTTCTCCGTTCAAGGAATATCTCGATGCCGAGCATGTTGCTCTGCCAACACCGGTACAGGACGAAGGTCCGGGTATTTGGTCTGCTCTTCGAAATCGTAGAAGTGTGCGAGCGTACACGGATGATCCTATCTCACTAACCGGTCTCTCACAGATGCTATGGGGAACACAAGGAGCAACTGGACAAGTTGCCGACCACCTTCTACGAACCGTTCCATCTGCTGGAGCTCTCTACCCCATTGAGACCTATCTCTCTGTCAATCGGGTTGACAGCCTTGAATCCGGGCTTTACCACTATAACGTCCCGCATCATCATCTTGATGTTGTGAGACTCGGGGATTTCTCCAGAGAAATAAGAGCAGGTGCCTTAGATCAGCAATTTACACAGAAGGCTGCAGTTGTATTCATCTGGTCTGCAGTCTTTGAACGCTCCAAGTGGAAGTATCTCCAAAGGGCATATCGGTATATCTTTCTGGATGCCGGACATATTGCACAGAATTTGGCCATATCTGCACAGGCATTGGGACTAGGGTCATGTCAGATTGGAGCTATCTATGATGATGAGATGAATGGGATTCTAGGACTAGATGGTACTTCAGAGTCAGTGATCTATCTGAGTGCTGTTGGAGTCCCTCGAAGATAGTGAATTCAGCATATTTCCGTTTCAGAGCTTGAGTCCCCAGAACTCGACTATCTGTGATGCATGCTTTGATGACTTCACTTTATCTACGCCCTCCGAGCCACCAAATATGCCTTCGATATTGCCATTCTCATCGATCAAGTATGTGATTCGCTTTGCGCCGGCACCAATGATACTTAGTTTGCTCTTTGCATTGTAGAGTTCCGCAATTTGCAGGTCCTCGTCCAAGAGGATAGAGAAAGGAAGGTTGTGCTTTCTCTTGAAGTTTCGATGGCTTTCTATCGAACCTCCTGAGATGCCGAAGATAGGAATACCAGAGCCTTCAAAGATTTGGTAATCGTCTCTAAGTGAGCACGCCTCCATAGTGCAGCCTGGCGTGAAGTCCTTCGGATAGAAGTATAGAACAATCTTCTTGCCGCGAAGGTCACTGAGTTTGAATTTATTTCCAGACTCATCAACAGTTTCGAAGTCGGGTGCTTTGTCGCCAATAGAAAGCAATTCGTTTCCCCCTCTAGAGCTTCAAATCCCAGAATTTGATCACCTGAGATGCATGTTCATCAGTATTTACTTTGTCTATTCCCTCAGGACCGCCGAAAATTCCGCTAATTACTCCATCGTCAATCAGAAATGTTGTACGCTCAATTCCCATGTACTCTTTGCCATACATTTTCTTCTTGACATAGACTCCATAGAGCTCTGCTATTTTGAAATCCTCATCCATAAGCAATGGGTATGGAATTTGGTACTTTTCCTTGAATTTCTCATGGCTCTTTGCATTGCCTCCTGATATCCCAAAAACAGGAATATCTGCCTTTGTAAAGACCTTCCAAGAGTCCCTGATAGAGCATGCCTCAGCTGTGCAGCCTGGCGTATCATCTTTCGGGTAGAAATAGATCATGACTTTCTTTCCCTTGAATGCACTGAGTTTGAATTTTCCACCGCTCTCTGTAGTGGTTTCGAAAACGGGTGCTTTATCTCCCTGTTTCAACATTTTCATCACCATTTAGTTAATAATAGTTAATTACATCATTCGATAAAACAGTATTAAGGGTTTTGGCATGGAATGAACTCACCGACAAGACTTAAAGACCATTTATCGTCGTTGCGCCCTGCAGGCTGAAGCATCATGTCGGATCACCCAGTAACCTATCACTCCCTTAAGAATGCGGCTTTCTGGTTCACTGGAGGATTTATTGTATATCTTGTTGGCGGATACTGGATATCAACCCTATATATTGCTGCAAATGAAGTCAATCTCTTGCTTGTGCTGCTAATATTTCTTGGAGTTCCAGCCATTGTAGCTGTTTTTGGGTTTTACTTGGGATGGCGAACAAAGAAAAGAAACCTGGATTATACCCCGCCTAATTGGGAATTTAAGACTGTTCAGCTCAAGCTTGAAGAAGTCGAGAATCTATCAAAACAATACAATTCAAGGCATCGAAGATTGGTTGCTAATCCTAATCTCTGGTTCTATTATCTACCAATTGTATTGATTGTATTGCTTTTCACGCTGCCACTCTATGGTCACTATGTGAATTCAGACTTGATGGTCTGGATTCCAATTCTGTACACATCAGCTCTTGTTTTGCTCCATTCTCTCACAACGTATGGGGGATGGCTTTCAACATCATCAAAAGGCTCTGGCGATTTCAGACTCCCATTATTGAGAGAGACCATCGATCTTGCAAGGTCTTTCTCAAATGTGATCGGAGTTTCTCATCTTAGGGTAGTATTTGAAAAAGCTGAGGATCTGGATTTAGAGATTTATAGAAATCCTAGGATTGTCGGAAGAGCTGTTTCAATTGAAGAGAATGCCTATATTGAATGTTCCACGGAAGAATTAGGATCGATTGGTGCTCTTCTTATTCGAATGTATAAAACCGATGTAACTCCTGATGTTATTTGGTGGTGGCAGCCTCACGATAGGAACTTCAGAAAATATGTCGGGGAGAACGAAGAAGGTTATTATGTCAAGAATCCAGTCCCTTCACGGGTCGTTGAACTTGGAGTAAAGGACGTGAAGCTTGTACTTCAGAATGCAATCGCTATCTTGGTCATGGAATGGGCTCGCATTCACGGAACAAATGAAAGGCTATCGCTCCTGATGAAAGACCTGAACATTGATACATAACTACCCATTATCCGGGTTTCTCTTCGAAATGATTCATTTGGAGTTGGCAGGGATATGACGGAAGTGGAGGAAATCACTCTTGAACCCGGATGGTATTACTATATCGCATTTTTTGCAATCATTATCGCGTGGACATTAATTGGATATGGCATAACCCAGAACATGCTCGTCACAATGCTTCTAGATCCATCTCTGTGGATTTTGAATATCGCTATTCTTGTTACATCTCTACCAATACCAATTGGAATTGTCGTCTGGCGTCTTAAGGATGATATTGGAACTGTTAATCCTGAATGGAACTATGTAAATCGCGATGTAGAGATGCAAGAATATTCCCGAATGGTGAACGATTACAATTCGGCATATCCTTTTCTAATGGCAAAAACTCACTTTGAAAGGCTTCTAATGGTTCTTCTCTCTGGAATGCTTTGCGTATTCTTTCCATTGGTACTGAGTTTTATCTCAATAGATGCCTTATTTGTTTCACCACACCTAGAAGGCGGATTATTGGTAATCTATGGTATATTCCTCATTTCATTTCTAGCAGCAGCTATCCCTGGACCAATCTCTCATGAATTTCCCTTTCAGAAAACTAGTATTTGGCCAAAGGCAATAGCAGAATTGATTCAAATCCCTGCGATTTACTGGATTGGAATTCGGCTCAAGATTGGTGAATGGAAGGGATATTTCACTCTTAGAGAGCCACACTTGGTCGCTCGCATAGAAGGAATTCAGAGCATTTTCGCGTTGTCATTTGATGTGAACGATAAAGGACGAATTGTAGCCCTATCAGTGGTAAATGAGAGCAACAACGAGAAGCTGTCGTCCATTTCACCAATAATTGATCCCTCCTTGGATGCTATAAAATCGACAATCAAGAAATGCTTGCTCCTGTATAGAGAAGCTTCGGAGGAAAAGGGCTTTCTTGATGATATAATAAACGAGTTGGATTCGGAATAGTATACAATAGGCATCTTTAATTGGAGCTCGGTGGGGGCTCGTGTAGATAGGAGTATTGCCCGAGATGGCATCGAAGAACTGGACGAATAAATGGGTGCTTTCATATCTTGCAGGTCTAATTATCCAGGCAATTGTCTATCCACTAATCGCTTTTCTGAAACCTCCTGAGTTTGTGAGCCATACCTACTTTTTTGATGTGGCTCTCATTGCTCTTGGATCTATTATCATTCAGGTTATTGGGTTTGCAGTAATTATGAACAAGACGAAAAATGAAGATCCTGCTATTTATGGTCAGGGCAGGCCTTTCCAGCACAAACTCCGAGAAGAAGATGTTGACCTGGCGACACGCAAGCCAACAAATGCGGAATAAATACCGCTCATGAAATAGCTACCATGAAAATCCCGGCAACAACCGCGGCGGAATATGTGGTGGGATGAATCCATCAAACCATATGTTCAGTAATGGCAAGTATGGTGCGGTCAGGAGAGCCACAACCACAAGCACAGCAAATGTGAGTGTCTGAATTGCATTGACGTATGTATAGTAGGGTCTAATATAGCCATAGAAAGCAAATGCTGGGATAGATAAAGCAGCCATTGCAAATATCTCGACAGGCGAGAAGAAGAAGGGCATGGATATAGGCCAGAGGAAATAGAAAATCCATGTTATCTTTTCACTTGAAGTTTCATGGTGCGCAATCTTGTGAATTCCATCTACTCCCTGACTAAGGAAGAAGACAGGAATCAGCAACCACCATTGAAGTCCAACAAAGAACATTGGACCAGCATAGAACAATAGGTCTCCAACACTCTCAATTCTCTCCCAGAATGGATTTCTACTAATGTATTCAGTGGCTTCGGTCATGAAGTACCCAATCATCTGCATTAGTACCAACCATGGCAAGAGGATGAATGAAATCACTATCATCACAATCGCCAGTTTTGGCACTTCTGGTATCTTTCCTTCATGGTAGTTATCCAGAGGATAGATGCCATGCAAGGTGAAGGCAGTTAGAAGCACTAGCAATCCCGAGGGAAGAAAGTACAGTGGTTGCAGAATTAGACTCATTGGTCCCAAGAACTCGTAGACATTGCCCTCAATAGGTGATAGCCCCATAACTCCGATGAAATACCACACTCCAAAAACGACAAGGAGCTCAGGTATTAACATCTTCATTCTATAATCCTGAATAAACTTCATTATAGAACCTGGTTCTGCGACTTCTTGTTCCAACATGGTTATCAGCCTAGACAAATGCGAGCAAATTCCTTCTTCTCTTAAGGGTATCCTTGTTGCATAACAGCCATCTCAAAACCAGAACTCAATGGAATTTTCTGAATTCCTTTATCATGATTTCAGTGAATATCGAATCATTTTCATGGATTTGCTTTGAAAGCTGTGAACTTGCACCAGAAAGTCCACATTGAGTAGACACCATAAACTGTCCTTCGAGCAATTCCATGTCAACTCCCGAGCTCTGCAACAGGCTGAGAGTTTTTTCTCCATTAATTTCAATTGTGTCTTTCACACTATCACTATATGCGCTATCGGTGTTTGGCAATATACCTAATGCGATCCCTCCTCCAGTTGCAAGGAACTTGTTTGCTAATTCTGCCTGTTCATTGTCAATTCTAGGAGGATAGGATATCATATCTAGATGAAGGATTTTTGGCCGGCTTTCCCAGAGCAAGTGTCTGCCATTGCTGTTTAGAGTCCTCCAATCATAGCAGTAGTGATAGATTGGTGTTACTGCTTTAGGGATAATATTGTCCGTGGCACTCATCACGTGAGTGGGAGTTAGACCAGGTGCCTTTCCTGTTTCAATTAGATCTACGACAAAGCCCAAGGCAGGGTCATCAAGACAGATGAAGAGGTTCTTTACCACTCCTGCAAAGTGCTGCATATATCCTGTTGATATCCTCTTGGCTAAGGCCAAGAAGAAGTGAAACATTTGTGGAGTGAGATACTGATTTCCTTTTGAGTCGCGGATACTATAGCCCATTGTGGCAGGAGCCGTGACCTGGGTTTTGAGGCAATTAAAGGGACCTTTTTCAATAATAGAATAGAGTGAGTGGAAGTGCCTTTCATCCGGCAAAAGTGGCGTATCATTATCTATCATTTCAGAAAAATCATCATGATTGATTTCATAGATGAATGTGCCTTTGTCTTCAAAGCTATGTAGCAAAGATCCAAATTGACGGATCATATCTTCTTCATGTTTGCTTGGAGTCTGGTATGCATAGGGCAGCTCTAGCCTAGTGATATATTCTAGTGCTTCATTTCTCATGTCTTCAACAAGACTGCCAACACCAAGAAAGTGTCCTACCATTCTACCAGGAATGATAGAATCCACCAATTTTGACTTCACCTCGCAGACTCTGATTTTCTTCTTACAACCCTATTGCAGGACTGAATTGCAGGGCAACCCAGGCAGTCATCTGCAACATCAGAAGCTGGGTGATCTCCATAGAGGAGAACTTGCTCGGCAACCGTTGTTACAACCGATGGCTCTCCTTCTTCTACCTTCAACCCAATTTTTGTACAATGGCATTTGTGTTCCTGCATATCATCAATGAATTGGTCTAAATCACCCTGAATTATAACAGCCGTTGGTCCGACTCGGCGAACGACATACTCATTGAATTTAGGTATCAATAGTAGTCCTTCCAAGTCTTTCTCATTATCAGTTTCAAAGAGCAAGATTTCCGAAACGTTCGCAAAAGTTGTCTGCGATGTCCAGTCTTTTATCGAGCGAATAACATTTGCAGGGAGGGGCTTTGAGCTATTGCTCTCAAGAAATTGAATCAGGTCTTTCTCTCTGAAGCCCAGTTCAATAGCATCAAAGATTGAAGACTCCGTGATTTTGAAAGTACTGACCACATCAATCCTAACTGGTTCAGATATCAGCATCAATTGATACAGCTTGAAATAATCCATTTCTGAAGAGAATACTGTTATCTCAAAATTGGGCAGTACAATGAATGTTTCTTGCCCCTCAACTTCCGCTAGAGGATTTCCTGCAATTACAGATTCACCTACATCTGTCAGGCGTATTGCAAGTAGATTCTTTCCTTTATACGCTCCTTCAACAAGTCCAAGTAGAAGGGGAGTTTCCAATGCCATACTGACTCGTTCCTCTGAAACTTGAATCCATTTTAGAGGTTGCTCGTCTATGAAAAGCTCACTCCTAATCCAGTCACGCATTTCCTTGACAGTAATCCATTCCTCTGAGGAGCTCTCTCGCAACCTACAAATGATTAGATTGAGAGTATATTCAGTTGGCTGGTCTGGCGTTGCCCAGATTGCCCTTGTCCTTCCAACTGCTGAGAGAAGAATTCTTTTTGATACCACCTCTTGTTTTCCTGCAAATAACGATTGGATTTTTCCTGGGATCACTCTATCCTTGTCCAGTATCTCATAGACTGCAGCCTTCCTGGCCGTCCTCTGAACTAAATCGAATCTCTCATCCGTTGTCTTGGACATTGCATCCTTTATGTTGTCACTTTCTCTCTTTGGGAATTCCCAAGAACTTGTCATTTTTACTTCATGTTTCGCCAAATATGATGACAAGAGAAGCATATCAAGTAGCAAGGTATCTCTCTCATTGATAATACTCTTAGTCTTCTTCGGTTTTTCTCCTACTATTTCAGATTTCTGAGAAAAGAATCTCTTGAGATGAGGAATAAAAAAATCAAGAACCTTGAATTCCGCAACTTCGCGTCCGAATTCGGTTAATCTTGACATCATTCTTCTGACTATGATGCCCTTCTTCCTGAGGTCTCTTTCAGTTTGATTCAGTTGGCCATAGCTGTAAATCTTTCTAAATGGTTTCAGTCTATCGTAACTCATTGCACCACCACTAAGAGTGAGCAGTCCAAGAAGGTCCGCTTCTGCTTCAGTAAATGCTGCAAAGATTCGATCTCTCTCTTCTTTGATTTTCATTTTTTTCGAAAGAAGCTGAGTCAATTGTGTACCTGAAGTACTCCCGCTGACATCAATATCCCAGTATTGGCATGCAACTATAAGGTCCTCTCTAAAAATATGGTCCAATTCTTTATCGAGAGTTTCCTTTGACATATTAAATCCTCATCAAATTTTGAAATTGTAAACAAGCGCCGAGCTTTCGAAGCCATATGACTATTACGGTTTCGGTCTGATTTCATAATGCTGTTTAGAGTCAACCTTATTTTGGATTAAGAGAACACACATTCGGTGTGTATAATGGAGCCTGTTCTTTGGAGTGTCAAATACCGTCCAAAAACCTGGACAGATTTCCAAGGGCAAGAGCAGGCAAAATCTCAGCTTGAAAAATACGCGGCATCCCGAACAGTTCCTCATCTCATATTACACGGTCCGTCTGGAACCGGCAAAACCGTTGCTGCAGATATATTCGCAAAGAGTGTACTTGGAGACTTCTATGATTCAAACTTCAAGTCTCTCAATGTGCGTGATATTCGGTCATATCCCATTGCCTCAGCAAAGCGAAATATCAGCGATCTGGCAAAAATGGATCGGTCAAAAAGAACTGAGCTTGATGAGTATATGTCTGTTGTATTCCGTGAGGCCAAAGCAGAATTGAGTTCAAAGGGCCGCTCAAGAGATCCAAATAGGAGTCAACTGCTTTTTCAAGCTATTAGCCTATTTGCGTCAACGGTGACCGTTGCTGACAAATATGTTAAGATACTTGTTCTTGATGAAGCCGATGCACTTGACAACAATATGCTGCAAGCATTAAGAAGAACAATGGAGATTTACTCACACTCCTGTAGATTCATTCTTATCACGCCGTCTCTTGCCGGATGGAATCCCGCTATCGCCTCACGTTGTGTTGTGATAAAATTCACTGCAATCAAACCTGACATAATGCAATCCTATCTTCGGAGTATAGCGGAGATCGAAAATGTAGCATTCGATGACTCTGGAATTGATTCAATTGTCAGAGAGGCAGCTGGAGATGTACGCCGGGGGCTCGATCTTCTTCAAATTTGCGCTGCAACAGGACAAGAAGTCAATGAAGATGTAGTATACGCCCATTCCGAAACCACACTCACTACTGGTGTGAGAAAAATGGTTTCCTTGGCAATCAGCCAGAATTGGATTCAGGCACGCGATACACTTCGACATCTTCTTGCCTCTGAGCAATACTCTCCAAATGATATCATGATTCAGATTCAGAAAGATATCATTAGAAGACCCTTCGATTCTCGGAAGATGAGTCACATATTGGAACGTGCTTCTGACATAGACTACCGAATGACTCAAGGGAAAAACCCTCATATCCATCTGATGGCTTTTCTTGCATCAATAGGAAACATTGAGGATGCAGAATCTCAATAGAGAGGTGAAACATCTCTACTGAAACTAATTTTCCCCAAAGCATCTGCTTGATTGGGGTGCAATCTTTGAGAATCATAGAGAAACTCGGCCCGAATTACTCCATCTTCAATTGATATCAGATTGCTCTCGCTTGCAAGAGTTAGGATTTTTCGGATATAAGAAGGGCTGCCATATCGCCATTGAAAACTCAGGCAATATACTGCCTCAGAAATTTGTAGTGTTTTTCCATGCTTTCGAAACAGGTGTGATAGCATTAGGATGATATTTCGTCCCTTCATACGAATATGGTTTTGAAGCAGCTATATGAATGTGGCTCAGAATGTCAATTGCTCCTCAATGATTCTCTGTTGGTTCTTAATCTCATTTCCCTCGAGAATGAGTTGAACGAGCCCTTGTTGATATTCTTCTTCCGATATCCAACCATGGGTTTTTGACTCATCTAGCCGGAATCGTTTGTTTCGAATTTCGCTGAAAGCTTTGTCCAGTGCAGCATATCTCAGCTTTAATAGCATTGGATTTGAATGATTAGACGCCTCCCGTTGGTCACTTTCTACCATATGTTCCAGCTCCATCTAAATACGATGTCATAATATGTTAGAATATTATATAATATAAATTAACTTATCATAGAGCCTACCCAAACCACTGGTGCTATTCGGTCACCGAAAAAAACACATCCTAGGCACAGGTGTGATTTCACCGCATGCAGCAGACAATCTTGAAAAAGGGGTGATATGATTAATGCTCCTATACAATGATTACTGACAAGCAATACATTATTCTGAGAGTACTGAATCAAATTGAATAGGTTCTGAAATTGAGCTTTGATAAAATTCTTGCAAAAGGAAGAGAGCTTTACAAAACTGGGATTGCGCCTCTTGATAACGAAGTCCCCAATGGATTTCCACGAAATGCGCTGGGTGTTATTCGTGGTCCTGGTGGCGGAGGAAAATCACTGATTCTAAACGAAATGGCTCGTTCTGCCATGGAATCAGGAAAGAGAGTAATCTATGTATGCTTTGAAGATACACCGGTTTCAGTTCTTCAGAATCTCAGTTCCTTAGGATGGAGCTCTGACTTGTTGAAAGAAGGTCTTATTGACTTGGTTGACTGCTTTTCAAATCAGATTTTGCGAAAAACTGTGAAATACGACCATACAGTTATGGTGAGGGATCCAACTGAACCTGATCAGATTAGCGATGCGATTCAAGGACTAATCTCTGATAGCAGCGAGAAGGAAATAGGAGGAATCTTTGTAGATAGCATCACCGAGCTATTCCTGCAATCCCATCCTTTCAAAGCGGTGAATGCCGTTAAAGCGTGGCGGGCAACATTCTGCAAGAACTTGTCCATTCCTTGTTGGGCGACCTATCATACAGGGTTACAGCAGTTTGCTGCCTATGATGACCTGATAACATACAGTAGTGATGTTATCATCGATACAAGACACGAACCGGTGTTTGAAGGAGCTGGAGTACTAATCAAACAGTTCAGAGTTACAAAAGTAAAAGGGGCTTCACACAATCCCATGTGGGTGGCTTTTGATGTCGACCAGAAGGGCATCAAACGCTTGACCCTCGATGAAATTAAGCAAATCGCCAGAAAAATCTCGTTGTATGAAGCCGGTGATCCCAAAAAAGACTAAGAGCTAAAAGAAGCTCTCGGGATTCCTTCTCCAAATCTCCTCGTCTGCAGAGGAAATCACATATTGATAGCCCTGCTCTGTGAGGAATAATTGCCGTTTTGCAGCAAAATCCATATCTCGAGAATCCCGTGTAACTATGGAGTAAAACCTAGCAAAACTACCATCAACTTTTGGTCGGAGGATTCTTCCCAGTCGCTGTGCCTCTTCTTGCCTTGAACCAAATGTCCCTGAAACTTGGATGGCAACATTGGCATCTGGTAGGTCAAGGGCAAAATTGGCCACTTTGGAAACAACTAGGATTTTCTGTCTTCCTTCGCGAAATGCTTGATACAGCTCCTGCCTATCCTCATTGCTGGTCTTCCCGGTTATTAGTGGGGATTTTATGGTGTCAGCGATTTCTTTGAGCTGGTCAAGGTACATCCCAATAACTAGCACATTATCCTCCCTATGGTAGTCAACGAGTTCCTTGATGAGCTCAAGTTTGATTGGATTCTCAGCGGCGATTCTGTATTTCTTTCTGTCTTCAGCCAATGCATATTTCCTTCGCATATTATCAGGAAGGTCAATTCTGATCTCATAACAGACAGCTGTTGCTATCCAGCCCTGATCCTCAAGTAATTTCCATGGCATATCGAATCTTTTTGGACCAATTAGACTGAATACATCCTCTTCTCGTTCATCTTCTCTCACAAGAGTTGCAGTTAGACCAAGTCTCCTGGTTGCTTGTATACTGGCAGTCACCCTGAATACGGGTGCAGGTAGAAGATGCACTTCGTCATAGATAATTAAACCCCATTTTCGAGCGTCAAAAATGCGGAAGTGTTCAAAGTCATTCTCTCTTGATCTTCTCCAAGTAAGGATTTGATATGTTGCTACAGTGATAGGTCTTATTTCCTTCTCATCACCAGTATACTCTCCAATCTGATCCGCAGTTAATGTTGTTTTATCTAGAAGTTCCTGAATCCATTGTCGCACGGCAACTACATTGGGGCATAGTATGATTGTGGAGGTTTGCAGTTTCTGCATTGCGCCAATTCCGACCATCGTTTTTCCAGCTCCACAAGGAAGCACCACTACACCTGACCCGCCGCGAACGCCGCCACCTGCATAGAAGATTGAAACCGCCTCATTTTGATAGTCTCTGAGGTCAAACTTTGCACCACTCAAAGCAATCTCTCGTACCTCAAAAGGCAGATGCTCACCTTCGACATAACCAGCCAAGTCCTCTACAGGATGTCCCAGCTCCAATAACGCATGTTTGAGAAATCCTCGCTGTCCAGCATCGACAAGGAAAGTATTCTCGTCAACTCTCTCAACAATGTACTCTCTTACTTTGGTGTTTTGCCATATCTCTTCGGCCAAATCTTCATCTTGAAACTCCAAGAGCATATCCTCGCCTTCAGAGAATAATGTAATCTGCCCGTATCGTGTCATGTAGTCCATGATGTCACGTTCAATGTTGCTTGGAATTGGATATTTGGCAAATTCCTGTAAAGAATCAATCACTTCTCTGGCAGTCAGACCTACAGCCGCTGCATTCCAAAGACTTAATGGAGTTACGCGGTATGTGTGAACATATTCTGGACTCTTAACCAACTCTGCAAATCTTGCAAGAGAGTCTCTTGCTTCTTCGTATCTCGGATTATCTACTTCGAGGAGGACTGATTTGTCTGACTGTACTATGAGAGGATTCATTGGATTAGGCATGCTTGGACCTCGGTATACTATCTTTCTTCCCTGTCAATGCTGTTAATTTGCCATTTGGGAATCGGTGCTACGCGAGATTTCACAGTGATAAATGCTTCCGTTTGTTCAAAGCTGATATAGTGCGAAACAACGTGTTTTGCCTTATTTTGCAAAAGTGAACAGTGTGACTTATATCTGAGAGATGAGTTTCAAATCAAAACTGCATACTTGAGGTGGTCCTTAATATGGAGTCAAAGCAATTCTTGGCCGTCGTTCTCGTTATGAGTATAGTTGTCATTGGCATTACAGGTGCGGCTTTACTAGGAACATTGCCTGCCGATAATGGTGCTACTGACACCACAACTGACACTACAACAACAACTACTACTGAACCGGATGATGATAATGGAATTCCTGCTTGGTTCTTTCGAGACCAAGATTTGTTGCCCTATAATGTCACAATTCCTGACTGGGAATTTGAAATGGTTGACAGTGACAATATAACCATGTCAAGCCTTAGAGGTAAATTTGTTGTTATGATATTCATGACCACATGGTGTCCTGCGTGCAAGTACCAGAATACAGACAATATTAAACTCTACAATAACTACTCAAGGGATCAGCTGGAATACGTACAACTAACTACTGCTCAGGGAGATACACCCCAGATGCTTCGTGATTATATTACAGAAAATCAGCTCACATGGACTATTGGCTTCGCCACAGATGAAGCAGGGGATGCATGTGATGACTTTTTCAAGCTTAGGTACATCCCAACGCTTGTTCTCATCGATCAACTTGGAACCCTAAGATGGATTCATGAAGGGACATGGCGATTCGTTGACTACAATGCAACTGTGAGTACTTTGATGGGATTGTAGGAGTCTGATGAAAGAACAATGCTTCTGCAGCTGTTCTTTGAGGTAGCCATACAGTTGGGCACTGTTCTCAGTGCCGGACTGTATATTGCCACTTCTCCCTGCCTCTTCCCACTCCTACCTCTCTTTTTAATTCGCAATCTTCAATCAGAGCAGAGTAGGAGAAAGAGCGTACAAGTTACTGGAGTCCTAATCTTTGGTATTCTTGCATCTCTAGCAGTGTTCATTTCCATCTCAACTTTGATTGGTTATTTCGTATTAAGATACTATACCTATATTCAGGCTATTCTTGGTGCTATTGTTGTCTTTCTAGGGGTTGCAACGCTCTCGCATAAATTAAGAGAGAAACTTCACCTTACCCGATTGAGCATGTCCGATCCTGGAAATCCAACAAGCCTCATTGGGGTGTTCGCTGTCGGGTTTAGCTACGCACTCTTAGCGGCCCCCTGTACAGCTCCGGTCTTGCTTGTTCTGCCATTATTATTCAGTACGGAAACGAATCTATTTGTGCTGGGCTTCATGTTTTTCCTTCTTGCAGTTGGAGTTTCAATACCTTATCTTGCAATAGCACTTGTGACAGGAGAAGCTAGAAATCGAATGGCTACTCGATTGGCTAATTCGGCCCCTACGATAGAGATTATCGTGGGTGTCTTGCTCATTATTCTCGGAGTTTTTCTAATGATTCCTGGTTTACAAGGCTGGGCATACGAATTGGGATTGATAACGTAATGCACTGGTTCCACTAGACCCATAAATCACTGGCGTCAACCACAAATGATATATGCCTTTTTCCAAAGCCTCCCCTACCTAATTCGGTAATGACAGCAATGGAGGT
>JBHLQM010000050.1:11253-27072 GCA_048884785.1 Candidatus Thorarchaeota archaeon | reverse complement strand
CATTGACTGAACCAACATCTCAATTGCCTTTTCTCTCTCTTCACCCTTTAGCCACTTCACAGAAGATGTGTCTATCCCGTCGTGCCACATCATGTAGGGGTTTCCAAAGTAATTCTGTATAAAATTCTCCCATTCGTTGCTAGGCATACGAAACATTAACATTCAGGAAATATGACAGTAGTGGTCGGTAGCAAAACATGGCCGAAGCAGAGTTTCCAACATGGATTAGACTGATTGATATTATAGTGGGCATCATATCGGTTCTTGCAGCCGTCTTGATCATCATTGGAAGCACTCTATCACATCTTGTAGTGATATTTGTACTATCCATTTCAATAATGGCCATAGGAATAGCCAGGGCGGCACGAGCCGCAGCTGTGAAGGCAAAGGGTGTTCCAAGAAGACTGGTCAATATCACTACTGGATCTGTGGCAATAGTCATCTCATTATTCCTTCTCATAGCCACAGGATTAGCAGAGCCTCTAATGATTCAGCTTGTTGCGTTAGCTTGGTTGGTCCTAGGACTCGCGAGGCTGGCAATTGGAGTTTTGGAGAAGGATGTGGATCGGCGTCTTAGAATGAGTCAATTTCTCATTGGGGGTGTTTCTGTAATCGTTGCTATAGTCATTTCAATATACCCCGAAGTAAATACCACACTTGCACTGGCGCTACTAGGTGTTATTGTTGGAATGAATGGAATGGCAAGAGTAGCTCGAGGCTATGTGGGGGTATAGACAAGAGGGAGAAGTAGGCTATTCAATTATTTCTCTGAATCGGGGGTCCGATCGAAGAGAGTTAAGGTCAGAATCGTCTCTTGCCCATAGTTTGATTGATTCATCACTTCTGCACACTCGCGAGAGATACTCAAGTGCCTGCTCTTTCTTACCAAGAAGAGCCATATAGCAGGCTAGGTTATATTCTGCTCCATTGATATCGGCTGTTTTTCTGGCAAATTTCTTAGATGTGCGAGTTGCATCAACTGCTCCTTGCAAATCACCCATTTCTTTCAGTGCATATCCCAAGTTACTCCACAGACCTGCGCTCTCAGGAACTATCTCAATAGCAGCCTGAAATTTGGCTGCAGCTGCTTTTGGGTCATCCTGAGCCATATGGAGGTGACCAATTTCGTTGATTAATCTCCAATCGTTGGGGGACTCAGTGAGCAATTTCTGCAATATATCAAGAGCTTCTTCATACCTTTTAGCATCCTTCAACTGATTGACACGAGCAATTCTCTCTTCAAAACGGTCCATTTTTTCCACCAATGGGTTAAAGGTATGGAGGAAAATCATTTGTGCTTACGCATTTCCGCTACATTTTCGAGAGAGGTCCTAAGAAAATCTTCAAAAAACATCCTCTCTGGCTATTCAGCGAGATGAGAAACTTGAAGTCCAACTCCAAAGAAGCCGACCGGCTTGTGAATACTGCAATGAATCTTATGTTTGAGGATAGATACGAAGAAGCTAAGGAACCGCTCAGGAAAGCCCTTGTTTTAGAACCGAACAATGAAAACGCTTTACTGAACCTTGGCATTGTACTTCAGGACTTAGGAGAGAATGAAGAAGCCGTGCTACTATTACAGCGTTGTATTGAACTTGATTCTGAAGATCCTGATCTTTGGGTATTCCTAGCTGGTTCTTTTTCCGAACTGAACAGGAATGAAGAGGCAGCAGACGCTCTAGAAGTTGCAGTCAGGATTGACCCCAATGACGCTCTAACGTGGTCAAATTATAGTTGTGCTCTACACAATATTGGAAGAGATGAGGAAGCTTCGGAGGCGCAAAATAAAGCGGAGCAGCTTCAACGAATGTATGAAGAAGATGTGAGATAGAAAGATACTGCTTCAGAAATTACACAGTCCTTGAATTGACCTAGTCATAATTTCGATTGTTGGAAAACCATTCAACTGCGAAATCAATAAGATCCCTAACATCGATTAGTCGGCTCTCTGCCTGACCCACTTTTGCGGGTACCACTCCTTTGGCAGTCTCGTATGCTTCACCAAGTTTTCTGAAATCATCACTATTGAAATCCCGTTCTCTCCAGGTTTTCCAGACCCTTTCACCATTTTCCTCTACTGCTGCACCTTTATTCACTAAAGGAAAATTGGGAATGGAGGCGATTGATTCTGCAAAGTGGAGAGTGGTATTGGCATCATGAAATGTCCCAATCAGTAGTATCTTCCCATTCAATTCATACATCTTTCCGTAAGGGCTAGTAGGGCCAAAAGCCTGGTCTAGAGTATGTGATTCATTTACAACCGTTGAGAACTTACCCCATGCACTGCAAGAAACTTGAGGATGAGCGCTTCTTATCACCCCAGGATACTTCCGGAATGTTTCAGGAATCCATCCAACCCTTCGAGTCGGAGAAATCTCAGGACGATATGGAGGCATTTCATCACGAATAGTTTGCCACCAATCTCGTGGAACGGCTGGAAAGTTCCACCCACTGGGTTCACCATTATCAGTGGTATGGGCAGGCATGACAAGTGTCCCCTCAGGAGTGAGAACTTCCATTAGGGCATCGATTACTGTAGGGGCACCTCCAACGACCCAACCCAGTCTCCGCATTGATGAGTGGACCATTACTGTATCACCAACCTTCAAGCCTATCCCAAGAAGGTCTCTAACAAGCCGACTATGCGTAATTGGTTCGGTTGTTTGTTCAACTATTAGTTTTTCAGCCTGCCAAGGTTCCATAGGAATCTTGTTGCATGGTCAGAGTCCCACTAATAATCTCACAGAAGTGGGCAACTATGGATGAAACAGAATTATGAACTAGGTAGGGATTCTATTGGTGTTTTTCTATTTCTTGAATGACTGTATCAAGATCATCTGCGAACTGCTCAAAAGCATTGGCAGCCTCAATCAGGAATTCAATCTTCATAGCCGAGTCGGAATAGAATCGTCGTTTCTGTTGTTCAATTTGGAAGAGGGTTTCATATGCAGCGTTTCCTGATTTTATATCGGACAAGAAAGTGCTAATACTATAGTTATCACCATTAAGGTCCCTAATCGGTTCCAGAATCATTTCCGTGATATTCTCTCGTCGAACCCGCTCCAGACTCCTGATCCTATTCTTCATCCGTATAATTTGCCTCTCAAGCAGTTCTTTGAAAGCAGCATCAATAGTTGATGCAAGCATTTTTTCATAGAATTCTAGTGATGCTGCTTCCAATTCCAATGCAAATTTCATCACCGCTCCAAACGTACCTAATTCCAGTTTACTCACATCCGGCGTTCTAATTACCAGCGAGAGATGACAACTTTGCTCTCAGTAAAGAAATCTACTGCATCACGACCTTGGCCATGAAGGTCTCCAAAGAATGAATCCTTCATCCCTGAGAATGGGAACGTGGCAATTGGAGCTGCAACGCCAACATTGATACCAATGTTGCCAGCTTTCACCCGGTACTGATATTCTCTAGCGGCTGCACCACTTGTGGTGAATATCGAGGAGGCATTTCCGTATCTATTGGCATGAATAATATCGATCGCCTCGTTGAGGTCTTTCACCTGAATGATGGGAATGACAGGTCCGAAAATCTCTTCGCTTGCAATCTTCATCTCTGGTTTTACTTTGTCAAAGATAGTTGGTCCGAGGAAGAATCCACTAGGATGGCCTTCCACTTGAATTCCTCGACCATCAAGGATTAATTTGGCACCTTCCTTGATTCCAGAATCAATCATATTCAGGACATTGTTCAATCCATTTCTAGAAGCCAGAGGACCCATCTGAATCCCTTCTTCAATTCCGTTACCGACACTTAGTTCCTGTGAGGCTTTGAGAATGGCTTTCTTCAATGGCTCATAGACCTCACCAACAGCTAGTAGTACACCCCCTGCCAGACAGCGTTGACCTGTACAGCCATAGAAGGAAGTTATGATGGCAGGGACCGCACGCTCCAAGTCAGCATCGGGCATCACTGTAATGAAATTCTTTGCACCAGCTTGGACTTGCGCCCTTTTTCCAAACTCTCCAGCTTTCTTGTAAACCACCTTACCAACATGGGTTGAACCGACAAATGACAGCCCAACAGTATCAGGGCTTTCAATTAGTGTGTTGGCAACATCTGGACCACCATGAATCATATTCAAAACGCCTTTTGGCAGTCTGAGGTCATGGATGATCTCAAATTGCCTTACTTGACTTAGAGGAACTTGCGGGGATGGTTTTACGATGTATGTATTTCCTGTGCCTATTGCAAACGGCCAGAACCAAGTCGGTACCATGCCGGGGAAGTTGAAAGGAGCAAGGCAAAAGAATACGCCCAAGGGTTGCTTAATGACCATTTCATCAATCCCAGCTGCGATATCCTCTGAGTTATAGCCCATCTGAAGGGAAGGAATGCTGGTTGCACACTCAATATTCTCTATGGTTCGACGATATTCTCCTCGGGCCTCGTCTAGAGTCTTTCCCTGTTCAGTTGTGAGAATCTTTGATAGCTCCTCGAACTCATCTTCAAATGCGTTCCCAATTCTATTCAGATATCGAACCCTTGTCAATGCAGGAGTTGCACGCCAGCGAGAGAATGCCGCTTTTGCGGCGCCAATAGCTTCCTGAGTTTCTTTTACTGTGCTTAGAGGCGTTTTAGCAATAATCTCTCCAGTGGCAGGGTTGATAACGTCACTTGTTTTTGACGACTCAGACTCAACCCATTTTCCGTTAATGTAATTCTTGACAATTTCAGTCATGATTCTCACAACCTGTATTGCGGACTCTCGCAGACATAGAGCCCTCTATTTGATTCTTGTGCATTAGCCCTTGTAAACAAATTCGATTGCATTGTCATCACAAACAACATAGCATAGTCCACACCCGTCGCATTTCTCAGGATTCACCAATGCAGCTTTTTCACGCATTTGGATAGCCAGATATCCTCCATCTGCGCAGGCAATCACGCACTTCTTGCAACCAGTACAGGCGTCATTAACTCTGGCAATGACAGGAGGAAGTTTGTCCAATGCCTCCCATGTGGTGATCCTGGGCAGAGCCACACCAACCATTGACGCCAAATTATCATACCCCTTCCGGACCATAAAGGTCTCAAGACCATTAATCATATCCTTGATAATGCCAAATCCATTCCACATCACTGCAGTACAGACTTGAAGAGTCGTTGCGCCCACCATGATGTATTCTAATGCGCTATGCCAATCTTCAATTCCACCAATACCTGATATCAAAACATGTGGAATTGCTCTGGCTATTTGTGAAACGATACGAAGCCCAATTGGCCTCACCGCGGGTCCACAGTATCCCCCGTACGTGCTTAGTCTACCACTTGGTTTCATGGTATACGCAGTAGGCAGGGGTGATGCGGTTTCAATATCAATACCGATAAGGGATTCCACAGTGTTAATTGCTGAAACGCCATTCGCGCCTCCTTTCACAGCAGCTCTAGCTATAGGAACAACATCGGTCACATTTGGTGTCAGCTTCACAAGGATTGGAAGATCACTGCCCTTCCTTGCCGCCCTTGTAACTTTCTCCACTAAATCAGCATTCTGTCCAATGAATGCACCCATATGTTTCTCTGGAGAACCATGAGGACAAGATACATTCAGCTCCAATGCATCAACACCAGTTCTAGACATCCTTTCTGCAAGTTTTGTCCATCCTTCTGGGTCGGGACCGCTCATGATGCTAGCAATAAGTATGAAGTCCTCTGGCGATTCTTTCTTCATCTGAGGAATGTATGAATCAATCCACTTTTCGAGGGTTTCTCGAGACAGTAGTTCGATGTTGTTCATGCCAATCAATTGTCCTCCTCTTCGCAGAGCACCAAGTCGAGTTCGAGGGTCAACACTTGGCTCCTCTGTTACTGTCTTTAAAACGGCGCCGCCCCATCCAAGTTTAGCAGCCCGGACAACAAGCCGCGGATTCATACTTGGAGGAGCTGAGGATAGCATGAATGGATTCTTGAACGAGATTCCTGCAAAATCGATTTCCAATCGCGTGTCAGGCATCGGCTTCTAACCTCTGAGAAATCACCATCTGTACTCACGCCCTAAAGTGTTTGTCTAATTTCAAGAAACTTCGTTTTCCAATATGCGGAGCAGCGGCAAGCAGGAAGTAATTCCATCGGATGCTGGATTTTTTTGACTCTCAGAATGCATTTTAGTTCCATGGAACGATCTACCTTCAATTTGCCTTATCGCACAATACACAAATTGAATAATTGCTTGGAGATATCCAGTTACAAATGATTCCCTTTCATCATCTGTAAAGCGCTCTCCCTTCGCTTCTATGGAGAATGGATCACCTAAGAGTCGTGGTGAAATGTGTCCAAGTTCGACAGGATACTTGAATCCAGATGCAATCTGGTCCAAGTATGGCTTAATACCTCTCACAAAACTCAGATATGATTTCACTCCTTCATCTCGATTCATTGTATAAATTCTCACAACATCTTGAATTCCCGGGATTATGGTAGTAGCCAGTTCAGCTGCGATTTGATGTGGTTTCTTTGCTGGAGTTTCACGCGCTGACGCAGGGAAGACCTCAGAATCGTTTCGAATCTCAGATGCTTTGGTTCCATGAACAAATATGAGACCCTTTTGACCAACATCTCGACCTTGATCATGATCATCAGCATACGACCAAGTCACATTCCAGCCGCAATTCTGAAAGAACAGGACAATTTGCTCTTTCAACAACCCCCATCGGAAATGACGAGTAAATGCACCATAGTTCATATCCGATAGACCAGGATGACAAATATCTAGAAATACCTCGGACTCGTGATGACTCAATGCCCACAGGTTTCTAAGTATATCCAAGACAATGGATTGCTCAAGATAATATGCAAGACCTTCCAGTATCCAAAATGTCGGGATATCGTGCGAAAAACCCTTTCCAGTTAGAGCATTAGACCAATCCTTTTTCGACAAATCAGAAGAAATCCGAACGACCTGACACAAGGGCTCTTCACCCTTCAATGCTTCCTCCTTGTATCGAATTACATTTGGCAAATCTATTTCGAAAATCGTTTGAGAACTTGATTTTAATGGTGTGAATCGATATGCCCGAGAGTCCAGACCTGCACCGAAGAGAACGACCTGAGAGTTCGAGTGCTTCTTGCACCACTCCAGCAGAAGATTGCTTTCTATATAATAGGAACGAATGACTACGTAGTCACCGGTCTGAACTGTGCGTTTATGCTTTCTTGCATATTCAGAAAAGTCTCCGGCGAGCCGCTCTGCAAAAGGATCAATGATGAGGGGGCATTCCATTTTGCTTTCTAGCGCACGATAGTATGCCATTAATCTAGCAGTGAATGGGATAGTATCTTCTCCATCATATGCATCCATTTCATGAGGTTCAACCATTATCGAGCATCCACTCTTTCAATAGTTGTTATGCTATTAGTTGCAATGATTTTATGCTATCGGGTAAAGTCTTTAGGCACCTTGCACTTCGTAGGCAATGTCATAGGGTGATACAACGCATGAGCGAAGAATTTCCCCCAAAAGATTTGAAAAAGGGACGCAAACGAACCGAAGTCTTCGAAAAAGTCATTGCAGGAGTTGAGAAGGCCATGAGTGAAGATTTGGTTCCAAAAGACTTGCTGAGGGTCTACAAGAGAAATGAAGTACTTGATCTTGAAAAGAAGCATATTGTTCCAGCTGTGGCACATTATTACAAGGAGCCCATCATTTTTACAGAAGGACAAGGTGCAGTTTTGAAGGACAGTGATGGAAAAGAGTACATCGACCTCTTTGCAGGTATTTGCACAACGATCACAGGATATTCACATCCGAAGCTTGTTGCCACCCTCAAATGGCAAGCTGAACGACTTATCTATACAAGCACATTGTATTCTACAATACCATATCCTGTTTTGGCTGAGAAGCTTGTCAAGATTGCCCCAAAGGGTCTTTCACAGGTCTATATTGTGAACAGTGGTTCTGAGGCCAATGAAGGTGCTATTTTCATGGCAAGGAAACACACTAAGAGCCCCTATGTTGTTGCCTGTTCAAGAGCCTACCATGGGAGGACTACTCTAGCGCGCGAGCTATCAACTTCAGGATGGCGGTCGGTTTCTGAAGGACATCCTCCAGGAGTTCGATTCACGCCCTTTGGCTACTGCTACAGATGTGCGTTTGGCAAAGACTATCCCGATTGTGATTTCGAATGCGCACGGTATTTACGAGAGGTCATTCGAACACAAACAAACAACGCAATTGCAGCGTTCATTGCAGAACCAATCCAAGGTGTTGGTGGAATTATCAAACCACCTTCCGAGTATTTCCGAATAGTTCATGAGATTGTGAAGGAATTTGGAGGAATCTACATTTCAGATGAAGTTCAGACAGGATTCGGAAGAACAGGGAAGAAATGGTGGGGCATACAGCACTCAGGAGTGGACCCAGACATCATTACAATGGCCAAAGGATTTGGTAGCGGTCTTCCTATTGGTGGATTTCTGACAAGACCTGAGTATGCGACAGACTACAAGATGATAGATGCATTTGCAACTTTCGGAGGGAATCCACTCTCCTGTGCAGGGGCAGTGGCAGTTTTAGAAATAATCGAGGAAGAAAGGTATCTTGAGCGTGCTGAGAAACATGGTCAATATATGATGAAGAAACTCAAGGCTCTCAAAGATGATCATAAATTGGTTGGTGATGTTCGAGGGCAAGGGATGATGATTGGTGTAGAGCTTGTCAAAGATCTGAACACCAAGGAACCCGCATCTCAGGAAATACTCACTGTGATGGAAGTATGCAAGACAAAGGGAGTTCTCATAGGAAAGGGTGGTCTCGATGGGAATGTGATTCGAATCCAACCTCCACTAGAATTGACTGAGAAGCAAATCGATACTGCATGTGAAGCTTTGGATGAAGCGTTCACGGTAGCCGAGAAAGGATTGTGAGGGGGTTATCCCCTCACGAGGTCTTCATAGGAATCTGGACGGCGGTCTCTATAGAATTGCCAAGTATTCCGGACTTCACGAATCAGATCCAAGTCAATATCAGCTATAACGAGCTCTTCGTTATCGCGAGACCCTTGTACAACTATCTGTCCCCTTGGATCTGCAATGTATGATGAACCATAGAACAATCCTGTTTGCCAAGGTTCTTCCCCTACACGATTGATAGCTGCAATGAAGTATCCATTCGCAACGGCATGTGCGGGCTGCTCAATTTTCCAAAGATGCTCAGATAGTCCTGCAACAGTTGCAGATGGATTGAAGACTATCTCTGCTCCGTTCAATCCCAATGCCCTAGCTCCTTCAGGAAAGTGACGGTCATAGCATATGTATAACCCAACCTTGCCAAATGGCGTATTGAATACAGGATATCCAAGATTCCCTGGTCGGAAATAGAATTTCTCCCAGAATCCAGGATCAAGATGCGGGATGTGCATCTTTCTAAACTTGCCGAGCATGCTACCATCATTATTGAAAATTACCGCAGTATTGTAGTAGACACCAACTGATTCCTCTTCATACATGGGTGTAATTAAGACCAAGTGATGCTTCTTGGCTAGTTTCGACATCCGTGTTGTTAGCGGTCCAGGAATGGGTTCCGCGTATTTATACCAGCGACGGTCTTGTTCTGCGCAAAAATAGGGTCCATAGAACAGCTCTTGAAAGCAGAGAATCTGGACTTTTTGTTGCTCAGCCATCATCGCAAATCCTTCGTGTTTCCGGATCATTCGCTCAATACTCTCTTCAATTGTGGCTTCGTCAGTGACGTCGCCTTCCCATTTGGCCTGAACCAGGCCGACGCGTACATTCCGCACTTCACTCTCTCCGAAGAATTGGTAGCGTGGTGATAGAGTATCATCACTAATACGTTTTGCTGAAGAATGCATGAAATGAGCAAAAACCGAAATCCTAAAGCGATTTATTTGGCCGTGTACATGGTCCAAAAAACGAAAAAAACCTGAGGATAGTTAAGAATGTCTGAGTTTGATCTGATTGTGAAAGGTGGTACTGTTATCACTGCAAGCAAAACAACCCACACAGATATCGGAGTAAAAGAAGGAAAGATTGCATCAATTGCGAAGAACCTGAAGGACAGCAAAGCCAAAATCGTTGATGCAAGCGGCTTGTATGTCTTTCCTGGGGCAATTGATGTTCATGTTCACTTCCAGCTTCCATTCTCTGGGACAGTATCCGCAGATGACTTTGAGAATGGAACCAAAGCTGCAGCATGCGGAGGAGTCACAACAGTTCTTGATTTCGCCATTCAGCGCAAAGGAAGTACCATCATGGAAGCCGTGAAGGCTCGCAGAAAAGAGGCTGATGGAAAGGTCTGCGTTGATTATGGATTACATGCTGCGATAACAGATTGGAATGAGAAAACTCAGGCGGAGATCAAACAGGTAATAGAATACGGGATTCCAACCTTCAAGATGTTCATGATTTACAAGAATGAGGGGTGGATGGCAGATGATGGAATGCTCTTCCAAGCCCTTGAAGAAACAAAGAAGTATGGTGGCCATATAGGCGTTCATGCAGAGAGTGTCGATATCTTGGACATGCTTATTGACAGATATGCTCAGGAGAAGGAGAAATGGGGTGCTTACGGCCATACACTCTCACGGCCCTGTTATACTGAAGAAGAGGCAATTATCCGAGCAATCAAGTGGGCAGAGGCAACTGGTGGAAGACTGTACATCGTGCATATGTCAACGGGGGAAGGAGCTGACGCAGTTCGTGCTGGGAAGCAGCGTGGAGTAGAGGTTTATGCTGAAACCTGTCCTCAGTATTTGCTGCTCGATGACGAGGTATTCAAGGGAGAGAATGGGCATCTATATGCTACATGTCCACAAATTAAGAAGCCGCATGACAGTGAACGATTATGGAGAGGACTGCTTGAGGGGGATGTATCACTGATTGCAACTGATACTTGCACATTCACAACTGAGCAGAAAGCCGCGTGGAAGGGAGACTTTCGTAAAATTCCATTTGGGATGCCCGGAGTAGAAACCATGGTACCGCTAATGTTTACTGAAGGCGTTGGTAAGAGAGGACTTTCACTAAATCAGTTTGTTGCCCTAATTTCTACAAACCCAGCAAAGCTGTTTGGGATGTATCCACGGAAAGGAGCCATTGAAGTTGGAGGGGATGCAGATATCCTTGTGTTTGACCCTGGGAGGAATGTAACGATTCATGCTGAAGATTTACAAACTAACTGCGATTGGAACCCCTTTGAGGGATGGAAGCTAAAGGGATATCCTCATGTGACAATATCAAGTGGAAAGGTAGTTGCTGAGAAAGGCAAGTTTGTTGGCAAGGTTGGTCAGGGCAGGTTTCTGCAACGGAAAGCGCATGGAACTCTCTAATAGCGTATCAGAGAAGATGCATTAGGAGCTTCAGAGTTGACAATGATGCACTTGTGATCATTCAAAAACTCAGATGAGGGAAAAGAGTCATATCGGTAACTTGCTGAAAACGCAAGCTAGTATATAGTCTTGTTTCAAGAGAAAGAGTTTGCCCCATCCTAACTTTCATTCTGAAACCTTCATGAATTGAGGGACAATGTACAATCAAATATTGTTTTTGTAGGATTAATGCCTATTTACTTTCAGCATGAGATTTGATATTCTTAGGAAATTCTTGATTTTCATGTCAGTGAATATCCTAGTTGCATTTGGCCTCTTCATTATTGCCTATCCAGCATGGGGTAGGTCCATGGCAGCAGTGGGTTTTGAATCACTTCTCGCATTTTTGGCGTCTCTTTGCATTGCGACAGCATTCCTACACCAGAAGAAGGAGCAAACAAGAGCGGCCCTGTTATTCTGCGCTGCCTTTTCATACTATGCCATAATTGAATTTGGTGGAGCCATTGAGGCGATTTTTCAGCCCGATTCACCTCTAATACAAAAGACAGATGCAGTATTGACTCTGGATTTATTGGAATTAATGATTGTGGGTCATTTGATGTTGCTGGCAACAATGCTAATTTCCAGGCATTTCGAAGATGCCCCAAGAGTCCGCTTCTATCTAGGAATTGCTGTTCTACTGCTGGGTTCCCTAATTGGGCATGGAATTGCTAGATTCTTTATCCTTCCATCCCTAAATGATGAAAGTGGCATTGCTGCTGGATTTCTATTTGGTATATCGGCAATATTGGTTCTGAGTGTAGGAACAATAATTACTATTCGAAATTGGGATTCCTTTTATCAAATAAGCACATTAAGGCTTGCAGGGGGACTAATCTTTCTTACATTGTCAGTAATCCCTACACTACTCGCGTTGATTAATCATTCTCAAATATGGACTCTATCATTTTGCTTTCAGACAGTCGGCTTCTTCACAATCTACATGGCACTTGTTGTGCCTTATCTCAGAAGTATTGCACCCAATTATAGAACTGCAGATATCCTTGCTTATTCCGTTTCAATGATTATTATCATTCCTCTAATATTGGCATTGATAGCTGAACTCACTTGGCCATACATGCTATATACTGAAGCTAATGTCTATACAATTGCTCGCATCGGCTCTACTGCTATGTCCATAACCTTGGCAGTTTTCACATTTACTTTTGCCAAAAATGCAGGAAAGGATTCTCTCTACCCTTTGGTCTTTATCTATGCGCTATGGGTAACAGTTGGACTCTCACAGCTTTTACTACCAGGACTGTTTTCTATATCACGGATCGAATCGTTGGTTCCGTATATTATTGGGACTTTCTTCTCGCTTCCTGCTTTTGCGCTTTCAGCTAGGTGGTTGACAAGGGAAGAATCCAGCATCAATTATTCTCCGATGAACTGGGTAATATTTGGATTGATGACGGGAGGTCTATCAATTATCCTTGCGGAATTTGGCCGTTTTTTGGCCGTTTCATATTGGGGAATGGCGGATTCAACATTCTATGGACAAAGTGTACTAATAGGTCTGAGTTTATTTGCCATCGCAGAATTGGCGTATTTATCATTCCTCATTTTTGCCAAAAATAAAGGAAAGGTCACTCTTGACGCACTATCGGCAGGATTTCTGAGTCTTTGGATAATGCCTAATCTTTTGAAAGGTATTTTCGCAGCTTGGACAACAGGTTGGTGGTTGAGTGAGGCTGTTCTACTTATTGGTCTATTCTTGGCCCCATCCATTCTAGGCTATCTATATCTCAATTCCTCATTTTTTGCGCAGCAATCTGAGATACAAGCGAAAGTATACGCAGATCTATTGGCTCATGATATATCAAACTATCATCAGATAATTATGAATGCAATAGAGTTGGCGCAATTAGCTGTCACACCAGAAGATGTTCGCGACCGAGTGCTAAATGATGCATACATAACACTGGAAGAAGCAGATCGACTTGTGAGAAATGTTAGAAAACTTGGAAGTATAGAATCTCTCGAGAAGGAAGATTTCATCCCAATGGATCTCATCTCGGCCATATCTGAGACCTTCGAATTGGTATCTAGATTCCGAGATGAGAGACAAATAAGTCTCAGATTGGATTCTGATTCGCCCAATTGTTTCATACTGGCAAATGAGCTCCTCCCAGATATCTTTCTGAATCTTCTTCTGAATGCAATCGATTATTCCAATGGAAAACCAGTTGAAATAACAATAAGATCGATTGACGCTGGTAATCAGGGCTTCTGGCAGGTCTGCGTTAGTGACAATGGACCAGGAATTCACCCAGATAAAAGATCAGACCTATTCACACGGTTTATGAAGGGAGCACAAGGAACTGGATTGGGACTATCCATGGTAAAGGCACTCACAGAGCTATTTGACGGAGATATTCGTATAGAAGATAGAGTTCCAGGAAATTTCAACGAAGGGTCTTCTTTTATTCTCACGTTTCCTAAAAGCATCAAGTTGGATATGCCTGTGACTGGCATACACGATGAAAGATCTGGGTAATGTAAAATGATAATGATTCTCACTCTTCCGGTGGACCTGCTCTAATTCGGTGCCGTAGGTCGTCAATTCCTGCACGGAATCCGTGGATATCTTCTAGCCACCATGTAACGCCAGCATCTTTCCAGACCCGAACCTTCGTTCTATCAGCCTTTTTGTTTTCCCCAGAGGTTTCTCCACATATGACAACATCATAGTCTTGCAGCGATCCTCTCTCCAACCTAATCAGCTCCAACAGTGCTTCCAAATCCCGAATTGTGACAGGTGTAGGCCACTCTGAGTGAACAGGAGCTACGCCATCATACCGTGCAGCCCTTCTGAAAGGAGCTTTGTGCGGAATACCTCCGCCGACCCAAATAGGGATCCGTGGCTCCTGCTTGGGTCTTGGCAGAAAGGTGACCTCATTAAGATTGAAATGCTTCCCGCAGTATGAGAAGGCTTTCCCAGACCATAGACCCAGGATGATATCAAGTGCTTCATCCAACTTCTCCCCCCGTATCTTTGAGCTTGATTCTTCACCAAATGCTTCAAATTCAGTATCTGGAGGCGCCCCAATCCCAACGCCCAAAACAAATCTCCCTTTTGAAAGATAATCCAAGGTGACTGCTTCTCGAGCAACCTTCCAGGGCCTTCTTCTTGGGAGAGGCGTGATATGTGTCCCAATCCGTATTTTGTTGGTGTTGCAAGCAATCGCCGCCAGTGCGATAAATGGGTCGACAAAGACTGTCGGATCTTCTCTGAAAACCATCAAGTGATCCCATATGAAGAAGCCGTCCCATCCGGCATCTTCAGCCTCCATAGCAACGTCTACTAGAAAGTCAACATTGCCAAACCAGCCAAAATTGGGCAGAGACATTCCAAATTTCATACAAATACCTCATATCTGGATTTACCTTAGTCGCCCTGATATGGACACTTTCCTCGGCTATTTTGAGTGGACAGAGGAGTATCAAAATTGCTTAGGCTTCACCCTCTGCAGAGGAGGCTCGAAGCCTCCATTCTAAAAGCGATAATCCTGAAGAGGTTAGTGAACGTACATAGTCTTGAAGAAGTGCTTTCAAGTATCCGGCAGAATCTACGAGTGTGTCAAAAGCACGAAGAGCGTTTTCACCACGACGAACTTTCAGGTATGCGTCAAAATTGTGTGGTGCATATTTCGCGTTCCATCCGGATATATCTGCAAGTGTAAATAGGTGTGGTGCAATCCCTGGGTAGACTCTCTCATCGAACATCACATATGGCCAATATGGTGCCCTATTGAGGTGTTCCTCCTGTAATCCAGAACAGCTCTCCATTGTCAAGAAACCATATTCGTTGAGTTTCAGTATGTGAGGTCTAATTGAGGGATCGACATAATCTATGAATTCTGTAGGCCTAATGCTAGGGTGAAGTGAAGAGTTCCATAGGGTTCGATGCCATTGAAATTCATGGTGTGCCCAAATGAAACTTGGAACATCTCCAGATGCTAATCGCAGTCTATAGGATTTCAGATGAGCCATGAGATTATCTACTGTGTCAAGCAATCTCATCCATGCAAACGGGTACCCCTCAACCGTCGAAAAGCAACTCATCTCCACGTCACCTGTGGCCAATAATCGCGGCAACCATCCCGATGCATTGGCTGCTGTAAAAAGGTGAGCCTCAACATTGGGATATGACTCATGCGAAACCAGCAGTGAAGGGTGAGAATCTAATGATTCTCTGAATGACGGCATACAAGATATGACCTTCAATCCATGATTTCGTAGTCTCTGAAGAATCTCATCTCGCTTCATTTGCCAGGATTTCTCTCTCCTTCATTTCATAAATGCATCACTTGCTAGTAAGCTCTTCCATTGCTACCATAGGCACCTGTGTTCACATCTACTGGTAACGTGACATCCAGATGCTGTTGATTATTCTCTGTTTCATAGTCAGTAGTCATAATGAGTGTTTCAGCTCATGGCATGTACTGGGAGATAGATGGATGCACCTAGTGAGAG
>JBHLQM010000050.1:8670-11153 GCA_048884785.1 Candidatus Thorarchaeota archaeon | reverse complement strand
CCTGTATAGATAAAGTGCGATATCAAGAAGAGACCCAGACCGGGTAGAATGTTGATTTCCATGCCTGCATCGCCAAGTGAGCAGAATATCAGAGCTGCGGCTAGTAACAGATAGAATAATGTTGAATCCGATAATAGAACGAACACTGCAGCGGAAATTGCAGGTATCATTTTGAGAATAGTAGCTAGGATATTCCTTGTTTCTGATTTTGACCTAAAAGCTGTAAATGCCATTGCGCAGAGCCAGAATATAATTCCATAGAGTTCTAACAACATGACAGTTCCTATCTCCCTAGTTCATTAAACATATTGGGACTCGAAAATTCACCAATCTGAAAACGATTGCAGGTTGCCTTTCGCAATATCTACACCCTAGCATTTAGAAGACAATCATATCAAGTCACTCTTTATGAGAATTCACCGGACCAGAGTGGGCAAATTCCACCCTTTTGACCACGCATTTCTCTAGCAGCACCTTTTTGACTGGATTTGTATCAAATTCTCAGAAGGTGCCCGAACTGGATAAACTCGACAAGCAGATTATCTATGAGCTTGCAGGAAATTGCCGGCAGTCATACCAAGAATTGGCGAAGAAAACAGGGATTACTGCGAACGCAGTCAGAAAGAGGATAGATAAACTAGAGAGCTCAGGCGCCATTGACTATTATACAATAGAGTACACATATACCATGATTGATGCTCATTCACTAATGGCATGGATCACAACCGATGGTACCTCAGATGAGGAGGAATTCTCAAATCAAATTGGAAATTTGAAATTCTTTTTAGATGTAACACCGCTCACGGGCGGATACTATGCTGCATTTGCAGATTATATTACTGCAGAAGATATGTCCGATATTACTCGCTTTGTGAGAAGTCAAGAGTGTGTTCTCAATGTAGAGATACATCCACTCGTAGTGTATACATCCAGACCTCCACCAAAACCCGAACTAGAATTAAAGAAACTACATTACCGGGTCCTAAAGCCGCTGATTGAGAATCCTCGAATGCAGATAAATGAAATTGCCCAAGAAATCAATCTGACGGCAAGGAAAGTGAGAAGGGCTATCAGTGAGATAATGGAACATGGAGGAGTAAGATTCACGCTCAAATGGAATCCGGAAGTTTCAAAGGGCACTCATTTTGTCGCCCGCATAAAATATGATGAGTCAAGAACGAGTCAGGAAGAGTTCACAAGCCTACTTCTGAAAAAGTACCCAGTTCTGCTTTGGGAGCTCTTTGTGTCAACAATTGAACCGTTGATAGTTGCATATTTCGTTGTTCCTACCATGGAACATGTAGAACAAGTAACTAGAGAAATCAGGCAATCTGGCGTTGTGGATTCAGTAATATCACATGTTGCTACAAAGACTCGGTCCTATCCTGGACTAAGAAACAGACGTCTGCTTGAAAAAATTGAAAGCGAAAATGCCTGACTAGTTATGGAATATTTAAACATGTCAAAAAAGATGGTTTTTCAACACCTATTCATTATGCATCTATGCAGGGCAATGTTTTTGTCTACTGCGAAGCAACTGGGAATGAAATCCCTTGACGATACGAACAAAGACTATCCATCCCTATGAGGCATCTGATGGAGAATACCTGACTCTTGTTGAATTCAGTCTAAACGCGGCACACCTTCTTCACCCTGATTTCATACCTACTAGCAGCTGGTCTGAAAAAGAGCAAGAAGGCGTGCAAGATGAATGGAGTAAAACACGGTTCTACTTCGGTAATGAAGTAAAGAATATCGAGGTCCTTCACAAGATGCATCGCGGTGTCAAGGAACCTGACCGTCCAGAAGATGAGGTGTTTGTGAGATGCAACGGATTGCCAGCTGGACTCACATTCGAGCTAGAGGCTCAGCGACGCCATCGGGAGCAGAGATCCGTTGAGATTCGAGTAGAAGGCCCAGAGGAGAAAGTGGATAGAATACTTGATGAATTCGAACTGCAGTTTGGAAAAGATGAAACATCAGATTCGCCCGATCTTTCAAAGGCGCTAAAAACAGCAAGAGCTGCGGCAAAAGTCCATGCATGGAGAGCAGTCGAGATTAATGCACTTGACGCGTTGGACAAGAATCCGAATCATGCTGAGGCCCAGATGTACCTTGGTATGTCATTGGCAGCTCAGGGGTATGAGCCTGAAGGTGAAAACCTTCTGCTTGCCTCTCTTACACTCGAACCTAAGAACCCTGATGCATATTACAATCTAGGCGTATTGGTCATGCAACAAGGGAGATGCATGCTTGCCACCGATTCATTTAGGCATGGCTTGAGGTATCATCCCGAGAGTCATGCACTTCATTTTCAGTTGGGAAGAGCCCTAGAACGCCTAGGCAATCTTGAGGAAGCCCAAGAGGCATATCAGAATGCGATAGGATATAGCCTTCAATCCAGTCGGACATGGGGATACGTGTCAAGGGATTTCACAGAAGAGGCCAAGGATGGGCTCAGGCGTGTTCAAGATGCCATGAGA
>JBHLQM010000050.1:5265-8570 GCA_048884785.1 Candidatus Thorarchaeota archaeon | reverse complement strand
CTTCAATATTTATGATAAAACCAACACCAAGTCCCTTTGGATGGAAGGGCTCGCCTGGCTTTCGAAACCTTGTGATATTATAGGCCTCAACAGCTGCGACTGTGACTGAGGCTCCGCCTGAAATCTGCATGAACCCTCCGGCTTGCAGAGGCCAGACAGGAATGCCACCCAGCTCCTTCTTGACAGTTTCAGGTGCAACGACTGGAGAACCACCCTTTCGTATCTTCTTGATCAGATCCTTGTCAAGATGATCCGAATGAGGATGTGTCACGAGTATGAGATCGGCAGGTTGAAACTGCTCCTTCTTCAGGCCGGTGTTCTTAGTTGAGGGGTCGATGTAGATATTCTGATTCTCTGTTTTGATTTGGAAGCTTGCGTGAGCTAGCCAACGAATTTTAACAGCCAAATATTTCACCGTCTTTTGGTATGACAAACCGCCGTATATGTCTTTTATTTCACAGAGCTACCACCGGAATGCGGTAGTGAAATGTAAACTGGTTTGCTGCTTTTCAGGGCGGAAGAATAAGTGAGCTGGTTTTTACCGACCCATTATATTAGGGAAAATACTGCTATTAGGAATGGTATGTCTGCACCAGCATGAATCAGGATAGATGCTAGGATACTATCAGTCTTAATCATCACAGCACCGCATAAGAGTCCAATCAGACCTGTGAGGATGAATAGAAGGAGGTTTCCATTTAGATTTAGCATCGTAATTGGGAAGACAAAGTGCGCAGCTCCAAAAACAATAGCCTGAAGTATGTTGCTCCAACTCTCTCCAAGAAATGGGATGTAGTTCTTGAGAAAGATGCCCCTAAACCATAGTTCCTCACGAAGTCCATTTGCTGCAATGAACAATGCCAGCCAAGGTGCCCATTCGATTAGCTGGTCAATTGTCACAGGAGCCGCCCCAAAAAGCTGAGATGCTGGAACCGCTGTAACTAAAAAGATGATGAAAACACTCCAGCCAATAGCTAACCCTTGTCGTAGGTTGCCTCTCTGGAGATAGATGGATTTGAATTCAGCTCCAGATAGTCTCGAGAGGACCAGAATGGAACCGACTACTAGAACTGCACTGATTAGGAGATTATACGTCTTATTGCCAACTGTACTTCCACCACCGAAAGGATAGGCCAAGGCAGTAGCAACCGCAGCCATGAAGAAGGCATAGAAAACCGGGAAGTATATGCTCATTTTTTCATCCCTTTTCGACCACAATGACAATAGGAAGAAGATGCCAATAATGAACAGCTGGTAGAATACTAGAAGAAGACTCTGCAGGGTCAATGGGAAGACCCAGATGGCAAAGCCAAACAAGAGGAAAATGAGGAAAAATCCAACGCGTCTAGACGAAGAAGTCTCGGTCATTGAGAATTCCTGAGGCACAACCTCGACATAGAACGAATGAAATCGGCTATATATACAGTTTCTTGAGTACTAGACCTTTCATCAAGCAAGGTATGAAATAAACAGAGAAATGATGCAGCTCGATTCCAATAGCATAATTAATCAGAAGTGTGACCGCTGAAGGTGTTGGAGATTCGCGGATTGGACTCGATTGATAGAAGAATCCTATGGGTGCTAGATGAGAATTGCAGAGCATCATACGAGAGCCTAAGCCAGGACCTGAATATATCTGCAAATGCAGTCAGAAAGAGGGTAGAGAAACTCATCCATGACGGTGTGATATTGCGATTCATGGTTGTCCCGTACAACGCGTTGATTGATGTTGATTTCATCTGTATTATTGTATATACAGACGGAGAAGAAGACCAGGGTGATCTCATTCAGCTGATGGGCAACCATCCTGTTGTTCATCACGTTTCCCCCATCGCCGCCATCGAGGGAGGAGCCTACCATCTTCTTGGCCAATACTCTAGCAACCAAATGCTGATCGAATTTAGACAGTTCCTACTTGGACTCAACAATGTCAATCAAGTGAAACAGTATCCTTTGTTGTTCCAAAAAGGGCAGAAGAAGAACCTTTCAAATACGCAACTGAAAGTTCTGTCCTGCTTAGTTGATAATCCTAGAAAATCAATTGCGGATATAGCCTTGTGTTCAAATCTAGCGGCACGAACAGCAAGGAGAATACTGAATCAGGTTCAAGAAGAGCAGTTGATAAGGTTCACAGTAAAATGGGACATCGACGCTGGTGAGAATATCTCATTTTGGATTCTAATAAACTGGAACCAGAAGAAGGCAACATATGAGGAACTCATAGAAAAGATGCAAAAGGATTTTCCCAATGAATACTGGACATCTTTTGTGGCAGCGACTGAACCAATCATCTTCGGAAGATTTGTTGTGGACAAGCTTCGAATGGCACACAGCATTATTGGAAAAGTCAAGAAATATGATGCCGTTGATTCTGCCCAAGTTTTTGTCTGCTATTCAGCATACGATTTCCCATGGCTTGGTGAGACCTTTTTGCAAGAGATGATTTCGAGTCTTGAAATGTAGGAGATATCCGCAGCCGTAGAGAGTGGTCCCAATCAATGATCTGGTTGGAAATGGATAGTATCAGCTGATGCGTCCCTTCAGGTTCCATCTTGGAAAGACTCCCCGAATTGGTGAAGTGATCGAACCTGAGCTTTACTTTTGCCCTGAGTGGGGCGTTCCTATTCTCTTCAGCTCTTCATGTTGATGATGAAAAGGACAAGGTAGAGAATAGCCCAAATGGCTTCAATTGCTATCACTATTATGACGACAGGATTTGTGAGTACATGGTTTAGAACATGCAGGGAAATCATGCCCAGATAATAGAGCAATAATGCAACAAACAGGAATTGTCGATCGTTCGAATGAGGCGCATTTCGAATGCCGAATAGAAAGGCAGCTGTCATTAGGAAGCCCAGTCCCATGAATTGGGCCGTTGCGTACCCCTGTGCATCTGTTATGATGGCCATCATATCTGAAGTCATCACAGGCATCAAAAAGAAACTGATACCAAAAAAGAGTCCAACAAGCGCATTAATTAGGAAGACAAACTTCGCTTCAAGCTTCAACTACATCCCACCATATAGCAGCAAAACGGTTTCTTTGCTGTAAAGAATTCTATAATCTTATTTTAATATAAAAGCGCTTTTTCAATTTCTTACTTTATTAACTCGATTGCCTACATTCGCAAATTTCAGACTCTTGTATAACAGAATAATAGTTTTGAAACTAGCCAAAATGAAGTGAGTCATTGTAATTTCAAAACATCAAGAATCATCGCGCAAAAAAAAGGAGAGCTGAGCTGAGGGGTGTTTGCCTCTCAGCTAGCTAGTATTCTTATCATTTCATTGATTTGACCCATTCGA
>JBHLQM010000050.1:0-5165 GCA_048884785.1 Candidatus Thorarchaeota archaeon | reverse complement strand
ATTCCAGCAGTTCACCCGGGGCGGGAAGAACTTGTCACCACACTTGGGACACTTGGTTCCCATGAACTTGCCATCGACAAAGCCCTTACCAAGCTTGGAAACTTCCGCGTACTTCCAGTAATACAACTGGTCGTAGTGAAGATAGACCTTAAACTGGTCGGTTTCGGTATCATAGTCATAGCCCATGAAACCAATGCCAGTTTCCTTGACATCCCCTCTGAACTTGTCGGACTTCTTCACATTCCACTTGACACGTAGAGGAATCTTGTGCATTCTCTTATCTTCTACCATTCTATGGCCTCCTTAGAATGAAGTTCGAGATACTGGTTCCAGTACCTGCATGACTGTTGACAAGACCTGTATTTGCATCCTTGACATATGTCTTGGAGCTCAAGTGCTTCTTGGGGGCAGTGTCGTTGAGATGATACATACACTCTATTGCAGACATGATCCCGGTTGCGCCAACAGGATGGCCATAACCCATCAGACCTCCACCAATATTGGTTGGAACCTCGCCATCGAGGAACGTCTGTCGGTCACGGATGAACTCACGCATGTTTTCTCTGTCACACCAGTGGAGAGCTTTGTAGATCTGCACCTCTGATGAGCTAAAGGCATCGTGAATCTCTGCCACGTCAATCTCCTTAGCTGCTTTCTTGTACTCGATACCAGCCATGTCATAGGCGACCTCACCGGACTTTCTACACGCTGCGAACTCTGTCATGTCTGGATAGCCCTTGCCATATTGTTCATTCCACCCTGGGAAGTCAATACGGTCACCAGCACGGATGGTACAGCTGCTAAGACCAGCGCCATCGATGACAACATAGTTGTTTGGAGCATGCTTCTTTGCCCACTCCTCGGTGGTGACGATTGCAAACGCACCACCTCTGCTCATGAGACAGCAATCAAGGCGCTTCAGTGGATAGCTGATAAGGCGACTATCAATAATGTCCTGAATATCCAAGGTCTTCTTGTAATATGGAGAGTCGGGATTGGTGAAGTCACTTCGGTACCATTGAGTCTTCTCGTTATCAGCTGCATAGTTTCGATTCTTCATTGCGGCCATGGCAAAGTCCTCCTCAGTGAGGTTGTTCTCCTTCATGAACTTGTACGCCATAGCAGCATAGTATATTGGGTAAATACCGCCGGCAAGTGCCTCGTAGCGAGTGTCTGATGCAAGGGCGATGAACTCTGAACCCTGTGATTGGGTCACGTTGTCCATGGTTTCCCAGCCAGCGACTCCCACTACATCGAACAGGCCAGACTTCACAGCAAGAAACGCTCCGTAGAGTGCTGAGCCTCCTGTGTTGCCGCCATTCTCGATTCGCACGTGCGGTAAACCGACTAGACCCAAGTGATCATGCACAATCCACTCTGGACAGAGCTGCTTTCCAAAGTGTACTGAGAAATGAGAATAGACCATAAACTGAAGGTCTCTCAAAGTAAAATCAGGCACATCATGCTGAGTTTCCACAATACAGTTGGCAATCATTCCTTCTGGCGTGATGTGCATTGGGTAGTCGAAAGGTGTTACCGCACCGCCTGCGATACAGACTTTACGACTCATTTTGTTATCCTTTCCTTCCTACTCTCGCCCAACAAACGGGAAAGAGTCGAAATCTCTAGGGTTTGGCTTCTGTTTCTAGTACTTATACGTTACCTCGGAGGAATTTCACGATGTGAATGAACATTTCGAATTAATTAGATGGATTGAATTCCGGAATCAGAGGTCATTCTTTGGGTGAATAGTATGCATTGTAAATATGAGATGGAGACCCTCCTAGAGCATACCAAAGGCGACAAAGGGGGAAGTTCCCAAAGTATCGTAGGAACCCTAGGTCACTAAGTTTCTTTGCACTTGTTTCGACTTTCTCACTAAGTAGCACTACTCGACCAAATTTGTGCATACACTGTGCCAATCGCAGATCTTCGAAAAGGGGAACTTCAAGAATGGAGAGACAGCGTTTTAGAACCTGAAAGCGAATGAAGATGGCACGATCACCAAAGAGTTCCCCAGAAATACGAAACCATTGATTCATTACCCAGATGCCTAACTCTAAGTAGGGCCTTGGTGTGTTATACGTCAGGGAGAATCCTCCACCAACTACATTTGCATCCTTCATTGCATTGAGAATGGCTTGATCCCATCCTTCAGGTAATACGGTATCTGAATGCAACAGAAGGATAATGGACCCTGCGGCTTTCTTGATTCCTTCAAGAAATGCAAATCCACGACCTTTACGAGGAGCAACTACAATCAATTCATTGGAGTTTTCGGATTTAATCGAGTTAGCAAGTTCGGGATTGTTTAGTACTAGAATAAATTGTATTGGGACTGATGCTGATGATAACGCTTTCCTAATCTGGGGGAGTTTGTGATTTCTTGTATGAAAAGGGGAAACTACTGAAATCATAGGAGATTCTGCCATTATACCCATCAGCGCATGCGCTTTTTAAAAAGTTACATCTTGTGAATGAATAGACATATTATCAAACGCGCTATTCTTTGGCATTGCATCAGTTTTGATGCACGAGAAGGAGGATTGAAGATTGGCTGAAGAAACTTCACAAGAGCATAAGGAGCCATCGAACAAGTATTTGGTTGGTCCAGGAATTGGACTATTTTTGATGGGCATCATGTACCTAGTATTTTGGCTAATGCCATTCACAATTGATACCTACATCGCAGATCCTAGATGGTCGCACAACTGGGTCTATGCATTGATAATAATAACATTGGGTGCCTCATTCTATCAAAAAACAGTTGCAAGTAGAATCATTGCAATGGTCCAAGCAACTTTGATGCCACTCACCGCCAGTGGAACTTTCAATACGGATATGATGGCTATACTAGCATCTGCAATACTATCAGTCTGGATTATCGTAGTATTTATTGAACGCAGAACAAATAGTCCTCTTTTAGATCTCCGGTTTACACAGCGAAATCAAAATTGGATCGTAATGCATTCACTAATTGTTTGCTGGATGCTTCTTGCACATATGGGACTTGTATTCTTCCTTGGCCGTTTACCCTTCGAATCTCAATTAGATACTATTGGAACTGGTCTGGGAGAAACACTTGGGTTCTTGACCAATCTACCACCCGAACGGTTTGATCTAGTCACATATATCTTTGATATCAACCTCATCATTCTGTCAATACTTTTTGCGTATGAACAATTCAAGGTGGGATACAACGTCAAAAACAAGCCTTGGCCAAAAGTTAGTTTCTATTTCCTACTAGTCACCATCATTCTAGGGATAGTGCTGTTTCCAATAAGTCTTGAAGGTATTATACCCTAAGGATAAGACAGCTATGAGTACAAGATTTCAATAAGCTCAGGATGACTGCGAAGAAACTTCATCGAGTCAAGAGAATTCACAGATTCCGATTTGTATCTTTCATAGAATTTCCTAAGGTCATCCTTTGTATCGATATCATCCCACTCTGGAAGAAGATAGAGTTGCTCAATTGAGGGGCGTATACGAGCAATAGTTTCCTCAAAGACAGATTCTGAACCCCAAGGCACATCAATAAAGACCTCAGGAACGAACCTTTCGTAGGAAAACCCAATCAAATAATAACCACCATCAGGTGTAGGTCCTAGAACCGCATCATGGGTCTGCAGACTTGATAATGCTTCTTCCAAAATATGAGAGGGTAAATCTGGGCTGTCACTTGCCAGTGCAATTGCTTGCTTGTATCCAGCATCAAACATGGTTAGGAATCCATTTTGGAGTCTTTCACCCAGATTCATCCCCTTCTGTGGGAAGAGATTGTAACTAGATCCTACTAATTGAGTAAACTGTTCCAGAGAACTGGGAGGATGCACAGCAATGTAAAAAGAGCATTCAATAGATTCTACTGCCTTGATTGTGTCTTGAATAAATGCGTGGTAGAGATTGGTTGCAGCTTCTGCTCCAATTGATTTTCCGAGTCGTGATTTGACATTTCCAATTTCAGGATACTTCATCACGATGAAAATTCCAGATTGATGCAAATTCATCAAATGTTCCATCTCATGTTAGTTTTGTCCATCAGTACCAATTTAGTATTGGTGATAGACTGTTGAGAAGACTAATAGATACACTAAAGGACGAAAGTGTCGACTTAATGCTTCTTCATTGTCCTTCTCAGTTAATCGAAGCGAGGAATCTCTATGATAAATATGATTTCGAGGTTCGTGCCTATGCAATGAAGAAACACCTCCGGGATATAAATCTCGCTTGATATGTAGTACAATCCTTCAAACCTCAGTAATTATATGGTATTCTACCTTGTAACAGACATGTCTTATGAAGAAGAAATCAACACTTGGAGAAAAAAACGAGAAGCGGATCTGACTGAAGGTATAATGATTGGAGGCACCCTATGGTCTCCAGTTCCAGACTCTGAGCGTAGTAATTTGAAGCTAAATTTCTTTCCGATAAATCCTGAATTCAGATTCAGTTCTAAACTAACTCTTCTGGAAACCAGAAAGGAGAGAGTTCTAACAAAGACAGATGGAACGCCAACTAAACCCTTTCTTGAAACCGGCTATGTGGAATTCATGTATAGAAATGAGAATATCCGTTTGCTTATGGTCTTCGACGAACAAACAGACAGCTATTATGTCGGCTTTCGGGACTCCACATGTGGCAAAGAAAGCTATCCCAATGGACGTTTGATACGTATTGAAAGGATTGATCAAGAACTGATAACTTTAGATTTCAATAAGGCATTCAACTTCGCCTGTGCATATAATGAAAAGCTTCCCTGTCCAATCACTCCTCAGGAGAATTGGCTAGATTTTCCTATTAGAGCCGGAGAGAAAAAATATCATTGATAATGAACTAACTAGTATGTTCAAGCACCTGAAAGAACGGTTGCCCCGAATTCGGATACTATCTCTCTCCTTAAACATGGAGCATCCGAACTTTATGGAGAGCATTAGACAGACCGCAGACAGCCTTCGACTCAGGCACAGCATGGAACAGGTGATATCACAGATTAGCTCCGGTTTTGTCCAGCAGAGGCTCAATATCTAGAGGTTTCCTAATCCATTTCAGACCTTCAGAGGCTCAATATCTACATCGACTCTACAAGGACATCGTAAAAAACCGAATTCCTGACCATTTCACAGCTTCAGTTGTCTATGGTGAACTATAGTTGGTGATTCTGC
>JBHLQM010000049.1:25435-28095 GCA_048884785.1 Candidatus Thorarchaeota archaeon | reverse complement strand
CCCGGGAGAATTGCCTGAAGGGACTCCGGAGTCAATATCAGCAGGTTGGGAGGCGTTAAAGCCTGCTTTCTACGAGCGTATGCAGTCGTATCGCCATGCCGTACTGATACAGTAATTCCAAGATGATCACAAAGCCCCTCGATACGTTTGAAGACATCTCGATTGAGGGCCTTCAATGGAGTGATATAGAGAATATAGATGCCATAGAGTTCTCCTTTCATCTTTTGGAGATATAGAGCATGCAGAAGTGGCAAGAGAGCTGCCTCAGTCTTCCCGCTACCTGTCGGCGAGAGTAGCAAGGTATGAATAGGCTCCGCCAGAAGGAGGGGTATCGCTTTTTCCTGAATCTCTGTAGGAGTGCGAATGCCCTGCGTTTCAAGAAATTGAACAATATCTTTATGCAGTACGTCGAATGAGGTCATCAAGAGGTCTTCTCCCGAGCACTATGGCGAAGCTCGTTTATGAGTATACGTATATCTGTCACAAGTGTGACCTCTGACTCGTTCATCTTGTTCTCCAGCGAATCAATGGCTTCAGAAACAGATGCGCATTCCTCGGAAAGTCTATCGATTATGACCTTCATTTCTTCGAGGTTTGAAATATGTGCGGCTGTGTTCTCGAAAGCCTGCCGAAGTATTGCTTGGATAACCATCGGGAGGTCCCTCCCTCAGAAATCACTGTTCTTCTTCTGCGTCAGTCCCATAAACAGTGTATCCTAGGATAATGAATAGGGCAAGAATGCCTAATGCATTCAAAACAACAAACATGACGGATTCGAGGAAGTCCGGAGTCAACTGCATGGGAATCGTCCGTCCACGGATTATGTGTGCTTATAACCGTTGCTGAGCATCTGCGTTTGTACTACTCAGTAAGCTTCTGATTTTCTCGTTTCATAGAAGCGATCTATGAAAGAGCCATAGATATCTACGGGCTCAGTCAGTGAGTTCACTTCGTCGACATTCATCTCGAGCATGCAAGACCCGCATTTTACAGTTGCTAGGCCGTTATCACGGTACAATTCTATCTTGATTGCTGTGTTGCCGCATGATGGACATGGATACACATCTGGAATCTTCTTCTGTGGCCGTCTTCTTACTTTCTGCCTTCTTCTTCTTCCCATGGTCACTCACCCTATGTTTGCCTATTTCGCACAACCGGGAGAAACAGCCCCCAAAGAAATAGAGCAAGTTCGTCCCGCCTTTGTATTGATTTAAGCGTTTTGTTTCATCCACCATTTAATCAGTTACTCAGAAAGTCCTGCCCAATTACTTAATCACTCATATTGGCTCTAAATAGAAGCCGCTGCCAAAGATTTCTTAACGTCCTTTTGTCGGGAACAAATACAATGTCTGACCTAACAAAAAACGCCCGGTGTGTTCTTAGGATTCTCGAAGATGAAGATTCTCTCACCACGTCTGAGATACTAGAACGGGCACGTGATAGTCGATACTCAGAGCTGTGTACAGACTGTGCTGGTGGTGACACATTCATTGTTGCAGCTAATCAGTTAGTTGAGAGAGGACTTATCACTAAGAAATTCGGCAAGGGCGGGTATAGGTGGCAGTTTGTTCGGGAGGATCTACTATGACTAACTGGGGCCGTGTTAGAGAGGATTTTCCTGTATTGAAACGAATAATCAACGGGAAGCCACTTGTATACCTCGATAGTGCCTGTATGGCGTTGAAACCGAAGTCGGTTATTGAAGCAATGAACCAGTACTATGAACAGTTTCCAGCTTGCGGTGGAAGGAGCATTCACCGTCTTGGTGAAGAGGCCTCAAATGCATATTCGGCTGCGAGAGGAAAGTTCGCCCGTTTCATTAATGCTGCTGATCAAGATGAGGTCATCTGGACTCGAAATGCAACAGAATCCCTGAATATTGTGGGGCGATGTGTTAAACTTGCAAGAGGAAGCAAGATAATCACAACATCTCTCGAGCACCATAGTGGTTCGCTACCTTTTGTTGAGAGAGGAAAAAGAGATGGACATCCGGTTCAAGTTGTAAAGGCCAAAACAGACGGAACGTTCGACCTAGAGGACTGGAAGGAGGCAATTGATAGTAACACGAGCCTGATTTCTGTTGTACATTCATCAAATGTGACTGGAACGGTTGCTCCTCTGAAAGAGATTGTGGAGATTGCGCATGACAGAGGAGCTCTAGTGATGTCGGATGATGCGCAATACACACCTCATCATCCCCTTGACGTTCAGGCATTCGATGTTGATTTCTCCGCAATCTCAGCTCACAAGATGTGCGGTCCCACTGGAATGGGAGTTCTCTACGGCAAGTTGGAACACCTAGAGTCTATGGACATGTTCATGCATGGTGGTGATACTGTCAGTGATGTGCGATTTGTAGATGGAAAAATCATTCCGGATTATCTACCACCTCCTGAGAAATTCGAGGCTGGTCTACAGAACTATGCTGGTGCAATCGGTGCTGGAGCTGCGGCTGAGTATCTACAAAGGTTGGGCATGCATGAGATTGAGAAGCACGAACGCGAACTCCTTTCAATTGCACTAAAGGCTCTACTAGACATGGACCATGTTAGCATTATTGGAACAGATGACATCAATATCAAGACCGGGCTGGTAACTTTCAATGTCGATACCGTCGACTCAGCACATGATATAGCTACATTTCTCAACGACGAATATAG
>JBHLQM010000049.1:23640-25335 GCA_048884785.1 Candidatus Thorarchaeota archaeon | reverse complement strand
TTTTCATTCTTCGATTCCACAATCATCTTGTGAGCATCTTCGGCAGTAAGACCAAGAAGTTCTTCTCCCGACTCTCCAAAGAGAGTTGCTCTGATTGCTCCTGATCCATCATCAATAGTTATTTTGTAGAGCATTCTGTATTCCGGATCAACCTGTCCACACTCCTTGCAGGTATGTTTTCCATCAACAAGCTCTACCTTTTTCCTACAAGTTGGACATGCAGGATAGACCGGGCTGGTCTGTCCAATTGCAACTACAATACCACATACCTCTAATGTCTTACCTTCACTGCTTTCATCTATATCGCCAATGGTGATTCTCTGTCCCGAACCAGCCGGTGAAATCCTTACACCTTCAAGTTTCAATTTTGCCAGTTTGCTGCCTTTTGGGTTGATTTCTATCTCAGCGTTTTGACCCACACCAAATTCAATATCGTCGCGATACCCTTTCTTTACGTAACCATGACGAACCCTGATTACATCACCTTCATTGAGATCCTTTATCTTCTCAACATCATCATGCCAAAATGCTGCACGTACAGATTTTCCTGATTCATCTGCAATGATTATGTTTTGTACCTGTCCTGGTTTGCCATCTTTCTCAAACTGATTGGGTGGGAATATTTTGTATACCTTCCCTTCTAGATCAACATCACGCATTCCCACTTCCATATCTGAAATACTCCGCCGTCCGAGAGGTTCTGCTGGTTGGAACACAGGCTTAACGGACGTGACACTGATATCAGCTTTAAGATTTCTCTCTAAGGCCGATGACCTGGTGGCATGCACTTCAATTTCACCCTCATTCCTTCCACTTCGTGTCATTGCCCCGCTGAGTTGAATAACTTCTCCCTCTTCAATCTCTGAGGCAGCATCTGCCATTTCGTCCCAGAAGACCATTCTTGTTGTTCCGGTTTCATCACCAACAACCATGCTCAGTACTCTGCCCTCACTTCCATCTGTCTTGCGTGTAAATGTTGATAGTCTGAAGACTCTCTCTACTTTCACAGTTAATGTAAGGTCATACATTCCTTCTCGAAGTTCACTAATCTGAATTGATTGAGTCTCACCAACTGGGATTTCCAAATCCTCCAGCTCATAGTCCTCCAGAATTCTGATGCCTCCCATCTTACCGACGTTCAATTCTAGGGCATTTCTCAACCCTTTTCTGACATATGCGCCTCTGATTTGTATCACGTTACCTGCTTCTATGCCATTCTCTTCTAGATATTTCGTTTGATCATCCCAGAGTGCAACTCGAATCTGACCGGTTTCATCGCCAACAGTAATGCTTGCAACTTGGCCTTCCCCACCATCTTTTCTGGCAAATTTTCTCACTGTGCCCACTTGAACTACCTTAGCAGTCAGAGTCACATTACGTGTTTCCTCAGTAATATCTTCAATTCTCTGACGCGCATGAGATGAAACTTGCTGTAAGTCTACTCCTAGTTCTCGTGCAACAATCAAAGCTGCCGATTCCTCATTTACTACTTCTGGTCCCAGTTCCTGACGCTTTGCCTCAACCATCTCCATGATTGCTTTTCTGTCATATTCAGGCAATTGCTTTTGAATCAGGCTGATTGTTTCCTCAAGTGTTAGCACAGTTCTTTCCTTCCAACTAGAGATTAATGACCGACAAGGTCATAGTACAATTCTGTACCATGCCTTTAAAGCTCACTACTCGTTGGAAGCGAGT
>JBHLQM010000049.1:20592-23540 GCA_048884785.1 Candidatus Thorarchaeota archaeon | reverse complement strand
CCTCCATTCAAGGCCACGCCAGAGGAGATTGAACGTTCACTTGAAGAAGTGGAGCTATATGCTCGCAATGTTCACCTTCAGCACACTGTGTACCCTGATCTAATTAAATTCGCATCCTCAAAGCTTCCAATTATGCTCACGGGTGAACCAACTGAAGAGTTTGAGGTTTCAGCTGGGAGGGATTTAGATCGGATTGAAACAAATCGAGTCCGAAGTGGGTCAGTTCTGGTTCTAAATGATGGAGTTGTTGGACGAGCTGCAAAACTGGCTAAAATTGTGCACCGTCTTGATATTAAGGGCTGGGAGTGGTTGGATGAGATAGCCGCAAAGACATCAAAAGCGAAATCGCCTGAAGATGAACTATCAATTAGCAAACTCGCTCCAAAATCAGACTATCTCACTGATGTCATTGGAGGCCGTCCTGTTTTTGCTCATCCATCACGTATTGGAGGCTTCCGTCTAAGATACGGACGGTCCAGAAACACTGGATTATCCGGAGTTGGTGTACATCCTGCTACAATGCTTGTAGTTGATGGGTTTCTTGCACCGGGAACACACATTCGAACAGAGCGTCCTGGAAAGGGAGCGATTGTTGCACCTGTAGATACAATTGAAGGACCAATAGTACTCCTTACGGATGGCACTGTGCAACAGATACGGACTTTTGAGGAGGCAAAAACTGTCCAAGATCGCGTACAACGTATCATAGCTCTTGGAGATATTCTCGTAGCAATGGGTGAATTCCTAGAAAACAATCACCCTCTAGCTCCGTCGGGCTATTGTGAAGAGTGGTGGTCACACGACTTGGATGAGGCATGTGCTCCTCTGACAAGGTCTGATTTGGAGAAGAAATTCTCGAAGACAGGTATCTCTCCCGAGGAACTGAATGCATTTATCGAGTCGCCACTAACTAGGATTCCCTCACCTTTACAGGCAATCCAAATTTCAAAAAAACTAAGAGTTCCTCTTCACCCAAGATATCTATATCGTTGGTTATGTGCAACTCAAGAAGAGGTTTCTGAGTTAAGAAACTACATACTCCAGAAACATGAGATAACAACGCCCGAGAAACACATCATTACTATTCCCGCAAAAGCAAGTATCAAGAAAATTCTGGAGAAAATTGGCATACCTCATAGACCAATCAAGGGGAAACAAATTCAGCTACTAGATGGACCAGATACAATTCTAATACAGCTTGGAAACCCTGAGAAAACCGGAAGAGGTAGGAATTCACTTGAGTTTCTCAATTCGGTTTGCAAGATAACATTGAAAGACAAGGTGGGTTATTCCATAGGAGCCCGAATGGGACGGCCCGAGAAAGCATTAGTTAGAAAGATGCGCCCGCCTGTTCAAGTGCTCTTCCCGGTAGGACGCGCAATGGGAACTGAACGAAACATCGAGCGTGTGGCAGAAGGAGTTCAGCCAGTCATGACGCTTGATTCATTTGATTCTGAGTTATCAGGTACTTCCTTGCCCCATATGATGCCCCAGCTTAAGCTAGATTTAGTCACACGTGGTTGCCCAAAGTGTCGAAATGAAACATTCGAATCGAGGTGTGCCGTCTGTGATACACACACCGAGGTACAATTTTGGTGCTCACAGGAAGGATGTGGGCTTTATGTGGACGAGGTCACTGGCATGTGTCCGAGAGGCCATGATGTAAATCTTGTTCGTGCTACAAGAATGGTGCCTGTAGATATGCAGGGATTGCTTGATAGAATAAAAGACAAAATGGGAGAGCCACAGACCTATGGAGTACGAGGAGTTTTAGGTCTTACAAGCGATCTAAAGATTCCCGAATATCTTGGAAAGGGAATTCTCCGGGCAAAACATGATGTATACTGCTATCGAGATGGAACTGCGCGTTTCGATGCAACTGATGCCCCTCTGACCCACTTCACTCCTGTTGAGATAGGAGTTTCTTTTCACCGGCTTCGTGAACTTGGATATCTGACTGACATTGAGGGTGAACCTCTTCACTCGGATGATCAGATACTTGAGCTGAAAGTACAGGATGTTGTGATAGCAGAGAATTGCGGTGACTATCTCGTTAGCGTCGGAAAATTCGTAGATGACTGTTTAGAGAAAATCTATGGGCTCGACCGATATTACAATTTTGAAGAACCAGATGATGTGGTGGGCGAGCTGATTATCGGGCTTGCGCCTCATACCTCTGCTGGAATCATTGGAAGAGTCATTGGATTCACTACAGCAAGTGTCTGTTATGCGCATCCGTATTGGCATGCGGCAAAGAGAAGAAACTGTGATGGAGATGAGGATGCTTTAATTCTCGTATTAGATGCACTTCTTAATTTCTCAAGAGCCTATCTTCCAAAAGGTCGAGGAGGGTTTATGGATGCTCCTCTCGTTCTCTCAGTTATTCTCAACCCATCGGAGGTAGATGACGAGAGTCATAATATTGAAGCCTGCAGTCGATATCCAGCCCAATTTTACGAAATGGTTGCGCAGGCACAACATCCTCGGGTTGCTGAGCATCTTGTCGATATTGTTGCATCAAGACTGGATACGGAGGCGCAATACGAGGGATTCAGATTCACTCACGGGACATCATCAATAAACAGTGGCCCCGAAAATACAAAATACAAGACACTTGGAAGCATGGCGGAAAAGCTCAATGCGCAGCTTCACCTTGCCACATTGATTGATGCAGTTGATACAGCTGATGTTGCAGAACGCGTATTATCGCATCACTTTTTGAGGGACATACGTGGAAACCTGAGAGCCTACTCAACACAGAAGATTCGGTGCATGAAATGTAACAGGAGCTATCGCCGAATCCCGCTCTCCAAAGTCTGTGTCTGTGGTTCAAAGAAGCTTTCACTAACAGTTCGCGAGAAGAATATCTCCAAGTATCTTGAGATTGCCCAGAAAATGATTGACGATCACGGATTAGGAACGTATCTACAGCAGCGCTTGAAACTAAT
>JBHLQM010000049.1:8849-20492 GCA_048884785.1 Candidatus Thorarchaeota archaeon | reverse complement strand
AGACCATTAATCTGCTTCTCAGCCATTAGATGAAGTACATCTTCTCTATCGCCTGGTACAGAAACGTACACTACCTCTGACTGCATATAATCTTTGACCATCATTGTTGGAATACTCCGGTGTACTGTAGAAACTTAGAATGTTCCACATTAGAGCCCTGAATGAGCTCTGAATTGAGCCGGAACATGAGTACTGCCGGATGTTTCCTTTTATGTCTATCTTTAGAATCTCATATACTCATTATACTACTCTGAACCCAAATATCACCACGGATGGTCCTTTATTCCTACTAGGTGTCCTATTGCATTGCTTAACCAATGAATCCCAAGGGTTGTGATTACCAATATTCCTACGTAGACTCCCTCAGGCTGAATAAAGGGGCTTGCAAGAATCAATCCAAGAAGAATAAAGCCCAATTGATCTAGCACTGGTGAGGGATTGCCACTTTGGATGCCTATTCTACGTTTTAGGAATGAACCAATTAAATCACCCAACAGGGCTCCCACTGAGAGGAAAACTGCAGCCGGAATTGACATGTATAAAACATGTTGCATACTGGGCGTAACCTCAACGTACAGTTCCAGAAGTGGCTCGAGGTAAGGCGCTGCCAAACTCTGACCAACACCCGTTAAAGTCCCAAAGAACACTCCTGCAATAAACCCTCGAATTGTCTTCCCATCACCAAAGATTCTCCTGCCATCTCTGAAAAAGCGTCCATTATCAATTGGTCTGCCTCCACCTAGAATAACCGGAGTTGCATTTGCTATCCAGGCTGGAAGACCTAACCATATGGCCAATTCAATCAGCGCAAGTGTTTCATACATTTGGTGAGCTCCCCTATGGCCGTCTTGAAACATGATTTCACTCTTTCTCTCGACTCGGAATGGGAGAGAAACCTTCTGATGTCAGAATGAGTACAGTACTTGAGGGTTCGCCTTCAGGCGCCAATCGTTCTATGAGTCTGGAGCCGGCGGCCTGTTTTATTGAAACGCGAATCACGTAATCTGACCAATATTCCATGATGCTAGCCGCAACAGGCTCAATCTCCTCCGGTTCGTCTATTCTGGCACGGACCTGATTTAGAACTATTATTGCAATATCCTTCCTTCTAGATACCCCTTTTAGCAAGCCTGCTTGACGATTCAATTCTCTATGCGCTATGTAAGTTGTCTTCTTGTCATCCAAAACAGCTCTGTAAAGACGGGTCAAGGTGTCTATGATAACAAGTCGGGTTTCATCCTTTAGATAGAGTTCAAGGTCTTCCATAATAGTCCCTTGTTCTTCAAAGCTATTAGGTCGAAGCAGAGTAACTTGCTGTTCAAGTTCATCAAAGCGTTTTCCTGTCAGCTGCTCCAAGCGGTCTATAGGAGAAGAAGCTTCGGAGTTAATGTAGATTGTTTTAACTCCAAGTTTCAAAGCACCCCTCAAAAACATAAGTGCAAAGGTTGTCTTCCCTGATCCTGCTTTGCCAAATACATGTGTAAAAACGCCAGTTGACAGCCCTCGCCCAAGCAATCTATCCAGCGAAGATACTCCAGACGGAAGAATCAAATTGGAATCAACCTCGAATAGTTTGGGACTATCTGCATGATAAGGATAGCTCAGAAGGCTATTGAAATGTCTTGGTATGATATAGCTGTTGCAACAAAGAATCCCAAGGCATTCTATGGTGTGGTCAAGATTCTCGAAAAACTGGACTTGAATTTCCGCAGCTGCGAACCCGGAGATAGATTCTGTGACGTGGCGAAGGTTGTAATCACAACTCAAGATGAGGCATCTGAAATGCATTCAGATCGCCTAGTAATAGTTGAGAATGAGCCTGATGAAATGACAACTTCGATTGATATAATGATGCACTATCTATCAGTTCCGCAGCCAAGAGAGATTGTAATAGGAATCGATCCCGGACTGCATATTGGTATGGCCGTGCTTGCTGACAAGTCAACAGTATACACTCGAGTCCTTGCTTCAACCATTAATGCAGCCAACATCGTTACGAAGCTTGTTCAGTTTTGCAGATTAAAACATCCAAGAAGCAATATTATCGTGCGAGTTGGTCTGGGGTCAAAACTATACTCAACACTCTTATTGCGGTCCTTGGTAGATTTGCTCTCCGACACCGTTTTGCAATTGGTTAATGAGAAACATACAACGCATCCTGGCGGATACACGACGGACTCATCATCTGCAGTTCTTATTGCATCTCGTTTTGGTCGCAGCCCAGAGGAATCTGATTTTCTAATTGAGCTAAAGGCTGGATACATCCGAGCCCTAAGACATCTCTTTTCATGGTTGACTAATAATAGAGGTGAACTCTCAGTCGAAGACGCTCGAAAAATACTGTTGGGCGAAATAAGCATATCCGATGTTCTAGCCAATTTCACTCAACTGGAAAAGAAGCGTCTAACTGTTTGACCAACCATATCCACATCGTCCGGCACCACACGGGTGACTTCATCAAGCCAAGAGGGCATGAAGCGTCGAAGGTAGGGTGTTGCAAACCGTTGATCGAGTAGAACTATTACTCCCTTGTCATCAAGTTGTCTGACAGGTCTTCCTGCAGCCTGTACTGCGCGAGTCATGGCTGGCAGGACATATGCATAGTCACGACCTTTACCATCAAATCGCCTATCATAGTAACTGATCAGAGAATCTACTCTTGGCGTGGGTCTTGCATAGGGTACTCCCACAACAATCACACTTTCCATACTTGCTCCTGGAAAGTCACCTCCTTCACTATTCCTCCCCCCTTGTACACCCAACAAGACAGCACCGCCTGTTTCTCCCTTCTTCTTGAACTCGTCAATCATCTGATCATTCTCCGAGCTCTTTGTTCTCTGCTGTTCCATGAATAGCTTCTTTCCTAGCTTCTTTTCGAGTCCAGATTTTACTAGGCTTTTTGCAATGAAATAACTGGTCGTGAAGATTCCCGTATTACCTGGAGTGGCTTGGGCAACACTTACACAATGCTCAACCATTCTATCATAGACGTCAGCTCCCCGCGAGTTATACGACGTATCAAGACCCTCGACAACGATACCCAGACGGTTTTGAGCAGCAAAAGGACTTCGAAAAGCCATTTTAGCTGTATCACCAGTAAAACCAATCATCTCAGCATAGGCATCCAACGGAGACATTGTTCCTGAAACGGCAATTGATGATCTAACGGAGCTGAGTATTGCACGTGTCACTAATGTTGGATCAAGAGCAACAAGGTCCAGGGCAACTCTTCTGCTCCCGGTGTATAGTTTAGATACGCTGAGCAAGAATGCATAGTCCGTTCTTGATGTATATTCTATCCATCGGAGCATAAACTCTGCAACACGAAAAATGGATGACCTCGGAAACTTGCCAGCTTTAAGGAGTCCCTTTCGTATCTTTGTACCCATGTCCCTCATATGGTCAAGAATATCGTCGTCATCCTTCAGCTTCGCCTCTTTGAATGAAGTGTCAATTATTCCGGTGGGATTCAGAGTGATCTCCTCTCCCTCCTTCATATTCGCAGAGAGGTCAAGAAGACACTTTGCGAGCCCTCGGCAGAATGTTCTAACTCGTTCATCATTATAATCGGCTGCCTCCCTCATGGCTTGCCTGACTGTTCCAAGAGGCAATGAATCGCTTGCTGAGTCAAGAGCAGTGTCTGGGACATTGTGTGCTTCATCCTGTACAAGTACCATTTTTGACAATGGAATATCGAGTTCAGGGACGAAGGTTGAAAGGATGAATGGGTCAAATATGTACAGGTATGAGAGAGCAACAACGTCAACTACCTTTGCAAGCCTCTTTGCCATCTCATAAGGACACATCTTCAGACCTTTTGCATACTTGATAATATCTGGGGCACTCATGACTTTCTTAGGGAGGTCTGCTAAGAGATCCTCGGGTGTCTGGTTTCTCAGTCGCTCAAAGAACGCACAGCTACGGCTTGCCTTGAGTTGACCGCAGACTTCGCTGATGGGGGCTGTGATATCTGCATTTTCAAGAACAAACGGGTTGAGACACATATGCCCTCTCCCCCGAAAAGACACACCGCTAACGAGGTCTTCTTTCTCCATGGCGGTGAGTTCCTCAATAACACGGTCCAGTTGCCTATGCGTTCGAGCGCAATAGAGCACTTTTCCATCATTCTCCTTGACCCAAGGTAGAATCCCTGATAGAGCCACACAAGTTTTGCCAAAGCCGTTGGGAGCCTCACAGCATAGATTCTGCTTATTCCTGACAATATTCTCAATTGCAGCCATCATCTCACCCTGCCCCTCGCGCATTGAAGCATAGGGGAAGAAATCTTTGAATGTGAAATGATCGCTCATATAAGCCCCAAACTTCTGTCAGTAGTACCCTAGATAACCATGTTGCTTTCCAATCGCTTTTCCCGCCTTTTTCACGACGAATGCGTTTAATACGGCATCCCCACGTTACGAACTTAGATGGACACAATGACTGCCGATGATATCACTGAGTTTGAGTCACAGTTCTCAAAGGGAACACTGAAAGTCCGGATAGTTGAGCTTGAGAATGGTCTACTCGTATTCCTATCGGACTCTCAGAAGTATAGACTGGGGCAATCGGCCATGGCAATCCCCCCAGGTCAAGGTAGAACAGAACCGACATCCGCAGGGGTCTTCACTGGTGGTCTTGATGCTGCACTTGTTCGAACATTATCTGAGAGGGTTTCGGTAATCACAGGACAGACGTGCATGGTTATTTCAGGAGTAAGGGACCTGACACGAGAAACCATGATGGAAATCATGCTCATTCTGAAGAACCATCTTGTTGCATAAGATGCTCCACAACTTCTCGTGCGAACTTTCCAAGACTCTCTTCATCGAGAATACGCGAGAGGTACATCTTCCAATCAATCTCCAATGCGTGATTCCAGCTCTCAAATGCAGTATGAATATTCTGCAATGCTAGACTATGGTATTCACAGTAGCCCTCTTTTGATACCACATGCCGACCGCAGATTGCGCATTCACTCACTCTCTTTCACTCCCTTTGCACGTCTTTCTTCTAGCTGTTTCAATTCTTCTTGACGACCGGGACAACTGGTCCAATTCAGACAGGTCTCCCATGCCCTTCTTCCTGAAACTACTTTGATCATCTGATATCCACAGTGAGGACAAATCTTGTCTAGAGGGGCAATAGTCCCTTTCTGAGGAAGAGGGTAGGTCTGGTCACACTTGCCCTCTTTATAGTTTGAACACCCCACAAACCGTTTACCAGTCTTAGGTGACTGCACTACTCTTAGGGTTCCATCACCACATTTCGGACATGTTCCGAGTTCTTCACTCTCACTCCAGTATTGACGAAGACCTGTGACTAAGGCTGTACCGATTAGGTCCTCTTTGGTTTGAAAAGTCTGCAGTAGTGCGAGTAAATCGGTCTTGGCTTCATCAAGAACCGACTCACGATTTGTTCCCCCTTCTTGAATTGTATCCATTTTTTGCTCAAGTTCTCGAGTAAATTCCGCTGAGAGCATGGAGGGAACATACTCCCTTAGCGTTTCAAAGAGAGTGTAACCCAATGTAGACATCTCGAATCTATCATTTAGGGTATATCCGCGGGATCGAACCGAATCCACTATGCTGGCTCTGGTTGCCTTTGTGCCCAGTCTTTCCTTTTCAAGAACCTTCAGTAGACTTGCTGGATTGTACCTATTTGGCGGTGTCGTCCTTTTCTCCTCGAAATTTACTTGTTTCAGAAGAATACTATCTCCCTTTCCCAGATATGGTAGGATGTTCTCTTTCTGATACGCGTATTTTTCGTAGTACTCCATCCAGCCCACTTCAATAACTCTCAGTCCTCTTGCGAGTAGTTCATGAGAGTCACATTTGATATTCACTCTCATACTCTCTTTCTTGGCGGGCGGCCCAAAGAGAGAGAGGAATCTTCTGACGATGAGATCGTAAACGTTATTCTCACTGGGTGTTAGTCGTCTACTTGGCTTCTCGCCAGTTGGATGTATTGCAGGATGCGCCGGGTCTGTCTTCTTGCCTTGGATGGGAATGAGATTCTTGCTTTCGATTATCTTCTTTGCTAATGCTTTGTACTGTTTCTGCAAAGTGATACCTTTCAGTATCTGCACAATGTCGACCGAAGATGGAATTTGTTGGCTGCTTGTACGGGGATATGAGATCAATCCCTCCATATAGAGGGTCTGTGCAAGAGCTAGAGTTCTACTAGGTTTGAATCCAAAGTGCCTGTATGCCTCTGCCTGTAATCCGCTTAAATCAAATGGAACTGGTGGGCTCTGCGTAAACTCTTTTTGAACTACATTATCTACGATTGCAGTTTTTCCTCGAAGTGATTTAGCGATATTTTCTGCATCGTTTAGAACATCAATCCGCCCTCTACTATACTCAAGAGAAAGATCTGCTTCTTTGAATTGTCCAATGCAGTTAATTGACCAATATGGAATAGGGACAAAGATATTGATTTGTTTGTCACGTTCGGAAACAAATGACAATACAGGGCCTTGTACTCTCCCTGTAGAAACAATCTTGAACCATCCTGAAACATTCTTTATTGCTAGAGTAAGGGCACGTGTAAGGTTGATTCCATAAAGCCAATCAACTTCATGACGCACATGCCCTGCTTCTATCATGGGCAATTCTAGAGATGGATTTGCATTATCAAAGGAATGCTGAAGTTCATGCGCCGTGAGTGTTGAGAAGAACATACGTCGAGCTCTGCCTGGCTCCACACCACATGCATACTTGAGAGTGAGAAATCCTATCAGACTCCCTTCAATGTCATAGTCTGTGGCAATAACAAAGATATCAGTATTCTTGGAAAGCTGCTTGATTAGTGAAATGATGGGCTTTATGCCAGTAGCCTTCTTTTCAACCTCATACCTAGGTACCCATTCCATCTCCAAGCGAGGATAGGTCCATCCCTTCTCAGTCTGTCGTAGTTCAAATAGATGCCCTAGAGCATAGACTACAAAGAGAGAATTACCGCCACGTGAACATTCAAAGTATGATGCGCCTCGTTTCTTGATTTCCTTGGGTGCACTCTTCTCATCAAGAGCCACTGCAATCTTCTTCGCAGCAGTTGGCTTCTCTGAAATCACCATGATGTTGGACATCAGATCGTTTCCCTTATCCTAAATGCTTTTGATTGCAAGAAATTGTACTAGTACAATTCTGCATTCCACGATACTCTTAAAAGCAGACCGCCAAACCTGACGGTTCGAGGTAAAGATATGAAACCTTGGTGGCCGAAAAGCATCATTCAACCACAAGTAAGACTCCGTCGACCACGTTTCACCACACCTAGTAGGCCTCCTGGAATTCTACTATTCGGAGTGCTGTTTGTAGCAATATTGTTTATTCTTGGTGGAAATATCTATACCATGGTTAGAACGCCCCCACCAATTGCAGGTAGTACCAGTGGTATACCAATTCTTATTGCCCCAGGAATTGATGTGCAACTTGGTCTAGAAGGCATCGTTGCGTCAGTTGTTACTCTGATAGGGACAATTGGCCTTGGTCTTGTTTACTACTCATCAAGATATGTTTTCCAACCGGGTTATGCCACACGATTACTCATCCTTGGTATAATTCTTGCAGGAATAGCTTTCCTGACATTCGGATACCTCTTTGGAATAAAGACATCCTAATTCAAAAGAGCCCTATTGGACATACGAGTGAACAATTCCGGTAGTTGACCAAAGGTGTGAAAGAAGTTCCTGTGCAATCTTTAGTTTGACTAGTTTTCGTGGTGATGCACGAAAGCTGTCACGGTGTCCAGGTTTTGACCACTTTCCCACAGATTGTCCAAAATCCATACCTGCAAGGATAATTCTTCTTGGACTGTAGTGAGAAGCAATATAGCAGGCTCTATCCCCGTCGGTAAACCCTCCCCAGAGGAACACGTTTGAAAGAGGTTCTACCTGTGTACTTCCGAGCACATCTTCTACTCTAGGAATGAAGTCGTAAAGAGCTGGGATATTGTCACCATGTGCATGCACTATAGCCGTGGTCCCTTCTCTGATGGATTTCAGAATATCTGACTTGTTCCCATCAAGGTCTGTTACAACAAAATCACATATCAGATCTTGTTCCAGAAGTGCTGTGACAGCGCCATCGGCTGCCATGAATATAGTGTCAGAGTTTTGCGAGTTAGATAATACAATCTTGATATGATTCTCTAGTGAAGGGCCGCCTCCAAATACTACAACATCGCGATTTCTAATCATTTCTAGCCTATCCAACAGTGTAGAGGGATTCGAATTCTCTAGCAATCGACCAAGGACAACGGTCGCCTCTCTATCCTTGCAGGGATCAATACCAAGTTGTTCAACGATGCTGAAATAAAATGGCTTCCAATCATTCCACAGCATTTCGCTCACCGTAAGATTTCTCCAACTCTTGCAGCGGCTAGAGTTTCTTTCACATCATGAGTTCGTATCAAATCTGCTCCATTAACGACAGCAACAGCTGTGGCCGCGATACTGCCATACAATCGGTCTTCTGGATTCTCCTCCGATAGAATGTGACCAATGAAAGCCTTCCGCGAAACTCCTACAAGTAATGGTCTTCCAAACGCACTAAATATCTCAAGTCTTTTCAGAATTTCATAGTCAACTTCGGGCGGCTTACCGAAACCTATTCCAGGGTCTAGAATTAGCTGGTTCTCCTCAATTCCGGCATTCTTGGCAATCTGAATACTGTTTCTTAATGCATCTATTGATGAGTCAATGCTGTTGCATCCTTGGGGACAGTTTGCCATGATGACTAGCGGCACCAGTCTTTCCGCAATAAGAGCCGCCATATTTCTATCACCACGCAATCCGGATACATCATTAACGATTGATACCCCTTTATCAAGGGCAAGCTCAGCTACCTTTGATGATGCAGTATCAATGGAGATTGGCAAATCCGTGCAGTCAATTATTGTCTTCAGTGCAGAACTGATTCTTGCGAGTTCATCATTCATTGTAATTCTTCCTGTCCCATAGACTTCAAATGGAGCGGTTGAAGCGCCTCCAATATCAATAATATCCGCACCCTGCTCAATCATCTCTCCAATTCGTCTTGCTAGATCCTGATTACTTGTCACAACCGAACCAGAATAGAACGATTCAGGGGAGAGATTGATTACTCCCATAATCCTGACTGGATTGGGTTTTCCAATTCGTAGTCCTTTCACAGTCAGCTCTTTATTCAATTTACAGCCTCGCATTTTTGGCTCCACAGAAGGAAATAAAACCTCGCTCCTTCGTGGAATCATCGTCAAAGAATGGTGACCTCTAATGAACGATGAGCTCAAGCGTACTCAACTATACGAATGGCACAAACAGCATGGCGATCTTGTGCCTTTTGTGGGCTGGGAGATGCCAGTCCGCTTCTCAGATATCAGAGAAGAACATATGGCCGTGCGAAACACAGTTGGGATTTTCGACACGTCAAACATGTATAGGTTCTTTATATCGGGGCCACAGGCAGTGGAATTTCTCCAGACTATGACAACAAACAATGTGAGTAAACTCGATATCAATGGAGGTCATTATACTACCTGTCTGAACGAGAATGGTGGTATCCATGATGACCTTATGCTCTACCGCATTGGAGAAGAAGAGTTCATCTGGGTAACAAATGCAGCAAATGGGCCAAAGATTTGGGGCCATCTATCCAGTAACGCTGCACAATTTAATGTCACTGTAAAAGACAAATCCCGTGAGATTACTATGGTTGCAGTACAGGGTCCTAATGCATTGGCTCTCTTCTCAAAAATGGCTGGAAGAGAGCTCAATTATGGCCGCTTCACATGCAACCCAGTAAAGATGGCTGGTCATGACACTTACCTCTGTAGAACAGGTTATACAGGAGAGGACGGCGGTGAGATACTCGTCCTAAATACTCCGTTCACCGATCAGGGCAAGAAGAAAGCCAAACAATTTTGGGAAGAGCTGCTGAAGCAAGGTGAGGAACTTGGAGTCATACCTTGCGGTCTTGGAGCTCGAGACTCCACACGTCTTGAGGCTGGATTTGTTTTGTATGGTCATGAGCTGGATGAGGAAACATCTCCCCTTGAAGCTGTAATCCCGTATGCGGTTAAGTTCAAGGTCGAACCACGCTACATCGGGTATGATGCGCTCTCGAACCAAAAAACTGAGGGTGTTAAAAAGACAAGGATTGGATTTGTAATGGTAGAACGCGGGATTCCTCGTGAGAGCTATCCTATTCTTCTTGATGGTAAACAAATCGGCCTGACAACCAGCGGAGGAATCTCACCAATACTAAATGCAGGTATTGGAATGGGATATGTTCCACCCGGAAGCGTAGATGAGAAAGATGTTATTGAGATTGATATCAAGGGAAGAGTAAGAAAGGCAGAAGTCAGAAAATGGCCATTCTTCGATACTGAAAAGTATGGTTCGACACGAATCGCCTGATATGGTAGGGTTTTATAGGGACCTTGGAACAAGATGAACACGTTGGTGGACCAAAATGTCTGATGGGTCAGAAATAAGAGATGGGCTATATTATAGCCGCGACCATGAGTGGTGTAGGGTTGAAGGTAAAATCGTCATTGTTGGAATAACCGACTTTGCTCAGAACTCGCTACACGAAATCACGTATGTGGAGATAAAGGAGGCAGGGACTACACTCAAGGCAAATGAGGAGTGCGGCCTCGTGGAATCAATGAAAGCCTCATCCGATATTTTCACTCCTGTCGCAGGGGAGATTACTGACGTAAACGGGGAACTAGAAAATGCCCCAGAGATTGTGAACGAGTCCCCATATGATAAGGGTTGGATGTTCAAGATTAAACCATCAAATCTTGATGGTGACCTTGCAGCGTTATTGGATGCAAATGCATATAGAGATTATATCGGTTCGTTGGAATAGACTCTCTAGGATGTCCCGAACGAGCTAACAATAGTTCTCTTCGTTCACCATTTCACATAGTACTAGTGTTCATCTATCCGCAACCTTTTTAGCACATCCGAAGCTGGACGGGTTGACTTCGAGTCAGAACGGAGAGAGTACCCCGTATGTCTAAGTTCAGTAAATTCAAGAGGTCTGCCGGAAGATTTTTGCGGCAAGTTTTTCATCGACCCAAAGCGAAAATTTCACGAGGATCCGTCCTTATAGTTGTAGCATTAGTAATGATTTTCATTGCTGCACTGGCTCTTCGTCTTGAACCAATGATTGATGCACAGCCTCTCGTACGTGCATTCGACCCATGGTTCCAACTCAAGGTGACAGAATTTGTAGCTGACAATGGCTATGCAGCGTTCTTTACTTGGTATGATGATACTACCTGGGTACCATTCGGACGTGATATGACCACAACCAGCTATATAGGTGTGCCATTCACGAGTGCATTCTTCTACTGGGTAGCAAATGCGATGGGTATACAGGTTTCAGTACTCTACGTTTCACTAGTACTCCCAGCATTCATGGGCGCACTTACTACCATTGTAGCATTCTTTCTAGGAAGAGAGCTATCAAATAATACAGTTGGTATGCTTAGTGCACTTTTCCTAGCATTCATGCCTGCTTTCATTCAGAGAACTGTTGCCGGTTTCTATGATAATGAAATGATTGGTGTATTTGCCATCCTATTGACTCTTTTCTTCTTTACAAGGAGTCTAAAAAGAGGTAGTGCTGTTTCAGGAGTCGCCGCTGGTCT
>JBHLQM010000049.1:0-8749 GCA_048884785.1 Candidatus Thorarchaeota archaeon | reverse complement strand
CATTCAATCTTCGCGTTTGCATTCGTAGGACTACTCCTATCAGTAAATATAGTCCTTGGAGTGTCATATGTAACTGGAGGAATAGCACCACCAGAGTTTGCTCAGGCAGGTGTATCAAGCCCTGATCAAGTCACGGACTGGCAAACAGCAATGAATTTCATACGAAATGTGTTGCCACCTGATGCCACTATAGCAAGCTGGTGGGATTATGGCTATTGGATAAATAGCGCAGCTGGAGCAAATACAATCGTAGATAATGCGACATTCAATAGTACACAGATAGCCCTTATGGGCTATGCACTAATGGCACTGAATCTTACAGAGTCATTAAGGACATTCAAGCACTGGAACACAACCCATGTCCTAGTTTACTGGGGTCATCGTACTACATACTTTGGAGGCGATGATGGAAAGTGGCCTTGGATGGTGAGAATTGCTGAGGACAACCTTGGAAGCAGTGTGATAGATGATGCAACCTATCTGGGCGACAACCCATTAACGCCGGACTCTGTAGAAACTGAGTATACACTGAATCCATTCTTCAACTCGACCTTGTACAAACTGATGTTGTACAACGAACCGCATAGCGCTGATGAAGGTAATCAGATGGGTCTCTCAGAGCTAAGACGGTTCTGGGATGAGAACGGTTACCTGCGAGAGTCCGACACCAGATGGACTCAGTATATACCAACATCACTCTATGGTGCATTTGAGAGCGTTTTCATCAGCTACTCCTATGGAACAGTAAAGATCTATAGTATCGACTATACCATGCTTGAGCAGTTTGAAAACAAGACAAGTGCGGACTGGGTTCCCCAGTTGAACACATTAAGCGGAGTACAACTTGATGGAGCCATCTCTGCAACTGAAACAGGATTCAGTTCCTACGATGTGGTATTTGGTGGTGGATACGATGCAAAGGTATACACGCGTGCCAATTCTACCCACATATACTATGGAATCCAAATGGATAACTATACGGTAGGTGACGATGCGCTTGGTATTCAAATTGCACCCCTTGACAATCCAAGTAAGGTAGATATTCGAGTAGTAAACTATGAGGGAAAGCAGTTCTATGATGGCCATATTGATTACTATGGTGAATGGGCTGAAGACAGTACTCCTGGAAGCTCTAAAGAATTCGCCACAGGCTCGAATGTTGCGGAGTTCATCATTCCACTGAACTCCACAAGTTCGCAGGACCTCTATATGAATCCAGGTGCCAACTATCAGATCAGACTCATGTTCTGGAACAATATCAATAGTGGTGAGCCCACGTTTGACAGCGACTGGCTAACATTCTGGGTTCCAGTACAGCTTCGATAATATCATTAGACGATGGCGAGTGACTGAAGGTCATTCGCCAAATCCTCTCTTTTTACTTATTTTCATCAGAAACAGAACGAGCCTTCTTCTTCGCTCTTCTTCGATACTCACCATACTTATCCTGTGGTGAATATCTTGGAGGGGCGGGACTCTTCACTGAAGAACCACATTCTGGACAGGTCTTGTCACTAAGGGTATAGGCATTGCACACTGTACACTTGAAGAGGTGGGGCATAAACACCACTACCTGTCTTTTCGGGCAAACACGATGGTTCCTGAACCCTTCTCTATTATCTTGGTGACCTCACCAAGGATGTTTGAGAGGATGTCTTCCGCTTCTTTGTAATCTGGGCTGACGATCCGCAGTTTATACCGAGGAGAGCCAAGTGTGTATATCTCAACAGAAGACTTGTCTTTCTCCTTGCCAAGCTCAAGTCCTTTTGTCAGTGCCTTTCTGATGACCTGAACACCATCTGCCCCAGGAACTGTGATAGTCATCTCACCGTCAATCTCTACAGAAGGAATCTCAATGCGTGTCTGAGCTAGTTCTGCCAATTGGGCTTTTAGCTCTTTTGGAGCATCTACACCCTCAAAGACACTGACTCCGCCATCTGAGGCTTGTTCTAGACCTTTGTAGATCTCTCCAAAGTAATCCTCAAGAGGCCAGCCAATCTTTTCATAGATATCTACAAGAGTCATGTTGTTTTCCTTGGCCATCAATTCTAGGAGCTTCTCCGCTTTCTGAGCTCTCTTCCATTCATTGTTCTTTGATCTTCTGGATTCTGTTGAAACTCGTCGAAGAGAACAATCAATGTGTCTTTTCTGTTCATCAACCTGAAGTATCTTTACAACCACTCGCTGATTCTCATGGATGTGATTTCTAATATTCCTGACCCACGTGCTTGAGACCTCAGAGATGTGAATGAAACCCTCCTTATCGCCGAACTCAGGTAACCTCACATACGCGCCATAAGGAGCAACCTTTGTGGCTACCGCCACAGCATACTCCTCGGCATTGGGCCATTCTGCACGCTTCAGGACCATATTGTGTTTCCTCCTCCTAAGAGAACGCAGGATGAGAATCCTATGGTAGGACCTCTATTTCTCTTGCGATTGGTTCCAGCTTTGCCCTGCCACCACTTGGTTTGGCTAAGGTCTTGCCACACTTGAGACACGTGACCTCAGTGGTTGCGTGCCCGAAGATGATCTGCTCATGTTCACAATCTAGGCACTTGACCTTGAGGAACCGTGATTTGGGCTGTTGAACTACATCGTGTTTGGGCAATAATATCACCGCTGCAATTTAAAGTTTGAATAATGCCAACAAGGGCTGAAAAAGACCCCGTGAGGGCTCTTCCTCGTCGGGGCTTAGTAACATTATAACTCTATCGACATATCCCACTAATGAGATACAGACTGAATTTTCCTGTGATGTGAAAAGGAGCTACCCTCGTTCTAGGTCGACTTTCTTGAGTCGCATACCCTTTGTTTGAAGTGTATGCCCACAGTCTGCGCATTTCAGCTTGAGCATGGTCTTCTTGGTGGTCTTTGAGAATCGTTTCTGAATTGGTTTGGGGAATGAGCCATATCCTGACGTCTTCCTCTCCATTCTTCTCTTGCCCTGCGCCATACTTCGGTCCTTGCCTTTTTTGTAGATACTGACCTGATGTGCCGTGTGTGCTTTGCACCTTGGGCAATATTTGTTCATCGTAGGATTAACTCTCATTAGTAATCACCAGCTAACGACCGTGGAAACCGGCCATAAACGCTTTATAATCTTTAAGGCGTATCCATAGAAATCTGGGTAGAATCTATGATGCAAAGATATGTGAAATGACCGTGGCAATGACCAGAATTGCCGAAAAGATCACGACCATGGTAGGACCTACCTTGATTCCAGGAGTTTCGTCCTCAAAGAATCTGATGAGGCCCGCTCCTCCGGAAGGCATCGGTCCTTCGCCTTTCTTCTTCCTTCGTTTCTTTTGGGTCTTGGGCATTTGGTCTGCCTCCTTAGGCTAGACTCACTCGATGCACTGAGCTTTTAATCCTTTTGACTGGTCAATTATTGTTCGCATTCACAGGGGACCTTCTCACATCGAGAACAGGCGCCTCTATATTTCTTCAATAATGCATCAGAGAGGTCTATGTCCAGTAGATTCGCGACTGAGCAGAGCCATGCAAAGACATCAGCAACCTCTTCCTCTACACTATCCCTGTCCTTCTCCTTGGTGATTGCCTCGTTAAGTTCTTCCAGTTCTTCCAGCGTTCGCTCAAGGGTAAGTAATATCCCTCGTGCTCTATCTCTCTCAAGATAGATCCGTCGCATGAGGTCTTGGGCTTCTTTTGTATCCATGGCATCTTCCTCGAACCGGAGGGCTCATACCAATCGAGTCCTTACTTGAACCTCAGGTGTGCATATGCATCAGTTTCTGTATCGAATGCATAGTGTACTTTCTGGTAGTCCTTCCTGAATTCTGAAACATCAGCTGCGACCTTTTTGACGTCTTCTTCCTTCATGACCACGCGTGTGATGAACTCTGCAATAGCATCCATCTCAGACTCTTTCATACCCAGACGAGTGGTTTCGCTGGTTCCTAGACGGATTCCTCCAGGTGTCTTGTAGTCACGCCCACGTTTGATGTCCCATGGGAGGAGATTCCTGTTTATGATGATGTTTGCGTCTTCAAGGGTTTCCTCAACGACATTTCCATCCTTCAAGGGGGTTTCAGTGATATCAACAAGGATAGTATGCGACTCGGTGAATCCCTTGTGCTCTGCAATGACCTGAAAACCGCGCTCATGGAGTGATTGTGCTAGAGCCCTGCTATTCTTCAAGATTTGAGCAGTATAGTCCTTTCCAAACTCCATCATCTCAGCAAGGACCACAGCGAATCCTGCTACATTGTGAAGATGATGATTGCTCATCATACCCGGGAATGCTGCCCGTTTGATTGCATCAGCAAACTTCTCCTTTGCTAATACGCACCCGTGCTGTGGACCCGGCATTGTTTTGTGGGTTGACAAGGTCACAATATCTGCGCCTTCTCTCAAGGGGTCCTGAAACCGTCCTGCTGCAATCAGTCCCGATACATGTGCAGAGTCGTACCCGATGGTCATGCCAAACTCATCAGCGATCTCCCTGAACTCCTTCACAGGGTGTGGAAATGGGAAGACACTACCTCCAAAGAGGAGGAACTTGATCTCGTCTCCCTTCTCTTGGAGCTTCCGTATCTTGTCAAGACTAGCATCGACATCGATGTTGAACTCCTTGTCATCGAAGACCCAATTCTGGACCTTATGACCACGGATCTGACCCGCGGTCCCTCCCAGGTCTTTTCTTGCATGTGAGATATGGCCGCCATGGGAAATAGACAGCGCCATCATCCTATCGTTGGGATCCATGGCTGCAGTATACATCATCAGATTCGCAACCACACCCGACACTGGCCGCACATCTGCGAATTCCGCTTTGTACAACTCCTTAGCGAGATTCATACAGATTATCTCTACTTCGTCGATGTACTTGCACCCTGCATATACTCTCTCTCCAGGCCATCCCTCTGCATAGCGGTCTCTGAAATCGCTCACTATTGCAGATCTAACCGCTGGCGAGCTGACATTCTCCGAAGCTATGAGGTTGATAGTATTGCTCATCCAATTATCATGGCTTTCTAGTAAGTTAAAGAGACGGTCGTAAACTTGTTTGGGTTTGCTCAGGATAAAGACCTCCTCATTGTATTTACACTAACTCCAGCAGTTAGCTTCATTATATTACTTACTACCTGACCTACTTGTTTTGACAGGTCGACAACATCTAATGGAAGCATTCCGGTTGAAACATCTCTCATCAAGACTCACTCTATTCTATTGTTTTTTCTCTAGTCTGTTTCTTGGAAGCAAATCCACATTCTTCAAAATAGATTCGATGATTTACCACTCTCTAATATTAATTCGGATCAAGGTGTGTACAACCAACTCTCATATAGAAATTACAATGAGGGGACGTTCACAAATCTCACTTAAACCATCACAGCTTCGCAAAGAAATACAAAGATGTCAGTCGATCAGTTTGGCGATGAATACCTGGAATATATGAAACAGACAGGATATTCCCAAAAGTCTAGTTCAGAAGTATATAGCGCATAAACAAAAAAAGAAGATGTATCCCTCGGCTCGAGAGAATCGGTGAAGATTAATCTGGCAACCTAGTAATGATAAAAAAGAGAAGGTACAGGGCGTTCCAGCCCTGTATTCAATATGAATTCAAGAAATTAGCTCGGCAGTATCACCGAATCAATCACATGGATAACGCCATTGCTGGTTTCTATGTCAGTCTGAACAACATTCGCGTTGTCAACCTTGACACCAGATGACGTATCAATGGTTATCTCCTGACCTTGGACTGTCTTGGCCTTTTTAAGGTTCAAAACATCCTTTGCCATTACTTTGCCTGGTACTACATGATAGGTTAGTATCTGTGCCAGCTTTTTCTTGTTCTTGAGCAAGGATTCGACTGTGCCTTCTGGTAGCTTTGCAAATGCTTCATCGGTTGGGGCAAAGACTGTAAATGGGCCTTTGCTTGTAAGTGTGCCCACAAGGTCGGCAGCCGCTGCAGCAGCTAGAAGTGTCTTGAAGCTGCCTGCATCCTTTGCTGTTTCTACAATGTTTTTCATAATTTTTTCCTCTATTATACAGAATTAACAATAGTTAATTATATATGTGTTATGCTTAGGGACAAACTCTTTGAATTTTGAGTATTCAATTTGATTCGAATCAGGTGTATGTGCATTAGACTTTGAGGAACTAGACCATAGTGGAAACTCAAGTCACCGCATGCACATCACACTCGAAGCTTAAAGCCGACATACGTCGGTATAGTTCATATATGGGAACATCCCTAGTATTGCGACATGTCACTATTCGAAGTTGTAATCAGAGCAAAGTACGATAATCCATTTGGAAGGATTACTAGTAGCAATCCATCTCTACGGATGTATCAGTGGTGCAATGACAAGCACGACATCATCGAGTTGGTCCTGCAAAAACAGGATGACTATGATGCAATACGAAAGGATTTCGCAAAGGCAGTTGAGGTTGTTGACGAGATCCACAACGGTGCCAATGTACACGTCATCACACGGATGTGTGCATGCGGAGGACCGGGCACTGTCATTCAACACTTATCCGGACCTGACATCCTAATCATACCTCCAATTGCGTACGAGAATGGTTGGGAATACTTCAGGTTGATTGGATTCAGACATGAAACCCTAAGGAATATCTTAGCAAAACTCCGTGATGAAAAATTCAATGTGGAAATCCTCAGAAAGGTTCCGTTTGATGGTTATATAGCCAGTTCTCTAACACTCACTACAGATGCATTGTTCTCTGACCTGACAGATAAACAGATGGACGCCCTCTTGACGGCATACAGATATGGCTATTTTAGATTCCCCCGAGGCGCCGACCTTCAGACCATTGCATCCAAGGTGGAGGCAGGAAGAACTACTTTTCTGGAACATCTAAAAAAGGCGGAGAACAAGATAATCAACGCGCTTGTTCCGTATATTCAATTGTTCAGACAAATTCCTCTAGAACGAAAAGATACAATGAGTCTCGTTTCAGACATCATTTGAGATGTTTTTCTAATTGCAAAAGCCAACCGCATTAATAAAAAAGCAACTTAGACCAAGACTCTCATCGAGATTCGATTTCGAATCAAGTCTTGGTCCCAAGCACTAAGTCTACCGAATGAAGAAGTGTCACCGAAATATAGCAAGAGCCTGCGTTTTCCTCCTTTCAAGATCGCGTAAAGCCTCCGTGTATGCCTTTTGTCTGAGATAATTCGACGACTCGTTGAGTGTTCGCTCGTCTTGCTCTTGAATTTCAGGTTTCAGCTCATCGCTTTCTGCCACTTCGTCATTGATTCGTTTCTGTGTTTGAAATCTTACTAGTTGTGTCATGCCTTCTACTGACTCGCATTATGACATAGATTTTGCACCGACACATGACTACCGACATATGTCAGTAGAATACTTTAGTCATACCAACATGGACGCAGAGTCAGGATTGAATAATAATGTCTGAAATGATTGCATATTGTGGCTTGGACTGTGCCAAATGCGATGTATTCCTAGCGACTCAAGCTGGGGATGCCGCACAAAAGGCGAAGATTGCCGAACGATGGGCGAACCAGCTCAAGATGGAATTCACACAGGAGGACATCACCTGCGACGGCTGTAAGTCTGACAAGATCTCTGCGTGGTGCCAGCGTGTATGTAAAATACGGCCCTGTGCAGAGGTACGAGATGTGAGCACATGCGCCTCATGTACAGATTATATGTGTGAGAATCTCGATGTGTTTTTGGCAGGTGAGCCAGAGGCACGAATTACTCTTGAAGAGATGAGAAGAATAGTTTAGAACACAACTAAACATGCGCTTTGAGAGCATCAGGCAATAAACCTGCACTCTAGCCATGGGTTCTCACCAAAATCTCTATAAACTGAAATGGAGCCTTGCGCCAAATGTGGGCCAGTGGCTAAGCCAGGTATAGCGACAGTACAGTCAGAATTTCTCTGCTGTGTTGAAGCTCTTAACTTGTTGGTCGCGGGTTCAAATCCCGTCTGGCCCGCCATGTTATACCCGCGTTATCCATCTCTGCTATTTCATTCTGATTTTCTGAAGATGTAAATAGCCCAGTTGATTGTGTTTCGCCCCCATTTCAAGTAGATTTCTTTCGCTTTCCTAGTCCTTTCAAGTAGTTCTTGATTGTCCGGATCATCTCGATGGGAATGAATGTAATCATCAACAGCCCACCACTGGAGAGTTTCGTAGTGGTCCCAATCATCCTTGTTGGATACAATTGTATAGATACAAGTAAGTCCCAAGTCCTCCCCCAGACGTACATTCTCCTCGTGTGGTCGATAGGACTCGCGGGTCATACCAGTCAATTCGAGATATTCTGAATCCGGCTCATGCAGCCAAAATGGTTCTCCAACTATAACAAGTCCTCCTAATCTGGTCATTTTCATGAGTGCTTGGAGTGTTCCCACATGGTCCTCGAAGACCCAGCTTGCTCCTAAACACATGGAAACGTCAAATAGATCTCCAGAGTCGGGTTGATACAACGCTCCGTCCATCTCAATGAATCTCAAATCAGTATCAGGAGTTCTCTCAGTATGTTTCTTCTTGCAATCCTCAATGCAATATGGAGAAAGATCGACTCCCACACCTGATATCTCGTAATTCTCTGCCAACCTTACCAAAATCTCTCCCTTACCACACGCGATATCAAGAACTCGAGAACCATTAGGTAGATTGAGAAGCTGGTAAAAACGTTCGAGCTTCTCTTCGTTTAGAACATTGCATATCAAATGATGCTTATGTGTGATATCAAAGTACTTCCATTTATCCATCATCTCT
>JBHLQM010000048.1:0-28178 GCA_048884785.1 Candidatus Thorarchaeota archaeon | reverse complement strand
TCTTGCCCATTCCGTCTGAAGAAACCTGGTCAACCACTCCGTGCATTGAGAATTCCGAGAGCTGATAGAGCCTAAATAGTGTCCATAGTGCTCATATATTAGTGAGATTAGCTCGTTTGGAAGCCCTAATAGAGTGCTATAGTAAATCACTTCACTCTCTCGGTATACTTTGTGATCCGAAGTATAGGTACTAGAATAGGTTTCATCTATTTCCTCAATCTCGCTCAATATTATCTGTTCAAAATCCATGTAACCAGCAAGTTCCACCACATCTATAATGCAAACAAACCAAGAGATTCAGATTTCTCAAGAGGAAATACCTCTCCCTATAGCTTATCAGTGAGAATTGGTCTTCTTCAGATGGTGACAAGCGTGCCGAATCCCAATACTTCATACGCAAAAGATACTGATGTCCTCAACATTGCAGTATTTTGGGATATCGAGAATGTGCATGATGAACCCGCCACACACATAAAGATGACAGAAGCTATCCATGAACATAGTCAGGTCATACGGGCGTACGCGTTCGCGGACTGGGATACTAGGAGGAAGATAGCAGAGAACCTGCATCAGCTGGGATACGATTTGATTCACATTCCTGATTCTAAAGAAAATGCAACAGACTACAAGATGGCTTCATATATTCTCGAGCATATGGTGCGCTATCCAGAGACTCAACAATATGTTTTGGTGTCGGGAGATGGTGATTTCAAGCTACTCGCGGGAGCACTAAAGGAGAGAGGGTTTAAACTGTGGGTGATCAGCAATCCAATCATAACAGCATCAGAACTCACAGATTTGGCTACTCAATATAGTGATATACACTCCTTTAGAACGACACGACTTCCATGTTCAACTCCGGAAGATTGCCGGAAACTAATAGGGAGCGTTGAGGAAATGCGGATTATCGCAGCCATAAGATTGCAGGAAGCAATCAGGGCGATTCAAGATTCTGGCAACAAACCAGGAGTCGGGCATGTCAAGCACGTGATGACGGCGCTCAATCCAACATTCTCAGAGAAGATCCTTGGCTTTCGAAGCTGGAATGAGTTTCTCGACTGGGCTGAATACGAGGAATATGTACGGAGAGAGGGAGAATTACCGGGCACAGTGTTGGTGATTCCTGAGAGTATAACAGAAGACAGAATACTTCTGACACAACGAGCAACAGGAGCCTTCAGAACACTCTGTCAAGTGGTGGAAAGGAAATTGGATGAGGGGCTATCGCCAACACTTGATGAGATGAAAGATGACCTGAAGAAGAACGAAATAGACTATGTTGCGCTCGGATATCCAACTCTTGCAGATTTCGTTCTTGCGGCAGAAAAGAGAGGGTTTGTGCGAGTCGTAGAAGGAGAAGACGAAACACCAATAATAGTCCCGGATGTTTCTGCGGACAGGCTGAGAGCGTGGTTTGAGGAAAATGTTTCGCGATTTTTTGGAGAAGACGCAAAAGTGCCCAAAAAGGAGTTCCTAGAAAAGATAGCTGGTCTACTTGTGAATCATAAAGTATCGTTGAGGAAGCTCGAATCATATCTTATAGATGAGAATATTGGAAAGGAATACAAGGAGCTTCTGAACTCGAATAATCTGCTATTCCTTCCGCCATATCAAATGTGCATGGTTTACGTATTGTTCGGGCAAGGAATGACTTGTGAAGAAGTCATTAATAGAGTCAACATCGAGCTAGACCCCTTGGGAATATTGTTGAGATGTTCCAAATAGCAGTCCAAGACATTATATGGGAGAATATACTTGAGTATCCACTCTTAGATAGGAGCCTTAGTGATATGACAATGAGTGCTTGGGAACGACTTGCTGCCGTTCTGGACAGGATTCCGAATAGTTTCACACATGTTGATGATGACAGCCATATCAAGGTCCTTCAATGGATTTTCACTGAAGAGGAGGCAGACCTTGCAAGTAGAATGAAATTGAAGGGCGAAACAATTGAAGAAATGAGTGAGAGATTGGAGGAGGATTCAGGTCATCTAGAACCTCTCTTAAAAGTAATGGCAGAAAAAGGTCAGATTAGATCGTGGAACTCATCAACAGGGCGGCGATATGCGCTCATACCTTTTGCCGTAGGAATATATGAGGAGCAGCTGGGCCGAATGGACAAGGAATTTGCAAGACGTGCAGAAGACTATTTCATCAAGGGGCAAGGCAAAGGGCTCTTTGATACAGAACCGGCAGTATTCAAAGTGATTCCTATTAATAGAGTTGTAAAGGCCGAGTTGGAGATTAAGCCGTATCAAATAGCAGAAGACATGATTAACAATGCAAAAGCTTGGGGTCTGAGAGAATGCATTTGTAAGAAGCAACAGGAATTGCTCGATAACAAGTGCATCTATCCTAGCTCCGTTTGTCTTATCTTTGCAAAGAAAGAGAATGTCTTTGACCATGATGAACTCACCAAGGCAATCACCCGAGAAGAAGCTCTGGAAAAACTGCGGGAAACCGAAGAAGCCGGTTTGGTACATTGTACAATGAATATACAAGATGGGCATTATTACATATGTAATTGCTGCACTTGTTGCTGCAATATCCTCAGAGGTGTCGCAGAGTCTAATCAGCCACATGCATTTGTTAAATCGGATTATATCATGTCTGTTGATGCAGACCTCTGCACTGGTTGTGAGACCTGCGTTGAAAGGTGCCAATTCGATGCTCTCTCAGTACCAGAGGATATTTGCACTGTGGATATTGAGAAATGCATTGGTTGTGGCGTCTGCGCAATCACCTGTCCTGAGGATGCCCTTGCCCTTATTGACAGAAGCGGAGAGAGAATCGAACCGCCCAAGGGACTCATGGATTGGATGACTCAAAAGGCAATGAACCGAGGCATAGACCCATCAGATTTGCTGTAGGATTGGCGCTTTATATCCGTGGAGTGCATATCTAGAAAAGCGTTACAATTGGAAGAAAGCTGGAAGAGTCAGTACTGGAAGGATTCCCAGATGGATATTGATGAACTGCTGAGAAAATATGGTGAGTCAGTGGATAGGCTTTCTGACACTGTTGGCTCAGCGGACGTTTTTGAAAGGCAGTTCGGTTCAGAGCTTGCAGCCTGGGAAAAGGAGCTTCACGAGCAATTTCGTGAGAGATTAACATCAAGGACTTCATGCTATAGGGGATTTGTTAGATATACACAGGATCCCTACATCATACTACTCACCCCTAGTCCATGGTTGCTTGAGGGAGTCTTTGTATATATTGGAGAAAACATGTCATATCCGCAAGATGGCGCAAGGATAGAAGTAACCGGATTTAACGGAATAATCCCTCGGCTCTTAGAGACGGAACAGACAACCATGAGAGCCATCATTGCCCAAAATATTGAAACTCTTGAACATAGCATCAGTTCGATAATCTCAAGTCCGCCTAAACTAAGTGAACTCTCTCGAATGATCTTTGAGAATGTGGGTATGGCAGAAGCAAGCAAACGCGTATTTTCACAGCTCTATGTATCGAGCCCCCCAATTCTGGAAAGAATAGGAGGGCTTACGGCAGGAATTCAGGCTATTGCATCTCAAAAACAAGTGAATCGCCTATTCAGATTCATGAAGGGAATACTTCCCCCATCATTGAAATCCTCAAGAAAATCGGTAATGGTCAGAGGAATTCGAGTCGATACGCCTCGAATATGGCGGATGGAAGCAGGCAGCGTTTCAAGGAAGAAGATGGAAGACCTTTGTCTTGGCCGAAGGGATACATCTGGATATTCTGAGGTTTCGATGGCGGCCTTGACCGAGAGCTCGACTGCAACTCTTCCAGATGTGCCTATTGCCCTTGCAAATGAGGACTTCTGGGTTGAAACAAAGAATGCCTCAGAACTCCAACTCCCAGTGCTGAAATCAGCTATTACGTTCCAATTACTAACTCCTCAAGTATCTCAAAAAAGCATAGACTCTGCCTTCTTGCATATCCAAGAGCGGATTGATGTACTTAGGTCTAGTTTTGGACTCGATGAAGGTTCAATCTCGAGAGGTAGTATTCTTGATGCAAATGAACTAGGTAGGCCACTTAGTGCGATTAAACTTGCTAGGTCATCTGCAAGAGCATATTGGAAGGAAAAGGTCACCGCAAAAGACCTGAAGAGTTCGTGGGACAAGGTTCTAGAGCCTGCTCTGAGAGAATTCATTGAGATCTCTGAGATAAAGGGTCTATCTGAAAAACAGTGGGGAGAACGGACCCGTCTTGACAGGTATAACACGAAAGTAGTGCGAGCTCTTCAGAAACTTGACACTGGGAAGAGAGGTAGTCTAGGACCAACATTAAGTGAGGTTGCTGAAGAGGCCGGACTGGAACAACACAAAGCCGCACTCACACTGACACAGATGAAGGATGATGGGCTCGTATATGAGCCCAAAAATGGTCATTTTAGACTGGTCTGATTATCTCACGAAAGCTCTGAGAAAATCTTCGGGTTCGGCGCCTTCTTCAATGAGCTCTATCTCTTGAACACCAACTCTCTCAGCATCATATCTTCGAGCTATCATTGTTCCATCGAACTTTTCTCTGGCAGAAGCATTTCTACCTCTCCAGACAAAGATGTCATCCCAAGTATCAAGAACGAATACATCATCGCTCTTGAGAGAACTTCGAGAAACTGGAACTTCTGCGAAGAAAGTTTCGTCACCCTCTCGATGAACTCTCCATAATTTGTATTCATGAGTCTCCAGCTGAACTTTCCTTAGGATCCCTGCGGTGTCCTCATCTGTGAGCCTAAAATTATCAAATAGTGCTTTGAACGCCTCAGGCTCATTTCCGCCATCAATATGATCTATGTCGGCATGCCCCTTCATTGCAGTATCCTTGAAGACGGCTTCTGCGGCAGCAAGGAACTTCTCATCCACAGAACTCTTCGGCCCGATCCAGATGTATAACTTGGGAAAAGCATCAACCAAATAACAGTCACCTCTTCCAAAAGCGCCCGGATCTTTCACTTTCACCAAGTTGCCTTTCTGGATATGATATACCTCTATTTGCTTCATAATCAAACCACTGAAAATTCATGACTCATTCTTCATGTATAAACTAAAGTCGGATGAATTGCTGGAATACAATATCGCTTAAGAGAGGCATATGTAAACAGAGATGCACCATCTAGGACTTGAGAGATGCCTGTATGCCAGAGTTACCAGAACTTGAAGCAATAGCGTCAAAATTAACTGACGACTTAGTAGGTCTGAAAATTAGGCAGGCAAGGGTATACAATCATATTATTCTCTATGGCACCACTGTAGACGAATTTCAGAATGCACTTCCCGGAAAGACCTTTGAGTCGTTTCGGGCAGATGGCAAATTTCTGCTAGTATCGCTCTCGGAGGAATATGAGATTGTGATCAATCCAATGCTGACTGGTAGAATAAGAGTGGCAAGAAAACCACGGCAACCAATCAAAGAGGATACATTGGCTGTGGTTATTGATGATAGGTCACTGTGGTACAGCGACCGAAAGAAAATGGGAAGAGTCTACCTAATCAGAAATAGAAACTATGAGGATGTTGCTGAATTCGATGGTAGAGGCCCCTCCGCCCTGGACTCAGAGCTGGATTTTGATATATTCAGGACTAGAATTAGGCATTTCAATGGGCAGATCAAGAATGTGCTAAGAAATCAAAGGTTCATTAAAGGAATTGGAAATGCATATGCAGATGAGATTCTACTCTTCGCTGGAATACTGCCCTTCCGCAAGCGCTCGACACTATCTGAAGATGAAATCGGGAAACTGTACAATTCAATGAGAGAGATTCTTACGAGGTTCAAAGCGATTCTCTTGAAGAGACCTCTGAATGAGATAGCACTTGAGAAGCGGGACTTCCTCATGATACATGGAAAACGCGGTGGCATTTGTCCACTTTGTGGTAACAGGGTTTCTGAGATTACTGCAAACCGGTTCAAGACAAATTATTGCCAGACGTGTCAAAAATGAAGTTCGATATACTAATCAGTCTCAATTGCACTTCAGAGTTCCAGAGTATAATCAAGGAATGATTGGTATTGGACGATTGGGAGAAAGATTTCCTCAGACAGATTGTCATGCTTGATACAAATAGCGAGGAGAAAAAGAACTACTTCGAATGTGCAAATGTGATAGAGAAATTCTGCAAGGCCGCTGGACTAAAGACAGAGGTCTTCGATTCAACTCCGAAGGGCGATGGAAAGCCGCAACCAAATGTAGTGGCAACCTTGGATGTTGGCGCAAAGACAACTGTGCTGTTGTGTACTCACTACGACGTGGTACCCGCTGGTGAGATTGATGAGTGGACTCGCCCTCCATTTGAGATGACCATAGAGGGCGATAAAATCTATGGGCGCGGGGTGACAGACAATAAGGGAAATGTTGTGGCATCGGTGGCTGCTGCTCGAGAGCTGATAAATAGGAACTCCTCAAAGGTCAATATCAAGATCCTCATCAGTCCGAATGAAGAGGTAGGTGGTGTTGATGGCATCGACCACCTTATGAATGGCCCACCAAGAATTCGAGGGGATTTTGCCGTGGTTGTGGACTCCAGTCCCACTTATGTTAGCATTGGGGCGAGTGGAGTTGTTTCTGGAACAATGACGATCCATGGCACCCAAGGACATGCTGGTTATCCGTTCAGGTTTGCCAATGCAATTCATCTCTCAATACCTCTGATGCAGTTCATGCTAGATTATTCTGACATACGACGAAAAGTGGAATCAAAATATCCAGCCCCGGCAGGGAGCCCTCACCAAACTCTCTGGGGGAGATTTTCAATGACCGTGTACAAAGCTGGCAGCAAGACAAACACAATCCCAGGGAAAGCAGAAATCTCCTTTGACTGCAGAACAATACCAGAAGAAACTCCGGAAGAAGTTGCTAAGGACATCGAGAGATTCCTTGAAATGGCAAAAGAAGAAACCGGAGTTGAAGCATCACTTGAGTTCATAACCAAGCATGCGGGGTGGGGTTCAGACCCTGAGAACGCGTTCATCAAGTCGTTTCATAGAGCAGTTGCTGAAGCAGCTGATACGGAGATTCCGCTTTCTGCTGACCTGGGCGGAAATGATGGATATTATTTCACTTCCCATGGAATTCCAACGGCTTGTTTTGGAACCATTGATGATAATAGCAACTTCCACGGGATAGATGAGTGGCTATCAATAAAAGACTATGAGAGAGTGAAGAACGCTCTAATCCGTTTTGCAGAGATGTGACAACAATGACAGATATTCACGACCTTCAGATTGGTGCTCCAGGGCCGTTTTTGCCGCCTTGGGATAATGTAGAGAAGAATGCAAGAACGATTGACTCGCTAGGCTATGACAGCATGGCCTTTCCAGATCATTTTGCTGGATTCATTCCAGAGAGCATCTGGACTTCAGATATCACCCCACTATCGTTCTTTCAGCAATCCCCTCACACCTACTTTGAGTTAGGTTCTATTATGGCAGCCTGTGCCGTTGTGACGGAGAGAGTCAAACTCATCTCGTCTGTGACCGAACCGCTTAGACGGCATCCTATTCTAATTGCACAGACCTTCCTAACACTTGACCACATTAGCAAGGGGCGAACCATACTTGGAATCGGAGCAGGAGAGGTAGAAAATGTTGAGCCCTATGGTTTGAACTATTCTGGCCAAGTTGGCAAGCTCAGGGAGGCCCTTGAAATCATCAGAACCGTCTGGCAGACACACGAACCATTTAGCTATGACGGCAAGTATTGGAAACTCAAGGATGCGGTCATGTCTTTGAGACCGGCTGTTCAGGACAAGCCGCCCCCAATTTGGGTTGCAGCACATGGTCCAAAGATGTTGGAGATAACTGCGGAGTTTGGGGAGGGATGGATACCAACTCATCTGCGTCCTGAAGACTATGGTGCGAGGCTTAAGGAGATTAATGGACATAGAAAACGTCTTGATAGAACTGGCCCCTTTACTGCAGCGCTCTGGAATTGGGTAGTCTTGGATGATGACTTGGCAGAGTGTGAGCGGATACTAGATGCGCCAATCGCCAAGGCATTTGCGCTGCTGTATCCCTCCATCGAATGGAAACGACTCGGGTTCGAACATCCCTTTGGGACCGACTTCTATTCATTACGAGACTACATTCCTATGCGATACAATAGGGATACCGTCCTGGAAGCCATTGAACAGGTACCTGATGAAGTGCTCAGAGAGTTCTACATGTACGGAGATGCTGAAACAGTTATCAAGAAGCTGGAAGAATACTGTAGGAATGGGCTCAACCACATGGTGCTCTGGAATGCCACAGGCATGTTTGACCTTGAGAAGACGCGGGGCTCATTCAAGGTCATGAAGGAGATTCTTACCTATATTAAGGGCTAGGCGGGAACCGAGTTGCGAGATTTAATTGGAGGAAAAGTTTCATGATGGAAGTACCTTATAGTGGCGAGAAAATTGCCAAGGTGGGTGACATTGCGATAGCCTATGACACCTTCGGAGACCCCTCGTTTCCACCAATGCTGCTCATCATGGGTCTGGGAGGACAGATGATCAGATGGGATGATTTGTTCTGCAAGATGCTTGCAGCACAGGGCCGGTGGGTGATTCGTTTTGACAATCGTGATGTAGGGTTGTCAACAAAGTTTGACGATTTGGGCCTTCCCGATCTTGGTTCGCTGCTGCAGAGAAAGAGAGTTGATGTCCCATACAAATTGATAGATATGGCAGGTGATGCAGTAGGACTGTTAGATGTGCTTGGAGTTAAAGCAGCCGATGTTGTGGGTGTATCAATGGGGGGCATGATTGCCCAGACTATAGCCATACATTTTCCAGACCGAGTCCGCACATTGACATCGATTATGTCTACAACAGGCAATCCGAGCCTACCTCAAGCAAAGCCGGAAGTGATGTCGCTTCTATTCACACCCCCTGTATCGAATCGTGATGATTATGTCAAGAATTCTCTAATATCTGAGAGAATTCTTCACGGTCCGCAATTTCAGCTTGATGAGGAGTACGCTCGCAGTTTCGCTGAACGTGCATATGACAGATGCTACCATCCACAAGGATTCTCAAGACAATTAGGCGCAATACTTGCATCTGGAAGCCGACATCAGGAGCTAGAGAAAGTCAAGATTCCAACCCTTGTGATTCATGGCGATTCAGACCCGCTTGTCCCAGTAGAGGGAGGAAAGGATACGGCCAAGTGCATTCCTAACTCGAAGCTGCTCATCATTGAGGGTATGGGGCACAGCATACCGATTCAAGTTGCATCAAAGATACTTAGCGCGATTAAGGAACATACTACCCTTTAGATAGCCATATGTGAATAATTCGAGAATTTCAGCATAGCAGGATACTACCGATACTGGTGAGACTAAACCATGAATACAGCAAACGCCGAACTCATCCTTGTCACCCAAAACAAGCACAAACTTCGTGAACTGAAACCCCTCTTTGAGGAATTCAAAGTGCCGTTTCGATCTACAATACTAAAGAAATTCGAGATACGATCAAATGAGGTCGAGAGGGTTGCATTAGAGGCTGCAAAAGTGGCCTATATAGAGGCAAAACGGCCAGTAGTGCTTGATGACACAGGACTGTATATTGATGCGCTGGGAGGGTTTCCGATGTCCTACGCAGCGTTTGCTCTGGAAACAATAGGAAGACAGGGTATATTGACACTAATGCAAGGTGCAAAGAATAGGAAGGCTAGATTCGTAACAGCTGTAGGATTCTCTGATGGAGAGACCCTTGCCACCTTCAAGGGCGTAATGGAGGGGTCGATTGCTGAAAAGGAGGAGGGAAGCGAGGGATTCGGATATGACCCAATCTTCATTCCTGAGGGACACACCAGGACCTATGCCCAACTAAGCTTTAATGAGAAGATATCTATCTCCCATAGAACCAAGGCATTCAAGGCGTTCCTTGAATGGTACACAGCAGAATATTGACAAGGCTTGTCTATTATCCACCTAGGTAATGGAGAGTATGAGGGCAACAGAGATAGAATAGTTAATCTTGCAGGCCTTTCTAGCGATGTTTATGAAATTAAAGGGACAGACCTTGCTGAAGAAGATGAAGCACCATCGTAGGCATTGGGAACGAACCTTGGATTTAATCATTGAAAAGGGACTAGAGAATACTCCTGTTTCACAGAAGTGGTTTCTCAGAGATGTGGTAGCCCATGTATTATGGTATGAAACGGAGTTACTTAATGCGTTGGAGCGACAATCGATAATAGACAGCGATTTCTGGAATATGGAAGTTGAAGCACGCAATGATATGATCTATCTAGAAACTCAGTCTCGAGCTTTAGATGAGCTGAGGGAAGATTCACAAACGATCTTTCTTGGCCTATTGAAGAAAATCGAATCAATTAGTGATGAAGACCTAAACTCTGATACTTATATCAAAAGGAGAAAGGGAACCAGAGTTACTCATGATTTCATTGGGGGCATAACCTTCTGGCATTGGGAAGAGCATGAAGACTCGCTTATCAACATCTTTGATTTGGACTACTGAAACTACAAGATTCAAGTTGGAACAAAGACTGGTTCACTCCAAGGAAGGGGAAATAGGCAACTCTTAAGTTGGATTTCACCACTGTTCAGGGTGGTGTTTACGTCTTGTCAATCAGTGAACGAACTCTAAAGGCATTAAAAGACCTGGGTCTGACGGAATATGAACTGCAGTCCTATGTTGCACTTGTGGATGGTGGGGAGATGTCGGCGTCAGACATTAGCGCAAAATCAGGGGTTCCGTTTTCGCGTGTTTATGACGTTCTTGGCAGACTTGAAGAGAAAGGTTTCATTCAGGTACAAAGGGGGCGTCCGACCATGTATGTAGCAAAAGCACCACAAGAAATAGTTCGTCTCGTAAGGCTGGCATGGGAGGAACGCATTAAGAAGTCTAGTAAGGTTGTAGTGGACGAGCTGCAGCCGAGATATGAAGAACAGACTCCAGCTACGACAAGGGATGTCTGGCTATTGCACGGGAGAGCCTCAATATTGGCAAAAGCACTTGAGATGCTAGAGGGAGCAAGAGAGGAGATTCTCTTGAACATCCCAAGCCTCGACATGAGTTTGATAGCTGATGAGGACGAAACACAAAACCTCACGGAGATTATTGAAACGGTTCTTAGACATCGTGTTACCAAGATATCTATTCTCACTTCGTCTGTCCCTGCAGAGATTGTTGAAATAATCCCAAAGGGGATTAAGATTCGATGCCGCCAGAGCTATGGTGCTGGATTAGTTGTAGATAGAAGGGAAACGCTCATCATGCTAGCTGGTGCCGAGTCGACTAGCGGCTTTCTAGGCGTCTATTCAAGCGCGCCCGTGTTCGCGGAAATGGCAGGCGTTTATTTCGACTCTCTGTGGGCTCAAAGCGAGCCAATATGATCAGATTGGCTGCTATCGCCTCCGGTGTTTCCAGAATTATGGCGACTTATATTCAATTACGAGAATCTATTTTTGATATTACTAGAATCTATTTGGAGATGAGGACAGCTGACAATTGTCAAGGAAGTGGAAACTAAAATGGCTGATTCGGACTCTCGTGATTATGAGAATTATCTTTCTCCATCGGCCAAAGCTGTACTGAGGATTCTCCGCAATGTAGAACAGAATCAGAGTCTAGACATCTTTCAGGAGGACCCAGAGCTAGACAGTCTCAAGATTTGGGTGAAGACCTATAGAGGTGGTCTCTACAATAAGACCCTACGGCGCCTGCGACTGCTCGTTTCTCGCGGAGGAGTAAAAATCATCACGCAGCGAGATCTACTCGAGCTAATTAGGGATTTGTGGGAACAGAACATTTCAAGACTGACAAAGACAGAACTGACAGTACTCGAAGGTGTGCTCAAAGAACCGGAACTGGGTCTCAGTGAACTTGCCAAGAGTATCGGTCTGAATTATAATAAGACCAGAAGAGCAATGGAACATCTAAGGTCAACAACGGTGCTTCGCAGGGAGGGACGTGTGGATGCGGTTTCCCTTGGTTTGGACAGGATTCTTATCATAAGCGAAAATCCAACTGGAGTCCTAAACTCCCCCTACTTCACTCGATTTCTGTATGTGGACGGATCTACAAGGTATGTGTTTCTCAAAGGCCTCATTCCAAGCAAACGAAGGGATGATTTTCTTCAGACAATCAAGACACTGCGATCTGCCAGCGATAATACAACAGTATGGATTCTGTCAGCAGGTCTGCCCAGATTTGGCTCGGCATACTTCAATGCTGCAAAAAGGAGATTTGATTTTGACGCACTCCACTTTAGGCTGCTTTTGCGTGCAGGCGGGAAGGGACTAACTGTGGGCTCTTTTCCTGTTGGCGAGGTTCGATTCCCCCAGCGTTTCAAATCATCCGAAACCAAGATTATAGAAACTCTGATTGAAGACTTTGACATGACTGCCCAACAACTAGCAAAGGAAACTGGTCTTTCTGAGAGCACAACATTCAGAAAGAGGGCTCGAATTGTTAATGAGGGAATTGTCAGACCAAGGCCAAAGATCACAATCCCACGTCTTAGTGATAGGATAATTGGGATCTTTAGTCCAGAGGCTGCTGGAAATATCATACATGCATGGGCAGAACTTCCGCTGACCTACACCTCACAGATAACAAACTTGGAGAATCGCTCTGAGAAAAAGATAGTCTTTGCAACTGCGCTACCAGCCGGCACAGCGAGGGACCTCTTAGAGGTCTTAATGACTGAAAAGTCCCGTGCAGACGACTTTGTGGCCTACGAGGTGTCCGCAGGAGCCAGTAATCACCTTCCAGTAAGTTCCCTGTATGATACTACCAAGAAGGAGTGGATATTCAACGCCACTTTTTTTGATGTTAGAACATACGGCGTTTGTAGGAACGAAGCTAGTCGGAAAGACATACCTCTTGACCTAGCATGAGAACGAGGGTGCACAATCCATATCAGTGTCAGAATATACGATTGTGGATGATTTCAGATGGTTGAAGTAGTAATTCTGGGCTCGGGAGGCAGTATTCCCACAGCAAACAGGAACCATCCTGCTATTCTCCTCAAGTATGAAGGGTGGAATTTACTGTTTGATGCAGGAGAGGATGTTCAGAGACGGATAGAACCATTTGGAATTAACCGCAAGATGGCAATTTTTGTAAGTCATCTACACTCGGATCATCTTCTAGGACTTCCAGGAATTCTTTTACGCTTCTCGCTTTTGGGAAGAATAAAGCCATTGCAGGTGTATGGGCCAGTTGGGCTAATCAACTGGGTAAAGATGGCGCAGAGTACTATCAATTTGGGCACTACATTCGAAACGACAGTCTATGGAATTGAAAAAGGGGGAACAATCTTCTCAGATGACTGTGCTTCGATAAGAACCTTTGAGGTCGATCATAGAGGCTTTTCTCTTGGCTACGAATTCAAACATCAGCGACCCACAGGTACGTTTCTTCCGGAGAAGGCGGTGGAGCTGGGAGTTCCAAAGGGATCGTTGTGGGGCAAGTTGGCTTCAGGAGATTCGGTCAGGCTGCCAAATGGCACACTGGTCACACCTGAGCAGGTAACACTTCCCCCGAACAAGGGCATTAAAATTGTCTACTCTGGAGATACACGGCCCTGCGATGCGATAAGAGAGGCATCCGAAAAGGCGGACATTTTAATTCACGAGGCAATGTATACGAGTGATCATACAGCATTGGCTGCTGAGAGGGGCCATTCTACGGCCTCACAGGCCGCTGAGATTGCAGCCGAATGTGATGTTGGCTTGCTCGTCTTGACACATTATAGTCCGAGATATGAAGATGACGAGGTATTGCTCGAGGAGGCACAGGGCATCTTCGAAAAATCTGTACTTGCGAAAGATCTCATGAGAATCAGCCTCTCACTAGATGGAACGGTTTCGGTTGAGAATCCTGAAACCTAGGCGAGCAAACGCAACGATTTGAGGGGATAATGACGTAGCATATGTTTTGTAATATCCATTCGAATTGACGAGATTGAACGCACTCCGAGTGCTAGGTCTATAATGAGATTCTGAAGAACTAAATCATCTACTGCAAGTTGACAGAGTAGCTCGACATTTCGTTCAGACTTGTATGCAACACCCGAAGCGAAATTTGCGGCGCTGAATTCAGTACCGAACTCTTTCTTTAGGCGACGCTCATATTGAGCAACATGGTAGGGATTTCTCCCCTTCACAGTTTCTACTGCCACTTGTGCTGCAATTTGCCCTGAACGAATGGCATAGTAAATGCCCTCTCCCGTGATTGGTGAAACAAGACCAGCGGCGTCACCTACAAGCATTGTTCGACGAGAAGTCACCTTCAAATCTAATCTACCCAGCGGAACTCTGAAAGCACTTTGATTTGAAGTATCTAGGTGCACTCCCTTTTCTTCCTCAAATCGCTGAAGGAATGCCTTCCAGCCTACTCTGAGATTCTCAATCTGATGCTTCATCATATATCCAAGACCCAGATTGATTTCATCTCGTTTGGGAAAACACCAACCATAGCCATTTTGAATCGCCCACAGATACAGTTCAATAGCAGGAAGACCCATACAGCCTTCAAAGCCCAGAATTCTCTCGATCTCGTCTGGGTCCATTGGTATATCCGCCGCGATGCTCAGAGCTACTCGTTGAGGTGGCCATCCTTTTCGTATTCCTGACTCACGTGCAATAGTGCTATTGACTCCATCGGCACCAACTAATAGATGACTCCTGAAAGAATCGCCGTGAGACAGAATCCTGATGCTTGATTTTAAATGCTCAATTGCGAAAACCTTTGTATTCTCTACGATTTCTGCACCCGCTTCCGAGGCTTTCTGAAGCAGATAATTATCAAAGTTCCTGCGTTTAACTGTGTGACCTGTTACGTCCTTTCTCACCACTTTGAATTTTCGTCCGGAGGGGGCGTGTACGGCAGCACAATGTACAGGCCGCTCAATAACCGACGAAATGTCAAAATCAAGTATGGAGGAAACTCTCGGGCTCAGGGCACCTCCGCATAATTTGTCACGCGGAAAGGCGGCCTGTTCAATCAGAACTACATCCAATCCCCTCAACGCGGCGTCTCTTGCACATGTTGAACCACTAGGCCCGCCGCCTACTACCACAAGATCGTGCAAGTTCCTTCACACCACCCACAATATAATCCTGTCAACATCGTTAAATTGGTATTATTCACTTAGGCTTGACAGAGGGGTATTCAAATGTCAGATAAATCTAAGGTCTGTATCATCGCCACCGGAGGAACTATTGCTAGTGTGTCTGATGAAGACACACAATCACTCCGTCCGGGTCTAAAGGTGGACCAGTTGCTTGCCACGCTTCCCCCAGGAATGAGCAATATAGAAGTAATAAAGCGCGACCTCTTTCAATTTGATTCCGCGAATTTTCAACCGCATCATTGGCAAGATATAGCAACCGCTGTGAAAGAAGTGGATGAAGAGATCCCCGACTTGAACGGTATCGTCGTCACTCATGGTACAGACACAATGGTGTATTCAGCATCGGCAGTCAGTTTCATGGTCCAAGACTTCGGGAAGCCAATAGTATTCACGGGCTCACAGATATCTGCAGCAATCCCTTGGAGTGATGGGCCAAGAAATCTACTAGACGCAATCCGACTTGCTGCATATGCAGACCTGGCTGAAACATGCATTGTGTTTAATGGAGAGATACACCGTCCAACACGAACGAAGAAGACAAGGTCAAACACATATGATGCGTTTGACACCATGGACCCAAGACCAATAGGAGTGATGGCAAGAGAGATTGTACTCTATGAAGGACGAAGGATCAGGCACAATCTCGTTCCTCGATTTGACACTCGACTTGATGACCGTGTGTTTCTTCTCAAAGTATTTCCGGGCATCCCCCCCAGGATTCTCAGTAGGATTGTAGACATGGGCTATCATGGGATAGTTCTGGAGGGATATGGAGAAGGGAGTCTCCCCAGCGAAGAAAACTCCCTGACTGATGGTATTAGCCAAGCCATATCAATGGGGTGCTTCATAGTTGTCAGTTCACAATGCACCTATGGGCAGACAGATTTGTCAGTCTACGAGGTTGGGCGAGCAGCATTGGAGGTCGGAGCGATGGGAGCTCAAGATATGACATCTGAAGCCGCGCTTGTAAAACTCGCCTGGGTACTTGGTCATACTAGAGATTCAGAAAAGGTCATTGAAATGATGAAAACGAATTATGTGGGAGAAGTATCGTACAGGCTGGCGGCTCATCAAGCTAAGCCCTGAGTCGATAAGGCAATATGCTCTTTTCGTGGGTTGTCCGTCACCCTTAAAACAAGACATGGAATCATCACAAATCAAGCCGAGGTAGCCAAGCCAGGATTACGGCGACAGCCTGGAATTGTTAGTCGGAGAATCGATTGACTCTCAGGCAGCTGTTCTCCAATAGGAGGCATGAAAACCGAACATCTCGTTTGGTTTTGCCAGAGTTCGAATCTCATCCTCGGCGCCATCTTGTTTTCAGGATTGACGGGCGTTCATCCAAGCACAATTTAATAATCTCAGGGTACGAAGAGCGATGTCTATTTGGATTTGCCACTCGAGACTTAGCCATTTCTCATAGAGTACATTGATACCTGAAGGGATAGCCTGTGATACATACAACACTTCTGATTCGCACAAAGAGCAAGCGAACAGTAGTGGGATCACAGTACTGGACTACTGAGGTTCCTAGAAGTGATATACGAGAATATCTGAAGATGCGTTCAACACTGAGCAAGGTTTCTCATGGGCGAGAAGATATTCCTCTGACAATCAATGATAATAAGTACTACAGCAGGGATTGCGGCAATGACCTGCTTCTAATATTCATCACTGATTTTGACGAAAACGACCGTGTATTGAATGAGAAGGTGAGTGCAGCAGCAAAGTCATTATCAAATACGTTAAAGAAATCTTCAGTGGCTCACATAAAAGCGACATATGAGAGAATAATCACACCCTTTGTTCACTCGCGCCTGAAAATCGCCTTGGTTGGAGAGGGTGGAGTTGGTAAAACTACTACCCTGCACCTTCTCATGGGAAAATCTCCGCCAAAGCAATACATACCAACCATAGCGCTAGGGATGGAAACAATTGAGAATATCCACTTCGCCAATTATTCGCTCGTAATATGGGACTTTGCCGGACAAGAGAGATTCAGAAGGCTCTGGAAGTTCTATTTCAAGGGTGCAGACATGGTTTTTCTATTGACAGATTCAACGTTGAGGAATGTATTGCTATCAAAAGAAATGTTTCAGATGATAAGGCGTGATGCACCCAATGTTCCAATAGTAGTGATTGCCAATAAACAAGACAAGCCAAATGCACTTGACTCATCAATAATAGAAAGAATCGTCGGAGCTGAAACCCATCCCATGGTAGCCGTGGATCTTGCATATAGAGATGACATTCTTAGGATTCTTTTGAATACAGCCGCCAAGCATGTCAATGTGGCTGTTCCGGATGTACCAGCAGATGAACTTCTAAGATTCATTGATGAAGAAGATATCGATGCGGATGATTCGCAAGATTAACCAGCAGCAGAACGAACCCTCCATTCTGATCCGGGAGCCATGCGGACGAACCCAAGTATCAAATTTCCTCTCTTGTCGTCATATTTGTAGACTCCAAATGTATGTTTCTTCGACTCGTCTTTCACTTCTAGCCATCCACGCTGGAGGTAATGACGGAATACATTTCTGCACTGGCGCCGAACCTGAGAAAACAGGTTGCGATACCTTCGTCGCTGTGAGGACCGAATCCCCCATCGTTCAAAGATGAAGCTGTTTGCCAGAGTATTACTTGATATTAGAGTTGATGATTTGTTCTTTTCAGACTCGATAATGGACTCTCTCAGCTTGGCTCTTAGTACCTCAGGCACTGATGCTAAAACTGAGGGGCCTAAATCCGGTTCTTCGGCGGTAGGACTACTACCATCATCACTTTTTTCGCGCGGCATGATGGTGCTCTCTCCATACTACAAGTCTTGTTATACCTTATAGACACCCCGAACTTTGCTTTGTCTGATGATAACTGTTATAAGGCATCTCCAAGAGGCGAACAAGCCTCATGATTATTCAGCCTGAGGGTATTTACTATGTCCGAGCAAGAATACAGACATATTGTAAGAATGGCAGGCCACGACATTGATGGCCAAGAGAATCTACTCCAAGGGATAACTAGAATTAGAGGAGTGGGCTTGATGATGTCATCAAGTATTATCAAGCAATTGAAGCTCGATCCCTCAAAGAGACTCGGCTATCTGACTGACAAGGATATTGCAGGCATTGAAGGCATCATAAAAGATCCGCTAAAGGCCAATATGCCAGAGTGGTACGTTAATAGACCCAAAGACAGATTGAGCGGAAGAATGCTTCACCTAATAGGCTCGGACCTCGATTTTGCTAACAGAAACGATATTGACCGTTTGAAGAGAATCAAATCTTGGCGTGGAATCAGACATTCGCTGAATTTGAAGGTCAGAGGCCAACACACTCGCACAACAGGTAGAGGCGGTGTAGCTGTAGGGGTTTCAAGAAAGAAAGAGTAAGAGTGTGATATTATGGGAGATCCAAAACGCCAGAAGAAGAAATACGTAACACCCAAGCGACCTTTTGATTCAGAGAGATTTGAACAGGAATTACAGCTGATAGGAGCATACGGATTAAGAAATAAGAAGGAACTCTGGCGTCACAGAACTAAATTATCAAGCTACCGTCGAGCAGCAAGGAATCTTCTTGCACTTCCTGAAAGTGAGCGCAAGCTGCAGGAAACAGAATTGGTGAATATGCTTGCACGAAGAGGGGTTTTGAAAGGCGAGTTGATTCTTGATCATGTGCTTGACTTGACTCTAGAGGATGTTCTAGAACGTCGATTACAGACAATTGTCTTCAGGAAAGGTCTTGCCTGTTCAATGTATCACGCAAGACAGCTGGTCACACATGGACATATTTCGCTGGATGGCGCACGGGTCAATACTCCTGCTAGAATTGTGAGCATTGCAGAAGAAGAAAACCTTCAATATAGTCGCAGGTCACCTCTGGTAGACGATTCACATCCGGCAAGAATCGCAGCGTCTGACATTGCTCAAAGAATAGCAGCACAACCAGAGGAGTTCGGAGGAGAACTTCCGGAGAGAGAGCCGCTTCCGGGCGATGATGAAATGATTGGAGATGATAATGAATGAGCAGTGATGAGAGACCAAAATGGGGAATCGCCCATATCTTTGCTTCATATAATGACAGTATTATTCATATCACTGACATCACTGGTGCCGAAACCATATCCCGAGTTTCAGGTGGAATGATGGTGAAGGCTGACAGAAATGAGTCGTCACCACACGCCGCCATGCAGGCTGCTTTCCAAGCTGCACGAGAGGCTAAGGACAAGGGCATTTATGGAATCCACATTCGTGTGCGAGCTCCAGGTGGTCATGGCCCAAAGACTCCGGGTCCAGGAGCTCAAGCTGCAATTCGTGCACTTAGCAGAGCTGGACTTCGAATTGGAATCATCGATGAAGTCACACCCATGCCCCATGATGGTACTCGAAAACCCGGCGGTCGCCGTGGACGCAGAGTATAGCCTATTCCGAGGATTCATCTGATACCACCCAGTTGTTCAGAAAGAATACCATTTGGGAAGTAGACCAACTCTAACGTTTTCGTTGCTAATACCAATCCGAGATAAGGGACGGGTAAGATGTCTTTGCGCATTCATTGGTGGAAGGTAGATACCTGGAGCAATATCTCTTCTTTTGAAGATCTTTGATTTCTCTATGGAGGTGCTCTTGTAGTTGCAGAAGGCGCACTTGAATCCCTTATCGCGGCCAGCACTCTTCATTCTTCGGCCGCACTCTGGACAAATAGGATTAAGGAATTTGACATCAGCAGATAGGTTGACAATCTCTACGCCCTCCACATTTGCAGTTAGACCATGTTTTCTCGATGCTGGCCTAATTCCTACATGCAAAACTAGCGCGTCGCCTTCTATCAACTGACTGACAAGCCATCTGAAATCAGCTGTCGGTTCATATGCTGCACATTCAATCGTACCGCTATTGTCAGAAGCCTTGAATATGACGTGACCACCTTCGAGTATCTGAGGTCGTTCAACTAACTTGCATGCTACTTTGGCAGACATATAGGGACGTAGCTCCGAAATCTGTATGAAATGAGTTAGATGCTGACCTGTACCCTGATTGGTCCTGAAAATCATCCATCTAGTTGGTTTTTGGGTGCTTTTGATGTATGACGACGCGTTTAGAACAGCCTCTGCGCTTTCGCCTCTGATGCCATAGATAACCGGATCCGGGCCGTGTGGTTCGATGAGGATTGAGCCAGTTGTGGGGTCGAGATTCGAGAACGTTTCTCCTCTTGTCTTCTCATTCATTTCAAATACGGAGTCTCTGTCCACCCCACGAATTCCATTGTGTAATGCAAGATCACGATACGCGATGTATTCGTACGTATAATCACTCTGAAGAGAGTTACCTGCAGCCGCTAGCGCTCCTATGAGCCCGCGGCCATTTCCTTTCTCAATATGGCGCAATGAGAATTGGTCAATAAGTCGTCGTGCCAAGGATCTAGAAACGGTTCTCCATATGGCATTATTTGCGAAATGCAGGATGGAAGGAGGAATGGGCTCTTCAATGAACACAATCCCAGGATTTGTGTTTGGGTATCCAATGTCCATATAATCCACTAGAAGATTCTCTATGATGTGTGCCAAAGTGTCTATTTGCTGAGTAGCAATTCGAAAGCAAAGCGAAACCGCACCATTGCCTCGAGTACGATAGGGTATGTTTGGGTTGAGCCGAATAAGGTGCGGGTAGTCCAGCCAAGAGTGATCAATTCCTTTGAGAAATTCAACTACAAGACTGGCAAAGTGAGTGGTACATCCACCTCGAGGACTATCAATATCGTCCATACCAACTGTTATCGTCTTTGAATCCATCTCTATTTCGCCTGACATTTACTGCAAGTGGTTACCTCATTAATTCGAACCCCGTGATCTTCACAGACTAATTTGCCGCATTTGTCGCAAGCGCGCGCAGAGAGATATTCCCCGCAGATGCTGCATCTTGCCTCCAAACACACTTCACAGATACCGCCGTCTGCAGACATACACTCAGAACATACTTCAGATCTGCAAAGATTACAGACTAAACGCTGATTCACATCTATTCCACATATCTCACAAATAGTGCTGGAATTGGCTTCCATGAATCATCCTTCCGCCTTTATGGACATCCATAACATACAAATCTCTTGTGCATGACTCACTTTATAGAGATGCCTAGCCATTCTAAAAATCCGAGAGTAATAATATATCATGCAAATCAGTGCGATCCAAAGAAATGTACAGGATTGCGTCTTGGTAGACTACATCGTGCTGAGATCATCAAAGATCTAAAACGCATTCCACGTGGCGCCGTCGTACTAAACCCAGTAGCCGATACAGCTGTCTCTCTATCGGACAGAGATAGCATCATGCATTCTGGATTGGTGGCACTTGATTGCTCTTGGAATTGCGCAGAGGAGATTTTTCATTCATCGATAGGGGGAGTTCAAAGAGCCCTGCCATACCTTCTCGCAGGGAATCCGATCAATACATACAAACCTGTGAAACTATCGACTGCAGAGGCAATCGCAGCCTCATTATACATTATCAACCTCAAAGAACTGGCTGAAGATGTAATGTCAGTTTTCAAATGGGGTCCATCGTTTCTCACACTGAATCAAGAATGGTTGGATGCCTATTCAGCCTGTAGAACAAGCACAGAGGTGGTGAATGTACAGGCAGAAATCATGGCAGAACATAGCCGTCCTGAGGAAAATGAGCTCCGGTCCAAGTAGTAGCCCCAATTCTGTTTCATCTATTCCCGTCACCGAGAAAAGACTACGCAACATCAAACTTAGCCTCCTACCCTACGTCTCAGGTCGACACTTCAACGACGTATTCTTGGAGTTGCTAGCCTGGTGGTAGGCCGTTTCATCCTCTCCTGAACAATCCTCTGCGTCTTCTTGTGCCGCGTCATTGTCATATTTGTTCAGGTGGTATCGTTTCTGTTCCCAGAGCGAGGCTCTCACCCCCCTGTTTTCACAGGACCAGCGTCGACATGTAGTTGGGAGCTTCCTCAGCTGCCATCTCTGGCTACCGTCAGTTGCGCTCTTGCTCCGGAGCCTTGACTAAATACGATGATTCCGATAAAAAAGCTCGCTTAGCCACTAGGATTTGTGGGATTTTGTTTTCCACATAGACGGATATCGGTCTCTCTCCATGATGACCCTCTCTGTGACTGCTACTATACCACTCTTTGCCTTAGCTATTCGATCAGTAGTATCACTGCTCTTCACCAATGCAATGGCCTCTCCTTTTAGAGTCTTGAGAGCAACCAAGTCATCTTTCTTTATGTCGCTATGGAGTCTTACAACGCCGCTGGCAGCTAGATCCGCCCCATAGCAGATTGCGTTTACTGCACTATCGCGCACCACAATTTCTGGCAGATGCTCAAGAGCTGCCTCAGGCGGCAAGAGGTATCTCCGCAGTTCTGTTTCATCTTTGTCAGAGATCCAGAATTCATATGCATCTTTCAGGTCATGAAGTGTACAAAGGCGAGTGTCCTCGGCGAATTTCCCGACACGTGTCCTTCGTAGCTCGCGCATATGAGCTCCAACGCCTAGAGCCTCACCCATATCAAAGCAGAGTTTTCTAACATATGTGCCAGCCTGGCACCCTACTCTCAAGAGAACAAGACGTCCTTTAATCTCAATGATGTCATTATAATATATCTCTCTGACTCGTTGAACTCTCTTTACCGATGACCTGAGAGGTGGCTTCTGATAGATCTTACCTATAAATTCACCAACAACTCTTCGGATTTCATTTTCCGGTGTAAGGCTATGAAGTTCCATTACACAAACATATTCTTTCCCAGCCGGTAGTAGAGCCTGCATCACCTTTGTCCCATTACCAATACCAATAGGTAGGATGCCTGTAACAGCAGGGTCCAGTGTACCTGAGTGGCCCGCACGGTCCACATTACATATCTTCCTAACCCATGTTGCTATCTCATGGCTTGTAGGGCCTGCAGGTTTGTCAAGTGCAATAACGCCATTCTCAAGAAGATAGCTCATGGGAAGTGAGTTAAGGTCGGAAAAACCAAACTCCGGGTTTGTTGTGTCCTCTACACGAATGACTACATCTCGGGGTCTATCAGCAGGTAGAATCTTGTTCATGTCCTATACACCGGCTCTGCAACGACCCCGGCAAGCACGATTATGCGCTAAGCCGTATCTTTGTTCTAAACCTATCAACGAGACCTGCATCCTCAATAGCCTTCTCGACGGTCTTGTCGTCTGATCCCTCAGAGATTGACAAGACAGTTTCGAGAGGTTCAAGATGTTTGATATTGCAGCCTCTTCTTCTCACACCCGTCAGCTGTTTTGGACCAGTGACCACAACAGTCTTTGGATCCTTCGCATCTACAATGACGCAATAGCTGCCTGCTTCACGCCCCATTGTCTTTACACATACTCTTCCTACTGTATACAATACCATTTTTAATACACCTCAACCGTTAATGGTCTAGCGAACATCTCAAGTCACCTCGGATGTTCATCCCATTGAAGGGGAGAATCATGCTCATTACCTATGGGTGACAATAAGAGCCTTACGCTTTGGCCTATTTCATGGCAATGCCAAAAAGTCGACGGATTGCAAGTTCAATAATGGCAGTAACTCCTTCAAGATCATACTTGTCAGTGTTAATAATGAGGTCATAGATTGTGAGATCAGCCACATCATACCCGTAGAACTCTTTGTATCTCGCTCGTTCAATCATCTCACGAGTTTCGGTCTCTTGCAGGGCAGCCTCATAACTGACGCCATCTCTGGCTGCGATTCTCTTGACTCTCGTTCTCAATGGGGCAACAAGGAGAATCTTAAGGTCCGCATGGTCGCCCGCCATAACTGCAGCCAACTGACCATCGAGCATGACATTTCCTTTCTCAGCCTCTGATTTTATTCTTGCATCCAACGCTCTGTCAATCTTCTCATCATCTTCAGCAATTCTACTGAACTCTTCAAGGGTGACACCTCGTTCAGCTGCGAGTTCTCTGAATATGCCTCCAGCAGAAACTCTTCTGAGATTGAATAATTTAGAAATATTATCAGCTACGGAGCTTTTTCCAGTGCCATGTAGACCGCCAATAGCGATTACACGCTTCATTTTACAGGTCTCGAACTTGGCGGGTTATTCCCCGACGAAGTGCTTTGGATGATACGACACCACCATATGGACGGTTGGCTCTTTTGCTTGACTTGCTTGCATTTCTGGTTTCCCCAAGTTTTGCGTTCCTTGATAGAGCGAGTTTATTCCCTGTAATTGCACATCTTCCTTGAGAGTTGTAGTTCTTTTTGCGATGAACAACATTTCTTCCACCTGGGGTCTTTACAATGCGATTCGCCCTACTTCTTGTCAACATCCCTGGTCTTGGCATCGAACATCACCAAATGTTTTGCTTATTTACGCACGCCTCGACATATGCTTAAAAAAGCGTCGATGCCTACCTAGAAAATTTACTTAGGAACTACCCCTTTTAACTGATAATAAAGTTAGGAGGATAGATATTGAAATAGACTATCACAATTGCCAGGATAATCCCACCAAGAATGAGCTTCTGGCCTGTAATCTTTCCAACACGAACTCCAACGAACATCATTATTGCACCAATTAGAACCACAATTACTGCCGCAGATCCTCCAACAAACAAAAGAAAACTCCAGATACTTGTGAAATATTCAAGTATCATTTGCACAAAATCAGTCAAGGGACTTGCAAAAATGCTCTGCATAGTTCATCATAAGTTGAATCGCGCACAATAGATAAAACAGGCGCCCGGCGGAATTTCTCATATATTGAGTCTTATTCTGGAAAAAACCTGCTCTAACTCTGATAGATTCATTGGGAAATGAGAAGGACTTGTGGCCGACCTTGGCCACAACATCCTACATAATCTGCGTTCCAAATATCCTTTGCATAATGCTACTCAATCCAAGGCCAACCAAGAAATAGAATGCATAGAACGTCATCCCGAATCCGGCCGCGGTTGGAACTCCCGCAACGCCTTCAAGAAATGGAAGTAATTTTGTAACATTGAATGGGAGAACAACTACTATTCTGTCAATCCCCGTGACAGGGTCAATATAGAATGATCTTAGTAGCGTGAAAATAGCAAGAAATGGAATCATGAATAGCAGAGATGGCTTGCATCTATCGGTCATACTCTCCCGTTGAATTCGATCAATGTATGCCTTGCGTCGTCGCACCTTTTTCAGGAGCTTTTCATTCTGCGTTTTCTCTGCTTCTTTCTGCATTGCTTGAAACTGCTTTATTTCAGCTTGATATCTCTTTAAGCGGCGCATGTCTGTGAATCGCCTTGTGGCTAGCTGGCTAATGCTTGTCACCATGACTGAAACAGCCATAATGAACAATGCTGAGTAGGGAGGGTCAGCAAATATTGCAAATGCCTGAGAAAACCAAGCTAGAAAATCAGCAATAAAGTCCTGCATGATAAGTCTACTCCATCAGTGTTTCTGCCAATTCAGCTGCAGCCGCTTCAACCATACCTTGTTTGTTCTTGATGATTCTTACGGTTGCCCCAGTTAGAGTACCGCCAGCAACAGCCGCTGCTCTACACATCTGTTGATGAACCTCAATAGCATCAACCATCTGCGCATCACGCGTCCGTGTTGGATCATCCACTCTTCTCAGAGCAATTTTCTCTGGGTCTGCCTCAACAAGAACAATTGTCTTTGGGCTTATGGCTCTGATTACCCATTCGGGTAGGCCAATTAGGAATCCATTATTGGTCTGTATAAGGGTGTGAGTGTCCACAATTACGCGTCCGGATTTTCCTTTCTTAGCAATTGACTCACCAGCCAGCCGTTGATTTTCACGTTGAATGGCCGTTGGAAGCTTGCGCATCTCGTCTCTATCTTTCACTTGCCGCTTTTTTGTGGCGATTTCGTACATCTCGGTTCCAAGATTAAGGAATAGTACATCCTCGCCATGATTCTTCTTCACCATCTCAATAGCTGTGTTAATCACAGTGGTTTTGCCAACGCCAGGAATCCCTGTCACAATGACAACGTTTCTTGACTCGCTCATCCAGCCGTTCACCTTACCCTGAGTAGGCCGTGAATCGTAATGGCGCTGTTATATACATTCTGTCCGTGGTTCATGCATCCTGATTTTCTTGATACGTTATAATAAGTATTAATAGAAACCGCGAGGGTCTGGTATTGTGCCACAAATGACGGTCGAAATATACAAGATTCTGGTACTTGGCCCACCCAATGCGGGCAAGACTTCGATCGTCACTCAATTCACAGAATCCGATTTTCAGGAGTCCTATTCACCCACTGTTGGACTCAATATCAAGATTTCAGAAGTAACGCTTCCTGAAGGCGTAGTCAAAATGACTGTTATGGACCTGGGAGGACAGGATTCTTTCAGCGAGTTAAGAAAGACATACTACAGAGGTGCGCACTATGTCATGTTTGTCTACGACATGACTGATGTGAGTCACTTTGCAGAGATTCCGAAATGGTATGAAGGCATTTGTTTGGACCTCTGTGAATCGATGGGTGGTTTCTTCCCAGGAGCATTAGTAGCCAACAAGGCCGATTTAGCAGAAAACCAACAAGTTGAAACAAGAAGGGGGAAGCAGCTAGCCCAACTCCTGAATCTAGACTACTTCGAAACAAGCGCGAAAACTGGAGAAAATGTTGGGGAGCTATTTATTCATGCAGCCTCCCAATGTCACATTCGCATGTTTGGTATCAAAGATAGCGACCACACTGAAGTCACAATGCGATCAGGTATTTTTGATAGGCTATAGAATCCACGGGGCGTAGCATGCAGCAAACTGTAGAATCAGTGAGAATAGATAATGCTTAAACAGGAATTTGCGATAATGAAATGGAGTTAGTCTTGACCAAGAATAATCCACTGATTGTAATACTTGGACTCTTTCTCGTAATGACTATGATGATGTCAGAAGTCAGTGCTGTTCATAGTCAAGGGCTGCACTGGGGTTATGAAGAAGGGCAGGAGTTTTATTTCAATGAGAAGTGGCTCTTCTATCACGGTGACGAGGGAGAACCAACTATCCAAGAGAGTAATTACTTGCTTATTGACCCTGAACACTATCCTATTGAAGACCCAGTGACAAATGATAGCTATCCTCCAAGAACACATTTTGATGTGCATTGGATAAATGGAAGTCCTGCAGGAGATGAGTATATACTGGTTGGGAGAAATGTTGCAGTCCCGATTGGAAACTGGAGCCTATTATCAAAGGTATATGACGCGTATTTCAGTAAGGTGCTTTCTACTGAGAACCTCACCTATTCGTTCCAACTCGTTGAGACCGGCAGTGAATGGGGATATACAAGTGTAAGAACAAGCTATTTGATAATACGGACTCGCTACTGGGTAGATACAACTTGTTACACATACTCCAAGCAGGATGGTGTTTTGCTTCTGCTAACGTATGAAAGCGTGGAATCATGGTCCAATGCTACCACTAGATACTCATTTTCAAGACTTCCAATGAACCCTGAAACACAAGCTATTCTAGCTACTGGGTTGGCAGCTGGAGTGATTATATTTGTACTTGTGGTTTTTACAAGGATTTTGAAGAGATAGATCATCTATTTATCTCACAAGACCTAAATCGCCTAAGAGAGCAGAGAGTTTTGCATCAAATCCTAGCTGCAGTTTTGGAATCCCATTTTTCAGGTCCCACCAATAGAAATCAAATATAATGCGCTCGGGAGTTTGCAACGTTCTTGCTGAAGGATCTCTCTCCTCGTTTTCCCAATTCCTTAAGGGATCTCCTTCATAGATAAGATGGTAGAAAAGACGTCGATGTACTTCATTGATTCCATAAATTGATACATCGAAGATATCTTCTCCCAGAAAGCGCACAAGCTTCAGCGATTGTAAGCTTGCTTCCTCTATTGACTCTCGAATCGCGGCAGCATCTGGAGGTTCGTTTATATTTGGAGTTCCTCCCGGGACCTGAATGCCACCTTCTGGAAACCCACGTTCCTCAAAGACTAGTAGTTTGGTGCCATGAGTGATATATGCGTATACCTTCATTCTCGCAGTCATTGCAGTTCAATATCAGGCGGGAGGATGTTTATAGCTTGCGTCCTTCTCGATATAGCCCAACCAGATTTGTGAC
>JBHLQM010000047.1:0-28583 GCA_048884785.1 Candidatus Thorarchaeota archaeon | reverse complement strand
TCATTGCAGTTCAATATCAGGCGGGAGGATGTTTATAGCTTGCGTCCTTCTCGATATAGCCCAACCAGATTTGTGACAATGGATATTCCAGTAAGAACACCAACCAAGAAGGATGTTACAGAATCCTGCGGGAGAAACCTATCAACCAGAATTGCAAAGGCCAAGCATAACACTCCAATTGGAATCAGGTATTTGTCTTTCACTAGAACCATATTTAGGAATTGATTGATGTTATTAAAAAGAGAGTCACAACCGCAACACGATGTATATTCTTGCTGACATAAAGTGACCGCAGTTATATCATCGCACTTATATTCGAAAATCTGGATGGGCGTCGAACTATACAAGAGATGGAGAGCAAGTGATATGGCCGCAGAGTCATATGTCATTCAAACACAAAACCTTGGTAAATCCTATGGAGATGTCAAGGCGTTAGCGGGACTGGACTTGAAGGTTCCCAAGAATTCAATTTTCGCCTTTCTCGGACCTAATGGAGCAGGAAAGACGACTACAATCAAGCTTTTGCTGGGTCTAACCAAACCCACTAGTGGCAGTGCAACAGTACTTGGACGGAACATAGTATCAGACAATGACCAGATTAGAAGGAATGTTGGCTACTTGGCACAGCAGCCAAAATTCTACAAGGAACTCTCTGCTAGAGAAACAATGCGTTTCGCAGCCAGTCTGTTCTTTAAAGGTCCAGAGGACAAGATTGAGGAAAGAATAGAATACCTTCTAGATGTTGTTGGACTCGAAGAGAAATCTGACCGACCGATAGAGGGTTTTTCTGGAGGGGAGATGCAGCGACTGGGTATTGCTCAGGCTCAGATAAACTTCCCAGATTTGCTGATATTAGATGAACCAGCAGCAGGATTGGACCCAGAAGGAAGGGAGCAAGTATTGAAGATAATGGAGTCTCTCCGCTCTGAATCTACAATTTTCTACAGCACTCACATACTTGATGATGTCCAGCGAGTTAGTGATAGAGTGGCCATTCTGAACAAAGGAAATCTGATTGCTCAGGCATCCATTGAAGAGCTTCTTGCAGGAAGTGAAGGAGTAGCCTATACCGTTGATCTTGAAGGAAATACACAATCTGCCTACACTCGCCTCTCAAAAGAACCATGGGTAAACTCAGTATCTGTCAGAGAAGATAGAGGGAGAGTCCACTGGATAGTAGATGTCAATGACAATTCAATGGCAAAGAAAAAACTGCTCAGGACTATTTTGGCTGATGATGGAATTGATGTCTTGGATTTCGGACTCAAGCAATATGAACTTGAAGAGATATTCATGAGACTAGTGGAGGGAAGTAATAATGACCAATAGGGATGCGTTTGAGCCAGTCACCGAATCAGGATGGAGGATGGGATTCTCCACCTTAGTGAAGAAAGAACTCAAGACATGGTTTGGCTCTAAAACTTGGTGGCAACAAGGACTGTTATGGAGTCTTGTTCTTGCTCTGTTTGGCTCCATAGGTATTCAGGATACTGGGGTTGGTCTAGCAGTCTTTTACATGATGGCAACCATCTTCCCATCGATTGCTACAATCATCATTGCACATGAGGTCATATTGGAGGAGAAGAGGTCGGGATCCGCCGCTTGGGTTCTCTCCAAACCAGTATCAAGGACTGCATTTATGCTATCTAAGTTCATACATGTTGGAGTTGGTTTTACCATTTCCATGATTCTCATACCAGGACTCGCTGCATATCTCGTCTTCGCGGCGTTTGGAGTGGCACCTGACTTCTTCATCTTTCTGATATCACTGGGGCCACTTGCGCTTTGGCAGATGTTTCTGGCATTTCTGACCATATGCATGGGAACGTTCTTTAGCACACCAGGGCCAACGATGGCAGTGCCTTTTCCATTCCTATTTGTTGGAGTCAATCTTGGTCAGGATCCGCTTTTGGGACCATGGGGACCCTGGGGACTCTTTAGGGTCTCGTTGGGCCTAGTCAATAATGAGGCATATCCAATCTACCCAGTATTAGTGACTCTAGCTATTCTGGCGATATTGGTTGTATTGGCTGTGTATAGATTCAAACAACATGAGTTCTAGGCATAACAGGCACATTTACTTTGGCACTTGTGAGATAGGACTCAGTCTCATCCGTCGTCGGGGTGATATCTACTGTAACATTGGCCATATTCATGGTCATATTATCATCCACATCAATGGGAGAGCCAATTTTGAAATATGTCCATAGAGGCGGAGCTTGCACTAAAGCCGGAAGCAAGAATGTGAAGATGATTGTAATAAGCAAGATTACGGAAACACTTCTAGTCCTCAATCAGCTTGCCCTCTTCATGTCCTATAGACGCTGCATGAGGATTAAAATCTAGTTTTAGAATGACAGAAGTACAAAGAAAAGGAAGGAAGAGGGGCCGAGACCCCTCATCGATACTCTACAGAATTCCAAGAAGGCCTTGGACGCCCTCGCCGCCCATCTGCTTGAGCTGCTCTTTTGCTATCTGCTCGTAGTACTGCTTAATGATAGAAACCATCAGCAGTATTCCGGTCCCACTGGCAAGCGCACCCATGACATCTGCTGCAGCGGCTAGAACACCCACAAGGAATCCACCAAGCCCTGCGACTATGGGGATGTACCTCTCAAGTAGTCTCTCAAGGACCTTCTCGCTCCTTCTGAAACCAGGAACGATATATCCTGAGTTCAGGAGCTGTCTGGAAACATCGCGGGGAGCTATGCCACTGATATCAACCCAAATTTTCGAGAAGCCCCAACAGAGGAATATCATGAGTAAGGAGTATATGATGACATGGAGAAGCCCATCGGATTCGGTTATAATAGCAAAAATCCCTTGTGGTGGAGTGATGTATCTAGCAAGACCCGATGTGGCTATCATTCTTCCGTCTATTGTCTCATACATCCCGAGGACATTCAGGAATGGATTGGTGCCTAATGGATTAAAGGAATTCCAGACAATCTGCCCGAAGAAAATTATATTCGCATATAGTGCCTGCGCCAGAATTACTGGGATGTTTGAAGTATACAGCAGTTTGATGGGGTACCGTGCCTTCATACCTCTGTACTTGGCGTACTGTAATGGTATCTCGATACGCACGCTCTCCATATAGAGAACAGCCGCGAATATGACGAATGTCACAATCAGCGCCAGCATACTTGGGTCAAATCCGTTCCTTGCAAAGAGCCATCCAGCATCAACAACGGGTTGAACTTCGCTGACACCAATGCCCATGAAACGGAGCAGATTGGATATCATCGCGGCGATAATGCCCTTTGGAAGGGAGTCGTCACTGACCTCAATCACGTTGAACATGTTATACATGACCTGTCCTGCAACGTTGGTCATGATGAACAGCGAAACACCTGAACCAAGTCCCCAGCCCTTCTGGATCAGCTCATCCATGAGAATCACAATGATTCCTGAGAAGAAGAGCTGCAGAAAGACAATGACAGCCTGTTCAGGACTTAGTGTCCCGTAGGCATTGCCGAGAATGTAGGCGATCGCTTGGAAGGCAGTCATTAACATGGCGAGTACTTTCTGACCTCCGGTGAAGAGGGCACGGTCCTCGGGGTCTCCAAAGTCTACGTTGATGATCTTTGAGCCTGAGAGGAGCTGCATCACCAGTCCTGCAGTAACTATAGGTCCTATGCCAAGCTCCATCAGTGTGCCTCGTGTACTTGCGAGAATGACTCGCATGGCCCAGAGATAGTCAGTTCCAGCCTGTTTGTCAACACCATAGAGAGGTAGGTGACTCATTATGAGGAAAATGATCAGGACCACTGCGGTCCAGATGATTTTCTCTCTGAATGACACTTCTCTATCTGGCGTCTTTACTTCAGGCATTATTCTTACCATTGGTGATAATGCTTTGAGAAATGTTGATGGCAAGACCTTATGTCTCCTGCAGGTTATTTTCGTGGGTTCAGTTGTGGTATACCTTTAAAGCTAATGGTTTACCCTCATTGTCTGAAACCCTGCTTTCTTGGAGAGAAACTTGTAGATAATTGATATCAAAGGCAGAGGAATGTACCAGCGTGTAGTACACTCTTTGGTGCATTGTTCTACTCTCTGAGAAGCAAAGATGCCTCTAAAGCTCATGAAATCTGAACCAGAGGAAGGCAACTCAAATGGCTTGTGTATTATTCTTCAGCAAGTATGTCGAGCGTGCCACCGGCTTCAGTGATCTTGTCACGAGCTCGCGGACTGACGACCTTGACGCCTGTAAAGTCTATCTTCTTGGTGACTTTTCCTGAACCAAGAATCTTGTCAATGTCCAGCCTTGATAGATCAATCTGATACCTCTTGCCTTTCATGGTAGCTAGACCACGTTCAACTAGCCTATCAGCAGCCTCGTCTAATTCACCGATATTGATGGTATTGATTGTTTCAATCACTTTCTGAGGTCTCTTGAAGCCATGCTTGCCAAAGTAATTTGGATTCTCGATCATTGTCTTGATGTAATGATGCTTCTTTCGACCAGCGTTTCCCTTACCGCCTCTTTGACCAGCTGCTCTATGACCCTTGGTAAATCCATATCCTGCGGACCGCTGTCCTCTCATTTTCCGAATCTTCTTCTCTTTTCTCGTTTGCATAGTGGTCACCCTGCTACTAATCCTTCTTCAGACGAACCTCTAATACTCCATTTCTGATTGCAGACTTGGCGTTTTCCTTCTGCACGTTCGAGGGAAGTTCCAGAGTCTTGCGATAGGGACGGTCTGGATCATCAACATCGATTGTCAGTGTTCTGCCCTTTACTCGGACTTTGATATCGTCCTTATCAACACCGGGCATCTCTGCAACAACAATGATCTCATCACCCTCTTCGATGACATCAACAAGTGGTTCTAGTTGGGGCGTCATCTTCATGGTTTCGCCATCGGGAGCGTTGCCAAATCTCTGAATCATTGGTTTACCATCAGGGCCAACCCTCATGGAAAATCCAAAGACAAAGGGATTGGTGCCATGGGGATCCTTCATGAATTCCTCCATCATCTTGGGATCAAACAGAGTGCCATCTTGCATCTGTTCCATCATCCTATTCATCATTTCTTCGATCTCTTGGAACATGGACTCTGGAAGGAATTCTCCAAGCCATCTTCTAAGAGCCTCGCGGGTTTCATCATCATCAGACCCGAATGGATTTTTCCACGACACTTCATTCACCTCTATATTATAGCATTTTTTGAGCGAGTTCGTTAATACCATCACCACGGTATCCTGTAATGCCGCCCATGCCTACAGAATAGTACTTTGTACCCTTGTAGCCCTTCTTTGGTGGTGTGAGCCTAAAAATGGGCTTTAGACCTTCCACGTCCTTGACAGAAGCCTCACCTGTAGCTATTGCCTTCGCAAATGCTTTGATAGAACTATAAGATGAGTTCTTTTTGATGTAGGCATCAGTCAGTTTCCTATTACCGGTTGTCCTTCCGCGCTTCTCGAGTAATGTGGTCAAGGTATCAAGATTGACCTCGCCCCATGTGATATAGTCCTTTGCTCTGTCAACCATTCCTCGAACACTAGGAGTTGTCTTGTACACCCTTGCATGGTGTAGCCTGATGAGACTAAGCTTGTCAAGTGTGTCTTCTATCCGAGGGTGCACTCGCACTCTTCCTCTCACTCTAATAGCGAGAATAACTTTTTCTTCACCACTCATTGTTCAACCGCCCCCGTAAATGACCACTCTTGCGGTGGAAGCATCTTGTAGGTGCTGGTCAGAGCTTCAAGAAGCGCTTTTGCAAAATTGGAGGATGTTCGTGATCGTCCCTTTGTGATCGACCATATATCCTTCAAACCAGCAATGCGAAGCACAATCTTTCCAACATCTGCAGTGACTAGACCGGTACCCTTGGGTGCAGGTCTAAGAGTGACTTTGACTGATCCAGCCTTGCCATCTGTTGCAAATGGAAGACTGTGTGGGTCGTTACAACGACATTCCCAGGACCCGCAACCTCTTCTGATCATGGTAATGTTTTGCTTTGCCCGTGTTTCAGCAGCGCGAACAGCCGGCACAAACTCTGGAGCCTTTCCGACACCAATGCCAATAACTCCTTCACCATTCCCGACAACAACTGTTATCCTGAAGCTTTTCTGCTGTCCACTATCGGATTGTCGCTGAACCATTGTGACATCAACAACCTCTTGTCGTAAATCAGGAAACAGCATGGACACAATCTCAGGTTCTCGAATAACATGGTTATTCTCAAAGATGTCCTGTATTGTGTTGATGTGACCTTCTTTCACAAGCCGGCCGAGATGGGTCTTTGGTACCCAGTCTTGTAGTGGGTCTGCTTCAACTCTTGCGGGTCTGCGTCTTCTTTGTTTACTCATCATCAATCACCCTTTACTGCTTGCCCTTCTTGCCCTTCTTTCCTCGTCCTCGGGCTATGAGCTTCTTTGGCTTTGGAGCTCTTGGCTCTGCTCTCGGTGGGCGCTCTGCGGGTTTCTCTTTTATCTTCTTAGCCGGTGCCTTTGCAGCTGCCTTCGGCTTTGTATACTTCTTCTTCTTCTTCAGATCTACCTTGGGAATCTGAAGCAGCGCTTTCTTCACAGCATCAAAGCTCTTAGGAATACCAGTGATTGCTGTTTTCTTAGCGCCTGTCCTTGAGAACATCTTAGTTTCCTTGATATTGGAGAAATGCTCGTAGCATTCAATAATGTGTTTCCCAGTCATACGCTCATCATCAGGTAATACCTCAGCATCATGGGGTACATCCATTCCTGCATCAATTACGCCTTTGAGTGCAGCATAGATTTTAGAGCCTTTTACTGGAGGATTAAGACCAATGTCAACGATAGCACTATCAACTCCTCTACTCCTTGCCCGTAGACCTGCAAGAAGTCCAGTAAGATAGGCAGATGGTAGGTTATTTGTGCCAACGACCCAACCATATGTAGCCAATTCAGAAGAAATGGCTGATGCATCAGTAACATCGCCCTGTACCTTTGCACTGATTATCTGAACGATTATTTTTGAGTTCGTCTTTCTAATCACCAGACGAGGCCTTCTTGATAGTAAGAGCCTCCGGCGCTTGTAGTAATTCGTCTTTCCTTCTCGCCTTCGACGAAACTTGACTCGATATGTTGGACCCTGCGCCATTATTTCTTCGCTCCTAGTTTTTGTTCAGTAATATAGGTCTTCAAGTGGCCAGTGTTTCTGAAGGCATTGCCTTTCGCTTTCAGATAGAGGTCACGATAGACCCGTCTAGAGATCTTTCCTTCATCTCGAAGACGCTGTAGCTCACGACGCATAGGACGAATCTTATGCATCCAGCGATCCTTCTTTGACAAGAGTGCAGTAGCCTTGCCCTTCTTGTGCCCGGGACCCCGTTGTTGTCCCTTGCGTTTCTGTGCCATCACATAACGGGCTCGACCTCTGCTCACACCTACTTTCTGCTTTCTTTGTATAGCACCTTCATCAATTAGCCTTCGGATGTCTTCTTTTGTTATGGCTAGGCTAGCCTCATCTTGAAACTGGGGGTCAATCCATACTCTGGACATACCGACCTTCATTACTTGTGCAGCAAGTCGTTTCTGAGTTGAAAGTTTCATCTCTAGTCAACCTCCAAGTCATCTAATCCTTCAAGCTCCTCAAAGAGGTCCTCTTCAGCTGCGGCCTCAGGAACTCCCGGATTCAGGATCTTGAACATCTTCATTTCTGCTTCGTCAAGAATGATTTGACGCTTCTTCAGCCCAACTGTACTCGCAATCCTGATGGCATGAACATCAGGATCAAGCTGCAAGAGGTCCGCAGGTCTATGAACCAGTGCTTCCTCATATCCAGATGGATGCAGCCCTCGGACTGATTTTGGACTTCTGTAGCCAGGAGATACAAGTGTAATGCGGCCGCTCAGTTTTTCACGAGTAGCACTATCTATACCTCGGACTTTTCTCCAACTATTACTTATACGAACCCAGCGATGGGCTTGTTCGTGTCTGAACTTTGGCTTACGCCTCTTTTTAGCCTGAGCGATTCTGAATAGCCGTTTGTCATATGTGACCTCACGCTTCACAAACTCGGGTTCAGGTTCTTTCTTCTTTGGCTTCGCTTTCTTTGCTTTTGCCTCTTTCTTCTCCTCAGGCTTCTTCTTTGCCGGAGGTGTTTCTTTCCCGGGCTTCTTTGCTTCGGCCTTCTTTGGTTCTGGGGCTTTCGGCTCGGCTTCCTTCTTCGGTTTGGCTTTGGGAGCCTCTGGCTTGGCTTCCTTCTTTGGCTTTGCTTCCTTCTCCGCGACTTTCTTGGCTGGCTTAGTTTCTTTCTTTGTAGGAGCGGCCTCAGGAATCATTTCCTTGGCTGCCGCGACAATCTTCTCAGCTCCAGCAAGACTCAGTCCGTCCACCTTACTTGCCAGTTTCTCTGGATCTGACTTTGACAGTGCGAGTGGCGTTTTAACACCAGCCTCGCGGAGTTTCTCCTCCATCTTGGGGCCAACTCCGGGTACATCACTAAGTGTAGATTTCTTTGACATTGTCTTGCCTCCTATACTATTGATTTCACTTCCTCACCTTTCCGCTTCCGAATGACATAGATGCCATCCATAAACACACGTCTGTCTTTTCCGCGGATTTTGGTAGCAAGTTGGATATTAGCGGCGCTCTGCGAAACATGTTCGAGGTCTACTCCGCTGATTATAATATCATCTTCAGTGGTCTGTATCTCAACATCTCCAACTAGCCGGGCTGTTCTGACACCTCGCTCACCGATGAAGTTCTTGATGATGACAGCGTCGTCCTTTACGTCGACAGAGATTGGAAAGTGCGAGTAGACAATCTTCATAGTGTATTCATAGCCATGCTGAACACCAGTGCACATGTTCCTTGTGTGAGCAAGGACTGTTCCTACCAAAGCACGAGTTTTCTTTCGAGAAACATGAGTGGATGCAACAACTTCGTTATTCTCCATCCATATTTTGACCTGAGGCTCTGGAAAGCTTCTTGTTAGCTTTCCCTTTGGTCCACTAACTGTGATTGTTTTATTCTCGACAGTCACCTTACAATCATCAGGGATTTCGAACCTCTTTTCATAGGCATCGTATGACATCTCTCGACCTCCTTAATACACATATGCCAGGAGCCTTCCGCCAATCCCGCGGTCCTTGGCTTCACTATGAGTCATCACACCTTGTGGTGTTGTGACAATAAGTATCCCATAATTATATGCAGGCAAGAAGCGCTTCTCGTAACTTTCAAAGCCATCACGTCTGACGGGGAAGCGTGGTCTTATCACACCGCATTTGTTTGTTCGGCCCATTAGCTGAATCCGAAACATGCCGGCTTTGCCGTCATCAACTCTCTCGAATTCACCAATGTATCCCTTGGATTGCATTACTCGCAATACCCTCTCGATTAGGCTTGAAGCAGGAGCCACAACAACCTCGGGTTTTCCCACAAGCTCACTGTTGTAGATACTTGTCATTGCATCAGCCAATGGATCTAGTAGTGTCATCTATCGTCCAACCTCCCTAACTCATCTTCCTGAAACCGAGCTTAACCGCTGTTTCTCTAAAACAACGTCGGCACATATTCAATCCATATGAACGGATTATCGCCTGATGGGTGCCGCAACGGATACATGTTCTACTGCCTTTGCCAGTCTTCTTTCTGCGTTTACCTCGTTCTTTCTTTGCACTCACCATACATCACCTCAGAATAGATATGTCCGCTCACGCTCCTTTTCGAGGATTTCCACCCCGAAGGTGTTCTTCACGTAGACCATGCTTTCTTCAGGAGTCAGCCTATGCTTGTGAGGCACTTTTGCACGGGATCGACGCCTGCGTTTTACCCGATATCCAGGTCTCTCAAGACAAACAGTGATATTCAGCCCCTGGATTCCCTTCTGCGGATCGTATTTCACGCCGGGAATATTGATGTGCTCAGTTATGCCAAATGCAAAGTTGCCATCTTCATCCCAGTTTTTAATTAGAAGAATATCATCCTTGGCCTTTAGAGCCTTCTCAAGGAAACCTTTTGCTTTGCTATGTCTAAGAGTTACTCTTACCGCAATGGCCTCTTTTCTTCTAATACTGAAATCACGAATGGTTTGCTTTGCGCGAGACTGAACCGGAGTCTGTCCAGTTAGCTCTTCAAGTATGGAAGAGGCACGGTTGAGTGGTTCTCCTCCACCTGTACACATGTCTACAACTACTTTTGACACATAGGGTTGTCTCATAGGATAGGCTTTCCAGTCTTCAAGGAAGAGTTTCTCATTTGGTAATTCTACATCGCTCATTCAGAACTTCCTCCCACAACGCCGAGGCTGACCTTGGGCTTGTTTTTACCAAGCACAAACACATATTCCAATGCAGTTTCGAATTTTGTCCCCTGAGGGTCTTCTACTGTCACTGTACTCGCATGCGTGCCTATTCGTTTTTCAATCGCTACAACTTTACCTTCGATCCCGATGTTACGACCCTGGGTTATGACGACATGGGATCCTTTCTCAAGCGAAATAGTATCCATTAACTTTTGCTCAGGAACAGATAAAACAAGAGTATCAAGTGTTGTGTACTCCGAGGGCTTTGCTCCATCAGGCAACAGGATACTTCTGCCATCATGTAGAGTAAGTTGCACCTTTCCACCTTGTACCATCTGTTTCTTCTGGATTCTACCTAGCTTGAACTTTGTTTCCGCCTCGTCAATGCTAACAAGTCGAAGGCCACCTTTGCGTTTTGGTAGTAATCGGAACCTATCCCCAGAGGATTTTATTTCAATGACATCCATGAGGCCTACTGGGAAGCGGGGATCTTTGCGAGTGCGCCCATCAACAGTGACGTCGCCCACAGAAAGAATCGCCTTGACCTCTCTCATATTCTCGGCTCTTCCTAGGATTTCTCTCAATAGAATCGCCAATGTAAGACAATCCTCTTTTCCATGAGGGCCAGGAATTGGTTTTGTGGTGAACTTGCCATGTTTCCTCATTATTGGCCAATGCTTTGGCGCAGGCATGCGCTTCAGGTGTTTCTTCTGACCTCTTCTCGCCATTTATTCACTCTCCGTAACATTAACTGTCTTACTCTCTAGGAAACGCTTTCTTTCATCATCAAGCTCAAGTTTGACGAGCAGGAGATTGGATGGATGCACAGGAATTAGGGCTTCTTTTCCATCAGATTTTGTTGTTGTGGCACTATCCACAAAGACTCGAATCTTGGTGTAATCAACTCTGGTAATTTTGCCTTCTGTATCTCTGAATTGCCCTCGCATTATGCGAACTAAATCGCCCTTCTTTGGCACTAGCGACCGCACCGGGTACTCTTCCCGTAGAAACTCATCTAGTCTGCACTTCAACATGCTCTTATGGGTGTGCAGAGGTGACTTGTGGATTAGATTTCGCTGCTTCCTCGGCGATACTGAACTTTGTTTCTTTCCCATTTGTTTCACCTCATACTATTTTTGATGCAATGGCAGCAACTCTTGGCCACATCAAGGTGACTTCGCGTGCCATTGGGCCTCTAAGCTCTGAGCCTTGAGGCTCACCTCCGGGCTTGATTAGAACAGCTGCATTATCCTCGAACTGCATCCATGTGCCATCGGGTCTTCTGAATGGTTTTCGCTGTCTGACAATTATGGCTTGTAGTACCTGCTTTCGTAATTCCTGTTTGCCCTTTGTTACAGCCACATTGACTCTGTCACCAACACCGGCCTTTCCAATCTTTCTCAATTTTCCCTTGTAGCCGAATACAGTAATTAGCTGAAGCTCCTTTGCACCTGAGTTGTCAGCACAAAGTAGTGTTGCGCCGACAGGTAAACCTCGTGCGATTCGAGGTATGAATTTTCGAATTCCTCTTCCAACTTTCCTTGACAATTCTTATTCCTCCTGCTCAACACCGCTCGGAGTTACCGACACTACAACACAGGACACATTCTTGCTAATTGGACGGCACTCTACAGCTTTGATGATGTCACCAACCTTCACATCGATACAGGATGGAAGGAGTGCATGTTTCTTTGATCGTCTTCGTTCATAACGGGAGTATTTCTTAATCAGAGAGAGGTAGTCCATTTGGAATGTGATTGCTTTGTGCATCTTGACACTTGTCACAATACCCTCCATGGTTCTACCACGCACAGATAGATCTCCGTGAAATGGACAGTTCTTGTCCTCACATACCTTTTCTGGCGGGTTTATATTAGGAATGCCGATATTCCGAACTTTTGCTCCTTTCTTTACCATCTTCACTGTCTCCTGTTCTGGTGTTTCTTGAGCCTGTCCTCAGGACGTCCCTTTAGCAGGTTTCCATCAATCTGAATGAGTGTTCCATCTGGGAGCTCTATTTGAAAGATGCAGACCTCTTTGGACAGCAATACTTCTCCTTCGTCTGTTTCCAGTTGAATCATCTCTCTGGTTTCAGCTACAATTTTGCCTCTCTTAGATACGTGACCAGGGTCTCTTGAGTTGACCACGTGAGTTTCAAGACCGATAAGTTCATGATTGAGAATGTTGAGAGGGGTTACGTCACTCATCTTTTTACCCCCAGTTCTTCTTCCCGCTCTATTGTAAGAATGCGAGCAATAGCTTTCTTTACGGCACGAGTCTTGTACGGATTATCCGTACCACCACCAGTGGTCAATTCAACTTGGATAGTGGTCAGCTCATTGTAGAGCTCAGCAAGTTTCTTCTTCCTCTCTGTGGGAGTTAATTTGCGAATATCTTGGGGTGTAAGCTGTGGCATATCTTACTCTCCTCCTTCATCAAGAGAATCCAGCTCATCGAGATCAGATAGATCAACATCAGGCTCATCATCATCACTCTTGGATTCATCAACAGATTCCTCTGTTTCCTTTGTGTCTGAAAGCTTCTTTGGTGGCTTCTCTTCAGCAGACTTCTCTGGTTCAACTTCTTCTTCTACTAGCTCTAGCCCATCGAGTTCCTCAAGTTCTCGCAGCTCTTCAAGGTCTGTGATGCCCTCCAGACTCTCATCAATCTCAGGAGCGATTTCCTCCGTGACTTCTTCACCTTCGAGGTCATCTGCTGCAACTATAGGTCTCTTGGCCTTCTTGGCCTTGGGCTTCTTGACTACAATCACTCCTGGAAGTCTTGACTCAGGCTTCATGATTCGAACCTTGATTCCAATTACCCCAGGTTTCAGGACTGCTCTATCATCAGCTTCGTCAACGAATACAGTTGCAGGCTCTCCTGTCTTGGCAATTGTACCCTGCTTGAATTTTTGATATCGGGCACGTCGGCTGGACAACTTACCCTTAACAATGATTTCACATCCAATGGCTCCGGCACGCATTACTCTTCGCAAAATCCAGTAAGCCATCCTTCGAAAACGAACACCACGTTCAAGCTGCCTCGCAAGTCTTGATGCCATTACTTGAGCATTAAGCCATGGATTCTCAATCTCTGCAACTTCTACTTGGACGTTCTCAATCCCGAAGTCATTCTCAAGAATGTATGTCAAGTCACGGATTTTGGATCCACGTCGACCAATCACAACACCGGGTCTTGATGCCTGAATAACAACCTCTGTTCGCATAGGCATTTTTCTAATATCAACGCCACCATATCCTGCAGAGTTTAGCTCGCGGCTTAGAAACTCGTCTACAGTAAGTTTTCGCGCATTTTGGTCGATGAAGTACTTGATTGCTGACATTTATGCCACCTCTTCCAATACAATCTCAACATGCGAAGTATTCTCAAAGTAAGGAGTACTTCGGCCAAACGCTCTCTGGATAAAGGCCTTGTAGGCTCTCCCTCTCTGTGCAGAAGCATGCAAGATCTTTAGACGGTCAATGTCGAGTCCTTTATTGTCTGCATTTGCTTCAGCATTCTTTAGTACCTTGAGAATATGATGGGATGCCTTTACTGGATGACCACCTGGTCCCCATTTCTTCACCCCGGCATGGTGTCCACGCTTCTTTCTATGACGCCTGTAGGGGATCCAAGCCTTTTCCTGAATTACACTCTCAAGGAGTTCAATGGCTTTGTCTAGCATCATTCCCCGAATCTCATTACAGATTTCCCGACTGTGCTTGGGAGAACAACGTATATTCCGCCCACTTGCAATTGCGGTTCTATCAGGGTCAATGCCTATGATGGAATATCTATATGACGGCATCCTGCCTCACTTCCGGTGCTTTACATTTACTCGATCCAACTGTTTGCAGCCAGATCTTGTGTAATTGTCATGAACCCTCCACAATCACTCCAGAACATTCCGGCACACGTATGCAGACGTTCTCGCGAGCAGAACTAGGTGCCTGCACTGCTTCCTTCCGTTCTGAAACAATTGGCTTCAGAGAGCGACAATCGTCTGCGCGTAGTATATTGCATTTAAGGTTTTGGAAATGCAACCACTATGGATTGTTGCCAAACTCTGCTGTAATCCTTTTTAAAACGGGCGTAGAAACGGCCTCTTCAACTAGAGAGATACCATTCGTTGTTAGAGTACCTTTGATATAATGAATGCCTGCAGATCTTAAGAAAACAAGCCCCTTTTTCTTGAGATTATTCAGACTGCTCAGTACGATCTGTGTGACTTCTTCATCCGATAACTCAATTCCTTTGCCAGGAGTCTGAAGGGTCTCTGTCATCTTGAGGACATTTCGAATTGAGCTGATCTGACGCCGCTTACTCTCATACGGATTCGAATATAGCCAGAGTAGAATGATGAGGTCAATCACGCTCATGCCTATGTCTGGATTTGCCTCTAGCGATTTACGAGCTACTAATTCCACAATTGGCATGATACTCCGACCTCAATTATTCTATATGCTATTGAATGGTTCGCATGCTAAATTACTCGCACTTGACCTGTACTCGGTTCAAATATGTCTCCAGACCGCATTAACTTATTCAAAGAGTTTTCAACAGATGCTCTCGAGATGCCACGTGATTGGAAATGTGCTATAATTGACTCAACACTCACAGTACTTGTTCCAAGCAGCTTCAAAATATCCTGAGTCACATCGCGAAGCAGTGGTTGAACTTGTTCATCGCTTTCGGACGCTCTCACTGCCTGAACTGTCCATGGACGCGGAAAAATAAGAGCTCCGGCATTTGCCATTAGTGTGAGTTGCTTCTCCACCCAAGACCAGTCTAGATTATTCTTTGAACAATGATCTTCGAGTTCAGTCAATGACAATGGAGAAACGGCGGCATGTTTTTCTAATAGGAATCTGAGTTTTGCCTGTCTTCCAGAGGGGATTTCATCTTCTACGTCTTGGGTAGCGATCTCCTCTGCAGTCTTTTTTGTGAGGGGCACAAGCTGGCGAATACGTTCTCGGGATCTATCGACTGCTTTCTCGAATTCATCTCCACCCCTTGCTGCATTATATGCTCGAACTGCAATAGATGCCGCTTGATGATCTTCGACCAACGCTTTTGCGGCTTTGGAGATATCGATTATTTTTCCACAATAGCTACATCTCCTTCGTTTCTGTTCTACAGGCGCAGTCGTGAAATTCTGGCAGTTCGAGCACTGAAATACAAAGAACCTTTTCACCTTGAAACCACCAGCATTCACAATCCTATATTGTATTGCTTATATAATCCTCCCGTGTTCGGATGAATATCGTTATATCTCAGAGAGGAACAGGCCGAAATTGAGGCTAGAGTTATGGCAAAGAAAGCACGCGAGATTGTCGTAAATCCCAGACTGTGCAAAGGATGCCATATCTGTATCTCAGTATGCCCACATGCTGTTCTAAAGAAGTCCGAACACGTAGATAATAGAGGCTTCTTTCTTCCCCTTGTTGATGACCTTGACGCCTGCAAGGTGTGTCATATTTGTGAGATGCACTGTCCTGACTTTGCTATACGTGTTGTAGAAAAGTGAAGAATCTATTAGGATTCGTTTTCACTATGACCATATAACACACAGGATGATATAGTAGATTAGTGATTCCTAAGAAGCACATCTATCCAAAGGTGTCAATCATGGCAAGTCCACAGGTACCCACTCTGCTGGAAATTAGAAGAGAGCTGCAGAAGGAGTTGGAAGAACTTCGCAGCAGAATAAAGAAGATAGAGGAGTACATCAAAGCACTGGATGCCACAATTACTGCAGGAAGCTTTGCAACTGCTGAGGCAGCCATGAGCAGTGCAGCACCAGCAAAAACCCCTCCACCGGAGAGAGCAACAACCGAGGGAGTACCTGAGCTCAGGAGCATAGTTCTGTTCAACAAGGGGAGAGACCTCGAACTCGCAACACTTGAAGTAACGTCCCATGAGATTCGGGCAATTCCCGCAGCCCATGCAGTCTATGATATAAAGAGAGGCGCATTTGCAAGATTCTTCGTGGAACGAATTCTTGGTAAATTCCAAGAAGAGGACCGTCATAGAGTGGAAGCAGGTGAGCTGACATGGGATGATGCTTTCGATTTTGAAGTCCGTGCGGACAATGGTATTCTTGAAGAGGTTGTCATCAAGAATTACGGAGGAGAAGTCCGACTCACTGAGATTGAGAGGGCAATGCGGTGGGCTCTCGAGAAAGTCTACAAGGCAAGATAGTGAAAGCAAACCGCGCGTAATACAATAGTCCCTGACCTCAGTTTCCTATGGACATATAAGCAACAAGCAACCGCATTTCATATATACTGCCGGATGAGAGCGAACGTGACAATGGATTTTCGTGATGAATATGATGGGCTAGCTGCAAGCCCAAAGGTGGTAGTAGGGTTGGTTAGAAATGCCCATCAATTCTTCAATGAAAACAGAATTGATGAGAACTATCAAACAATGGCATTGAATCTAATACGACGCTATGTGTCTCAGGAAGGAGTTCCCAGAGAACCAGACCCATTCTTTGCTGCTGCTTTGTATATGGTCACACGACATCCATGGAGCCACCCAAATCCTCTTACAAAGACTGAGTTTGCCAACAAGTTCCGAATGAAGGAGTCAAGCCTAGAATGGTATACTGACAGCATTACTGAAAAGCTAGGTTTTCTTGTACTTCATGATAGAACCCAACTTCCATTCTATGTTGATCCTGATGGAACTATTTCCAATGTTGTTGATTCTGTCATCCGAACAAGTGTAGGAGAAGCGGTTGTAAAGAGTGTGGTCACTGGAGGAGTTCTAGCTCCACACGCCCTTGCGGATAGAATAGTAGATAGACTCTGCAATATCGTAAGCATTGTGCCTAATGCATTTGAACATGACCTGCGTTCAATAGTCCATCGAAAAATAGAAGAAGAAAGCAATCGACTGCTCAGGCAGTTGAGAAATCGATAGGAGAACTAAGAATTCTCTGGTTGTAGGGTTACTTCTTCAACAAGTTCCTTTCCCGCCACCACTTGATCGATCGAGTGAATGACTGCTCCGGCTTGCTCAAGAATCTCCTTAATGGACTCAAAGCTGAGATTATCACCCTCGAGAGTAACGGCTATTGACTCTGTATTCTGGTCAACTTCCTTTAGTGATATGTTTACACCAATAACGTGCGGATCTCTGGATAGCATGAGGGCAAGATCAGTCAATCTAGGTGTATGTGGTTTCAAAACGTCCAGAACTATTCTTCTAATGCCATGAGGCAACTTGAACTCAAACCCCGTAATGGCCGATATGGCCTACATTATTCAAACATTCCCAGTATTCATCGTTGTTAAACCTTACTGAGTGGGACAATTAAGCGCCAATCGGAGAAAGGTGGATAAAATTTTGCTATGAACAAGGGCTCTGCCCCAAGGCTTATAATGTCGAGTCAATAAGAAATCCTAGAGTCATTGACTCTATGACACTGCCGGGATGAAAGGATGGGACGCTCTGTTGAAGCAGGATAGACTGGATAAGCACACCAAAAGCCGCAAGAAAGTAGAAGACTCCAAACCTGAACCCAGAGAGAAACTGTCAGCTCGGATGCTGGATCTCAACCCAGCAGATTTCAAATCAAACCCACTGTGGCCAGTTCTTGTGGAGACAACAATGAGAAATCCATTATATCCGAACCTTGCGGGATATACCCGAAACCAAGTTCTGCCAACTAATCCAAACATAAGTGCCAAGGAACTCGCGAGCAAGCTATCAATCTCGATAGGAGAAGCCCTCGTCATTCTCGATGCAGCCCGTGCCTAGTTTGTATCTTGATAGCCAAATTTATTGGTGTTTGGACCTGTGAATCAATATATGGGGGTCCATGAGTGGAAAAGACTGATTTTCGTAACTCACGGTATGCTAAGGCAATCATAGATGAGATACAAGGTCTTGCTGAAGGACAACAGATACGAATTGTTCACGTTTGCGGGACGCATGAAGACACCATAACCAGTCACGGTCTGAGATCTTTGCTTCCCAGAGAAGTCACTCTTGTTGCGGGACCTGGATGTCCTGTGTGTGTATGTGCTGCGCAAGATGTTGACATGGCCATTGAGCTTGCCAGACAAGGAAAGACTATTGCGACATTCGGAGATATGATCAGGGTACCTTCAACATCATCGTCACTGATGAAGGAACGTGCAAATGGCGCTGATGTGCGTATAGTCTATGGAGTAAATGAAGCAACTCAAATTGCACGGAAGAATCCTGATAGAGAAATTGTCTTTATAGGAACCGGCTTCGAAACGACCGCGCCAACAATGGCAGTTGAGGTTGAAAGGGGAGCACCAAGCAATTTCTCCATTCTCACTTCATTGAAACTCATACCTCCAGCTATGGAGATACTAGTCAATCTAGAAGGATTTGCAGTTGATGGATTCGTTACACCCGGACATGTCAGTGCCATAATCGGAACAGATGCATTTGGTTCTTTGGCTCAGAAGCACAGGGTTCCGTGTGTGGCAGCAGGTTTTGAACCATTGGATGTTTTGGAAGCCACTAGAATGATTCTCCTTCAGATTAGAGACGGAAGAACTGAGTCAGAAAACGAGTATACTCGTGTAGTTACTCCTGAAGGGAACAAAGCCGCTCAAGAAAAAATGAAACGAATCTTCGAAGTCAAGGATGCCCCTTGGAGAGGACTAGGAGTCATTGGCAATTCAGGACTCTACATCAGAGAGGAATATGCAGACATTGATGCTCGTAGACGCTACCATTTTCCACAAATGGATTCAGTAGACATACTTCCGGGATGCAGATGCCATGAGGTGATTCTGGGGATGATCGACCCTACTGAATGCCCTCTCTTCGGAAAACGTTGCACTCTAGAGAATCCATATGGACCATGCATGGTGGGCCATGAGGGGACCTGCCGTATTAGGCATGAGTATGGAAGTCTTTGATTTTATCTGCGTTCCAGTTTCTTCAAGTCTTGAATAGTGTTTATGTTTGCAAATGTATCAAGATTGGGGTCAAATCTTCGCAATACATCGGTCTGTACATACAAGACATTTCTCAGAGAGTCGAGTAAATCCTGCATCCTCATCTTTCCTTCATCTATTACATGGAGACCTCTAGAATACGCGTGCTCAGTGAGATAGACAGCGTGTAGGGGTTCTACAAATCCATTAGGCCAAGATGGAACAACTGCACCATGACCCTCACATAGCTGAACAAGAGCCATTAGAAGCCCCTTGTTGGCAAGTGGAGTGTCCACCGGGAGGAGAAGAGTATACTCGCTTTCAGAATACTCAAAAGCTGTCACTGCCCCATTCAGAGCGGACCTATCAGATCCCTCGGGGTCAATGGCAATCTCTAATCCTTGAGCGTATTCTCTTAAGGAGCTCATATGATCCTCGCTCGATGTGACCAAGATGACGCGGGGAGATATCGTCCGTGCAATTGATATCATATGAGCAACTAATGGTTTGCCACGGAACATTGTGGTTGATTTTTCAGAACCATAGCGAGTCGAATCGCCCCCAACAAGAATTGCGGTTGTGAGCGTTTTATGCGCCATGTAGTTCACCCCAGAATTGTGTTGTAGATAGTTCTCGTGCCAGCTTGCCAACTGATAACCTATTCCCTCCAATGAAAACGAACTATGTCTTAATGCCACCCACATTTACTCGATGCATTCATCCTCGGCTAAGGAGCAGCTTTCTCCGAGGTCGATGCATTCGTAGAATTGTTCAAGAGATATCCTTGAATAACCGAGCTCAAGACGACGTCTGTTATCAAGATCAAAGGCCTCATGAATTCTAAAAGAATATACTTCATTCTCACCTGCGTGCCGTAAAGCTGATTCCTGTTTGCTGAAGAAACTCCACATGGCACCGCATCCTTCAAAACCCCAAATTTCCGCATGGTTTTTGAACTCAGTCATCTTTAATCGCAGCTTGGAATTCTTACTTCTAGTATTAAGTTATGAGAAATAGGAACAAACCCGAATATCCCATTCGGAGATTCAGAAACGCATTGCAGACCATGTATCATCAATTGAGATCATGTGAACATCTTTCAGTCCGAAACTCTTGGCATACTCCCAGATGCTATCACGACTAACATCAGTCTTTGCTTTTGAGGTTCCTTTCCGATTCGTTACCCAAAGCCATCCATCGGATTTCATTGGTGCCCTATATCTTTCAAGAGAATGACTAGACAAATATTGTCGCTCTGCAAGTTATACGGCATGGACGGAGAAGAGAAAACAATCATATCATTGCAGAAGACTGAGCATTTGGAACCGCGCGTGGCACAAATGTATGGCATGCTGGAAAAAGTAAGAGAGAAACTCCTCAAACGAGTTGAGGACCTAACTCTCTCAGAATTGGATTTCACACCCGATGAAGAAAACATTGAAACAATTGGAACCCTTTTGCTTCACATAGCTGCCGTAGAGTGGTCATGGATTTTCGAGGACATAGATGGCCTTGAGATGGACTATGAAAAATGGAGAGTTGCATTTGCCTTGAGAGAGAAAATTCCTCAGACTAAGGGGCAAAAACTGAAGTTCTATCTCGCGCGGCTTATAGAAGTCAGGGATGAAGTGCTCAAGCGAATCTCAACTCTTACAGATAGTGAGTTAGGCCACTTGGTTGAGCTTGACCATGCGGCTGTTAGCATTGAGTGGATACTCTTTCATATCATAGAACATGAGGCCATGCACATCGGACAGATATCAATGCTAAAGCGGTTGTATCAGATGAAATCCTGATTTGTCTGTCAAATTCCATTTGGATGAATTACTGCTTTGAGTGATTCTTGCTGCCCCTGTACTTCAAGTGCTTTCTGTGCATCCTCTAATGAGAAATGATGTGTCACCAACTCATGAAACGGAAACCTATCAACATTCTCTGCGATTGTCATCACTGCTTGATACACATTGGTTGTCTGTGTTCCCCATACTGTTCTGATGTCCAGATGTTTTCGATTCATGTAGTGCGGATTAACTTCTGTGGTTCCGCTATCGGTATATTGTCCGCAGATAGTATATGTTCCACCTTCTCGCACCAGCTCAATACCCTCTGGGATTGCCCGTGCATTTCCTGTCGCTTCATAGACGATATCGGGCCCATGCCCTTCCGAGATTTCAGTGACAAAGCTCTTCCTCTCTTCTAGGGAGGTCTCGCGAATGTCAAGAGTATGAGTCGCTCCAAATTTTCGGGCAAACTTCAATCGACTAGGAGCTTGATCGATGGTAGTTATTGTCTTCGCGCCATTAATTGAAGCAAGGATTGCTAGCATGATTCCAACAGGTCCAGCACCTTGAACAACTACATTAGTGTTCCATTTTAATGGGCTTCTAGTCACGGCGTGGATTGCCGTTGGCAGAGCGCACCCTGCAAATATTGCATCATCGAAGGTTACATGGTCTGGGATTTTGATAATCTGTGTTCGTGGCTTGAAATACATATACTCGCTAAACCCACCAATAAGAAATGGCCATTTGGAAGAATCTAGAGTAATCCCATAGACTCCTCGATTCTTGCATTTTGTTGGAGCTTTAGCTACTAAACAATACCAGCATGAGAAACATGTATCCACTACATCATGGAAAGCAACCCTATCGCCTTCATGGATTTCATTCCCATTCAAATCTCTAAGGCCACCAGACCCTGTCTTTTCAATTGTACCGACGACTTCATGACCCAGAATTAGTGGATATGGCACACCTGCCAGTTTTCCATGCCATAAATGTACGTCTGTCCCGCACACACCTGCGTTTGCCACTCTCATTAGGGCTGAACCAGGGACTAATTCCGGTATATCAAACTCTCTAATCTCAAGTGGTGCATTTGGCTTAGGAACCACAGCTGCTCTACATGTCGCAGTCATCGTGTATCATCCTGGAAGGGAATTTGTCCCAAATCAATCAAATTGCTAAGAATGAAAAACCTATCCATTGGCGTCCTCCCTAGGGCGTTGAAACCTCAGAGAGCGCAATCAGATATAGCTGCCATATTCGCTTGGTATGCCTTTCTCACCAAGTAGATCCCTGAACTTCGAAAAGGCCTTGACATCGTCCTTGTATAGTTTCTCCAGGAGCGCCAGTATGACTCGGTCTTTTTGGTTGCTTGGCACATGAACCCAATACTCGTAGTCAGAATCCCCCCAGAACTTCATGGGAGCTTCACCAAGATCTTGACCGGACATGACAAGGTCACCATCCTTGTCGATTTCCGCATCAATGAAAATGGATGTCCTTCCGCGCAGTTCTACTAGCTTTACACTCAAATTTGCTTCATCCATGCGTCAACCCATCCAACTCAGTATTCTGTCATTCATAAATCATTACCGCCACATAAGAATCTACATGAGAGTTCCTTCCCCTGTTTTTTGGCGTTGATGTGTTCAATTATATGTGAAAAAGATAGGACTGATGTCGAGGCCCATAACATGAGATACTGAAATCATAAAAATTGAATCTCTAATTGCGGGCGAGTCCTTTTTCTTAAACTGATTATACCAATAGAACCTGGGATTTCGTCCAATATCAAAGGGTCTTTGAGAATGATAGGGTGAAAGATTATGTCATCAGCCAGTGAGATAAGTTATCATGCGTTCCTGCTAAGACTAAGAAAACTAGCAGAAAAAGCTCTTGAAGCATACGGTCTCGAAGGGGCAAGATTAAGGTTCATCAATTTTAGTGGGAATGGACTATATCAAGTCCAAGTTTCAGACAAACAGAGGAGCAATTTTGCTCCTGGTCGGTATGCTCTAAGACTCCATCAACCCAACTATATGACGCCTGAGTACATCTCATCAGAATTGGAATGGCTGGCTGCGTTGAATCACGAGCGCATAGGGGTTCCTCAGCCATTCAGGACTTTGGATGGAAACTGGATTGCCACCGTGGACGGGGGATACGAAGTCCCTACAAAGAGAAACTGCACACTCATAGGTTGGACAGAGGGCAGATTACTTAACAAGGGTCTTCGCTCGAGGCATTTCAATTCGTTGGGCAGAATAGTTGGGAGAATGCATGGACAATCAAGGAATTGGAAAAAGCCACCGAAATTCAAGCGTCCCCATTGGGACTGGGAAGGCCTCTTTGGAGATGGTTTTGATTATGGCTTTTCTGCAAGTGAAGCGCGAGAAGCAATTCCCAAAAATCATCAAGACTCGTTCAATGACCTTTTGCAGCGAGTTCAAGAAGCCAGCGATCAGATGGGAAGAGGAAGGAACGTTTATGGATTAATTCATGCGGATCTTAGCTTTGATGCAAATGTTGCAATTCATGAAGGAGAAGCCAGGCCATTCGACTTTGATGATTGCGGCTTTGGCTACTGGATGTTTGACCTCGGAGTTGTCTTGGCGCATTATATGGTCGACACAGATGGAGAAATTCCTGAGATGCAAGATGCATTGATTGAAGGCTATATGGAAACAAGTCCTTTGCCTGAATCCAATTTGGATAACCTTGATCTCTTCATAGGTGCACGCTGTGCTCAGATTATGCTCTTCAATCAGGGCGGTGCCTTGCGGAATCCAACGATTCAAGAAGAGGCAAGAAGAGAGATTGAACTATATGGACGATGGCTGAAGCACATTCTCAAAAGAATGAAATGACACCACCGATTCAGTAACATGTCAAGAGGGAAGGGATCCAACTCATGATCCAAATAGAATCCAAAAAACTCGATTCAAATGACTATCATATGCTTGCAACCTTAACAGATTCCGTGAGGAGTGGCACGCCATTGGAATCTGACAAAAGTATAGAGGAAATTGCATCTGGCATTGAAAAACTGTCTTCAAATGAAAGCTACAAGATTCTGATTGCACTGAATGAAGATGGAGCAATCATTGGATGGATCTACTATTATATCGGAATGCCTCCGATGGCGTTCATCAATGGGTTCTTGCCGATTGTGAAGCAATCAGAAGAGTCTGAGGACATCGCCACAGCTCTGATTGAAGCATCGAAGAAGGATGTCATAGAACGTGGGTATAGCAGATTGGAGATTCAATTTGATCTCATGACAGATGCATACAGAACCATGCAAGGAAAGTATGTTGATTGGTACAAAAAATGCGGGTTCCAGTTTGCATCTGAGGAGGCACATATGAAGACTAATCTCAAAGTAATTGATATACCGGATTCAGACCTACCTGATAGCTACATGGTTCGGAAATTCTCCGATCTTTCCTATGAACAGCTGGAACTTGCTGGACTTCAGACCTTTCAGAATGGAGGAGATCTCCTTTTTCGTTCCATGAATCGTAATGAACAGATAGTGACCCTGAAGTTTTTCTTCGACAAGACCAAGCCCTATCTCGATGATTCATCACTTGTTTTGGTAAAAAAAGGAAGGGTTGTTGGTTTTGTCATTGCACGTAGAAGTGATGATGAGGCAGAAATTGGACCAGTAGGTCTTGTTCCGGAAGTACAAGGGCAAGGACTTGGTAGTTACTTGCTGGGTTCTTCATTGAAGAATCTACGAAATATTGGGTTGATAGCTGCATTCTTGGATATGTCTGTATCCAATCTTCCAGCTAAGAGGCTCTACAGCAAATTCGGCTTTGAAGATGTCTACTACAAGCAGTTCTATTACTGGGCACCATAGGTTTTGAATATCAAGGCATCCATGTGTAGATGAGAATTCGATACTTATTGTCGAATCCTAGACTTGAGTAGAGATTGCAAGCTGATGTGTTTTCTGTGCTTACAGTCAACCATACAGTTTCAGGATTTTTTGAATTCAGTCGTCTGGTCGATTCCAGAAGGAGAGCCCGTCCTAGACCTCTCCCTCTATGAGCGGGCAAGACGCCTATAGGTCCAACTTCTACTAAGCCTTCTTCTATTCTCATGACATTATAGCCAATGATCTTTCCGTTTTCAATAAAGACTATTGAAGAATCGGTGTCAAATGTTTCATCTCTTTTGAACCATGCCCTTGCGGAGCCTTCTTGCTGAGACTCTGTCATGGATATGAACCACTTATCCGAGCCTTGACGAAATGTTTCTAGAACACTACCCATAATCTCCTCATTTGTGACTTCATCCATTGACACAACATCTACGCCTGCCGGTATTGAGTAATCCAATTCATTTAATCTGGAATATGGCGTATTCATGTAGTACTCCTCGGCTTTCAGAATAAATCCTGATTTTTTGTACCATGGTATAAAGATTGAACTCATCGCCTCTTCGTTGTCAGTCTTTATCTCTAGCCATGTTTCCACCCTTGTCTTGTTTTTGGTTTTTATCAAGGTCTTGGAGTGTTCAATTAAGGCCACTGCGACTTCTTCTTGATTTGCCTCTGGGTGAATAATAGGCTGCCACGGATGGGAGATTGCCATTTCTCCCCACTCAAGCCACATTAGAAGCTGGCCCAGGAGGGCGTTACTATCCTCATCTTGAGCCACTATCATGGCATGGGATTCGCCCTGCTCAATCAACTGACCCAGTGATTCTTTGATACCATCTATTGTGCGTTCACTATTGCGTAGTGGAGAGTTTTGACGAGCGTCATAGATTAGTTTGGCATGAGCATCGACATCAATCTCGTGCATCTTTTGTGTCATCAATTTCATTTTTGGCTACTCCAACTGAAGGCGCAATACCTGCTAATCTCGCTTGCCTTTCGGATTTGATTATAATCGTTCTTAATAGCGCCAGAACGGAATAGTCAAATGAATAATAAAATGAGCAAGCAGAATGATTCAGGAATGATTTCTCATGGAGGGGTCCAGTCAGGAGGGAGAGTTCTGGCTAGAGTCTTTAGTAATTCTTTTGTCTGCTTGTTGTCGTTTCTGCAGCGTTCCCAGACCTTTCGCTCGAAAACAATTGCTTCCTTATCCTTAATCGAGAATGATAATAATGCCGCATCAGGTAGAGCTTTTTCTGCACAATTCTCCAGGTCCCATATTTTTAATTTCATAAGGTCCTGTGCAAATGCTGACAACTTCTCAGTAGAGAAATCAGTCTTTCGGATTTTTGCTGCTTTGCCCTCCTCGGAAGAGTCTACAGGGGTTCCTTTTGGTATCTTCCAGTGGATAATCTGGTCCGAAGACAAGATAATTCTTAATCGTGAATGAAATGCCGTGTGTCCGGCATTATACTCAAACGAGAAGTTAGCTAGACCCGACTGCTGTTTCACTAGACCCTTTAGATAGTTCTTCAACTCCTTTTCAGAATACGTCACATGCGTCTACCTCGTTTTTGTCATAGTAGTTGATATATGCGTAGGTAAACTTGATGCAAAATAAGCTATTTGGGAACTGGCCGATTGAGGAGAATGTAAGAATAATTGTCGAGAGAAGAGAATCACAAACTCTCACTACTGGTAAAGCTTATCACAACTGCGAGAGTTGTGATGTAATAGATTGTAGGAGTAGGTCGCTTTGGAAAAGGTTGATCATAAGAAGATATACCGAGAGTTCTATAATCCTCCTAAAAAACCAACTATTGTTGATGTTCCTGAGTTCAACTTCATCATGCTGGATGGCAAGGGGGACCCAAATACATCACAGGACTATCAAGAGGCGTTGATGGCCCTATATTCAGTAGCCTTCACGGTTAAGTTTGCCATGAAGAAGGATGGTATTGCAGATTTTACAGTAATGCCCCTTGAGGGATTGTGGTGGCTAGAAGGTGAGAAATTTGATCTTACTAGAAAAAATGATTGGAGTTGGACTTCAATGATAATGCAGCCAGAACAGGTGTCCAAACAGGCGATTGATGATGCAAAGAAACAGGCTATTGAAAAGAGAGACAGCCCATTTCTTCGTAAGGTGAGATTCCGGCCATTCCACGAGGGGAAATCAATTCAGATAATGTATCTTGGACCATATGCAGACGAGGGTCCGACCATCAATATGCTCCACGAATTTGCAGAGAATCAGGGATTAAAGCTCAGAGGGAAACATCATGAAATATACCTTAGTGATCCAAGAAGGACTGCACCAGAGAGACTCAGGACTGTGATTAGACAGCCCGTCAAGTAATTCTACCTTCATTTTCAACTTGATTCCGGAAGAAGGTCTTGTTCAATACCACTGATAGTATTAGCCATCCAATAGTAGCATACATCATCAGGAACTTCAATGTGGCAAACAGTGAATGGGCTATTGCAAGCCAGCTTGGAAATCCCAACGGATTGGAAAGCATCAGGAATAGAAAGGCATTCTCAATAGCATCGCAAGTTGCACTTGTAACCCCAATCCATGTGAAGGCAACCGCTATTCGTTTTGCTATGCTCCCGTGCCGATAGTTCCAAGATAGGTATCTTGTACTATTATAGAAGAAGGTTCCATAGGATAGTATGAACAGACAGTCAAATAGATTCCCAAGAGCAAAGAGCATCATGCCTTGAGTATCCATCAATGAGAAGTGTCCCTTGATTATCTCAGCGCTAAAACCAAGTTGGGTGTCATCTATGGTACCACCATATTCAGATGCCTGCAATACAGATAGAACTAGTGGCATAACAAGAAAAATCAAAAGCAGGCTCAGGTACATGGGTCTTCTTAGCTTGCTCCGTTCATCACTCAGGACTTGGGAAGCTTCTTTCTGAAGAATAAGTGTCATCTATGAAACCTCAGATAGTATATCAGTCACATCAAAGGGAAGTCCATGTCCTGGATAGATTCTCTGGATTTGGAGAGTCCCTATCTTCTTGATGCTTTCCTCGTAATCTATAGAGTTTGAGAGCATGGTGTTCTTTCTTGGAGTCGTGGTGTTCACAAAGAGGTCCCCACAGAAGAAATCCCCTTCTTTTGTAAGAATGCCAATAGATCCCTTCGAGTGTCCGGGAGTGTGAATTATCGAGGCATCAAGTCCAAACTCTGAAAGGTCTTGCTTGTCGTCAAGAAGAATGTCCGGAGTGAAACGGTCTTCTTTCTTGAGCTTCATGCGTAGAATTGAGATCATCAATCTTCCAAGAATCTTGGTAATGGCTCGATTCTCACGATTCCAAAAGAAATCTCCCTTCTCAACCATTCCGATATCTACAGAATGCATTGCAATCTTGCAGTTGAATTTCCTGCGAAAATACTCAGAATTACCAGTATGGTCAAAGTCCCCATGGGTTAGCACAATGAGTTTGAGATTTCCGGGTGTACACCCTAATGATGCTATTGCATCCTCTATCTCTTGTCGGTATTTGGTGTAACCTGTATCTATCAAGATGAATCCATTATCTACTTCTATTAAATAGCAGTTAGTCTGGTTCTGTTCGATTCTTGTGATAGAATATGGTCTATCAGACTCATTCGCCATTGTACGTATCTCGATGTTTTGTACCATCCTTAACACCTTTATAACATTAGTGAATGCTTATTCAGTTATAATAATGAATGAACGTTCATTTATAATACTTTCGTAATAAGTAAC
>JBHLQM010000046.1:18931-28993 GCA_048884785.1 Candidatus Thorarchaeota archaeon | reverse complement strand
TGAATCGAACCATTCTAACAAAAAAGAAAGTGAAAACAATGGCTGGAAACGGACATGTAATTCGAACAAAAGCACTAGCAAAGAATTTCGATAAAGTTCAGGCAGTGCGAAATCTGAACCTGGAAGTAGCGACAGGCAGTAGGTTTGGCTTCCTTGGACCGAATGGTGCCGGGAAGACAACCACGGTTCGTATACTCTCAGGTCTCATGCGTCAAACGAGTGGCGAAGCAGAAGTCTGCGGTTATGATGTATCCACTCATAGAAATGAAGTAAAGGCAATGACCGGCCTATTACCTGAGTCACCTGGGCTCTACTCAAAGCTATCAGCAGTTGAATTTCTGGAGTTCATTGGTGCTCTCAATGATAGAAACGGTGAAGCCCTCCACAGGCGAATCGATAATCTCCTAGGAATGCTGGGACTCGAGGGCCGCCAGGATGATCTTCTGGAGTCATACTCCTCGGGAATGAAGCAGAAGGTATTGGTTGCCTCAACCCTTCTACATGAGCCAAAGCTCGTCTTTCTCGATGAGCCCACCTCGCGACTGGATCCTGCAGCAAGTGCATTGGTCAAAGACATAATCCTTGCCCTAGCGGAGGAAACTGAAACTAGTTTCTTCATCTGTACACACATGACTGCATTTGCAGAAGACGTGTGCGATATTATTGGAATCATCTACAACGGTGAACTCATCATTCATGGTTCTCCACAAGATATCATCCAATCAACTCAATCGGATGACCTAGAAGAGGCCTACCTAAAAATCGTCGGTGGCAAAGTAGATCGCAAGACTCTACTGGCTTGGAGGTGATATGAGTGGCAAGGAACTGGCTCACTATTGCAAAGGCCGAGTTCTATGTACTCACAGTTGGAATGCGGCCGCATAGAAAGCTCTACACAGCAATCCTCTATGCACTTGGTCTGATCTGGGCTGTCTATTTGGCACCCCTGGTTATGGTCGGATTCATCACAGCTCTAATACCTCTGGAACAGATCCGTATCATGTTGATCAGCATCTTTCCAGGGCTTATGCGTTCAGTGATGATGTTTGTTTGGTTGCTATTGATACTCTTTCCAATGGCTAGAGCATTGGAGGAGATAAAGATAGGTCACTGGGAGATCTTTCTCTCAAACAACGTAAAAACCAGAGATATACTGGCTGGCAGTTTCCTGGGACTTGGACCACTATATGGCTTGGTGGCACTCTTCTTGGCACCATTGATCCTTTCTCCCTTTATGGCAGTCTACGAGGTGTCCCTGATTGGACAGATCCTAGTCTATGCTGTAATGGCTATGTCAGCAATCATAGCTCTCTGGATCTCAACATTCCTCTGTTCAGCTATACAGTCTAGACTTGGAGCCTCTTCACGAGGAAATGATATTGCTAAGGCACTCGCAATTGTGGTTGGAATTGCAGCCATTATCCCAATGTATGCAATCATGTTCGCAATGGAAGCCTTCTCTCAGATTCTAGGGATGAATGCTTTTCTTTTGCTGCCATTCACTTGGGCTGCGGATATGATTAGCTGGTTGACTATTGGATTCAATGGTGTTGGCCTTACAGCATCACAAATACTTGGTTTCAGCACAATCCTCACACTCGACCTGTTCATAAGCACTGTTCTTATGGGCGGGTTTATGGTGGTAGTCTTTGCGGGCTCATTACTTGCGTCTGATAGGATATTCACAATCACTGCAGGTGCACGAACTGAAAGAGTCACCACAGTCAGATCAGAGAATATCTTTGTACGAGGTGTACGCAGAGCCAATAGAGGTCCATTTGGCACACTCATGGCAATCAACATGAAAGACTACTTCAGAAAGGCTCAGAACATCTCGAAGCTATTCTATGGTATAGTCTTGGCTATTATCATGCCAGTCATGATGAGCATGTTCGGTAGTCTTGACGGAGAAGCTCCGGTAATGGAGCTTATAGGGGTCTTTGGGATGATGTTCGCCTTAGTTGGCGGATTTCCACATGCAGGTATTGCCTTCCTCGAGAGCAGAGACCAGCTTTGGATCATACAAGGCGCTCCAAATGGCGCATCAAAGTTTGTGAAATCGCGACTAGCAATGGCCAGCATTACAAATGTGTTCATAGCAATAATTCCTACTGCAGCAATCTCACTAGTGCTCCATCTGAGCATCATTGAATCAATCGTGATGTACTTCTTTGGTCTGATAGTTATCATCGGATCATCAATGGTTGCTATCGGAGTTACAGCAAGGAATCCCAACTATGAGGATACAAAGTCCCCTGCTCATCAGGCGAATGTCATGATGGCGATGATGATTCCCATGTTCGCAATGATGTCATCAATCTTCATATTGATTGCTCTTCTAATCACAGACATAGATGTGGCTCTGGAGGCTATCATGGGAGGCATTGGCTTCGAGATATTCTTCACTCTAGTAGGCCCTGCAATCCTGCTGACGCTTGGATCTCTGTTTCTGGTGTCAGGGATTCGAAGCCTATCTAGACCAGAGTGAGCTTGGAGGAGAAGGGTATGAGTAATGATGCCATCCATGCAGGGTTGGCACTGGTGGTAGTGGCACTCCTCGGAGTGTCACTCTCCACTCCTCTTGTCACGGCAGATGTTACATCAATTGCCGTGGCCCCCTTTATTCCTGCCGCAGACTACGGGCACATCGAAGGTGTCGACTATGTCTGGCAGGAGATTAACGGATTTTGCTATTGGTCTTCAGTCGATATGGCATTACAATACATCGACATCCCTTACAACCTCTATCAATTCTTTGCTGCCTCAGGTATTGGTTTTTCAGCTGCATATATTATGATTGAAGATACCCAGCTCTTTCTTTCGGGTTCTTCTTTCAGACAGCAACAGAATGTTCCTATGTTCTGCGAATTGTTGGGTATAGAGCATGAAGCACACTTTGACTCGAATTCCGAGTGGATTCAAATTGCTGAACCACTTTGGGCTGATGCAGAATTCAACATCGAACTAATCGATGGCTCAGAAGATGCATTTGAGCAGATGCGAGCTTCGATTGATGAGGGATATCCTGTAGTCCTCTGGGTTGATCCATACTGGTTACCAGCTGTAGACTATTTCGAATTGAGGGAATATCTCTATCCTCAAGACCCTGCAGCTCCAAGCTCAGGACATGCTATAGTAGCAATAGGATACAATGATACAGCTCAGACTATTGAGGTGATGGACCCTGGTGTAGGAGCATTTGGGGAAAGGTATGGATACCCTAATGATGGTCGATGGTATTACACCATGAATTATTCAACTCTAGATATTGCCTGGAATACACTGGGATATGGGCAAGTTGTGTTCAAACCTGGTGCCGAGGAAGTATCGAATCTAGAGGAAAGAATAGGGAAACTCATCGTGGAACGCCTGCTTGGCAACAGAACCTCATATGCACCTGAGATGGAAGAGATCTTCTTTGCCAGTTTTGGCGAGGCAGCATTTAGGGGTCTTTCATTAGACACAACCAAAGAAGGAATCAAGAACTATCTGAATCAGTTTGATGAATCGGAAGATCGAGCAGATATTCTTCGCTTCACTGGCTATTCCCACGAGCTATTCATGAGTCTGCAATATCCTTCATACAAAGGTGCGTTAGAGTCTCTTCCATCGGTCATGCCATCTTATGACCTGACGGATGTTCTTGAACTCGGGAGACAGGCCTATCCGCATATGGAGGCACTCAGTACCAATGACTCACTAGTGAACCTCACATATGCATTTGATGGAACCCTTCTAGCAACAACCTACTTTGCGATTGCAGACAGCTACGAGTCAAGTGGTGATATAGATGAAGCAGTTGAAGCGTACTCTTCTGAGATTGAAACGCTTGCTGAACATCTCCTTGCAGTCGCTGACTCTTGGAAATCTGCTGGCGATGCCCTAAATGCCATTCTATCTAATCGATTAGTCAATCCTCCTGTCTTCGTCTTACTTCTAGGTGTGACTTCAGGGCTCATTATCGTGATTGTCATAATCTGGAGGCGAAGATGATGGGTGTTGAATTGCCTGCAAGTGCATTATCTGTGCTTCAGAGCTTAGTCGCCAGAGGACCAATGAGTCCAAAGGACATTAGTAGATGGTCGAAAGTTCCCATTCGGACTGTAAATTTCGCCATCAAGAATCTCAGGCGAAAAGGTTTGGTCAGGAGGATTCCAAATCTACAAGATATGCGCAGTCCACTCTACTGTACCGATCTTGATGCGGCCAGAAACATCGTGCGGACTCATGGAATCGATTCTATCATCGGGTGCCAGCTGACGCTCATTCTACGTAGGTAATCTCTATCTCCTCATTATCCAGGGCGTCCCGCGTTATCACCGGGATGCCCTTTTTTTATACACTCCGACAAGTTCTTCAGACAATCAAACATGGGTTCCCCTATGACCAAAGACGACTATCTCTCCGACTGGCACTTTTTAATTGGCAAGTGGAAAGGTGGTTCTATGGACCAGTTTGGTGATGAGGGGGAAGTAGTTGCTACTGCAAGTTATTCAATGGAGCTAGGCAAATACATCATGGGGAAACATGACTCATATCGAAATGGTAAGCTTGAGAATGCCAGTATGAGTTTGATGTTCTATGATCTCCGGAATGAAAAGATACGTCGAAAGACATTCTTCTCGTACGGATTTGTGAATAATGAAGTTGAATACATGCGAACTGAGAATGAGATTTGGTTTGAAGTCATATCTGAGCCAGTCCCTCAGGCGTTTGATGGAATGAGATGGCGGTCATACATTCGAAAGGTATCAGATACCGAGATTCATCTTGGACTTGAATCTGCTAAAGAAGGCGAGGATTTTGAGTCATATGGTGAAACCGTTCTAACGAAATCAACATGAATCATTGACAAGTCGCATTGTCTTGACCACTCCAAGTTTTCTATTGCCTGCCATGAACAGGGATTGGCGATTACCTGACTGGAACGAACCATTCTTCGAGAGAGATGAGAGAATGTGTGTCTATCACATTCTCATTTCTATAAAGCAGCCTCATGAATGTATTATAATCTTCAACAGATGTCGTGCGAACTGTTGCAAAGAGACTATAGTCAGCGCCTGTTCTGTGGAGGTCCCATACCTGCGGGAATGAGCTAATTTGATTGGCAGTTTCAGAAATCTTCCCGGCACTTGTCTTGATTTGCAGGAAAAACTTGATGGGTAGCCCAAACTGTTTGAAATCTGGTTCAATGGTATACCCAACAATTGCTTCTCTCTCTTCCAATCTGTTCATGGCCTTTGATATTGCAGGTTGACTGAGTGGCGGTTTCATTTTCTTTCCAATCTCGCCTTGAGTAAGCGGGAACGGTTTATTCTCATCTGGCTGTTGTCTGGATAGAACACTGATGAGTTCCCAATCCTTTGGAGAAATCACCTTCTTCCGTTCACTGTGTTTCTTAATTCTGAATCCCTGTGTCTTGTAGGTCGCCAAAACCTGAACAAACTGATACTCACCTGAACCTGATTTGGCTACCGCATCATCAATCTTATCCAAGAAGTCTTGAAATGCACCTGTCCCTCTGAATCTGAAGAGTCCCAAGAGTGAGTGTTCTCCAGATATACCATCAAGTGACTCAAGCTCTCCCATTGCAAGTAGTGCTTTACTTACTCCAATCTCTCTAGGATTCGTCTTGATGATAAGGATTGTATTGCGTTCTGCGTACACCTGTGCAGGATCCAGTACTGTCACATAGGCTCGAATGACTTCTTCTCTAACCAACTTCTTGATTGCACGAGAAACCCAATTTCTCCCCTTCCCAATTTCCTCTCCAATGTCAGCTACGGGCGTACGTGAATTGCGAATAAGGGCATCTAGAAGCAATTTCTCGCTATCACTCATAGACTGCATAACATTCATCATTCCGGACAATTGTAATAGATTGCACGATTATCAGAAATTATAGTGCAAACTATTTGATGCTGCGATGGAGGATTCAAATAAAACTATCTCCCGATTCTATTCGTGGTAAAAATGGCTGATTACAAAGTCAAAGACATTGGTCTTGCTGAAGAAGGCAGGATGTTAATCGAGTATGCAGAGAAGCATATGCCTGTGCTCATGCATCTCAGAAAGAAATACTCAGTGTCCAAGCCTCTGAAAGGCATGAGGATTGCGGGTTGTCTACATGTAACAAAGGAAACCGCAGTTCTTGTAGAAACACTACGAGCGGCTGGTGCTGAGGTAGCATGGTCCGGTTGTAATCCTCTCTCCACTAATGACAAGGTGGCTGCAGGTCTTGCAGCAAATGATGTGCCTGTCTATGCATGGCACAATCTGAATACTGAGGAGTATTACTGGTGTATTGAGCAGACCCTCAAGACGAAACCAACACTTACGCTGGATGATGGGGCTGATTTAATCTTCACTTTGCACAAGAAACACCAGGATCTTATTCCCAACCTCTATGGTGGTTCTGAGGAGACTACAACTGGAGTCATCCGAGTTCGAGCGATGGCTGAAGATGGAGCGCTGAAGTATCCAATCATGGCTGTAAATGATGCAGATACAAAGCACATGTTCGACAACGTATATGGTACTGGACAGAGCGTGTTTGATGGAGTGATGCGCGCCTCAGCAATCCTGATTGCTGGGAAGACTGTGGTAATTGGTGGATACGGATACTGCGGTCGCGGTATGGCTGATCGAGCACGCGGTCTTGGTGCAAATGTCATTGTCACGGAAGTGGACCCAGTTCGAGGTCTGCAAGCAAGAATGGATGGATTCCGTGTCATGCCTATGGACGAGGCAGCGTCTGAGGGTGATTTGTTCCTGACAGCGACCGGGATGAAGGACATCATTAGAGGCAAGCACTTCAAAGTCATGAAAGATGGTGCCATGTTTGGTAATGCCGGACACTATAACGTTGAGATCAATGAACCAGAGCTTATTGCACAGACCAAGGGTCCAAAGAAACGTGTCAGACATGCATTGGATGAGTATCAGTTGAAGGATGGTCGTAGACTCTACTTAATTGGTGAAGGTAGGCTTGTGAACTTGACCGCCGCTGAGGGGCATCCGTCTGAAGTGATGGACCTATCGTTCGCGGGCCAGCTCAATGCAATGATCTGGATGGCAAAGAATGGAAAGGGTCTCAAACCAGCCGTGTACGAATTTCCTGAGGAGCTTGACAAGCAGACAGCTATGGCAAAACTGGAAACTATGGGCATTAAGATTGACAAATGGACTCCAGAACAGGAAGCATATGCAAGGGCTTATGCTGAAGGAACATAGGATAAATGCAAGAGGAGGTGTGCACCTCCTCTGCTCACTTTTCACTAACTTCCGTTTCCTCGATAGGACGAGTCAGCTCACTTATTTTTTCTGTAATCATCTTTCTCAGAGTCCTGGCACCAAGCGAGTCGGTAATATCACTGAGGCTCACAGGTATGTCGACACAGGCAGAAAGAAAAGAAGTGTAGTCATAATTGTGAGAGATTAAAGCAGAACTGGGTTAGATATTCAGCACAAATATAAGGTGCAGCTAACAGGTGCGAGGTTTACAAGGATTTGCTGTGGTAAATGATATGAAATATACAAGACCTGCTATAGTATCCATACTTGCTATTATTCCTTTTATTATCGTACTCAGTGTGACGAGTGCAGCGGGTTGGGTGGTGCTGCTGTTTCCTGTAGCCGCCATTATTGGAACCTTGATTGGGTTTGTTCTGGCTCCCCTATTCCTTTGGGTCTACAAGAAGTACATGGGGAGGAATAATCTATTTGCAATACAAGATCAGGGCACAATGGAGAAGTCACATGGTGTGCTAATGGGGTTCTTCCCAGCATTGATGGCGACGAACTTTACGCTCAGCCTAATATTCAATCCAACTATTATGAATCTACCAATATTCCAAGATTACTATCTTCAGTGGAATAGTATCATTTTTCTGTTCTTTGCTCTAGGTGCCTTGCTACAAGCCCCCGCGTTTGCTCTCTTTTCCGCTGCTTGGATAATCGATGAATCAGGGATTGTAATGATGAGTAAGTATGGTTCGATTGAACTTCAAGCAACAGGTAAGTGGTATTTGGCACTATTGAAAGGCTATGCAGGAATTGGTGTTTTAATAGCCTTGTATCAATTCGCTTTCGACTTTCTCGGTACATACGGTAGTCAGGTGCATTGGTCCGCACTTCTATTCCTGTTTACCTTGCCAATTATTGTCACTCTATGGGTGGTTCCAGCAATAATTCTTGTAGGCGCAACTGAAGGAAAGAGGCGGAGTTACATTCTCGGATTTGCTGAAAGATTCGGATTCAAAACAGAATTTGAGCTGAGTATTAGGAGAATAGAGGATAGCCCATATACAGATGAAATATGATTCTTCTAAACACTCTCATCGTTCTCAGATTCCTGACACCAAGCGAGTCAGTAATATCCCGGGGATCCAAGAGTTTCGCTTTTGCATCTTTGAGTTGCTTTGAGCCGCCCCTGTGATGGAGCACTATATCAAAAAGCCGACTATACTTAACATTAGATAGTTGTTTAATAAGAGAAGTTACGGCACGTTCAAGAAGGTCACGCAACACTGTGTGCGCTTTCTGTATTTTGAGCTTCGAAAACGCCAAGTCTCTAAGGACGGCGTGTTTCAATTGCTGCAGACTGAGTGTACAGTATGCACAAGTGACCTATATTTCTAAGAAAAGGTGATAATATTGGACCTATGGCAATTAATAACCCTGATACATATGATTGGCATCGCATTAGGAGTCGGTGGCGCTTCCGTGAAATTTGTATTGTTCATGAAAAGCTATCGAAACAATGAATTTACGCCTACATACGCTATGGTCGCCGGACCTATTGCCCCGCTAATTCCTCTAGGACTAGTGCTGTTAACAGTCTCTGGAATTGGTTTTTTCCTAATCGGATATCCCGAAGGATCGTCACTGCTAGTAAAGCATATTCTTGTAGTGGCGCTTTGGATTGTGGGCATCCTTATCGATAAAGTGTATGAACCCAAGTACCTAACACTTGCTCCAAAAGCGGGCGGAACTCCCACACCAGAGTTCTTGCAGATTCGGAAACGGCTGATGCCATTGGAAACGGTGGGAACCATCCTCTTCTATGCTATCGTGATTATTGGAGTAATCATGTAATCAACTTCTAAATTTTCTCAAGTGTATTGCCAATAAGACAATGAATGTGAGAAGACTAAGGAGGCTCAGTGCCTCCGCCTTTTTTAATATGGAGGAAATTTCGAACTAATAATTTCCTTAGCAATTAACCAAGCATCCCTATGCCAACTTATAGGCAGCCTGAATCTTCCTCATAGGCTGAGTATACATGCTAAATCAAACTGGATAGATCCTTGCCTATTTCCATAAAAGTTGCTTCTGCATTCTCTTCGAGGGGTCCCTCTGTTCCCAGTACAATGGCCGATTCAGCCGGTCTTGCTATGAGAAAGCCCATGTCCTTCAGTTTCTTCTCAAGCTTTCTACCAGCCGACCCTGCCAATCTGCTTTTGAATTTGGTATCAAACACAAACGCTTTCTTTCCACCTCCACTGCCAAGATTTTGCAGATGCCCAACGAACTCCTTTACGGGCTTCGATATATTCCATGCATGGGTAGGAGTTCCTACACACATCAGATTGAACTCCCCTATCTCGTCAACCTTGACTTCCTCAACTCTGCGTATTTCCGTTTCAACTTCCCTGCTCTGTAGACCCGCCGCCAAAGCTTTTGCAATCTTCTCTGTATTGCCGAACCTACTATAATATACAACTATAGCTTTCGTCATGCTTTCCACCAGATACTCTAGGGATGAGCCTACATATAACTACTCCCAGATGCAAAGATAAGATCAAGAACAGGCTCAATGATTCTCACAAAATACTTAATTAGTCATTTGAGAATTGGGCTGCAACTCATGCAAAGGAGCCTCCTAAAATGCAGGATTTAATGTTTGCAGTGAATATTCCATCTTTGCTAGTGCTTGGATTTCTCATAGGTGTCATTTTGCTATTGATAGGCTATAGAGAATCAGCAAATATGGCAAGGCGTAATCATATGATTGGCCTCGGATTAGTCGTCATTGGGCTTATGGTGCCAATAACACCGCTC
>JBHLQM010000046.1:0-18831 GCA_048884785.1 Candidatus Thorarchaeota archaeon | reverse complement strand
TTACGGCCATAGCTCTAGTCATAGGCGTTACTATTATCTACATGGGCGGTAAGACATATTCAAAGACCTAGGTTTCTTTCCGTCCTCCCGTTTCAGGAAGCAATGTCATCAGGACTGTGGCAATCCCTATGCCAATGAAGAGATACAGGATTGAGTAGAGATATGACTCTCCAACCCTCAATACTTCCAGAATCAATGATCCAGTGAAACCGCCAAGATTTCCGAACCAGAATGCCACTCCTGTGCTTGCGCCTGATAGTTCTGGTCCTACAGAGTCCAGTTCCTCCAATATTGAAAGGCCTAGTGGCATCACCGCAATCAGGAAGAATCCCAGGATTGCTGACATGATGAAGGTCAGCTCAAGAATAGACGATGTTCCTAGAATCAGAACTGCCACTGATGCTATTGCCAAACATATGATGATGAATGGTTTTCGTTTCTGGACTTTCTCGGATGCAGCAGGAACTAGAACTGCACCAATTATACCAGCAACCAGAAGAAGAATCATCACGATAGCTGGACTTCCGAGACCTGCCGCGACTGGTAGTCCAAGGCTCAAGAGGAGTTCCTCCAGTATTGCTGTAAGTCCGATAAAGATGCCAAAGCCCGCGAAGAATCCAATAGATATGACCCAAACACTTCTGTCCTTGAGCATTCCCCTTATACTTGGATTGGTGGATGATATCAATTCGACGTCCGGTGGCTTTGGAGGCTTATTTCTAGCAACAGCAAAGAAGAGAACTGTGAGTATAATCGCGACGATTGCATCAAGATATAGAACTGATAGAACATTACCTTCCGCCAATGCAACCGTAAAGCCGGGCTCGCCATAGAGAGGCACAGTCCATAGAAGCATGCTCAATACGGTTCCCAATAGCATTCCTAAGAGCATGAACAATGTGCTAACACCGGTAGCTAGTGCACGCTCATTCCTGGGAAACCAATTCACGCTCAAGTAGACAATGCAATTCTGGACAAGAACAGAACCGATTGATAGACCGAATTGGCAGACAAAGATCAGAAGAAAGTCGTTGATGAAGACAATTCGCAGAGACCCGAACAAGGCCTGCAGAATAGCTCCTAGCCCTGCTACAAATACGAGCCCTTTCCTATCCGCTAAAATGCCAACTGGTATTGACAGAAGAATGAATGCCAATGGCTGTGATGCCGTCAACAGGACAACCCCAGGGTCTCCTGGTGCAAGCCCAAGAACTGGTGTAACCTCGTTTCGAATCAGCGAGAAAGCTAGCCACATCATCTGCCCAATCATAAAGGTTAGGCCAAATACCAATAATACTGCCCATCGATAGCCATAGACCTGCACTTCTTCTGACACTTAGAGCACAACTCCACGAAGAATAGAACTACTATTGAAGGTCCAAAGGTGCTAAAATCCCTTCTGGGAGTGGCTACTCAGTCTTTCGCCCAACAAATATAGAATCTGGCAGCTGTCATGTGGGAGCAAAATCATCAAGGCACTCGGAAAGCGCACCGATCAGTGCTCCCATGAGCATTAGTGTGAATCCCATTGATAAATCTACTTGGATATATCGAATACGATAGATTTATATTATCATGATGTAATTATAAATCAATCTCGATATATCTCTATGGATATAAATATGATTGAATGTTTCGTTGGAGCCTCCGTTACTCCATTTATTCGGAGTGTTTCTGGAGAGTCGAATGAACGATCCAATAGGAATATGCGATCGGGAAAATAGGTGAAAAAAATGGCAAAATGTCCTGTTTGTGGAATGATGGGCAAATCCCATATCAAATCCGTTTACAAGGGAAAAGCATACTACTTTATGAATCCAGAACATAAGAAGATGTTTGACAGCAATCCAGAGAAATTCAACCTAGAAGTGGGAATGAAAGAATAGAAAACTTAGCCTAAGGAATCTTGTACAATTCTTAAATAGGCTGGAGAAGATTCCCACTTCTCCACTCTTTTTTTCTTTTGAATGACAAACACCATTATATATCCACAAAGGATATATCCTGTACGATATATTTATATAGTGAAGTGTGTCATAATAATACAGTTCCGATATATCCTTGTGGTAATATATAATCAAGAGATTTGGTGAACAATTGGCCTATTGGATGGCAATACTCGTTCACCAAGATTTTGAGTATTGAAGGCACAAGAGTAGAACTGGAACTGAAGGTGATATAACAATGGGAAAAGATCCAGTTTGTGGATTAGAGGTTGACGAAAACCTAACAGAGTTTTATTCTGACTATATGGGAAAGAGATACTATTTCTGCAAGCAGTCATGCAAAACAAGGTTTGATGATTCCCCGTATTTCTATTCACAGCGTAAAGCAGTATCAATGCCCCGACGAGGCTGCTGTGGTTAAGAGATGCATATCAAAGAAGGAATTCTGCGGAATGACACACTCGAGTATTTTCTACATGCCAGAGTTGTATTCTAGACAAAAACCATCAAAGGAGGAAAACTCAATGATTCAAGTTTTCATCAAGCTGTTGAATAGGGGTCTTAAAGAATCAAACTACAACAAATTTCCATTTCATATTCAAGAAGGAACTTCGCTCACTGATCTGATTGGTCACTTGATGAGTGTGTTTGGTGATTCATTGGACGTGTATCTAGATGAGAAGAAAAACCAAACCCTCAGTAATGAAACAATCATCATAGTTAATGGTAAAATAATCATAACAGGTTGGAAACTAAAAATGGGCCTCGATTCAAAAGAAACAATGAATAGAATACTCAATGAAGGTGACACAATTGTGTTTATGATTGCTACAGGAGGAGGTTGAACTCATGGGCAGAGTTGTGGATCTGAAGAAGGAGATCAATGAGCCTTCCAGATCGTTTGTCCGTAGACCAGAGAAGCACCAAAGACAGTGTGTAATGTGGCACTCTCCGAATAGAATCTCTGCCAGAGGAGAAGAATTAATCATTGATGGGAGGATTCTATAATGGTCATTGCACCATTCATTGTTGCACTGCGTGAGGGTATTGAAGCTGCCCTTGTCATTGCAATAATGTTCTCTTATCTTCGCAAGACTGGCAGAGAGAATATGAATCGCAGCATCATCAGCGGCACTTTACTTGCAATAGTCACAAGTGTCGGATTAGCTTTTGTACTGGCGGTGATTTGGGGGTCATTTGAAGGACCAATGCTGGAGGTCTTTGAGGGGTCAGTTGTGTTATTTGCAGCAATTCTCTTGACTTCTATGATATTCTGGATGAGAAAGGCGAGTACAAACCTATCCACAGGGATCAAACAATCGGTTGAGGAGAGGGCTGTGGGAGGAAATCTCGGCCTACCTATTCTTGCTTTTGCCCTTGTTTTGCGGGAGGGTGTTGAGTTAGTCTTGTTCACAGCTGCACTAGCAATTCAAGAAGGATATACGACTTTCATCGCAACGGCTTTGGGGTTGATTTTCGCAGTCTTTGTCGGATTTGGAATCTATCTAGGCTCATTGCGAATCAGTCTGAAATCATTCTTCAACTCAACTTCTTTCCTCTTGGTACTATTTGCCGCTGGAATGCTCGCCTATGGTATTCATGAGCTTCAAGAAGTAGGTCTCTTAGCATTAGGTCCAATTGAACTTTGGAACATCAATCCTCCGTTATTACCAGATGGCAGCTATCCACTTCTACATGAGAAGGGTCTTATTGGTGGACTCGCAAAAGCTCTATTCGGTTACAATGGGAATCCTTCAGCCCTTGAGGTCATCGCATATGTTGGATATCTCTCTTTGATTTCACTCTATTACATTAAAACCAAGATTCAAGAACGTTCCAACCCTAGCCACATTGTTGTTAATGTAAAGATTGTTCGGGCCAAGAGAGTTCAATCAAAGATGGATCAAAAATAAGTGAATTGAAGATACGGTCATAGAAGTGGGGCGCTCGAGCCAGCATGCAACAAGACTTTGCTATGTAACATAAAATTCATACGAACAATAGTTCTTCTTGAATGATCATTCCTCAAGAATTACAATCGCAAGGGGCTTGTTGCATTCCATCAACATTCTCTAGGATATTGATGGAACTCTTTGAAAATGAGTTCTCAAGAAGTTTCTTCATTGTTCGTAAACCATGACGTTCACTGCGATAATGGTCAATTTCAATTAGGGTCATACCCGCCTCTCTAGCAATAGTTTCAACAACCCAATTATGGTCTGATGAAATGAGGACATCGACACCTAAATCCGCCATCCCTATGACCATATCATCAACAAAACCCCCACCAGGTATATATCCAATCTTGGATACCTTGCATTGTGGGTTAATGATAATTGATGGCCGGACATTCATCATGTGAAGTCCATTGATTATGTCCCTCATTGGTATTCTTTTTTTGAATATAGTTCCTAGTTGAGGAATTAGATAATCTCGATATGTAAGATCAACTCTTTCAAAATCGTTATGAGATAATCCGAAGTCAAATAGAAATGAATCTATGATTCCACCCTCCATAATATCCCACCCAAGATGGAAATTGTAAATGTTGAAGTTTGTATCTCTTGCGTGGTCAAGCATTTTTTCGTAGAAACGATTATTGTGTGTCGAAATTTTGTGATGACAAATAACTAGACTGTTTTTTGGTACATAATTGAGATTCAATGGATCTGGATTTATCATCAAGTATATTGCGTTAACACGATCAACAGTTTTTACTTCATAACCGATATAATCAAACTCAGGCAAGTATGTACGATTTTCTAGAAACTCGATGATCATGTCGGAATCTATCATGTGCTCAGATTGTACTACTTCTGACTTTATACTCTGAGATTCTAATGGGGCTATCATTGTTCTAAAGGAAATAGATTTGTTTAATCCCTCCAGATCCTTGCTGATGATATTTTGCTTAGTCATATTCATCAGGCTCCAGAGAAAGTCACTTGTTGTGGTGTAGCAGAGATTTCTTGTTTGTTGTAATTTTCAGTAGAATAATGCTTTTCCATGATTCTAGCCATTCGAACCAGAGTCTCATCCACCAATGCATTAATTGATCCTGGCAAATAGCTGCCATTCTCTTGACTTGTACCTGCTGGTACACCAGTTAAGAATTCAATGCCTTCATCCACACTATCTATTGCATAAATGTGAAATGAATCTGCTCTGACAGCTTCAACTACTTCATCTGATAACATTAAATTCTGAATATTGGCTTTTGGTATCAAGACTCCCTGCTGCCCTGTCAAACCTTTTGCTTTGCAAAGTTCGTAAAATCCTTCAATCTTTTCATTAATTCCTCCCACAGCCTGTATTCTTCCATGTTGATCGACGGAGCCAGTTACAGCAAATCTCTGTTGGATAGGTACGCCTGAAAGAGCAGATAAAATCGCAAACAGTTCCGTGCTACTTGCACTATCTCCCTCAACGCCTCCATAACTCTGCTCAAAAACAACCCGCGCAGAAAGGCTAAGTGGTTTTTCTCTTCCATATCGATTAGCAAGATATCCCCCAAGTATGAGTACTCCTTTTGTATGAATCGGACCACCAAGATTTGATTCACGTTCAATATCTATCACAACCTGGTGTCCTGGCGATACACTAGCTGAAACTCGAGATGCTTGTCCAAAAGCATGACCTGCGAGAGTGACCACCGAAAGTCCATTTACCTGTCCTACAGCCTCTCCATCAAGATCCATAAAAATGATATTCTTCTTAATAAGCTCACGAACCTTCTCGGAGTAAAGATTCAATCGGTATAATCTTTGACTGATGGCCTTTTTGATATGATATCTTTCTATCGTAACGCTTTTTTCTTCGCTGGCATAGAAGTTTGCTTCGCGAATGATGTCAGTTATTATGTCGAATCTTATAGAGAGCTTGTTTTGGCTTTCTGCTAGACGAGAGCTATGATCGATTACTTCTGCTATGGCTTCTGCCTTCAAAGGTCTCAGACCTTCCTTTGTATGAATCATACAAATGAACGAGCCAAATACCTGGATGTTTTCAAGCGTGCGATCCATCGAAATATCAAATTCCGCCTTTATCTTGAAAAGTTGACGAAACTCGGGGTCCTTATTGTAAAGCTCTCGGTAAATCTCTTCCTCACCAATTAGAATTACTTTTACGTCCAATGGGATTGGTTCAGGACGTAAACTCTTCACAGCAAGGAAGTTGCTTGATTCCTGAGGGGCCTCGATGACTATCTCACTATGTTCAAGTGCTCTCTTCAAAGATTGATATACATGTGGAGATGTTAGAAGTTCCATTGCAGGAACCACTAGATATCCACCATTTGCCTTATGAAGGGCTCCTGGGCGGATCATAGAAAAGTCTGTTCTAAGTCCGCCATATCGTGGTTCTTTCTCAATAACGCCAAATAGATTGCTATAAGAAGGATTTGCAAGGATTACAACTGGCGCGCCATCTTCTCCCAAGTTATCAACAAACATATTTACTTTATATCTGTCAGTGAAATCTTCCCGTGGGATTGATCCCGCTTGCGATGAATTCAGCTCATCTGATGAACCAACTTCTGAGAGTCCGATAAATTCCTGAAGATGTTCGGTGATATCCTCAGCTACTTCCTCAATCCATTGTGTAACCCTTGGCAAATCCCTGAACTTCTCCTTAAGGTCATCAATAAGTGGAGAGAGGGCGTAAAGCACGGCTTCTCGCTCCTTATTCTGAAGAGCCTCACGAAGTTCATGTTCAATAAGACGTAACTTGCGGAAAAGCACTCGTATTTGTTTTTCCACGACTTTGCGATTTTCTGCGATTTTGTCTTGGATTTCCTTGGGCAGATGAGTGTTTGCTTCAGGATTGAGAGGCTCACCATTGATTAGTGGTAGTAAGAGTAGTCGAGTCTTAGAACCCTGCAATACGAACCCGCTTTTTCGTGCTTCATCTTCCATTTGATTGCTTATTTCCTGCTGTTTGTCTTTGAAGACCCTCAGAAGCTCCTCTCTTTGTGTAATATATTCCTCACTTTCCAGCATCTCAGAAAGCGTCAATTGAGCAAGTTCAATGAAGCTCTCCATTTGCTGCTCCAATTGCCACCCTCTGCTTGATGGAAGCTCAAGTGCCCTTGGGTAATATTGATCCTCGAAATTGGATACGTAGCACCAATCTGATGCATTAGATTCTTTTGTTGCAAGATTTTGAAGGAATTTTGAAACTGCAGTTGTGCGACCAGTTCCTGGAATACCGGCAACAAAGACATTGAATCCCTTATCCTTTATCATTAGTCCGATTCTCAATGATTCAAGAGCACGTTTCTGTCCAACGATATTATCTAGGGGAAAAAGCTCCGCACTAGTTCTGCATGCAAACTCTCTATCATCACAACGAACCCGAATTTCCTCTGATGTCAGCTTCTTCATCGATGTTCTCCTGTTCTATCATTAATTTGTAGATTCGATGGCAAAGCGATCTGGATCACTGTCAAAGGCTTTCTTGCAGCTCCTCATACAAAAGTAGAAAGTTTCACCTTTATGAACCGTCTTTAGCCTGGTTGTGTTCTCATCCACTATCATTCCACATATTGGATCTCTAGCCATTTCCTTTGCCTCTGCCTTTTGTATTTCCATTCAGATATATCGAAAACAATATTATCCATTCAGATATATCCCACTAGATATATATAAACGTTCTGTCTTCTGCTTTATATTTCCTTTTCTTATTTGAGATCCATTTCTAACACTGACAGGAAACTCAGTTTGTTATCTCATATTTGAGCAATCTCATATCTTACTCAGAGTTGAAAGGCTAACACCTTGAGGATATCTTCAGAACGATTTCTTATCGTGCTATTATCCGCGTCGTCAACCAAAAAAATATATCTAAAACGATATATCCTATTTGATAGTTTATACAAAATGAGTGATCACGTAATTGAGAAAGAAACTAAACACATATTTTTCAAGATCAATGGCATGGATTGCCCCGCATGTGCAGACAGAATTAAAAATGTCCTTCTTTGTGAGGACGGAGTAAAAGGCGCTGAAGTAAGTCTTCAGAAAGCCGAGGCTGTTGTTGAAATCGAAGACGATATAATCGATAGAGAGCTTCTTGTAGATGTCATAGAATCCCTTGGATATATCGTTGTAGCATAGAAGAGGAAAAGTAATTGACAAGTACCCTTTACCATTGTTGAGTGCTCTTAAAATTCTGACTGGATGATTCAGAATTTATGGCTGAATCATTTCCTGTGGGATTCCGGGTAGTTTCATATTAATTATCCCTATGGATATATCCCTTAAGATACATTTATATTGCTACTCGTCTAGATATCTTAGAATGTGGTTCATTTCTAAGGACAATCGGGAATAGCCTAGTCAAATAGGCAACTATTATAGGAAACTGCTTTGCAGAATGGGCTAAATGTAACACGCGGGAACGCCTTCATTCCTTATCCGTGTGACTCAACACATTCGAGCTTCAATGGGATGACACAAAAGATGACAAATGAAAAAGCAAATCAAGACTTGAAAATACCCAATCCTGAGATTCATGAGATACTGGCTGATTTCTCGCATTTCTATATCCTGTTGATGTTGAACGAAAAGCCATTGCATGGTTATGGTCTTATGAAAAGATATGAAAAACGAACCGGGAGGAAATTAAGTCCAGGAACACTCTATCCATTTTTGCAGGAACTCGAAGAAAAGAAGATAGTCACCCAGAAGCATGAAGACGTAGGGAAGAAACGTAAGATTGTGTATTCATTGACGAAGAAGGGAGAGCAATTTAGCGGCCAGTTATTCAAACGTTTTGCTGCGATTACTGTATCTGCCCTCGGGTCCAGTCTTGAGGTATGTGCAAGTTGTGGAGCTAGGATCTTCGAAGGCGCGCACCATGAAGAAGTAAATGGATCAAATCTTGCTTTTTGCTGTGTTCATTGTGCGAAAGCGTTCAAACAGAGTCTATAATTGTCAAAATGGTTTCCTATCATAATTGGTCCAATCACAAATCTTATATATCGTGTCCGATATATCGGAAAAGACATTGTATTGAATTGCAATTACGGTGGACAGAAATGAGTCAAAAAGCTGAAACTGAAGTCACTGCATCTAGAATGTCGATGCGTATTGAAGGGATGCATTGTGCATCCTGCGTTGCCAAAATAGAGAATGCCTTAACAAGTCAAGAAGGAGTTATTCGAGCCAATGTTAGCCTACTCGATGAAAAGGCTGTAATCGAATACAAGACTCATACTGTTGATAGAACAACCTTGGAGAAAGCTGTAGCGTCTACAGGGTATCGAGCACGAAGACCTACTATGACCCTAACTCTCAGTGAATCATCATCCACTCTAGATTGGGATAAAATTATTGCGACGCTAGAAGATGAAGATGGTGTCATAACTGCTACTGCATTTAAAGATACAAATCGTACTTTGATAGAATATGATGATGATCTGGTCACATACAAATCTGTTAAAAAGATACTTGAGAAAATTGGAATTGCAGTCGAGCAAGCTGAAGGTATTGAAGCAGATCGAGAATCCTTAGCTCGAGAGAAAGAAATTCGTTTTTATTCTCTCCTTCTTGCCTTCTCAGTCATTCTGTCAATACCTGTTGTTTTAATACACTTCGGAGTCCTTGCACCACTCTTCCCATCTGAAGAAATTAGTAAGCTTGCCATGTTCCTTCTTGCAACGCCGGTTCAGTTTATTGCAGGATATCCATTTTTTAAGTCTGCATTGAAAGCCGCACGACACTTCACGACAAACATGGACACCCTCATAATGTTGGGCACAAGTGCTGCTTACACCTATTCAGTTGTTACTACATTCGTCCCTCAGTGGAATGAATACATGCCTTTTTATGATTCAGCAGTTCTACTAATCAGTTTCCTACTACTTGGTAGAACCCTCGAAGCAATCGCCAAAGGTCGTACATCGAAAGCAATGAGAAAGTTGATGGATCTTCAAGCGAAAGTAGCCACAATAATCCGAGATGGTGAGGAACTACTCCTCCCAATTGAGGATGTGGAGGTTGGAGATATCGTTCTCATAAGACCCGGTGATAAAGTTCCAGTAGATGGTGAAGTCATAGACGGCAAGTCAAGTGTTGATGAGTCAATGATCACAGGAGAACCCGTAGCTGTCAAGAAGACCGTAGGAGATACAGTGGTAGGTGCAACCATCAACAAGAATGGTGTGTTAAAAGTTAGGGCAACAAAGGTTGGGAAGGACACAGTACTCTCTCAGATTGTAAAACTCGTGGAAGAAGCCCAAACAAACAAACCTCCGATTCAGCGGAAGGCAGACGCAATTGCGAGCAGATTTACACCAATTGTCATTGTTTTAGCACTTTCAACTTTCATCTTTTGGTACTATATATCTCCAATCTTGGGTATAGTGTCCCCAATTTCTGGCCTATCAGTTGAATTGACCCAATCTCTAACCTTTACCATTGCAGTGCTTGTAGCTGCCTGTCCCTGCGCTTTGGGATTGGCCACACCAACAGCGATAATGGTTGGGATTGGAAAAGGTGCACAACATGGAATCTTGATAAAGGCTGGTGAGGGTCTTGAAGTCATTCCAACAGTTGATACTATGGTATTTGACAAAACAGGGACGCTCACAATTGGAAAACCAACAGTAACAGACATTATTACCTATGACGATTTCAGTGAAGGAGAAGCTTTGCGTCTTATCTCATCAGTGGAAAAGAATAGTGAACATCCCCTTGCTGAAGCGATTGTACAATACACCGAGAAACTTAACATTGAAATCCCATCTGCTTCTGACTTTATCTCAACTACAGGAAGAGGAGTGCAAGCTTCAGTCGAAGGCCAGTTAGTGATTATAGGCAATGACAGGTTCATGAGGGAAAATTCTGTGGATATTCTTGATGCTGAAGCACAAGGGATTAAGTTACAGGAGAAAGGAAAGACGACTGTCTTTGCAGCTATTGATGGACGCATGCTCGCACTGATTGCAATTGCTGACAAGCTCAAGGATTCCTCAATACGTGCTGTTGATAAACTCAAGGAAATGGGTATAGAGGTTTGGATGATCACAGGCGATAAAGAAGCAACTGCTCTATCCATAGCAGAAACTGTTGGTATTAAGAGAGTATTAGCAGAAGTCCTACCGGCTGATAAGGCTGAGAAAATCAAGGAGCTACAGAGTGAAAATCGAATTGTAGCAATGGCCGGTGATGGTGTAAACGATGCAGTAGCTCTAGCACAAGCAGATGTAGGAATTGCTCTGGGATCAGGAACCGACGTTTCAGTTGAAACAGGAGATATTGTATTGGTCAAGGATGACCTACTCGATGTAGTCACAGGAATTCAGTTGGGCAGCCGTACAATGTCCAAAATAAAACAAGGGTTCTTCTGGGCATTAATATATAATATTGTGCTTTTACCAATTGCTGCGGGGCTTTTATTCCCATCAGCTGGTTTAGTCTTGAGGCCTGAATTTGCAGGGCTTGCAATGGCGCTATCAAGTGTAAGCGTTGTTGCTAATGCTCTGACTCTGAACCGCTTCAAAACAGAGAAAAACTCTGAACCACTAGTCGATACGCCGATTGCAGCCTATCAAGAGGGAGACGTTGCTATTGACCCTATATGCAAAATGAAGGTAGAGATTGCTACTGCTGACCTCTATAGCGATTACAACGGTAAGCGCTATTACTTCTGCAATCAGTATTGTAAAGAAACCTTTGAAGCAGATCCTAAACAGTACGAGGAAGACAACGCAACTGAACCCGCGATTCCGTAAATTGCCATAGATCCATCAATGATGGATATAGTCAATGGAACTAGGCGCCACTACGAGAGGTTGAGCTGAATATCATTGTGAAAAGAGAAAACCTTTCATATCCAAGAATTGCACAAAGAGGCAATAACGGAATCGTGGAGATGAGTAAAGCTGAGTAGAAAGTACATAATTCAGATCACCTCAAGTAGGGTGAATCTGCCGAGTAGATGTCCAGTATGTGGGGCGCCCGCAGAAGATGAAGGCACTATCCCCGCCATGTCTGCCCTTGATAGAGGAACAGCACAGGCTGCAACGCGTCATACTTCATTTGCAGGAAGTGGGCATTTCTGGTCAATGAGCCGCATGGATAAGAGGTATGGCACAGGCATGCATAGATTCTCAGTGCCAGTATGTGAAAGACATGCTATTTCCTTCGAAGAAACAGCAAGGCTGCGAGGTCCCTGTGGTATTTGTAGCGGTCTCCTCATAGTCCTTGCTCTCTTTCTGGGGATGTTCCTCTTGGGATCATTTGCTCTTACTGGAGTTCTGGATTTGATGACTATTCTTCTTATTGCACTAGTCATAATTGGAATTATGATCACCAGCTATGTGGGTGGTCCTAGTGAGCTTGAAAAAGCTATAAAGGTTCTTGACAGTTCGGAAGGAGCTGGAATGATGGTTCTTCAAATTCGCAATAGAGAGTATGCAGAAGAGCTGCTTAGACTAAATCCCTCGTCTGCTAAGTCTATCGTGTCATCCTAGGTTTCGACCAATCATTGAGGAATTGTTTCTTTCATATCCGCATAACCTTGTGACCATAAAGAATTCAATTACCCATCTAGAATTAAAAGTCTGAAATCAGTTTTGGGAAACACTAGTCTTCTCCAACTCTCGAGCTAACATCGATTCCATCATTCTCTGCTATCTGAAGCAGCAATGGAATGAGAGCATGATCTATTGAAACTAAGTAAGCTATTCTCTTTTGTGTATATTTTTTCGCTCCGCTAGTCAGCAGTTCCCAGAGCCTTCTATATGAAAACATGAGCTTGCTGAATTCATTTCTCAACAGATTAAATCCGTTGATGTGGGAAAGGGCGTCTTCAACGAGATTCTCAAAGTAGACGGTTTCAATCTTGATGCCCTCAGAGATGAACGTTCCATATTGAAGGTCGAAGATCGTGGGTCGCATTCCAGCTACACCATCTATCTCATCGTAGCTGATGACCTCGAGAGAGGTCTTCTGATCAGCAAATAGAGCATCAAGTTGGCCTTTCACCACTTTCCCAATGCTTCTATTATTATGAACAAGATAGACATTATTTCGCACTATAATCTGTGAGATGATCTGTACAAAGGCTCTTATGGCAGACTCTTCCTTTTCCCCGAAAGCACTGATGACGGACTCGAGGTCATAGAGAACCTCTTCTTTTGGCAACTCACTTGCTCCATCTACTGTGGGGGCTCCCTCTACTTGCAGGACAGATGGATACTCGACACCTCGTGCTTTCATCTGCTTGTCCAGATATACGAGAATGGCATGCTGAGGGGAACCATGTACTGAAATTACGGTGGTAAGACCAGAAGTGGAGGCCTCTATTTCACTCTCACCAACCTCGATGGGGACGTTCTCCTTGCATATGTTGCAGAACACATACAGTTGATCTGGTTCCAGTTCTGACACTGTAGCACACCCAAGCAGCTCAGGTCTTGAACTAGCTCATTTGATTTAGACTTGTGAAAGACTCTATGAATTGCATGAGCTAGATGAATAGAATCTGTCATTAATGCAATTAATCACTATGGTGTATAAATCAGGTCATTAAAGCTTGAGTTTGAATGTTTTCTCAAACTTGTCTAGTTTAGGCTTGATTACGAAACGGCAATAGCCTTCATTGGGATTGTTTCTATAGTAATTCTGATGATAGTCTTCAGCTGGATAGAATTTCTTTAAGGGGACTATCTCAGTAACTATTGGATTCTTCCAGACCCTTTTCTCACTCAATTCTGATTTCATCCTATCAGCGATTTCCCGTTGCTCCTCGTTATGATAAAAAACGACTGAACGATATTGAGTTCCAGCATCGTTTCCCTGTCGATTCAGGGTTGTCGGATCATGAGTAGTGAAAAACACCTCTAGTAGTTCTTCAAAGCCGATGATTTCAGGATCAAAGGATATCTGTGTCACCTCTGCATGTCCAGTAGTGCCTGTTGTGACTTGTTTGTAGGTCGGATTGTCAACATGGCCTCCAGAATAGCCCGATACCACTGATTCGACTCCCTTGAGCTGCTGAAACACAGCTTCTGTACACCAGAAGCAACCAGCTCCAAATGTAGCAATTTCCATAGCGGAAAATTCGTTCTAATGCTTTTCAATGGTTAGTTAGAGGAATTACATCAGGTGTAAGGATTGAAGGTATTCTCAATGTATGGAAGATCATTCTCGATACTATCTCTATATCTCTTCAGAATCTGCTGTGTCTTGCTATTCAATGAGTCAAAGGAACCACTACCTGCAAGGTCATAATCCATGTTGAATGCATTATAGTGGATGAATTCAAAGAGTTTCAATGCTTTTGGAAAGTCTTCTTCCATGATTGACTGGTCTAATTGATTCTCTTCATGATAACCCGCCATGAAGTGCTTCAAATAGAATTCTGCAAACTGGTTGTTATTCATGTCATCTGGTTTCTGCCAGATTGAGAACCCAAGCGCATTTGCTATATCGAAAATGAAGAAGCCATATACACAATCGTCAAAATCGAGAACTGTCAGTTGGTTTCCATCAAGCAATAAGTTGCCATTGTGCACATCTTCGTGAATCATACCAAAATTATCTTCCAGAGGCGTCTGTTTCTTGAAGTGGTCAATGAGGGAATCAAATCTCTGAAGAACTAGTTCTTGGTCTGATGGAATAAGATCTCGATTCAAGTACTTGTCGTCATACCACTGAATACGCTTAGACTGAGTTTTTCGTTTGTAGTCTTTTGTGAGTCTATGCATCATACCAACGGCTTTTCCCCAAGACCGAAAGAGCTCTGGAGAGAAGTCATCTTTTGATACTAGTTTTCCCGATGCCCACTCAAAGCAGACAACGGAGATAGGTCCTTCATCAGTATCAGCTATTTCCACAAGATTCTCATTCTTGGATGCGATCACATGCTCAACGGGAGCACTATTTGTCTGAAGATAGACTAGCCAATCCATTTCGGCATGTACTTCAGCAGGGGTCTTGTGGCCTGGTGGGGTTACACGCACTACGAGCTTTGACTTAGGAGAATCATATCCAAATATCTTGTTTTCAAATCCACCAGCGAGTTTCACAAGCTTGTCAATTTGAAATCCATAGAGCTTGGATGTTTCTTCAAGTGCGGTCTGCAACCAATCATCTATCATACTCGTTGAGAATATCTATTGGTTATTCCAGATAAATCTCCTGCACTGCGCTGATAGTATGGCGAAATCAGGGACTTGCTACCCAAAGAGGTCCGATGTAGGATGTTCTGACATGTGCAACAGCAATCCTGATTGCGTAATAGTCCACTCCACTGACAATTTCTCTTGAAGGAACTCCATGGTACTCCATGATTGTGTTGTTGGTGAATGTAGTCTCAAATGATGGTACACGGTCTGGCTCCTCATGATTGAGAGCTTTTAGAACACATGTGGATGCATCCAAAGGGTCTATCGCTCCAATAACGCACCTATTCTTTTCACCCCATCAATTGCATCAGCACCATAATCATCTGCTCCAAGATTTCTCGCAAGCTCCATGCTCAAAGGAGCACCTCCAACAATGAGTCGAACCTTGTCTCTCAGGCCTGCCTCTCTCAATGCATCATTAACTGCTGATATCTCTTTAATCGTCATTGTTAACAGACAGCTCAAAGCGACTACTTTCACATTGTGCTTCTTTACTGTTTCAACAATCGTTTCTTTTGAAACATCTATTCCAAGATCAATGACATCATATCCTGCAGAGATGAGCATAGTGCCAAGAATGTTCTTCCCGATATCGTGATTATCGCCCTTTACTGTCGCAATCACCACAGGCTTTCTGGCTCCTGTTTCATCTAGAGCAAGGCGTGGCTTGATGACTGCAAAAGCTTCTTTCATTGTTTCACCTGCAAGCACCAGCTCTGTGAGAAAATACTCACCCTGCTCATACTTATTTCCCACTTCATTCATTCCCGTGGTAAGTGCTTTCAAGACTTCTTGAGGATCAGTACCGCCATCAATAATCTGTCGAGCAGTTGCTGCGATGTTGTCAACATCCAAATCAACAAGCATCTTTGTTATCTCTTCTAGTGACATCTGCAATCAACACTCTCTAGCTGGTTGGTATACTGAAACTTGAAACCAGCTAATATTCTTTTTTTACAGAGGGTATATGAGCTGGTTTAGCCCATTTCATCAATTTAGGGGTTCTTTGTAGCAACTGGAAAGCAACCTGGTTCAGATACATGTTTGCCGCAGGTTGTGAGTGGCCTTGGGAACCGCTGGATATTGCCGTCCGAAATCTCGAAATTGCTTGGAGTCTATTTAAAAAATATGGAGTATACTAATAATGAACTCTCGTGAGCGCGTATTAATGGCGTTAGACCACAGGGAACCTGATATGGCTCCCCTTGATTTGGGCGGGAATGTATCAGGAATCCATCTTATTGCCTACAGAAACCTCCTAGAATATCTCGACATCGATGATCCCAAGATACACTACAGTGATTTTGTACAACAGGCAGTAAAGCCATCTGAGGCACTTCTTGAACGTTTCAAAATCGATATTCGTTGGTTGCATCCTCCATCCGCCCTAAAGCCCGAGAGATTCATTCCTGAAGTAGAGGGAAAATTCCAGGGAGTCTATGATCAGTTTGGAGTATTCTGGGGGAATAGTGCAGAGAAGGACCTGGAAGAGATACTCTACTACGACCCAGTGATTCATCCTCTCAGCGAGATGAAAACTGTTCAGGAAATTCGAGAATATGAATGGCCTGATGGTACTGACAAAGGACCTTTGAAGGGCCTAAGGGAGCAGGCGAAGAAGTATAGAGAATCAACGGAATATGCACTCGCAACACCTCCAGTTGGTTGCATATATGAATACACGACATTCATGTTTGGCTTCAAGAAAGCTATGATGCATATGCATCGAAATCCAGAACTGATTCTGGCTGCAATGGAAGAGCTAGAGAAGTATTGGACTGAGTACACTACAACCTTTCTGGAAGAAATCAAGTTTGGTGACACCTATTACGTGGACATCCTGTCAAATAATGGTGATTTGGCTGAGCAAGCAGGTCCTATCATGAGCCCCGAGAGAATCTATGAACCATTGATCAAACCAATAGAAAGGAGGTTCTCTGAGAAACTTCACTCTTTAGCGGACATAAAGATCAACTACCATAGTTGTGGAGCGATTGCTCAATTCATCCCACATTTTTCAGAAATTGGGTATGATGCAATAAACCCAGTCCAAATTGGAGCAAAAGATATGGAACCTTGCAGCCTAAAGAAACGTTTTGGCCATATGATCACCTTCTGGGGTGGACTATGTGATACACAAAGAACTCTCCCATTTGGCACTCCAGAAGAGATTAGAACTGAAGTCAAGTATAACATGAGCTGTTTGATGCCCGGTGGAGGCTATATTGCGTCTAACATCCATAACATTACTTCAGAGGTGCCCGCAGAAAACATAGTGGCTATGTTTGATGCGGCAAATGAATTTAGAACCTACTAACTCTACATTAGACCTCTGCTCGAATACGCAGAATAAAATGCAAAACAGCCTTAGTGTAAGTGGGAGATGATTTTGGAAAAGCAAAGCAATGACGCAAGTAGAACCACGATCTCAAGAGCTGCATTGGCTTTTGTGCTGTTGACTTTGTTTATTCTCTATTCATTTGCACTTCTATCGCTAGATTTCACATTCACCGAATTCGGGTTTAGTCCGTTCATTATATGGAGTCCAACACAAACAGCCTACTTTGCGATATTTGGTTTCGGTTTACTTTCTCTTTTGATATTCTACGAATCGCGGAACCATTATTGGAATATCAAAGGAATTCTCCATATTCTTCCAGTGATGAGCCTCTCATTTCTGCTTCTTTTCTCAATAGATTCTCGCCAAATTACACAATACCTGCCATTACTTCAAGTATTCCTCCGTGATTTTGCTAGTTTATTTCTCTACGGTGGTTTTCTGGGTCTCTATCTTGTCTCTCTCTCTACAACGCACCTGCAGAAGTTGCGTGATCGGGATTTCTACGTTGACTTTACTATTCACACCGTGGCAAGCGTGCTGATAGGTCCAATAATCTTTGGAACAGTCATCGCTTTTGGAATACTTTTCTGTCTATCTGCTGGAATGGCAATTATCCCATCGTATGGTGAAGGAACGCTTGGTTCTATTCTTGTTGTATCAGTCTTGCTTAGTATGTACATAACTACAAAGGCACTCAACTACCTGCGGAATCATGACCTAGAAGAAATCAAATCAGTTAGACCTCTTGAGATATTCAAAGCTCTGTTTGAATTGATGGTCGCTTACACCTGCATAGCTGCAGGATTCTCACTGATTGGAGGTCTTGTTACTGATGGAATCCCGTCGCCTGTTCTCATTCCCCTCAACATTATCATACTGGGATTTTATGCAATCGTTCCATTCAGCTTGCTACTAGTGCGTCATAAGATAATCTCCGACGCAACGACATAATCGAACTGCATTGAATTCAACTCGGCATCGCCGAGATATGAGGTCTTTAGGTTTCCCGAGGACTATCCTATGAGGTAGATAAAATGGCATCTCAAAAAACATACGAGTACGGACGGCGTCTTCAGCTCAAACATTTTTTCGATGACCGCGATAGTGGTGCTAAGCGCAGGACCTGGCTGGAAGTACAACTGAGTGAACCAACCAAGACTTCTGAGGGTTGGGTCAATGATGGAAAAATACGTGTTTCCATTGGCGAGGATCGTGACATTAAGGGCTCATTTCTGCTTAACATAGAAGAAGCCAGCAGGTTGATCAAAACTCTTGAAGTTGCAATAGAAGACCACGAGCGAAGCAAGGCTGAGCTTTGGAGAAGTTAGTTTTCTTCTGATTTTTCTGAATAGGTAGAGGTGCGAATCACTCGCACCAATCCTAGTCTATGTGTACCTGCGACTAAAAGTAGA
>JBHLQM010000045.1:0-29758 GCA_048884785.1 Candidatus Thorarchaeota archaeon | reverse complement strand
CATTTTCTTCAAGAGGATAAACCTGAGGAACTATCACAGCTCATATTAGAGCTCATGCAAGAAGACATGTGAGAGCCGAGTTTCACAACTGGCGGTGCTATTATCACGGGGCTCATGGAATGAATTTTAATGGAGCTACGCCAATAATTCGGTTATGCCAAAGGTAACAGTTGTCGATTTCATGGGTGAGGTCCAGAAGGAAATCAGTGTGGAAAGAGGGACAAAGCTACTCAAAGTCCTCATGGATCATCAGACCGACATAGTCCATAGCTGTGGAGGAAATGCCAAATGCACTACCTGCAGAGTCACCATTCACAAAGGAGTACCAACAAAGAAGACTCAGGCACAGCAAGATCTCTTTGAGAAACGGATACGATCTGGCGGAAGCCAATTCGACCATCCTGCTGTGTTCCTCTCCTGTCAGGTAGTAGTGGAGAACGACATGACCGTGAGCCCGAGTGAAACATTCAATCATGTAATCCATGACAGCATGGGGAAAGACACAGCGGATGAAATCACACCCGACCCTGTCTGGTTAGACCACGAGGTTCCGGACTGGTGGGGAGGCTGAAATGAAGGTACGAAAGAGCCAGCTAATAATAATAAGTGACAATTACCTGCAGTTTCATGCTGCGAAAGGAGGTTTGTTCATTTGCCCAAGAGTGCGTCTATTCTCGCTTTAACCCTGATGTTTTTGTCTGCATTGCATGCAGGACCTCATGGACTCAATCTTATAATATCAAGTAATGAAAATTATCTTGATGCGATGACTGACTTACCTCAAGGATGGACATCAGAAACTGTTTATCAGACAAGTCCATTGGGCCCAATCTCAATCTGTGAAACAAATGCATTTGAGGTTCTCATTCTTGATAAGCCAATGTATGAGATTCTAGAGCTTCAGTTGAATGGCAGTGTTTCCGCATATATGTCGATAGGAAACATATCTCTAGATTGCATTGGATATCAGCCCAATGCAGATCGCATAGTTGGTATTGGAGAGAGGGCAATCTTCATTTCAAATGAAGGTGGACTTGAGGTAATCAAAGAGTATCCATCGAATGTGAGCTTCACTACATTGACCGTGAATCCAACAGATGATTCGATTTATACTGCAAGCTCAGAAAATGATTCAAGCATATATCATTTCGATGCAAATGGGACTTATATCTCAACAATACGATCAGGGATTCTTGGCTGCTCCCAGGTTGCATTGGATACTTCACTCAATTTACTCTATTACTCAGAAACATATCTTGGAAGGATAACATGTCTTAACCTCACTGCAAACACAACAACCACTCTTACCTCTGGCATAGCACTTCCGGGCACCGGAGAGGGCATTAGTATTGCTACTAGTCCGGTTGGGGACCTCTACTATCTCGTTGCAGAGGGCACTAATAGTGGATTCTACAAATACAATGGCTCCGGATTTGAAAACATCATGAATGCAGGGTATGGAATAGGTCCAATTAGCTGGTCCAGTAAATTCGAGTCTATTCTAGCTGTACTCGGTGGCGGTGGCTGTGCAGTTCAGTACAATCCCAATGCTACACAACCGAAAAGATTGACGCCTCAGGTAAGTGTCAAAGCAATCATTGAAACATCGGACGGACTACTCCTCTTGGGCTTGGAAGACTCCATTTATCGTATCGATGCGGGTTCATTTGATGATTTCATCTCCGATTTGCCTTACGCCTGCGGAAGTCTTGTGCTGGACGGCGATGAACGCATCTATGCCAGTCTTGGCAACGACTCGGCCTTAATTCTTAGAATAAATACTGACGGCACCAACTCAACTTGGTTTGTCGGAACCGGATTAATAGATGGGTTTCCAAATTCGCTTGCTTACGACTCGAAAAACGATCAGATGATACTGATGACATCCAATTTCGCGAATAGCAGTTTCGATCTCTGGAGTCTACCTATTGATAATCCGTATGATTTCACAAAGATTGTAACGATTGAGGATGTAACGAGAGGGGATTGCATTGCAGATAGAAGTGGAAATATCTATGTTGCAGAACGATCTGAGAATGCTCTCTATAAGATTCCTGATGGCACAAGTGAGCTGCAGGTTCTCTTCAGTGATTTTGTTGAATTAGAATACCTGGTTTCGCCCCCCATTGGATTCTCAACTATCCTAAACGCCGTTATTCTGTGTCGTAATGACGATTTACAGGCTTTTCCTGTTAATGGTAGCAGCTCCTATATCTTTGCACAGAACAAAGTGGGGATTGACAATATAGGGCTCTTTGAGAATAGCAGGAACGAACTAGTGTGCACTCATTCCGGGCAGATTTATCGCCTGTCTTACGGTACTGCAACTACATCTCCAACCACAACCGCAACCGAACCTCCTACAACTGCAACATCTGAAACCCCAGCAACACCTAATGCACCAACAGACTTTCGCCTTTATCTCATAATCATGGGTGCTGGAGCAGCTGTCATTGTTATTGTGGTAATAGTCTTGAATCTCAAATCAAGAAAATGAGAATCAAAGCACTGACTGCCTCCATTCTATCCTGATTTACAGTGATGATAGTGGTGGAAACCGGACCAGTGCCAATGATGCCAGTGATGACACGAAGGTCTAGTGTGGAGTGACTTGAATAGACTGATACTGAGGAAACTTGTGGAGATAGGTTCAAATCGCCCTTCAATCATTCAACCCACGGTGTCATGAATGTCACCTGCGACGCGGCAAGAACCCGCAGCCCCCTTAAAGGGGTTGAATCATGGCGAAGTCATTGAATGGAACCAGGAGGCAGGACTCAGTATCGTGATTTTTGTGGTACAAGGATGCCTGCCATTGATCTTAGCTCCAATCCTGATAGCAATACTCAGTGAAATCGGTAGAGAGATGGGAACAGTACCTTCCATCATAGCCAATTTCCTCGGCCTAGCCACCCTATTGGCAGTAGCCCTCTACATATTGTACATGTACATCCAAGTCAAAAGGACCGAGTACTTCATTACTAATCAGCGCTTGCTTGAGGTCAGAGGTAAATCGATAATCAATCAGATTCCCAGAGCCAATATAGAGAATCTTGCGCCTGAGCAATTCATAAAGCAGAAGCTATCTCACAGGAGCCCTGGTGATGAACATTTCAATTTCACTATCACCGACCCGGTCACTGGAGTTGCAATCCGGATGACAGCCATGCATGATGATGTGGTTTCCATTGTCAGTAGGTGGTCCAAAAAGCATACCCGATAGCTAGCATAATCTCTGCATTCATTGCAATGCAGATTAGATTTCATCTTGTCAACTTAACGCATCAGCGATTTCATTGGTGGCAAATCTGTACAAGAGGTTATGTTCTTTCGAGTTAAACTCAACATGAATCAATCATGACTGGCACAAAGAAGAAAAAACAAGCAGGCTTTGAGATTAGAGGAGTCAAGAGTATTCAGATCTCACAGGCAATTCAGTTTCTAGATATGATTCAGCAGGGTTATGCAGACTTTGGAAAGATCAAGAGCGAGCGGAAACCTGCAGAATTCTCTGATTCAGGAACCATGGCATTTTGGTCAACCATGATTGTGCTTGAAAAGTTCGATCCTGGGATGAGGAAAGCCTTCTTTGAAAGTTTCAGGGAGAAGATGGGTCCAGAGATTCCAGCTCGGACTATTTGGTTCATAAGGATAACGCTCTTTGGTTCTTTTCTTGGGATGGCAATTCTGTTTCTCTTGGAGGTAATGAGACAGCTTGGCATTGTGCCAACACAAATTGCGTTCCCGGTTTTGATCGCTGGTTTCGTAGTTGTGCTTGTTTTGGTATCCCTGATTACGATATACGCTTTCAAGAATGAGGGAAAGGAACCTCCACCCGGGGTTCTTGCTGCACTATCTGAGCCCCAGATTAGATTCGACGCTGAAAGAGCCTTTGAAAGGATTGTTGGTATCTTTCAGGAAGTGAGCAATCAACCACTTAGGGTCATAGTAATCGGGGATTATGATGCTTTTGAATATACAGGAGAAACCTATACAACATCCAGAAAACTAGAACTCAAACTTGCAATCTTATCTCCTATATCCAGATACCCCTAGGTTTCAATCTATAGGCATTGGACTTCGAGCAACTAGACAGGTTCCTCGATAGCACTGTGGCGCGCAGAGGAAATTAATGGGAGAGTTGATGAAATCTGAAGCAAGCGGTTCAAAAAAGGAACCAATTGCGGTCTGTTCACCTCGTTTTTTCAGTCATGACTTGCCAATGTTTCTTCTATAATTTATCCTCATCATTACCTGAAGTATAGCTTCAGGTGAATTACAAAATGGAAAAACACGTAATTGCAATTGTGGCAAATCCTGATGAGAAATCATCAAGCTACTCGAAGAGAATAGTTGATCACATTCGAAGACACCCAGTGGTCTATTACACACTAATAGCGTATCTAATACCATGGCTTGGCAGTCTTATCATTGCAGGTCCCAAGTTCTTTAATGGTGAACCTGTAGGTCTCATTGATGCTCTGTACATGTGGCTTCCAATGCTAGCAGGCCCATGTTTAGGTGGAATTTCCTTAACATATCTTGTTAGTGGTCGGAACGGACTCAGTCTTCTCTTTTCAAGAATGCGACGATGGAGAAATGCTGTATCATGGTACGCAATTGCGCTTTTGCTACCTCCAGTAGCCATCCTATTCGTTCTCACATCTCTGTCAATCCTGGTTTCTCCGGTTTATACCCCAGGACTGTTTCTGTTTGGAGTTGTTATTGGTTTAATAACAGGATTCTTTGAAGAGATTGGATGGATTGGATTTCTCTATCCAACATTAAAGGCAAATACAAGTTCACTATTTGCAGCCATAAAAGTTGGATTGATACATGGCGTCTGGCATTTCATGGCTGGGTATCTTGGATCTAGTCAATGGCTAGGGATCTTTTTCATTCCTTATTTCATATTCATGTGGATAATTGGAATGACCGCTATGAGAGTACTGCAGGTCTGGGTCCACAACAGCACAAACGACAGTGTCTTGATGGTACAGTTGATGCATGGAAGCTCTACTGGATTCCTTCTTGCACTCACACCGGCTGTTACATTTCCTGCAACAGAGACCTTCTGGTTCTTTATCCTAGCAATGGTATACTGGATCGTTGTTGCTGTTGTCATTAAGAGGTATGGAAAAGCCTTGACGGCATCAGTCAGCAACTCATGAATGGTATTCACACGAATTATTGGGGAGCTCCATGCTCCCTGATTCCTTTTTCTTGTTGATGTTCAAAATGGGGCATCTCCTTGCATTCAAGACGATATATATCTGAATTCATCTTTCGCGAGGGAAGAGGCTAATTTCATTGCTCCAAATATTCCCGATATTTTCGCCCAGTTCAATATTGATTGTGATCATAGTCGTTGTGATTCTCATCTGGATAGTAGCAGAACTGCGCTTGAAGTCGCAAGTGAGAGAGATAGTACGCATAGCTAGCGGGCTCATCCTTAGTGGCTTGTTCCTGTTGACTTTCTATTCACTTGGTTTGATTGTCTTCTGATTGATGGCATCTAGAAGAGGCTCGAAGTCCAAAATCAATATGGCGGCATCACTCCTCTATACTCGTCTCATTCAAGGAATCCAAGACTTTAATCAACCAGGTGTTTAGAATCAATTCCTTTGAAGCGGCCTAAGGCGGTTTTTCGTCTGGCAGACCCCTTGAAGCTGGTCTTCCACCAACCCCCCAGTGGGTCTTGGGAATCTCGAAGACAATGACCTCGACAGCTCGTTCGGGAATGCCTAGCTCAACGAATACCTTGGTTATTCCTGAGATGATTTGCTCCACAGCCTGATCCGATATACCTTTCCAAACTTTAACATCAACAGACGGCATAAGTGGTCCATAGATTTCAGATATTAATGGGTTCTGATACACGGACTTCCTCAGTGTTTTCTTGGGTTTCGCAATTAATCAATTTCAATAACAAACATCATTTTTATCTCGGCGGTCATAGCAATCTTGCCGAGAGGTAAAATCATTGATTCAACTAGATCCCTCGAATCCATTCAACCTTCTACTACTTGTGATTACAGTCCTCATCATTTGCATATGGATTCTGACAGAGATACTATACAAGGGAGCAGCAAAAGGGGCAATTCGAGTAGCCTGTGCGTTTATCTTGTCGGGATTGATAATGCTAATTCTGTACAGCGCAGGACTGATAGTCTTCTAAGGGAGAAGAATAACTCTTTCAGATTAGCTTATCATGTATCTAGGATGTGGTTTCTCGGGTCTAATTCTGTCCTCTAAAAGACTACCAGATAGGACCGTATCAGCCATTGCCACCGCTGGATAAACCATGGGAGCGTTTTTGGCAGGGCCCATCAACACGAAGTCAGCTCCAAGAATCACTGGTATCAAACTCGAGCTAGCAAAAGCTGCCTTCTTTGCTTCTCTCCCAAATTTGGGTACCAAACCACGCCAAGTACTAATCGCATTGTGAGCACCATTGCCTACTGGAAATCCGTATTTGTCCTTCAGAATCATCTGTGCTTTGCATGCGATGCCCAAAGTAAGAAGGTCCATGACTCCTGTGTCAAGCATTATGTTTGCTATTCCGGCCTCTTGTGCAGATTTAATCAGGTTGTCTGCATGCTCAACACGTTTTGTGATTGAAGCTAGTGCTTGAGTTGTGAAGGTCAGAAGAAGTGCATTTTGGAGTCTTGTTTCCTTGATGACTCCATAGATGTCACTCTTAGTTTCAGGCGCGAGGGAATTCAGAATAACTCTGTCTAGAAAGCCAGACTCGCTGGCCCTCAGAACGCCGGCTGAATTAACAGTGTTGTCACCCGATCCGTCTATCATCAAGGGGAAGGTGCAGGCATCCACCAGATATTGCAGATAACTCTGCATTGCATTTGGTGATGAAGCAACAACATCCAAAATGGTAGGGAGTCCAGTCTTATCGCTCATATCCGATAGCATGCCTAGGATGTCCTCAGTAGCCTTTTTGTTAATTTCACCAGCTTCTGCATCCTTGACGAGAGGATCTTTCGAGTAAAATATCGATGGAATAACTACAGTAGCATTCCTGCCGGGCAATCCACCAATTCTAACGCCAGAAATTGAGAGAATCTTTTGTTCCACTGAATACTCAAACAAATCTGATACCTTCGCGCAATGGCATTCATGGTTGTATTTAAGCTCTACATTGACGTTGGCTTGAGATTATTGTCCATTTTTGTGGCTGAACTAGGCGAATTATCTATCACTCTTATGTGAAGCAATCTATCCCAAGAGCTTGCTGCGACCAACTCTGATGGCAATTAGCTCGCCTTCTGCACATTCCATTTCATCTGAGTAGAGCTTGCATGTTATTGTAATCTTGCGTTCATTCATTTCCTTTATCCGAGCTCGTAATGTAACAGGAACATCAACTGGTGTTGGTTTAAGCAGCTTGATAAAGAGAGATCCTGTTACAAATCCACTGAGAGGGTCCGCATCATACTCTCGGCCCTCTGCCCTGCAGGCAGCGGCATTGGCCATATTCAAAGAGTGACAGTCAATGAGTGTGGCAATAATACCCCCATTGAGGACGCCTGGAAACGCCATGTGATACTCCTGAGGTTGCCATGTGGCAATAACTTCATCGCCTCGCCAGAAGCTCTTCAGGCGGAGCCCGTGCTCATTATTCCTACCGCAACCCCAGCAGTAGCTCCCTATCTCATGCCACCCATCTTGAATCGCTTTCTCTTCCATATTGAGCAGCCCTAAATAGATAGAAGCCTGCTTGAATAAAAACATTGGTCAGTGCCTCTATTCTTCACGAGAAGGCGGAGCGTCCTCTCTTCTGATTTCATTCTTTTACCTTGCGTGCGAGTTCAGTTGTCCAGTTTCGGATTTCGTCCCAATCACGAGTATCAAAGACGCCAGATTCTGTTTCCGGGATTCCTGCACCGCGAAGTTCTTCCTTAAATGGCTCCATCGTCTGCTTAAACGGAAATCCCATTTTGTTATAGTCCCATACTCCTCCAAAGATGGCCATAGAAAGGGGTTGAAGTGAATACTTCTCAGCTTTCTTCACAAGATAGTCAGTTCGTGCATCTTCCATCGCCTTTGTATCTTCTTTGTGCTTGTGAAGTGCTTGGGCGCCGGATGAAACGAATAGGGCAGTCCTCTTCATTCTTAGTTCCTTCTGGAACTTCTTGATGAATTTCTCGGGCTCAGCCACCCATTTGGCTATCCTCATCCCGCTCCCAATGATAATTAGATCGTATTCTGAGATATCCCGCATCTTCTCTTTCTTCGCTTCGACGGTTTGTACATCAAAACCTTCATCTCTAAGAACTCTGGAGCTCGTAAAGAGATATCAGACCACTGACGGACTGCAGCAAGGAATGAGCATTCTGTCCGACATCATGATGAAAACAGCAAAGCCTGGAACAGAGGAATTGGGAAAAGTGAAAGACAGGATGGATGCGATTCAAAGAGTTGTGGGACTTCTGATGGTCTATCAGGTTATTTTCCCAGGCTATTTCGGGAGTGATGATGATTTTGTCGATCTCGCATTGAAAGTATTCTACGAGATGCTTAGGACTTGATCTGGTTTCTAGGTCAGCATCTTCAATCCAGTCGTCGGATGTCGTGTGAGCACACGCTTCATTAGAGCCGTACGAAGTTCAGAATAGGATCTAAGACCTCCAATAAGGTCCGTGAGGTGGTTTCTCATAACCTCATCCCCGACCCCCATCTGGATTGCATGCTCCATGTTTTTCTGTTTCTTGAAGAGAAGATTTGCCAAGAAATTGCCTACTCCAAGATCATTGCCAATGTCCTTCTTCCATCTTTGCTCGTAGGTCCGTATATGGTCTGCTTTTCCCTCAAGAGTGTCCGCCACAGCATCAGCAGCAATTTGACCAGACCTGATTGCATAGTAGATGCCCTCTCCGGTGCATGGTGATACAAACCCGGCGGCATCTCCAGTGAGTAGGGTACGTCCTGTTATTGTCCTCTTGATAGGACCTTTGAGAGGAACTCTCATGGCGGTCGTTTCTGATAGATCCACATTGACCGAGTAGCGCTCACTGAATTCGGATGTGAAGTTCTTCCATGCCTCCTTCAAGTCAGCGGCGTAAGTCACAAGACAACCCATACCAAGTGACACCTCGCCCCTCTTCGGGAAGTTCCATGCATATCCATGATCTAGACCTCCAAAATAGATCTGAATGCATAACCGATCTTGTCCATAGGGACCCTCATTGATACGAAGGATATCAGATTCCTCCATTGGGACGCTTGCCTCAAAACACAGGCCAATCTCGTCGTCTTCCCATCTTGGCTTGAGTCCTGAAACGCGGGCGATGCGACTATTGACACCATCAGCACCAACCAAGTACTTTCCACTTGTTGTCACGCCATCATTCCGGTATGCCAAGACATCATCTGAACTCTCTGTAATATCAAGAACCTCCACATTGGATATCACCTCAGCTCCGGCTTCCGCTGCCTTATCCAAGAGTAGTTTATCAAATACCTCTCGCCTGACTAGATAGCCCGTTATCATGTCGCGTGTGCATATGATTTTTGTTCGCGAGGGTGAGAACAAATGAGAGCCACAAGCCACTCTGTCTAGAGCCGGAGTGACATCAAAATCAAGCAGGTCAAGCAATCCAGGCCGGAACCCACCCCCACATGCCTTTCTACGGGGATGTGCCTGCTTTTCTATGACAACTACATCAAGTCCCCTTTGAGCGGCTCTTCTTGCACAAGCAGCACCAGCGGGACCGCCACCAACTACAATCAGGTCATGCGACATCCGGGAATCCTCTTTGAAGCAAATTATCCCAGTAGTAGCTAATCGCCTATTTATTTCAGCAGGATAGGTGATTGCCAATCTTTTGTGAAAGTCGTTCGAAGCCTTTATAGACTGGTTGAAAACATCCCCGAATATTGTTTTCACCAGGCACCTAACTATTCTCTACGTGATATTTATGATTAGAAAGAAGGGCTTTGACACAGCACGGTACCTCTCTGCTCAGATTAAACGAATCATGGAACGAGTGAATAAATTCGACAAACTCTATCTTGAGTTTGGAGGTAAGCTCAGATACGACCATCATGCATCGAGAGTCCTTCCTGGTTTTGCTGTTGATACAAAAGCACAGATGCTAAAGAGATTGGGAAATAATATCGAGATCGTCCACTGTATAAGTGCGAAGGATATTGAACGTAGAAAGATAAGACGGGACTTTGGTCTGACATACGACGATCAGATTCTCAAGGACATTGGTGACTTGAAGCAGCTGAATCTAGATGTGTCTGCCGTCCTGATTAATAGGTACAGTAGGCAGCCAACGGCAGACAAATTCAAACAGCGTCTTGAGAATAGAGGGATAAGAGTGTTCACTAATCCCGAAATAGCAAACTATCGAACAGATTTAGAGAAGGTCGTGAGTGATGATGGATATGGAAAAATCCATTATGTTGAGACTGAAAAGAAGATCATCATTATCACAGCCCCAGGGCCTGGAAGTGGCAAGATGAGCTTTGCCATGAGCCAAATCTATCACGATAGACAAGAGGAAATAATGAGCAACTTTGCCAAATTCGAGACATTCCCAATATGGAACTTGCCAGTAGACCACCCCGTGAATATTGCCTATGAAGCGGCTACTGCAGATATCGGCGATTACAACTGTGTTGACCTACATCATAAGGAAGCATATGGTATTGATGTGACAAACTACAACAGGGATGTAGAGAATTTCTCTATAATCAAGAAGATCATTGAGAAAATTGCTCCTCCCGGCGATCCACTTGCAGAAATCAAGAGTCCAACGGATCTTGGAGTCAACATGGCGAACGAAGGAATAATTGATGATAACGTAGTCCGGCAGGCTAGTATTGATGAGATTGTACGAAGGTACTACCAATACCACCGTGATTTCATAGAGGGCAATGTGACGCACGATACATTAGACCGCATGAACAAGATAATGCTCCGCGTACACGCAAAACCGGAAGACCGTACCGTAGCAGCTCTGGCAAATCAGGCGCTAGTAGAGAGCTCGAAGAAGCCCGGGGTGATTCAGGAGGGAATGCATACTGGGGCGGCCATCGAAGTATATCCTGATGATAACGGCTCTCTCATTCTAACAGGAAAGCGATCAAAGATTCTTAATTCGGAATGTGCCGCGCTCCTTAATGCTGTGAAATACCTAGCAGGAATTCCAGATGAAATAGATGTTCTGTCGCCAATCATTATAGAGAGTATTATGAAACTCAAGGAGCAGATGGGAATAATTGATACCAGTCTCGATGTTAAGGAAGTTCTTGATGCTCTTGCTGTGAGTGCTGTCTTCAATCCAAATGCTTCGGAATGTATCAATGCCTTAACTAAACTAGAGGGATGTGAGATGCATACTACTCATCTCATTGGACGAGAGTGTGAGAAGGCTTTGAAGGAACTGGGTCTGAACTTAACAACAGATGCTAGAATTCCATTGGTCAACAATTGGTAGGCAAAACTGGCGTGCGCCATACTCAATGATTTCCAGAGTGTCAAAAGGGAATCCCCCCCTCCCTCGATGTCTTACGCCTTCTGTTTCAGATATCCAATGATTCCAAGAATGAGAAGTGCAGACTCTAAGGGTATCTCAAAAGCCATCTCAGCTACAAAGGCATCGGTTAATGGTAGGAGAGCCAATACAAGAATCTGTGCGATTATCATGGGAACAATAAAGGAAAACAGGATCGTATAGGCCAGTTTGACATGTTCCCATTCCCATCCTCTGTTGATTAGTATTAGAATATCAAAGAATCCAATGACAACCAAGAATGCTCCTAGCACTTTCGGATGAAATACATTGATCTCCCAGCCAGGGGGAGCCATATTCGCTATGAGGGTTTCAGCAAAAAAGACGTACATGAAACCAAATAGCAGACACACGGCACCATATGCCAGAAGTGCTATCTTCGCGAGTATTTTTTTCTCAGCCATTTTTTACAACTCGTTTCTATCTCTTTCCAATACGTTGTTACAACATACTGGTGATGTTGTAGGCACAATAGGAAAATAACTTCGTTATCCTTCGAACTAAAATGGCTATTAGATGATTGTTTGATGAAAGAAGGGTTATGGTCGCCGTTTTGCATATGACATATATAAAGCAACGAGTAGATGGCAGGATTCAGAGCGTCCATATCCTCTCAGAATGTCGTTTTACTCAAGATTGATGGAGTCTGTGGTATATGTTTGCCAGTTCTTCACTCATACTAATACCGAATCTTTCATTTCTTGCTTTCAACATAGTGCAAAGCCTTAACAGTAACTAAAGAAATCAGAAAAAGAGGAGACTAGATGAGGTTCATAAAATCCTCTAAAGAGGAACGGCTTTTTGATAGAATTGATTCTGCAAATTTCTATGATGTCGAAACCCTGTCGGTTGTCTGGGAAACCAAACAGGAGATTGCAGAAAGGTTACTACCACCTCCGCTAGAGCCATTTGATAAGCCGATAGCAAGGGCCTATGTATGCGAATTTCCAAAGACAAACTTTGGCATAAGCTATTATGAGACAGCGCTTATGCTCGTATGCAAGTATAAGGGAGAAGTAGGAGTATACATTCTTGCCATGCATGTAAACAACGACATGGCTATGGCATTAGGAAGAGAGATGTTCGGGTACCCAAAGAAGATGGCGGAGATCGAGTTTAAACGCGGAAAACTAGGTGCTAGTGGCTGGGGAAAACGGCAAGGAGTCAAGGTTGTTGAGATAGCGAGCAAGATCATGAAGACCATATCAGCAGAAGAAGCCGTAGAGATGCAGCTCGGACCCAGTGAAGGTGAAGACACGGTCTTTGCCTTCAAGCACTTTCCAGCACATGATGGTGATGGTTTCGATTATCCACCTCGTTTGATAAGTAGTCCTGTAGCATATACTCGAAGGATGGTTAGAGTTGGACCTGCTGATATCAAGTTCCAACCATCGAAATATGATCCTTGGCACGAAATTGAGGTCGTCAAGATGGTAGGGGCGATATTCACAGTCGCAAACACTTCAATGTTAAGAGGGAAGGTCCTTGCAGAAGCCGAAGCCGATACTTTCAAACCGTACTCATACCTAAAATGGGATTCGTAGGACGATACTAAACTGTTTTATTCGAGCTGTATAAACAATAGTTATGTCAAAGAGTGGAATCCACGAGATCGCAACATCCTTTCTCAAGCTCGTTATAGCGGGAAAAGTAAGAGAAGCATATGACAAATATGTAAGTCAAGAACTCGTACATCATAATCCGTACTTCGAAGGAACCCGAAACGTGCTATTAGAGGCGATGGAATTAGATTCTAGGAAACATCCTCACAAGTCAATGGATATCAAAATGATAATCGAGGAAGGAGACCTAGTAGCTACCTACTCTCACATCAAGCATACTCCCGAGGCTTTGGGTTTTGCAACAGTCCACATCTTTCGAATTGATAGAGGGAAGATTATAGAAATGTGGGATATTGTTCATATTCTAGAAGAAGACTCACCGAATGAAAATGGAATGTTTTGATTCTATTCATCATCAACGAGCTGCAGAATACTTCCTGGATGGCCAAATCCCCAGGACCTGACTACGAAGAGCTCACCATTCACATCATGTTCCTGCAAAGCAGATTCAACCATATATCGAACATCACAAGAAAGGTATGACGGATGATATTCGAAGATATGGCCATACTCCATATCACCATTGGTCTGAATCCAAAAGAAAGGTAGCTGTGGAAGAATCGCGCCAAGAAATGGAATCGTCCTCTTACTCCTATCATCGAAGATGACCGTGTAGAACTCCCTATCAATGTCCATGATAGCAAAGTGCGTGTATTGATTCCTTAGTAGATTCTTCCTTAGCACATTCCTAATCCCATTCTCAGCTTCCTCTTTCGTGATCTCGTATCCTCTGGTAAGGCATGTCATTATTTCCTGATTCTTCTTGGAATGATGGGATGTGTTCATGGCTGTGAGAAGCGCTATGAAAAACATGTCACGATTCGTAGGTGGAATTAGATTATCGGGAATGGTGTGATCTCCATTCTGAAATATCCTATAGATGTCATTAGTACTTCGTGATTCCTGAGTTGGAGGAGTAAGAGTCCACACCTGATTTTGCATATCATAGAGCTCAATATTGGTATTCATCGCTTCGATATCGAAGTACTTACCATCCGCCTCATTCTTGAAGATATCAGTCACGGAGATGAAGTAATCTTCCCCATCGTTTAGAGATGAGCAATATGAGAAAAAGGAGGGAATTGACTTCCATCTAGCTCTACTCTTTGCTAGAACCTTCACAGTCCCTGTGTTCTTGGAAACTATTCGATATCGATGCTCTACCCTTCCAGCCCTAATGAGGTCCAAGATGTGTGTTGCATCAGCCCGCGGAAGCCCAGTCCATTCCATGACGCGAGTGACTGTTGCCCCCCATCCATCCTGCAATCTTACCAGCTTTCTGATGACCTGATTTATGTGCTTCTTCGGCAGGTTGTTGGGAGTTACACTTGCTACGTTATTCATTATCCTTGCGTACCAGTTCTCATCCCAGACCATAACAAGTTGGAAGTTGGAGATTGACTCGATAAGATACTTCACCAAATCAATCGGAGGATATCCAAAGTACCTCCTGATATAGTACAAATAACCAAGTGTAAAGAGAAGAACATGACCTTCTAGCTGCGCCTCATATCGTTGTTGAATGAAATTGTCAAGATAGCTCCTGAAATCATACCCCCTATTCCTCAGAATCTCGAATAATGCGCTCTGCCCTAATAGACCAGACGATCTGTCGGAAGGTAGCATTGGGATATTAAGACGTCTGGCGATTTGTTTCTGTTGCAGAGGCAGCAACTCCAATACTTCCCTTAGTGGAAAGCTCTTGGGAATCAGTTTTCGTAGGTGTTCATGCTTCATGCTACAAGGATGTAAGAGGGTGGCTTTGATATCATAGGCTCGCTTGTGTACCATCTCCCAAGTCTGGAACAGAGTCTTGTCCTGAAATTCCTTCTTGATGGGCTGAATATAGTCCAATTGGAACGTAACCACCTTCCTCATCTTTATGAGAATGTGAGAAAGACTGGCAAACTCGAAGGCTGTTCTTCATTCCAAGTTACAGGCGGACCGAGAAACCACCTTACCAACCTTCGAGTTTGAACCAACAGGATTTTAGCGAAGGAACCCTTGACGATAGGAATCCCCTCTTCTGGCAGACTTTATGTCCTCTAGATCTCTCAGAGCTTTTTCAGATGCAATTGCACAGCGATACGCTCGCGCAGCTTCATCATACTTGATCTCAGGAACAATGAGCCGCTTTATTGTAGTCTTGACTTCTTCAAAAGCAGACCGGACCTTAGAAACAACAGCAACCTCCATATTTCATATCACCTTCTTCGAGTCAAAATTTCGATGTAATAATAGAACCACTTTAGAAATAACTGTATTATTATCGAATTTTATTCCCCTATTATATCTCAATTTTATAAAAGAAGGATTATAGTATCCCCAATTACCAAGCAGTATATAAATGACGGATGAGTTAGGACTCTTTGCGGAGCTCATTTGTCCCGAACAGCCTCCAAAGCCTAAGAGAAATCTGTTCCTCAGGTACATGTTTGCATAATTCTTCCTGACGGGGTACTCCAATACCATTTGCCGTGTTTCATTCATCAGCAACCAATCGAAGAATACTACCAGGAAAACCAAAGGCCCATGACTTGGTAATGAATGTCTCACCGTCTACATCGTGTTCCTTCATTGATGAATCAATCAGATGTCGAATCTCCCCTGAGAGGTAGGTAGGGTGATGTTCGAAAAGATGACCGCAGCTCATGTCCAAATCCGTCTTTAGCCAGAATAGGGGAAGGTTGGGAAGGACCTCACCAAGGAAGGGTATTACATTCTTGTTCTTTCCATCGAAGAGAATGGTAAGCATTTCTCTCTCTGGACCCATGATGGCATAGTGTGTATGTTGATTCCGAAGAAGGTTTTTCCGCATGACATTTCTATAACCATGCTCAGCCTCCTTTTTTGGAACCCCGTACCCGGTGGTGAGCCAATCCATGGTTTCTTCTCTTTTCTTAATATGATTAGACGTGTTCATCGCGAGAAGTAGTGCAATGAAGAAGAAGTCACGATTGGTCGGAGGGATATCGTTGTTAGGGATGGTATGCTCCCCATTCTGAATCAGGGCGTAGATGTCATTGACTGTTTGGGCAGCGTATGATGACGGATTCAGTTTCCACACTTGATCCTTAAGGTCAAAGAGCTTGACATTTGTGTTAAACCCTTCCCACTCGTAATATCGTCCTTCGGCATCATTCCTAGACACGTCAGTGGTTGATATGAAGTAATCCTCATCATCTTTTAGTGAAGTGCAGACCGTGAAGAAGGAGGGGATTTCCTTCCATTTTGACTTGCTTTTGGTCAGAACCTTGACTGTACCGGTATTCTTGGATACTATCCGCCAGCGATGCTCACACCATCCTGTTCGAATTACATTGCGTATGTGTGTTGCTTCCTCACGCGAGAGACCGGTCCATTCCATCACTCTACTTACTGTTGCGCCCCATCCATCTTGAACCGTCATCAACTCATCGATAACCTTGTGTATGTGCTTATTGGGAAGGTAGTTAGGGGTTACTGATATGACATTGTGTAGAACCCTTTGCACCCAGCTCTCATCCCAAGACATTGCGAACTGATAGTCCGTGATTGGTTCAATAATCTCCTTCACAAGATCGAGCGGCTGAACACCAAAGAAACTCCTAATGTATGTCAAATAGCCCAGAATCATGAGAAGCATGTAGCCGTAGCTTTGTGATTTAAACCATTGAGTTGGCCAATCTTGAACATAGCTCTTGAAATCAAATCCCTTGTCCCTTAGAACCTCGAATAATGCAGTTTGTCCCAACCAGCCAGAGGGCCTATCACTTGGAAGTTTAGATATATTTAGCCTTCGTGCAATCTCTTTTTGCCTGAGGTTTACCATCTCAAGAACTTCTTCGATGCTAAGAGAAGAGGGTATCAACTCTCGCAATAGATTCTGCTTCATGGTACAGGGATGATAGAGCGTTGGATAGTTGGCATCACCAGTAAATGCCTTAGTCAACCTCTTATCTACGATGTCCCAAGACTGAAACATATTCTTGTCCCAGAATTCCTCCCGAATCTTTCGGATATACTCCACCGAAACCACAACCCGCGTTTCCTTGCCCATTCAACCTGAACATGAATTATAGAGTAACTCTGAGATTAGTCTTTTGCATCGGCAAGCGATTTGCATACTGCATGCACGGGCTAGTCTGATGGTCCCAAACCAAGAGCAGATTCGATTGCGGCCGTCCATTTCATCTGACCTGACCAAGGCTGACCCGCGCTCTGACCTCCATCCACCACTAATGCATGCCCAGTGACAAAGCTTGAATCATCACTTGCCAACCAGAGAACCGCATTGGCAATATCTTCAGGAAGGCCTGCACGTTTGATTGGTTGAGCTCTATCAAATAGATGTTTCAAGTTCTCGTATTTCTCTTCTATGGCCTCATTTGACATCTCTTTTGATTTTCCAAATATTGCAGTCAAAATCACACCAGGACAGATACAGTTCACACGTATCTTGAAATATGCCAGCTCCATTGCAGCAGTTCGTGTCAGTTGAATTACGGCAGCTTTTGCAGCACTGTACGGGTGATTTTGCGAAATTCCTCTGAGTCCAGCGATGCTTGAGATGTTGACTATGTTTCCAGAACCCTGGCGTTTCATCACAGGTACTGCATGCTTCATCCCTAGGAATACGCCACGAAGCAAGATTGCCATCGTCTTATCAAAGCCTTCAACGGGTATGGACTCGATCTCTCCTTGAATCCCACCCATACCTGCATTATTGACTATACAGTCCAAACGACCATAAAGCTCCACGGCAGACTCGACCATGTTCTTTACATCATCTTCGACGCTAACATCTGCGAATACGAAGGAAACATTATCGCCAAGTGCCTCAGCAAGTTTCTGACCCTCCTCAGCCTGAATGTCGGCAATCATTACCTTTGCTCCTTCCTTTACGAATAGCTCTGCCGTTGCTTTGCCGATTCCACTTGCACCACCAGTGACTATAGCAACCCTATTGTCAAGTTTTCCCACTTTCTCACACCTATACTGAAAACATCTCAATCCTGTATATTAATCTACTAACTGGGAGATGCTGTTCTCTATCGCATCTCAGACTTCATCTATCCAATCGACAGGAACTGCCAAGATGTTTTTCAAGATGCACACTAGAAGTCATCCTTGAAGAGGTCTAATTCCTCTCCAAGAAGATAATGGCAGAACCAACGATACGTATGAAGACTTATCGCATAGTTCTCGCAGGGATGGATGAACCCATGCCCTTTTCCTGGAAGGACAAACAGCTCGGTATGAACGCCCTTATCTTTCAATGCCCGATACATTTCCTGAGCGCTGACCACAGTTATGCGTTCATCTTTCTCACCATGATGCAACAACATGGGTGTCTTCGCTGTTTCAATGGCAGCAATCGGAGCGCTCTTGATGTACCCTTCTCTATGTTCAGCTTCGAAGGGACTACCATCAAGATGAACAGTATGCCTAGCATCTGACCCAATATAGTATAGATACCAGCTGCTTACCCCTGCAAAGACTGAAACAGCTGCACATCTATCCGTGTGCATTGCGATGTACGCACTTAGATAACCACCTTGACTCCCGCCCATACTGCCAATCTTACTCGGATCTACAAATCCCTGTTCAATCAGATAGTCGATTCCCGATTCCAAATCCCAGAGGTCATGACTCCCGAGATTACCATGATTCAAGTTCATGAAATCTCGACCTCGTCCAACACTACCCCGGTAATTTGGCTCTAATACAAGCACACCCTTCGCAACCAAAGAACTTACAGGATGTGCAAACTCGTTATCAATAAGGGATAGATATGAAGAGTTTCGTGGTCCTCCATGTGGATAGAGAACAAGAGGGTACTTCTTCGTCGGATCGAAGTCTGATGGTTTTCGAAGAACACCTTGAATCTCAGTTCCGTCTTTGCTAGTCCATCTTATTGACTCGACAGTACCAAAATCAAGATGTGCAAAATCCTCAGTGTTCCTAGTGATTCGCTCAATAGTCGGTTTCTCATCTCCAAGTGTTCCATAATAAACTTCAGACATAGCTATTGGCGAAAAGCCACCAAATGCAAACTCACCATTATCATTAATGCTGAATTCTCCTCTAGGCGAGACCTTTCCCAAGTCATATGTTTCGATATCTCCTGATTCAGAGAGCCTTGTTATTACTATGGTGCTCTCTTCCCAGTGAGTCACAAAGATGCCCTTGGCTGTCCAGTGAATATCTTCAGGTCTTCGATCGAGTTTTTCTGAGATCAGTTTCAGATTCTCAAGGGGATTATCCTCATTCTTCGGTCTGCATGCGTCTGCTTCAGAAATGAGCCAAAGATCGTCGCTTGGTTGAACATAGGCACCGGGTACAGGTCCACCAAGGAGAAGCATGCTACCATCAGGTGATACAGCTTTTATCATGAAGCCCTTGGGCAGAGCTAGCTCCTGGAATGACAGCTCAGAGAGAGATTCTTCAAGGGAGGTCCGTTCTGCCTGAATGAAAACTGATTCAGGATCCAATTCCATTTTGAAGCAGACAGTCTCATATTCATAGTACAAGTCAGCACCACGCTGACAATTGAGGTAAACTGAGTTTGTCTTCGGAGAAACAATAAAGGAATTGATTTGAATCTGAGGAGCAAGTCTACTAGTAATCTCAAACTGACAGAGTGGACTAGTGTAGTTCTCCTTTTGAAAATGCAATCGGTCCTGTTCTTTTCGGTCTATAACCCGCTGTGTACTCACATAGTACAACGCATTCTGGGGCAGTTCGTTCTCAACATGAACAAAATCCCCGATATGAGATCTCTCCATGTTTTTGGAACATAAGACAATGAAACCATCCCCATAAGGTGAATAATCACTAATTCTGGAGCTATGCTCAAAAATCCTGATTCCTTCACCCACCATGCCATTAACAAGACAAATGTCAGACCACCTGGGATTTCCAGATGCTGCATGTCTGTTTACAGCAAATGTGTTATCATCTATCCAACGAATTTCTGATCCATCAGCAAAAACATGGTGAGTCTTCTTGGTGTCCACATCGTAGATGTAGAACTTGCCAAACAAACCATTCTTACTTAAATCAAGGTTGATTTTGGTATACGCGACCTTTTTACCATCAGGAGAAATGCTTGGTCTATAATAGAAGGAGCGTGTGATCATATCTCTGACAGTTGGTCTTCGCTTCTTGATGTTCGATTCATGCGCCATTTGTATCACAATCTCGCATATCCCGATGCCCGTTGCTAGGATTCAGTCTGTATTTAATCTAAAGTCACAAATTAGGGTCACATATTGTTTCAATCAACGCAATTTTTGGCATGCTGGTTCAGTAGATGATGACTTGCCAAGATAGGGATGGCATGCATTATGCTTAGCTACCTGCCCTGAGTATACTGAACAATGGAGTAGAGTATGAGGTTGCTGACAGAAAACAGGGAAACAAAGACGAGCAGCGTTAGGAATTCCATTGGTCCTTCAGCGACATACAAGTACAGAATTGCTGATGTCCACATTAGACTATTCGCAGTGATAGTCGCACCTAGTTTTCTACCTACAACGCCAAGCATCTCTGCAGAAGTAGAGTGTAATGCTAGCTTGTTCATCAGAGAATAGGTGTCCCGCCCAAGACCTGACAGTTTGTAGAGGTCTTGTTCATGACTCAGCAGGGGTGACAATGCACTTAGATGGTAGGAGAGAGATGCACTCTCAGTAATCCCGGTCGCATTCTTGATTTCTGTGAACTTTGCCCCTTTTGATTCGCCAATGACCCTGAGAATATCCCGTCTTACCTGGTGGCTCAGTGTCTTGAATACTTCCTCTTCCAAATCCCTGCGTTTGTCATTCGTATCTGCCATTTTTACCACAGGTTCCTAGTAGCATTATCAGAATATAATATGCTCAGTCAAAGGGATTTTACTAATCTTTTCTTAACTCAGAATTCAAAAGAAAGGGATTCCCTTTTGCATATTGACCATAATAGCGACAATCGAGGAAAAGACAGTTTTGAGGAAAGCAAAGGTTGACCAATTCGATAAGAGGGTGGTTCGTGAAGGTGCACTTCAGAAAAGGGAGGGCAATACAGCCCGATGTCTTACATGTTCCCACAAATGCCTCATTCATGAACAGAAGCTCGGAGTGTGCGGCACAAGGATGAACATAGGAGGGTCTGTAAAGACATTAGTTTATGGAAATGTTTCCTCAATCAGCAATAATCCTATTGAGAAGAAGCCACTCTTTCACTTTGCTCCAGGCACAATGGCGCTCACAGTAGGAAGTTGGGGCTGCAATGCGTCCTGCCCTTTTTGTCAGAATTTTGATATCTCCAAAAAGAAACCTACTCCTGAACTAGCACGCTACATGAGCCCCGAGGAGTTTGCTAGGAGGGCACAGAAGAGAGGGAGCGAAGGAACTTCAATCTCCTTTAGTGAGGCTGCTACCCTAATGCTTGAGTGGAATCTCGATGTGTTCAGGTTGGCGAGGGCAGCAGGATTGTATAACACAATTGTAACGAATGGCTACATGACAACCGAGGCACTTGACCTTATGATTGATGCCGGCCTCGATGCCGCAAATGTTGATCTAAAAGGCTGTGAACCCAAAGTCAGGAAGATATGTGGAATCTCGCTTGAGCCTGTCTTGCATAACATTACTCACATGGTTGAGCGCGGGGTTCATGTTGAACTCACAACACTAGTTGTTCCGGGACTCAGTGATGATTTGGAGTGTCTGGAAACCCTGGCAGAATGGATACTTGAAGCCACAGGACCAAAGACTCCGTGGCATGTGAATAGATACTACCCTGCCTACGAATATGACAAACCAGCGACACCTCTTGATAAACTGACAAAAGCAAAGGATCTAGCGAGGAGCAAAGGACTTGAGTTCTGTTATATCGGAAATGTTGGTATGCGAGGGTTTGAAGACACAGTCTGTCCAAACTGCGGCGTTCTTTGTTTTGAGCGTGCCAGACATAGCTCGAGGAATGTTGCGACAGACGAAACAGGCAGCTGTAGCAAGTGCGGATACAATCTTGGAATTCGGTTTTGGTAAACCGGAATTGTTCTTTTTAATATGCCAGTATTGAACGTCGGGAACTGCTTAATAGCGCAGCTGACGATATCATTATGGTCATCGTATATGAGTGATTGGACAGGCATCTCGAATGCAAGCGCCATTCCTTGGCTGTTGGAGAGAAATAATTCGCCAGTGCGATACTATACGCTACTCAGTCTTCTTGGATATTCCCAAAAGGACTCCGATGTTGTTGAAGCCAAGAAATCGATAAACTCGGATTCGAGGATAATCAGAATATTATCAAAACAGAATCCAGAGGGATTCTGGGAGTCTTCAGCAGAGCCCTACCTCCCAAAGTACAAATCCTCTTACTGGCAAGTCATGATTCTAGGAATGCTGGGTCTGGATAAATCCAATCCCAATGTGAAGAAAGCTGTAGAGCATGTCTTCAAATTCCAGCATCCCGAAGGCGGTTTTACAGAGTATGGGGAGGAGGGTGCTCTGAGAGAATACCACCATAGAAAGGAAAGAATGAAGAAAAAGGGACGCGAGATGCCTCCCGCCAAAGATTGGATTCAGAAGCAAGTTCATGATTCCCAGCTCACATGTCTCACTGGAAACATGTGCTTGGCTCTCATAAGACTGGGCTATTCAGCTGACAAACGCGTAAAGAGAGCATTGGATTGGCTTATGCGTGTTCAGAACGAGGATGGTGGATGGCTTTGCCCCTATTGGAATGCACATGCTAAGGATAAGCATGGCTGCTTCATGGGGACAATCACCCCACTCGATGCGTTTTCTGAAATTCCCTCACAAAATCGTACAGCAGGTATGACCAAGTCCATGGAATCAGGTATCGAGTTTCTGTTAATGCATCATCTGTTCAGGTCAGATCATCATGATTTCAGAGTCATCAATGAATCATGGCTGACGATGGGATTCCCACAGTTCTTCTACGATATTCTGCGAGGCCTATCCGTCATCTGCAAATCCGGGTATGGAGATGATAGACGGATAGACCAAGCATTAGAGGTCTTGATAAAGAAACAGCACAGAGGGACATGGGTACTCGAGAGTTCACCAGTAGGGAGGATGCAGACTAATCTTGAGCAAAAGAACAAGCCCAGCAAGTGGATCACTCTCAAGGCTCTCGAAGTGATTAAATCAGTGCAAGAAACTCGCGGTTCTGTTTTGCTAAATCATATAGATGGAAGTCCATAGCCTTCTTCCAGAAGCTCAACAAGTCTGGACACGAACCGAGTTGCTGGTGCCCCATCAACGACATCGTGGTCAAGGGTGACAGTTAAGGGAAGGTATTCTCTCCTCTCTACTCGGTCTTTAACGAATCCAGGCCTTTCAGAAATCCCCCCAACCGCAATGCTCAGCGCATGCATGCCTAGAGGAATTGCCCAACCACCAGACCTAGCAAACATACCAATCGATGTTACGGTGACTGTCCCCATTTTCTCCTTGATGAACAGCGGATCCTTCCGTGCCTTTCGCCAGAAGAGAAGGTCCCGCAGGAATTTGGGACTGGACAAAAGGATACTAAGACCTCTGTTCTCTTTACCTTTTGTATAATCATCTTCCCTCTTTTTCTGGGCTTCACGAATCTCGAGGTTAATCTCACTGACTGTCTTTTTGTTTGCGGCTTCCAAGATGTAAGTAATAGGAAATGCCTTTCCCTCAATTTCAGTCTCAATGAGAATGGCGATGTTCACATCATCGAATATCACAAAGTGCTTTCCCTTCTTAATGGCATGCACTTGCTTGTGTTCTCCTACTGCCTTCCCTACGCATGCAGCAATCCAACCTGTAAAGGATAACGCCTCACCCGTTTTTTCCTCATGCCTATGAAGTCCAAAGCGCGCATCAGTTACATCTGCCTCGAAAAGGCCTATCATTCGATGTTTTTTCAGCGCATATTCACAGCTCTCGATGATAAGCTTACGTGACTTTGGTACTGCCTCTTTACGGTAGCCAAGATTTTTCTCCAATGTTTTCTACACTCGTAATTAGCGATGTGCATTATTGGATTGATGGGGTTTTTGATTCTTATTCTAACGCTGTCTTCCATCGATTTCAGTATTCATCAGGGCCAAGTGCCTGACCACGACTTCAGGAGGAAATCAGCAACTGTTTTTGAGTATTCATTCAGATTGAGTAGCTTCTTCAGCCAACCAGCGAGAGTAACTCCAACCGAGATCTTTAGTTTTAGACTAATTGACCATGTATTTGGTTGACTAGTATAGTAGACAATCGAAATTGGTGCATAGGGTTTGGCTTCTACAAAGGGACCTCCCACGTCATAAAGCAGGAAAGACAGACGGCAGGCGGCAGCAGGTGTCACTGTTAGACCTGCTGATCCTGATATGACAGGATCCCCCCTTTTCGCCCCTGAACCATGGTCCCAAATAGTACTCCAGCCATCGTCCCATCGGACTCCTGCCTTATACCATGCATAGGCTTCCGCCCAAGTTGAGATTGAAATCTGACCATACGCATCCAGTGTGATGCTACCTGTAATCTGAAGCTTCAGGTTGGCCCAGACTACAACTGCACCAATCCAGAATGTAAATCGGGTCGACCATGTCCAAAAGGTATAGGACCAAGTCTTACTATACTGAATAGTGGCTGTTGCGGTGGCTTCAACTCTTATCGATGGAGTAATCTTCATCCAGCTCTCAAACCAGTCAAGCTTGTAGCCCGACCAAGTCCATTTCCGCTCCCAACCCATGTACCATTCAGTCTCAAGTTTCGGACTAGCTTTGATTGTGATTCCCAATGGACCAAAACTGATTGTCTTCTCGTAAACACCGGGAGTGATTGTGTATGTCCATTTCTTTGACCAATCGCTACTCAGTTTGGGAGTGGTTTTCGCTGCTGCAGGAGGTGTTCCGGAATAGGTGTAGTTAATTGCGAACTTCCGGTAGTTGCCAAGGGCTGCTATCAGGTATGCTTCAGTTGCAGTAATATTATGTTCAGTCACAACCATTGTTTCATTGATAATTACTCTTCCTAAGCTCACACTTACGTTGGCTTGCATGAAGGTTCCTTCACCAAAGTCAATTGTCCACTCTAGTGCATCAAGTACTCCTTCATCTAGAAGAGTACTTCCAGCGGGCAAGTCAAATCCTATTTGCCATGATGTCTTGTAAATCTGGTCGCCAGGGATTGATTGCAGTAGTAGCATCATATACTGTATCTTGGTGAAGATGAATTCTGCCGCTATTGATGTCAAATTGTCTGTTGTAGGTCCTACTCGAATCTGCCAATTCGGAGAACTAATGAGATCAGAAAGATGGGATGAGGATGCCGTCAATGTGATAGTTGTGATATTGGAGGTACTATAGGCGACAATTTTAGAATCGGTTATGTTCATATCAAAGCCTAGTAGTATCAATTGCTCCATAACAATGCCTTGATGATATCCTTCTCTGACAGGCTCAACCTCAGACTGGGCTGCCGGAGGAGCAATTCCTCCAAAATCCAGCTGTGCATATGCCACTTTCCCAGCCACGACAGTAATATTTGTACTCCTCTTGAGACTGTTGTAAGTACCATTTATTTTGTATTCTCCAGGTAGAAGGCAATACCATACATACCCCACTGCAGACATGTTAATTGGCAATGACTCCTCAGGACCTGTATAGAAAACATCGGTGCAGTTGACTAGCTCCCCATTATAATAGCCACCGACATTCAAACTTCCAGTGTTGCTGATAGTCTTTCCATGATTCCGAGCTGCAATGGCAACATCCTTCATGTCAATCCTGCCATCCCAATTGAGATCCAGAGAAGAGTTGAAACCTGAATCACCGATTGCGTTGTCTACATGGTCAGAAATCAGCTCCAAGTCGGACATGTCAACCTGACCATCACCAGTCACATCTCCCAGTAAGGTCACATCTTTGATTGCCTGTTCGGGAGCAGATGTGTAAGAGATTGTCTTGTTTTGGGGAACATCATATTGCACATTCTCTTGCAGAGAAGATGTATCTGAGAAGAAGGCTTCACGAAGAGCTTCAGCTAGCGGAGATTCAGGAATGGTAATTGTGAAATTTATGTCTGCACTACCATCCCCGTTGATGGTCACATTCTCTATAGTAGACATCTCAATTTTTGTGATTTCAGTAGGAACCTGTGCCTTGACCAGAACCCTTCCGATGGGAGATGCCTCAGTTGTTTCATAACGATATGAATCATCAAAAAATACAGATCCAAGAGGATAGGACTCTGTTGGATAGTACCCATTATTCACAATGTAGAATGTTTCATTGAGAGAGCTATCAGTTACAACACCGCTACCTATCCCCATTTCATCAGTCTGTAGTGCAGAAACAGTGATGAAGGGAACGCCTGCGTCGATTACGTTAGTTGGATCATAGGCAAATGTATTCCAATAGATGACTAAATCAATATCATCGTAGTAACTGGGAGAGAACTCCTCAATATTCGCAGAGGTTTGGTTCAAGATATTCTCAGTAAGATAGCCCCCACCTACTAACCAATCATGTACAAACACGGCATATGTGTTGTTTGAATCACCATAGAAGACAATGCGTGTTTCATTGGGCAAAGATTGGCTTGAAGCCCAAAGAATAGTTCTATTCAAAAGATCCAATATGGTGGTACTGAAATCTGTGGGTCGGTACCACCCAAAAAAGGCGTACTTCGTTGGGTCATGGATGATAAGAAGATCCTTGGCCATGCCATCGAGTGACGCACTTGATGCGCTTGGTTTCTGATTGCCTTCCGGAATTGCAAGGAGAGAAGCTGATGGAATGGCTGTTACCATAAGTAGCATCATAATGAGCAGAGATTGGACCCTGACTTTATTCATTAACTCTCAACCTCCTTCTTCTTAATACAATAATACCAATAACTAACACCAACGAAACGCCAACTACGATAATCAGCATCTCTGTTGGAATAGGAGTTGTGGTGGGAGGAGTAGGAGTGGTTGTAGTGGTTGGTACAAAGTATTGTAGCGAGATCGTTGCACCTTGCACTGTATCGAAGGAAATCGTTTCAAGAAGCGGATTCAGAACAAATGTATCAATTCCATATTGCATTGAGATGTTTTGTGTGAAATTGGTCTGAAATACTACATCAGTCAGCTCGAATTCAACCCAAGCCAGACTTCCATGGCCAGGTGCTCGCTGTTCATTTTCAAGCAAACTCTCTCCAAATATAATGTAGCCCTCGTCATAGTTGATTATCGGAGAGATAGATATAGGCGTATACTCGGAGAAGAATACGCTTCTATTTCCATAGGTATAACCCGCTCCTGATATATTGAGAAAAGTTGTGTTGAAGTGAATTTTAGTCTGCCATGCATAAGTCGATTCAGTCACATTTATCCAAATAGTCGCATTGAATATGGAATCCGAGCTTGAGATCGCCAACTTTGATGTCTCAATCCATAAGGCATTTGGCTGCATTGATTGAGAGATTGCAAAAGCTTGCCCGTGGTCCACACTGCAAGAAAGACTAAGGAGCATAATGCCCACTATTAAGGCTCCCAGTACACGCATCAGAATCCACAACTCTTGGAAATTAGATTATCTATACTTTCGACATACTACTAGTTAAAACAGCTGGAAATCTCCTCCACTCTAAAAATACCGGTAATTGGCATTAGAAATGCTGTCGTTCTTGGTCTGAAACATAGTCTAGGGCTTTCCGAAGTTTTGCCAACGACTCATTACCGCCAGAACAGATGAGCCCGACTTTCTTATTTTTCAAACGATCTCGAATACGATAGGCTGCAGCTAGAGGTGCAGCTCCTGCTCCTTCTGCGAGAGTATGGGCACGTTCTATCATCCATACAACCGCCCTCATTATCTCCTCTTCACTTAACAGTATGAAATCATTCAATCTCTCTCTTAGCACTCTCTGCGGAAGATCAAACCCGCTCCCTGTAGATAGCCCTTCGACAGAAGTCCGATTGGGTCGTTCAACAAGTTTCCTCAGCTTCCAAGAATCATGAGCAGCAGGAGCGGCCTCAGACTGAACACCAATGACCTTGATAGCGGGATTAATGGAATTGGCAACAATGCAGGCTCCAGCCGCACCGCTTCCCCCGCCAACGGGCACAATGATGGTTTCAATATCGGGCTCCTCCTGAAGCATTTCAAGAGGGCCAGTTCCGACCCCTGCAATTAGATGAGGTTCATCACCTGAATGAATATAGCGAATACCATGCTCTTTCGCTAATTTCTCACAATGTATTCTTGCATCATCAAAGGTCTCACCATGGAACACGATTTTGGCGCCTAAAGCCTTCATGGCTGCAACCTTACCAGGATTAGATTTTTCGGGCATCACAACTGTTGCATCTACCTTAAAGATCCTCGCCGCATAGGCAATTGATTGCCCATGGTTTCCGGTTGATGCTGTTATTACTCCTCTCTTCTTCTCATCATCCCTGAGTTGAGATACTAAATTAATGCCCCCGCGGACCTTGAAGGCTCCTACGGGTTGGCAATTCTCATGTTTTATGAACACTTCAGTGCCTACCAGTTCATTGATTGAAGGGTAAGTCATCAGAGGAGTAGGTTTTAGGTAAGGGCGAATACGAAGTTGTGCAGCAAGTACATCTTTGAATGTTGGGATTTCCATCGTACTGTACCTACATACCACTGGAATACGGGCATAATAAGAAACCGCTCCGGGGAATCTGGTGTTTTAGTCAGCGGACCTGCCTCTATTTCTGATAGGGTCTACTCCCAAGAGGATTTGAAGAATCCACCTAGTCATCGGTTTAGAGAGAACGAGCAGGATTCCATCAAGTACGTCATCTTTTTCCTGATTATCCACCATTGGCAATCATCTCCATCTCCTCAGCCTTCTTAATGGCGGAATCTGCTAGGATGAATGCAAAAGGTGCAGTGAAAATAGAAACAGCAAGTAGAGCAACCCCCAATCCAGAGAGCCATAGAATCTCGCCATTGGCAACCAAGAAGAAGTATAGTATTGTAGTGAATTCACAAATGATTCCAAAGAACGAAAACGCCATGAAATTGCCTCTATTGGAAGATCGAATAAGAAACCAGTCCTCAGAAAGTAGAAGTAGAACAGACAAACCGAGCTTGTAACTTTGGGCTATGCGTTTCAAATTGCCGCCGGATTCGACTAGCAAAACAAGAGCAAACGTGAAAGCTATGAATGCAGGGATGAAGACGAGAGAACGTGTACCAACTGAGAATACCATAGTAATGAAACTCACAAAGATAAGCAATACTCCTGACATTAGTGCAAACTGATTCTTTAGCAGAGTCACTTCCTCTCTGGGAGTCATTGAAATGGCAGCTGATAGCACGCCATGTCTATCCACATTGGGATCCTGTTTAATCTGGTCCATAAGAATTATGACCTTCTTGCCAAGCTCCGTGATTCTGTACTCGTTTTCAGCTCTCTCAATAAGCCCTACCTCTGCGATTTCCTTGAGATGGTAATTGAATGTGCCGCTATCGACCAACGGATCAAAGCCAAGTATCTGCATTATCTCTGAATAGCTAGCTTTTCCCCTTTCAGCTATTTTACGAAGAATGCTCCGTCTAGTGTGGTTTGAAACAGCTTTCAGAACCCCTTCATCATATTCATGTGACGATGTCAT
>JBHLQM010000044.1:7498-29999 GCA_048884785.1 Candidatus Thorarchaeota archaeon | reverse complement strand
TGGTAGTAGCAGAGGTCCAATCTGGTTCAGAGATATTTGGTCATTGATATGCTTTCACGTATATTCTTGAAACCAAGACTCTCTATCTTTGCTATTGCATCTTTGCGATGCATTGAGCAACTGATAGACGCAGTAGTTAGTCCCTTGTATTTTGATTCGAGATCTAATATTCGTGGAATGACTTCCATCAGCAAATCGTTGTCTTTCTCTAATAGGATTGGTGATGAAATCTGAATTCTGGGTTCAATATTCGACTGAGATGCCTGAACGAACCCTCTAGGTTTCACTTGTCCATTTACGTAGAATGAATAGGTGTTTATCGATTGACCTGCAAGTCGGCGAGCAAAGAAACGAATGGCACGGGACGGAATATAATCCTTGACGAATTTCTCTCGACCCCTGATTTCTAGATATGACTCAGGAAAGCAATCATCCAACATATGATTGATATCCATAAATGGAATTTTGGTGACCCTGCGTATCTCAACATTGGCTGAAGATGCCGGCTCAGGAATTTGCAAAGAGTGGGAATCAAACCGGCCAGTGTGATTTGTAATTTCGAAACCCTCGGATTTGTAAAGACCTACGGCACTAGCATTGTTAGCTCTTGCACCAAGCCCCACTCTCTTCAAATCATTCTCATGTGCCCTTTGGAATGACAAATGAAGCAACTCCCTTGCGAAACCTTGCCGTCGATATTCTGGAAGAGTCATTAAATTGCCAACATAAACATGGTCTTTCTCAATACCCAGTTGAATTCCGCTCGCAATCTTGTTGCTGCTAGTTCCCACGAAGAACTCCATCCTAATGCCAAATGCTTTTGTGATAATCTTATAGAGAGGGCTTTGTACCTTCTTCATGAGTCTTCGAACTTCAGCCTCATCAAGTCGGTCTTCTTCAATACTATCTCTAAATGCTATTTGCATCAGTGTGACGAATTCGTCCATTTCATCAGGTCGCATTTTACGAATCTCTCGATTCGAGCTAGAATGTGTGACTGTCATAATAATCTACTCAAGACTGGCTACAGTATATCTTAGTATTGGACAAAAGTGACCATAAACCTGGTCACCAACGCAGCTAGCTGATATTAATCCGACTTGTACCGGACCTCTTTATTGTCTTGACAATAAAGAGTAAAGGATTGCACGTCATGCGTAGCTGGATTCACTGGATAGTCTTTCGCAGCTTTTGCGTACTCAGAACAGTAGAAGCACGGAGTTTCTTGAGAAGAGGTCACATTCCTTCCTCCAATCAAAGATGAAGTGGAAGAGATTTGTCAACCTGATGATAAGTGTTTCACTACCATGTGATTGCGGAAGACGCATCATTCGCCCATAAGCAATTGATCAAGTTCGTGTGTTTTCTCCATTATCTGCTGTCGGAGAGTTTTGACACTTAGCGAATCCGTAATATTCAGTGCATCCACAAGAGTTGAGCGAGCATCTTTGAGCTGTTCATGCTTCTTGTAGAACTCAGATTTGAGAAGAGCCGCCTGCATTCTGATGCCCGTGAGGTTTCGATCGAATGCAAGTTTCTCAAGCTTGGAAAGCCATTTTCCGGGGACAGCAATTTCGGTACTGTCTGCAGAATAATCACTAATCTGAATCTCAACTCGTGCGAGATCAAGCAGAGCTCGATTCTGGTTTGCGGCTGTTGGAACCCGTTCTGCAATCTCCCACGCTTTTTCAAGGAGGTGTAAAGCAGTGAGAGGGTCTCCCTTTCTATACTCGACCACTCCCGACACCTGATAGTAATCTCCCAAATGACGTTCCAGACCAGCCTTCATGATAAGGGAGTACGCAGATTCCAATGTCTGGTCTGCTTCATCAAGTCTATTTACCAATGCCAATGCCCAGGCTTTAGATAGAAGCATTAGAGGACTCTCAAATTGCCCACAGTAGTCGAAACCTTTGTTTATCCATTCGAGAGCTTTGGGGCCATTACCTAAATTTGCATAGTTTCTGGAAAGTAGAATGAAATTTGTTTCACCCAAACTCTGTTGTTTTCCTGAATCGATGATTTCTTGAACACTGGAAATTGCTAAATCATACTCTCCAGCTGCTTCAAAGGCAAGAGTTGAATCATTCAAAACCTCACAGATAAAATAAGGCAGGTCTAATTCTTGAGCTATTTTGTAAAGATCTTCAAATATTGCCATTGAACCTTGAACATCCATCAAGATGAAATTCAGAATATCTGCCCGGGTCAAGAGGAGCATGTATTTGTAAAAGACATCATCGTAACGCTCTACTATCTGTTCTCCTTTACTGAGAATGTCTAGAGCTTTCTCTACTTCACCATCTCCTGCAATAAACACTCCTTCAAATGCACAGATTAAAGGCTCAAAACAACTCAAAGCAGCATTCTCTTTGATCAAACCTTTTGCGATTTCAATTGGTTCAAGAGCACTTGAGATTTCACCTATGGGCCAATGATAAAAGGTATGGAGTAAATGAAGTTCTGTTTCTATCCAGTCCTCTATATCTGAATCAATTGCAATCTTTATAGCTTCAGTAACAACATCATGAAATGTGATTTGGTCTCTCTCAAAAGAATTATGGGGATATGCCCAAGGTCTGATAATTGGAATATCCTTGAACTTCTCTTGAATTAGATTCTTTACATTGTCTATTCTACACCACCAGGCTTGAACCGCCGCGAGATAAGCAAGACTGACAGGAACATCATTCTCAATAACTACTTTACAGAGTCGTTGTACGAATTCATTATAGTTATTTGATTCATCCATTAGAGATTTGAGAATGCGCTTGGATTCCTTATCAATAAACGGATAATACTTCATAACAGTCCCGAGAGGTTTCACTGAACCACCCGCCCAACTTGATTGCATGGTTAATTCGGGATTGAATCTTATAGAATTTATGATGAGTTTTCATGTTTCCCTGGTATTGCTAAATTCTGCTGATTAGTCTTGGAACTTGCCATGCGTGGGCAACAATACTTGTCTGCTTCCAGCAACAAGCAATGCTTACCAGCATACTTACTTTAATACACACATTTTGATTTCACGCGGACTAAATACAACACTGACTTGATTTTCATCGACTGTATGCATTGACTTCTTTGTTCCATCAATCTTTGATTCCGTCACGGTTTCGAAGGAATCTTGAGTGTTTAGGGTCACAGCTATTTCCTTGTTCTCTAGATTGAACATCGTAACTAAAACTGCATCATTTCTCACTCTCATTGAAGAGATCCTAATACTTGGATTATCTATCTGAATAATAGGATTAAAGAGCATCGAGAACTCATCTGATTGATTGAGATGAAGGGTCAATGGTTTCTCTGATGCGGCATCCGCAATATCTGCACTCACACTGATTGGTTTGTCATTTGAGTGCACAGCGAATCCATAGTGAAACTCATACTCAGTTCCCAATTCCTGCGCACCAGGAGTTTCTTTTCCAGGTCCTGCATGAACAGGTCTCTCAGGTATGTCTGCTCGAGAGAGCCAGCCAACTGAGCGAATAAGTGTTACAGCAATCCTATTTTCATCTGCCAATTCGACTTCAGGCAAACCTGTGTTGAAGACAGTAATTGCTCCGTTTCCCTTGTCATCATCAACCCTGATGAATCGCTTTTGCGGCTGTATACCCGATGGTAATTCCGGAAATGAAGAGCTAGTCCTCTCTAGTATATCAGCATCAGGAACTTCTGCAGGTGCCCCATCTCTCTCTACAACACCAAAGTGTGTTGCAGTTTTGGACTTCTCTGAGGTGAAAGGAAGGTCGAAGCAGATTCGGAGCCTATGATCTTTGGACCTGTTAGTGAGTCGAGTGGTCACCTCAATTCTTGGAGTGTCTCGATAGAACCTGAAAATAGACTCAATAGGAATTCTTACCTTGCCTTTCCGCTTCTCTCTGGAATTGTCTAAGTTTTCGAAGACTTCAATCTCCATATCCTGTCGAATCTCTGCAAGAACGGGTCCGGTTACAGCAACATGCCGTTTCACCTTCTTCACGTCGACCCTCTCGGGTCCAACTCTTCCGAAGGTGTACTCATCCCCACGGTCGCCATAGTCCTCAAAGAAATGGAGTTTATCGTAGGTTAACTCCAGTTCCTTGCTGTAAAGATTCAATGAACCATCTTTATTGAAGGAGACCGAATAGTATCGATTGTCAACCTGGTTCTGATTCACCAAGAACTCATTCTCGTCTATTTTTGGAGTCGCTTTGACTGGAACGAACTCTGAAAAGGCCCATGATTGCAGTGGTATAACGGCAGAATAGATATTCTGAGTTGGACGTGCAGCGACGAGGTGTATCTTCTTGTACTTCTTGCCAGCGGTTATCTCCCGTGCATTGCGTTTGAACTCCTGCATATCAAGGTCACCAATGGGATGAAGATCTGATATGAATCGCAACTCTAGGACTTCTGGATTCTCACCTTCGAAGAACTCAATATCATTGATGTAGAAATTCATGAGCTTCCTACCTGGCAATAGACCCATACTCATTCTTGCCATTCTCATCCCAACTGTTATTTCAAAGAAGATATCATCTCGTGATTCAAGCCTTTGGACAGCATGTATTGTACCGTCTGGACCTTTCAAACCATTGATTGTCCGATCCTTTGATGCCGAGAATTCGATTAGTACCGGAGAATCCATGCTTCCGCCGGAATTGTAGACTAGGACACTTGATGTATCAGATTCGGACTCCAATGCTTTCTCATCTAGTATCTTCTTCGCCTTTTCCAGCAGACTTTCTCCGATGGTTTCAGCCCATGAGAATCTAGATTTCATCTCTTCATGAGTAGTATCAACAGAACAGCCACAGATTGAATCATGGGGGTGATTTCTTAACAACCATTTCCAAGCAGTCTTTAGATAGCTGGTCGGATATTCTTGCTTCAAAAAGAGCCAGAGATAAGTGCTCAGTGGCTCAACTTGTCGCACTAACATATCCTCGACTTTCTGGTTCCAAATCTTGATCCACATTCTTGCTGAATAGGTGTCTTGTAGAAGCGGGGCTCTAGCTGGTGAACGGAACTCACCACTTTGTAAAGGAGGTATATAGCCCGAGTCGCCAACTGCTTTTTGGAGTTGCTCAATATATTCTGTGAGTGACCCAAGTGAAATGTCAAATCCTTCACTTCTCATCCGGTCCACACTCTTCTGAACAAATGCCTGAGGAAAAAGATGATCTGAACCATTCATCATGAGATAGACAGGTACTGGAGAATATGGATCTAAAAATGAGATACCATCTTTTACAATCTCGATGAAATCTTTGTACTCTTCCACGAATCTGGAAGTATTCCCATATCCTCCAGGGAGGTAAACAGCTGGAATCACAGCTGTTGATGATGGGTGTGATTTCCAATTGAAGAGAACTGTCATTATTTCGGGCGGAATTCCTCTCCATAGAACTGCAGCTTTGAAGTCTGTGAGATTGCTCAACATTTGAGGAATAGCACTTGAATGCCCGAACATGTCTGGCAGGTAGCCAATTGGCATCTGTGGAATGTGTAGTTCTGAAGTGAGGTCATGGCTGTATTCAATATTCCGAATTAGACTCTCATCGCCAACCAGCCATTGGTCAGGTAATAAATACCACGGACCAACTGTGATCTTTCCATCCCTAATATGTTTCAGGACCTCTTCTTTACGCTCCTCTCGGATTTCAAAATAATCTTCCAATATGACTGTTTGACCATCCAGCATGAATCTGTAGTCCTGTTTCTTAAGGATTTCAAGAAGTTCATCAATGAGTTCAACTAACATATACCTGAATCTCTGAAACGGTAGGTACCATTCTCTATCCCAATGCGTATGGGGAACAATGATTGTTTTCTCGGACCCCATAGTATTCACTCCCTATTGCTCTCCTGTTTTTGCTTGTAGATTTTGTCGTAGGTCCTGGAGATCTTTCCCTCCCTTCGAAGGCCTACAATGTATGCATTCTCTTTTTTTAGTCGCTCCTTTCCCAATTCTATTTTCTTTGCAATCCATTCATTTCCATCAAGACTATACCACTTCCAAAAGATGAATGCGCAAATTAGGAATAGAATAGCCGAGAATAATGCGTAGGCGAATTGTATACCCAAGATTGCGGAGTCCGACTGAACACTCTGAGTATTATCAAAACCAAATCCGCTGATGATGAGCAGGAACGAAGCATTCGCTATGGAAATAGCTGGTTTGGTGATCAACGCGTTCATACCTGCATATGTCGTTTCTCTTCTCTTCCCTGTTAAGATTTCATCATAATCCATTACGTCAGCTAGCAGCGGAGACCAAATCATAAGAACTGGTGCAAATCCAATTCCAACTACAATCAGACTGGAAATCGCTGCAGCAAATAGAGAACCCGAGAGGAATAGAAGAATAAGACCAAGGCTTGTTACCATAAGTCCAATAACATAGACCTGTTTTAATCCTCTTTTCTTAACCATCCTGTCTGCTACAAAACTAAAGACAAGCATGACGACAAAGATGGCAACTAATGGGATTGATGACAGGAATCCTGTAAGAAGCATTACATATTGAACGAAATAGATCAATGACCCAGTTACAATTGTGAATGCCATCTCCCGGATGAAATTCATCCCCTCAAAAACAAGAAACTCCCGATTCTTTAGGCTTTCAACCATGGAGTCCTTGAAACTCAGAGTTTCCTCCTTTCTTGCATACTCATTCTCAGTCAAAGCATAACTTGCGCCAAAAAGAAGAACTCCTGCTACTAATCCAAGCAGAACCATAAGCGGCTGGAATAGGGGATTAAGTGTGGTTGTTGCTTCATCAGTGAGAAGAATCAAGGTCACTAACATTGCGACTAAGCCGCCAAATGTTCCTAGAATCACATTGTACAATGCAAGATTAGACCTAGCCTCCTGAGTTATACACATCTCAGCTGGAAGAGCAGTCTGAACTAATCCGACCATCGTGAACGTTGTGTCGAATAGAAAGAGGACGAGTAGGAAGTTCCAGAATAATGCTATCTGAGTGCTTCCTAGGAATGGAAACCAGCATATTATGAAAGTAACGGCATAGAAAGGTGCTCCATACCTAAGAACAGGGATGCGTCGTCCTATGTCTGTATCTATCCTCTCCTGCAGAATCCCAAATAGAGGGTCGTTTATTGCATTCCATACTGCGAAGATGATCCATGCAAGTGCGACCCATTCTTCACTCAATCCTAGTTTGATATTATAGTAGAATGTGATTGCTGATCCAAGCGCAATGCTCACTAGAAGATTGACAGAAGCCTGAGATAAACCGTAGGCCAATTTCGATCTAAATGGCAAGCGTTCATCAAAATCAATAGTCATGTCGTTAGGTAAACTCTCTTCTCTGCCTTCCATAATGGTTATTCCCTAACGTCAGGTGAATCATAATTCATTGTAATAAATATGGTCGAATCCTTTCTTCCAACCATTTGATATCTGGATTTTGCCATAAGGGAGGGTGCGCTGAGCAGAATCTCCCCAGTCAGGAAGAGTAATTCCCAGAACCGAGTCCACTCATTTCGCGCAATCTTCATTTAGAAATTGGGAGCTAATTATTCCTGTGAATCATAACCGATATTTTGGAACAGGATTAATTCTACTGATTTTCGTTTTGATAATTCAGTTTTTTGCATATATTGCATTGTTTCCGCCGCTTGATCCTCTTGCTATATTCATACTAGTCTGCGGTGCTTTTGCAGGATGTCTTTTTGTCCTATGGGGTCTGCACCTTGAACATTTGGAAAGGGTAAATTTCACATTGATTTCCTCGGGTTATATCCTTTTGGTGATTTCTAGTCTTCCTTGGTGGTTTTTATCACATACACCTCTTTACGGGTTGGCTTTTCTTGCAGGGACTATACTAATTATGATTGGAGGAGTACGACAGAAAAACAAGGATTTGATAGATGAACCATAATATGCCGTTGGAGCCCCCCGAGTCTTATCACTAGCTTAGTTGGTTGCCACACCATTGCCTTGGTATATAATAGCTGAAAACTCACCCTTGATTTTGAATCCTGTCTTCTCATAGAGATATTTGGCTGGATTTGATAAAGTGACTGCAAGATTTATTGCATTAATTGAATCATCCGATTTAAAGAATGAGAGAACCGTATTTACAAGAAGTGCTTTTCCCAATCCCCTGCCCTGATATAATGGTGATATTACTATATCTGAAATGCTTGCGTCTTCTTCCTTTTTCACAATCATACAAATTCCAATAACCTCTTCGCCTTTCAAAAGTACTTGAGATGCCCCCTCAATGAACTCTCCCAATTCATTCTTCTCAAGTTTCTGAAGCAGTTCCAATGCCTTTTCTTTTGAGCTAAAAAACTCAGGGTAGATAATGGCGTCAATATGGTTTTTGTAGGCTTCTGCAATCACCTCTGCCACATTATGCCTAAACGCAGACTGATAAGGCACTAATGCAAAACCTTCTGGGAGTGATACCTCATGATTCTCTAGGAAATCCTCTCTTGATGCTGACATTCCTGCTCGCTTGTATTCGATATAGCCTCGACGAAGTATTTCCATTTTCAGAGGATCTGTCATTTTTGGGAAGTCAATTCTATCAGGGGGATTCTCAATCTCCCCAAAGCACCATTCTACGATTTCCTTCTCGCAATCTCTGATGTAGTCTTGATCCAGTGCACCGTCCCTATCATCTACCCATATTGCATGAATTTGCCCGCTGACTTTACCAATGACACCAAACCCATTTGGTGTGTTGTCATTGGACTCTGTCAGACATACTTTGATTCTCTCTGCCTTCATGGCATCTCTCAGCATATCCACAAAAGGAGCAGGGAAGTTAATGCCTTCTTGATATTTCGTGAGAATATCCACTGCATAACCAAAATCATCTATGGTCAGAATTTTCATAGTTTTCTGACCCAGAATGACGATTAAAAGCCCGTTAGTTCTGCGCAATTGTCCGGTTTTATTGGTTCTTTCAGGTTTTGTGATAATACATCAAGCAAAAATCACTGGAGCCGGAGATGACCATGTTCAACCAGATGCTCTAGCTCTTTTCAAAACTAAGCAAATCGCCAGCATTACTCCTCTAACAGCTCCATATGGAGCTGCGTTGGTAGCAACGCTTATTTGCTTCTCAAAGCAAACAATATACTAAGAATTGTTTGTTAGAACAAACAAAAATCGTAGGTGATTCTGTGACTGCCAAAATTCCACAATCAATTGCTCAGATTGAGTTGACTGAGGCCGGGCAACGACCTCAAACTGGCGCGATCTTCATAACCGACATTCGATTGGCCACTGAATTTGAACAAGAACCTAGATTAGCTATCCATCAGATCTTGGGACGAGGTATCGCTGATTTCGTGGTGGAATCATCAATTGATCAACAGACTGGTATTCGAACCATTAAGGAAACTCCTACCGTTCGATACGCTTTATCCGTCAGCGAGATTGTGGAACTATCAAGAAAGCACGTAGGCTTTCAGGAAGTCACTCGTAATCAGGTAAATCATCACATTCGTCGCCTGGAGGAGTTGGGATTCGTCCACAAGTATGGCACGCTCTGGGTGGGCAAGAGAGCTATCGATTACTACCGTCGGACATCCAAATACGTTGTCGTTACAATGGCTACACCACATTTTGATGAAGACTTTTTGCTTGATAGAGAAGGTAAACGAATGGACGATACATTGAGTATCTTCAACATCAAATTGAATGCACGCGATAGGAAAGAGGTTGTAAGGCTCCTGACTGCAAGTGAATTACTCAAGGACTCTTGGAGGGGGATGATTGCTGGGCTTGTGCGAGCTGATGTAACAGATCCCGAAGTTGTAAACATGTATCACTGGCTTCTCGATGCATATGCAATTGGGAATGGCGAGTATGTGCAGATTTGGCAGAAGATTAGCAAGCTGCTCTTTGGAACGCAGTCGGAGGTATGAACTTGGAAGACCTTGGTGAAACTGCAATAGAGGCTGGATTGAGTGCGGGAGCCTCCTTTGTGGATATTAGAATCGAATACACTCGGAAGACAAACCTCGACATTGTGAATGGAGTCACCAGAAACACAGTCTTGGCTACGGAGAAGGGGGCAGGTATCCGCGCATTTGTGGATGGGTCTTGGTCATTTGGCTACACAACTGATTTGTCCCAGAATGGGATTAGAATTGCTTCACAATCAATAGCGAAGCTAGCAGTGACTGCAAGCAAGTGGGTTGAAGAACGGTTCGAGATTGAAGCTCCAGCTTTTCAAGATAATATAGAATACAAGGCCAAGACTCCTATCAATAAAACATCTGTCGACTACAAGATAGGAATAGCAAAGCAACTAAGCAACGATATGCTTCAGGCAGACAAGAGGGTAAAGAACTCACGAATAGTCTATCGCGATGTCTACACTGAGATGTATGCTGCGAATTCCTTGGGAACAAGTGTCATGGAAGAGAGTGCCAAGATTGTGTTCATTCCTTTCTGCACAGCCAAAGATGAAAAAAGCACACAACAGGCACATGTCTCCATTGGGTTTACTGGAGGTCTAGGTGACATCACAGATGAGAGAATGCAATGGCTGGTCGAAGAACCATCGCGAGTGGCATTATCACTCTTGGCATCAAAAGCAGTGAAGGGTGGGATTTTCGATGTTATTGTCGATCCACCACTAAATGGAGCTTTGATCCATGAAGCATTTGGTCATGCGTGCGAGGCTGATTCGCTGACCGGTGGGTCATCAGTACTGCAGGGTAGAATGGGAACAAGTATCGGACCAGAGCACATCAATCTATTTGATGATCCGACCCTAAAAGGACATCTCGGATCCTATGTATACGACTGGGAAGGAACTCGCACCACAAGGAAGCAAATGGTGAAAGACGGTATACTCACAGAATTCTTGCATAGCCTAGACACAGCATCACGGCTCAAGATGGTGGCAAATGGTTCCGCAAGAGCGATGTCCTTCATGCATCCACCGATTCCTCGAATGAGCAACACGTTCATGCAGCCTGGCGATTGGGATCTTGAGGAATTGATTGAAGATACCAAAGAAGGTATAATCATGTGCAATGTTGATTACGGCTACACGGATTCTACAAAGGGCCAGTTCATGTTCAAATCAGTAAATGGCCAACTGATTGAGAATGGTGAAAGAACAGATGTAGTTCGTGATGCCTCTATTGCAGGCCAGATACTCGAAATATTGCCAAAGGTGGATGCAGTGTGCAAGGACTTCTTCTATGACGCTGGGAGCTGTGGAACTCAAGGACAAGCGGCATGGGTGATGTCTGGAGGGCCACATGCAAGATTGCACCAAGTTCCAGTGGGAGGCGTATAATATGAACCACCAACTCATCGAACTAGGTACGCATGTAGTCGATTGCGCTGAAGCCCTAGGTGCAAATCAGGTTGAAGCATACTTGGAATCGACAAAAATAATCGAGGTAAAGATTGAGAGGGGATTAATTCGCCTAGCTGCTGAGAAACAGGATGCAGGATGCGGGATACGGGTTGCTCTTGGGAATCAGCTAGGGATTTCGTATGTCACTTCAATCCTAGAGAAGGACCTCGATCAAGCAATTCGGGACGCGATTGCCGCGTCACGTGCATCAGTTCCTGATCCGGACTTCAAATCGTTCGCATCCGTCCGTTCATCATACCCCAAAATCAGTGGTATCTTTGACAGACAAATAGATCAAATCGGATATGAGCAAGCTGTCGAAATAATGAAACGTGCAGTTCAAGCCTCGCAGGAGGTTTCAGGAAAGGAGCGCAATCTAATTGTGGGGGGGTTTACTGCTGAATCCAAGACAAGAGTTATCGTGAATTCACATGGAATCAATGCAACAAGCTGTGAAACGAAAGCAGGACTAGAGGTATATTCTGCTATTGGATCAGGCGGGGAGCAATGCTCAAGTGATGAAATTCAAGGTTCACGTAGACTTGCGGCTATTGATCCTGAGAAAGTGGGTTCACAGTCTGCTCGGTACGCCCTTGAATTGCGGGGTGCGAAAGCGATTGATGGAGGTGATTTGCCTCTAATCCTGAGTCCTCGAGCGTTGTTGGCAGTACTTCGTGAAGGATTTACCAAGGCCCTTAATGCAAGGACAATTCAAGAAGGGAAATCTTACATGGTGGATTCGCTGGGCTCGGAGATTGCCACCTCTGAACTATCTATTATGGATACAGGAGTTCAAGCCTATGCTCTTGGATCACGGCCTTTTGATGCTGAAGGCTTTCCATCCCAGAATACACAACTAGTAGGCTCAGGGATTCTAAAGAGCTATCTTCACGATTCATACAGTAGTGCCAAAGATGAAGTGGATGATACTGGTAATGCTGCACGCGGTTCCTATAGAGTTACTCCGAGCATTGACATTTCGAATCTGGTAATCTCGCCAGGCTCTTCATCTCTTGATGAAATGATTTCAGAAGTCAGCAAGGGTGTTCTCTGCACTCTTACCCTAGATCGGCCTAATCCCATCACAGGAGAGCTGAGCGCCATGATTATGGAGGGCTTTTTCCTCTCGAAGGGTGAAATCATACATCCTCTGAAAAGTACACTATTCGGAATTACAATGACCGACTTGCTGAAGAGAATAATTCTAATTGGATCAGATATTGAAAGCCGAGAAAACATGATCTCTCCATCAATATTGGTCGAGTCTGCAAAGATAACATCTGGTTAAATGACTGTATCCGGATTTCAAACACAAGTTCTCTATCGCACATCAGGGAATCTCAAACGAATGTTTGCACTTATCATCATCTCATGGACTTGACCACAGACATTGCGATAGATAGCTCAGCAGTGACATTAAGCACACTTTGATTCTCTCTGCAATGTCTGCGCCAAACACTATTCTTATTTCTCAGCGCGCTTGAGTTTTCAGTATGCAACTCTATCTTCAAGCACCGTGAAGATAGGGAAACGGAGATCTGATTCCGGGCTAGGGAGAAAACCAAGGTGAAGGGGAGATATACTAGAGTCATTTGCTACCTAGTTCTAATCACTATTCTGAACTCCATTCTAAGCTGCTTCGTGCTTCGTGCAAGCGCAAACCAAATTGTGCTGACAAAAGTGGGACAGGTTGAAACTGGTGATGCCTATGATGTGTGGGTCGATTCAAACAAGGATATCACTTATGTTTCATGTGGATACTCTGGAGTAAAGGTCTTTGATACAAGTGATCCTTATGAGCCAACTGAGCTAGCAAGCGTTCCTTCTTCATCGGGCGGCTACGCACATCAGCTTTTCATGCGGGATGATACAATGTTCGTGGGTGATGGCAACGGTGGGCTCAAGATAATCAACTTTGAGGATGAATCCAATCCCGTTGTTCTGAGCCAATTCACGGGAAACTACGCATGGGATGTAGCAGTAGTAGAAGATGTAGCTTTTGTTGCTAATGGATTCAGCGGGATTGGCTGCGTTCTTACAAGTGTCAATGTAACGAACCTCACAGCACCTGAATTGCTAGGAAGTATATCTACTGCTGGAGATGCAACAGATGTCGAAGTCATGGAGAATCTTGCTTTTGCAACCACAAGTTACGCAGGATTTACGGTTTTTGATATTACCAACCGTACTAATCCAACACAAGTAGCACAGTATGTGGGAGAGTCGACTAGTGATGCTGAATTGGGCGATCTAGAAATCGTTGGAGACTTGGCTTTTCTAAGTTATTGGGAAAAGAGCTTTAAGGTACTGAACATTAGCGACATATCAAATATCAGAGTTGTATCCGAATTCGATGAGAGTTTGCACGCTTTTTCTGTTCACATTGACATGGTACGCAATCTTGCCTTTCTTTGTGATGTGGAATTAGGACTACTGCTGCTAGATATTCAGAATCCATCTCAACCTACTGAAGTAGCTCGCTACTCTGACGGTGGCAAGCCCAATCGGATTGAATTGGTTGGTAATTATATCTATATGACAGATGAAGAGAATGGGTTCGTCATTCTGGAAATCAAGCAAAGCGATGAGCCCATCATAGGCTTGGAACCGATTATACTCATTGGAGGATTAGCAGCAATTGTCCTTCTATACGTGTGGATGAGGAAAATAAGAACTTCCGGTGATGGTGCAGAAAGTGTTGGGACCGAATTTGATATCGTTGAATAATCTCTTGATTCCCTATTCTGATTAGTTCCACTATCCTACAGTATTTTGATTCTTTGCCGCCCTCATGAATTGAGATTATCTCGAAGCACATAAATTCATACAACCCAGTTGTATTATTGGTAGCCTTTTGAAAGACGATACAATGTTTTGCTTCTCTCGAAGAATATATACTGTTTCAATGTGATTGATTTCCAGTAGTTTGTCTGAAACCAAACTGCTGCGTGAATAGGAGGAGTTGGTTTGAATCCAATAGAGATTAGAGACCTTGTGAAGACTTTTGGGCACATAACAGCTGTCAATAGACTAACGTTCGATGTACATGAGGGTGAGGTCTATGGGCTTCTGGGGCCTAATGGTGCAGGAAAGACAACAACATTGAAGATCTTGATGGGTCTTCTAGATCCAGATTCTGGAACTGCTAATGTTTTCGGCATTAGCTCAACCTCTGACCCTATTGAGGTCAAGAAAAGAGTTGGATATGTCCCAGAAGAGCAACTTCTCTACAATTCGCTAACATCCCGAGAAATCCTTGAGTTTGTAGGCTCTATTCGAGGTCTAGACCATTGGCATGCAAAAAACCGTGTTGCAGAAATGGCTCGTGCACTTGATTTCACGAATCATTATGATAAGCCAATTATTACACTCTCGCAGGGAAATAAACAGAAGGCTATGCTACTCATCGCTATGCTGCATGCCCCAGATCTCCTAATTCTTGATGAGCCATTCTCAGGCCTCGATGTAAGAACAACCCGAATCATGAAGGATGTCATTCAGATTCATACCGACAAAGGTGGCTCAGTACTCTTCAGCACGCACATTATGGAGATGGCAGAGGGTCTCTGTGATCGTGTAGGAATCATTGATGATGGTGTTCTTGTTGCAGAGGGTACACTAGACGAGCTTCGTACTCAATCTGAATCGGAAGGAGCTACACTCGAGAATGTCTTTCTCAAACTAACCGGAGAAGAGGATGATGTAAAGAAGGGCGTTGATGCTCTGAGGGGGGCTCTAGAGAATTGAGTTTCAGAGAGCGTTGGAGAATTGCTGGTACCATCGCTCAAGAGATTCGGTTCACTGGTTATCTTGACGCCAATCCTTCTAATCTCTCTAGAATAAAGGAAAAACCCGAACGCATCATTTCGCAGATTAAGAGAGGCTCAGCAATAAACTCCTTGCTAACAGGGTTCGTTGTACTTATGGTTGGCATCATGATGGTGGTATCATTCTTCTTTTTTGAAATGACCGGAGGAATAGAATTCCAGTTCGCTGTCTCTATTAGCATATTTTTCGGAGCAGGCTTTGTGCTGATATTCTTCATGAATCTAATATCTTCAACTGGCTTCTTCAGCGCTGGCGCGATGGTTCTACCATCTACGCTTCCATTTAGCAAATCTGATTTAGAGGGACTAATGCTACTCGCTTTTGCCAGAATATTCATTGCTCCTATTGCATTGCTTCTAGTGATTTTTCCAATTCTGATTGCCATCATCTTTGGACTCCTGACTGCCATCTTTGTATTTGCCTCATTGACCGCGACATCAATCTTGGCACTTGGAGCTCTTATTCGTGTATCAGGGTGGTTCTATTCAAAATCCCAAGCCGGAAGTGAATCTGCGTTCTCATCAATCATAAGAATTGGGGCTGGAATCGGGATGACATTGGGCTTCGTGGTCTCATATGGTGCGATAGGATTTATCCCTGCCATTGTAAATGTGATTGTCACTTTCTCCACAATCGCAGGTTCAGGAGTAATTAGTATTCTAGCTCTGCTATTTCCATTCTCATTTGGATTCGTGGCTGCAACGCTTGCCTATGGTTTTGTGTTTCCACTACCTACTATTATTGCTTCAGCAGCGGCTTCCATTCTTTATCTCTATCTTGGTATCAGAAGTTATCAAACTAGTGGAAAAACTCTGAAATCTCTGGCATTGGGCGGAGTTTCAGTGTCTGCATCATCATCTGTATCGCCGGTTGATATACACATCTCATCGGAGCTTCGAGCGCTAGTTCGAAAGGACCTACGAATTGCCACTCGAAGTTTAGGTTCCATCATGCTGCTTGTTTTTCCATTCTTAATGATATTTGCAATTCTTCCTTCTCTCTCAATAGGCGGAGTTTCCGGGATTCGTAGTATGGCAGTATTGATGGTTGTTGGCTATGTAACAGTCTTTGCAGGAATAGCAATGATAGGACTACTAGGTTTAGATACTCAAGGTGCTTCGGTTTACGAAGGATTGCCATTGAAGACCTTCACAGTTCTAAACGGGAAAATAGCAATCTTTTCAGTATCATATGTTTTCTCAATGATAGTAGTGTTTGTGATTCTCTTGGTCAACTCACTAATATCGCCATATCTCCTCCTCATTCCTCTTTTCCAATTACCCTGTACCTACTCAATTGGGGCTGCTGTAGGTGGGGCAATATATCGAGTTCGTGGAGGCGGCCGGGTAACTGCGGTCAATCTCGTCGGTGATCAGGCAATATCGTTTTTCGCGCTCTTGATCAGCGGTATTGTTGGCTTTTCACCTCTTGTAGGGTACAGCTATATGCTATTGACCACAGGAAATCATGTCTTGGCAATTCTCACTCAGCTAGCTATATCCCTTGGAGAGGCGATCGTGTTGCGATTTGCACTGCCACGGATTCTGAAGGACTAGAGGCTCATTCCGATATTAGGAGTTCATGCACAAGCTCATGTTGTCTATCTCATGAGGGTCACTTCTGCTTCTCCATCTAGTACTAGCTTGCCACGCTGGTTTGTACAAGTTGTTCTAAGAGTCACGCGCTCTTTTTCATCATCCAGCTTGACTACTTCTACACGAGCAATCACCGTATCACCAATCCTTACAGGTCCTAGGAAGCGCATGCTTTGGCCTATGTATATTGTTCCAGCTCCTGGAAGATGCATTCCAATAGCTGTACTGATGAAAGATGCTGTAAGAAGACCATGGGCAATTCGACTACCAAACATCGTTGTTTTTGCCCATTCTTCATCAAAATGCAGCGGATTATAATCGCCGCTTAACCTGCCAAATGTCTGAATATCTTCATCAGTTATGAAATGCTCTACTTCTGCAAAGTCACCTAATTTGATGTCTGAATATTTAGTAACCTTCATAGCAATCACTCCTGTGCTCCCCATTTGATTGTCATGGCATTCCACGACCATCCAATGCCGGCTGCCGTTAGAACGACAACATCACCATCTTTTATCTTCCCGCTCTTCAAGCCTTCTTCCAGTGAAACAACGGCGTCATTCTGCCCCATATGTCCCCATTCCTCAAAATATGTTGCTTGCTCATACGGGTCAACGCCAAGTTCTGTTGCTACATATTCAAATGCGCTTCTCTTCATTCGAAGAAGACCCAGGTAGTCAATATCCTCTCTGGTGTAGCCGCTCTTTTTGAGGGATTCATCTACAACCTTGATGAAGTTCTGCATTGACAGTCTATCTAATCTTTCTTTGAGACCTTCTGGATCTGTAACATCAAGGTATGTCAGCTTCTTCTCAATTGCCTCGCAAGAGATTGGCATTACCGTCCCGCCTGCTGGAACATAGACATCTTCAGAGAACTGACCATCAGAGATCACGCTGCCCTCAAGAACTATATTTTTGCCAAAATCGGAACGAAGGATCATAGCAACACCACTTGCAGCTAGGTCATGCATGAATCGAGTTCGAATATTCTCATAGTCTATTAGATCGCAATTGCGGTAGCCACTCCCAATAATAACACGTCTATAGCCCTCTGTCAGCATTAGCGACTTGGCAAGCATCATTGCCACGACAATCGTCCCACATCTCTGATTAACATCAAACGCCCAGGCGTTTGTCGCGCCAATATCGCCCTGGAATTTTATTGCATATGTCTGCATAGGATGCTCGGCATAGACCTCACCTGCCCAGATGACCAAATCAATGTCCTTTGCCGGATCGATTCCAGCCCTTTCAATGGCAATCTTGGCAGCCTTCACTCCCATTGCAACTGTATGATCATCCTTCCCTGGGACTGCCTTACTCTTCATTCCCATCTTACTCTTGATGACTTCAGCAGGAGTCCCAGACTTGCTTGAGATATATTCAGCAGTATGTCGCTCCTTCGGAATATATGTGCCAATTGCCTCAATGCCGATACTCTTCCTAGTCATGATTATACCTCCTGATTATCCAACTAATTCCCGCTTCAGTATCTTTCCAGCTGCGCTCTTTGGCAGTTCATCTCTGAATTCGAAATGCTTTGGTATCTTATACTTTGCAAGCTTTCCATCAAGATACTCAAGAATCTCCTTTTCAATAAGACTCTTGCCCGGTTTCAACACAATGAATGCCTTGCCCACCTCGCCCCATTTCTCATGAGGGACTCCTATAACGGCGGCCTCCAAAATAGAGGGATGTTTGTAGAGAAGCTCCTCAATCTCAGTGGGATAGACATTCTCACCTCCTGAGATGAACATATCCTTCTTTCGTCCGGTTATGAAATAGAATCCTTCAGCATCTCTCATGGCAAGGTCGCCGGTGTGAACCCAACCATCATGTTCGATGGTTTTGGATGTTTCTTCAGGTTCATCCCAGTACCCTGAGAATGTGTGAGGCCCACGCAGCATTAACTCGCCAACCGCGCCTGCTGGCATTTCATTTCCGTGGTCATCAACCACTCTCATGTCACAGTGAAACACAGGGAATCCAACAGAGGATGGTTTTCGTTCCACTTCACTGTCGGGAAGATAGAAATTATTCGGCCCCACTTCTGTTAGTCCATATCCCATTTTCAGTATCTTGCCGCGTTTCCAGTACTTTTCCATTATGGCCACGGGGCAAGGAGCTCCGCCACTAATGAAGACTCGTACACTGTCGAAGTTCGCATTCTCAAACATGGGTGACTCCGACATCATGTTGAACATTGTCGGGACTCCTATGACAATGGAACAGTTCTCCCTCTCAATTACCTTTAGGGTTGCATCCACATTGAAATCGCCCATGATAATCGTCTTGGCCCCGATATGATAGAAGGGGATTAAGAGAACGTTGATTCCGCCTGTATGAAAGAGAGGAAAGAGAAGTGGCTGAATGTCATCAGGTCGCAGTCCCCATGAAACAATCGTATTAACTGAATTCCAGAACACTAAGCCATGGGAAAGAATCGCACCTTTGGGCAGTCCTGTGGTACCTCCAGTGAAAACAATTAGGTACGGATCATCCAAGGTTATTGAGGGACGTTCCACTTCATCAGATGAATTCTTGGACCTCGCCGAGTCAAGGTTTCTGTCATTTTCTGACTTTTTATCTCCCATTACGAATATGTGTCTTTTTTTGAGAAACGGGCGCGTATCCTCAAACTGAGCTCCGAGATCGGGATCATAGAAGAAGATGGAAGGGTCTGTTTTCTTTATCAGGTATTCAATCTCTTTTGCTGTGAGCCTAGTGTTGAATGGAGTCAAGATTGCCCCTATCTTGCCGCAGGCAAATAGAATATCAAGAAAATCGAATCTGTTTTTCGATAACACTCCAACTCTGTCACCTTTCTGTATTCCGGAATCTAGCAGCAATCTAGCAGTTTGATTGGCACGTTCATTCATAACCTTGAACGTGTATCTCCTATGCTGAATGTTGTCAACTACAGCCTCACTATTAGGTGTTAAAAGAGCTCTTCTTCCTGTCCAATCTCCAATCCAAGCCCAATCATTCAAAACCATTTCACAAGCTCCTATTGAATTAAAATCATTGTACTCTCGAGTATTAGTCTTACTGAAGATGTGCTTCCTTGCTTTTGTTGCTGATTAGAAACAAGAAACATACCAAATTTAATCCAAAAGATATATTATTCGCCTAAATGCTGTCTATTGGGTACATGCTTCTATTGACAGATTGCGAGGAAGGAGAGCCAATTGTCCTCTACGAATGATTTTATCCTCAGCACAAGTGGATTAACAAAGAGCTTTGGAGGGCTTGTTGCCGTTAATGATGTGACACTTGATGTGGAGAGAGGTTCTATAAAAGCCATCATTGGCCCGAATGGTTCAGGCAAGACCACATTTTTCAATTTGATTACAGGCGCGCTACTTCCATCTTCCGGAAAGATATACTTTGAAGGTCAGGATATAACGAGATTTTCAATGCACCAACGTACGAGACGGGGGATATCAAGATCATATCAAATTACGAACATATTCCCATATCAAACAACCTTTGAGAATATTCGACTGGCTGTACAAGGTTGTAGTGGTGCGAGAGTAAATTTCTTGGGAATGTTAACGAACGCAAGCTCATATGAAAGATTTCATGAAAGAGTGCTGGAAATAGTGTCAGTTGTGGGACTTGACCCAACCAAACTGTATATTCCAGCTGCGTTGATACCGCACGCAGAGCAAAGAAAACTGGAAATCGCGATGGCTCTTGCTACAGAGCCAAGACTCCTTCTACTTGATGAGCCAGCTGCAGGGATGTCAATAGAAGAGATACCCGAAGTTATTGATGCTATAATACGGGTCAAAGAATCTTATGGCGACCAATTGACGCTTGTAGTAGTAGAACATAAGATGGACATAGTAATGAGGCTGAGTGAGGAGATTTTTGTTCTATCAGAAGGACGCGTAATCGCTAAAGGCCCTCCGAAGGAGATTCAAGAAAATGAACTAGTGTTAGCTGCTTATCTTGGTGGTACAGATGAAGAACTTGCTTGAAATTCAAAATGCCCATGTTTACATAGGGTCTTTCTACATTTTACAGGGAATCTCGCTAGTTGTGCCCAAAGGAGAAGTAACACTGCTGTTGGGTAGAAATGGCTCTGGAAAAACTACAACAATGAAAGCTATACTGGGAATCTATCCACCAAGAGAAGGAAAGATAGTTTTCAAAGATGAGGACATATCGCATCTACCTACTCACAAAATAGTCAGTAAGGGCATTGGATATGTTCCTGACACCAGAAGAATTTTCGGCACATTGACAGTTGAGCAAAACCTGATTGTGTCAAGACGAAAGGGGGGTCTTGTGGGCGATTACCCTGAACGATTGGAGTTTATTTTTGACCTATTTCCGGACATGAGGAGATTCTTTAAACAGAGGGCCAAGACGCTGTCAGGTGGTCAGCAGCAAATGCTGGCTGTTGCCCGTGCATTGGTGAACGATAATGACCTATTGCTTATCGACGAACCAACAGAGGGGTTGAGTCCTATATTGGCTAGGAATCTCATCAATGCTCTGGACAGGCTAAAGGAATTTGCAACTATCCTATTAGTGGAACAGAATTTTAGAGCAGTGTCAAAGCTCGGTGATAACTATTACATCTTTGATAGCGGGAAGATAGTACATGAAGGCAAGGACATGGCGAAGTTGGTGGCTGACAAACAGCTTGTAGCGCAATACTTGGGAGTAACAATTTAGCATAGTTGTTGAATCAAGGTGAAAAAGACGATGGAAAGAAAAAAATTCTCGCCTCGGGATTATTTGGAGGCAAACCCACAGATTCGCAGAATATTGAGAATCGTAACAGTGGTCGTACTCATAATAATAGGCGGTCTTTTGATTTTCGCTGCCATAGACTTCTATACGTGGGATGGATTTGTTGTAAGAGCAAGCAAATCGCTGGTAAATGGTCTTGCATTCAGCATGCTCCTATTCTTGATGGTTTCAGGTTTCTTCTTGATCTTTGGCCTATGCGATGTAATCAATTTCGCACACGGTGCGTTCTTCATGTTGGGGGGATTCTTGGGGTACGTAATCTATCTCGAAACTGAGGCTGTTTTCTTGAACCCATCTTTACCATTCTTCGCCATCTTTGGAACCAATTATTTTATGCTGTCAGTTACAGCCTTTATTGTGAGTGCCTTTGGAGCGACAGCAATTATGGCTCTCATTGGTGGAGGGATAGAGTTCTTTACAGTTCGACGGCTTTATGGCAATCCTATCGCCCAGATACTGCTAACTGTTGGTTTTATGTTCATCATTACTCAGATGGCCGAAATCTTCTGGGGTCCTTCGCAATTCTCCTATTTTATTATCCCTCATTCCCAAATATACTACTTCTTCATTAGTGGCGTTGTAGATTTTGGTGGAGGTTATTTGTTTGATCTCTACCGTATTTTCTTAATCTTTCTGGGATTCACCGTTGCTGGACTAATGTTTTTAGGTTTTAGAAAGACGCGTATTGGTCTGCAAATTCAGGCAGGAATTGAAGATTCCGAGATGGTTGAAGCATTAGGCACCAACATTAGAAGATTGTTTACTATTGTATTCATGTTGGGTGCAGGCCTTGCGGGATTGTCCGGTGCTATTCTAGTTCCGTGGATTGGAGCAAACTCTGGTCACGGTCTGACGTACCTCATATATGCGTTTGTCATAGTCGTTGTAGGAGGCGCCCATTATGGTCGCTTTGAAGGAACTTTCTTTGGTGCGTTGATAGTTGGTCTATCGATGCAGTTCACATCATA